>JBHLKM010000016.1:0-109081 GCA_048886685.1 Candidatus Hodarchaeota archaeon
TCTTATGCTCAAGGTTCAGCTGGAGGAATTTTTATGTTTGATCTTACTAATTATGAAAGTTTAATTGCTTTAAATGAGTGGCTTCCAGAATTTGGGAAGACAGTTAGATATATACCTCTCATAATGGTTGGTGGTAAACTAGACCTTGAACAACAAAGGGTTTGTAAAAAAGATGAAGTGTTAGATATAATGAAACCATATAAATTCCATAAATATATTGAATGTTCATCAAAAACAGGAGAGAATGTAGAATCAGTATTTAGGGTTTTATTATCTAAAATTCTTGAAGATAAAGGACATAAATACATAAAATTTAAGTGAATTAATATTTTTTTTTTCTTATTAATTTTTGCTTAAAAAACCAAATATTTAAAATCCTCATCAAATAATAACCAAGCTACCATAAGAAAGGAATTACAAGTTTAAAATTTTCTCTCATAGCAAGAATAAAATGCTAGAAATGTACTTCAATACAAATCCCATTACCTATATATATATTTTTTTGATAAAAATGTAAAAATTTTTATTCGGAACTATCTATTCGTGCTATGTAATTTTATAAAAATTTTTAAAAAGAGAGAGGATGATTAATGTATATATTGATATCTGTATGGTACCCCCCAACCAAGTCTATGGAGGTTGGAAAAAAGTATATAGAAGCTACACAAAAATTTCCGGACGATGAAACAATATCAAAAACAATTTTAGAGGGGGGTGTAATGAGAACTAAAAATGGTATAAAAGCAATTCAAATACATGAAATAATGGAAGGTAAACTTGAAGAAGCCTTCGCCCGATTCAATGAAGTACTTCAATTTTTCGCAGAAATCGAAGGTTTTAACAGCAGAATTGATACCATGGGAACAGTGGCAGAAGCTATGGAGCTAATAGGTCTCGCAATACCCGCACCTGCCTAAAAAATCTAAATTCTTCCTTATTTTTTTATTTTTGTTATCAATTTCTGTTTAATGATCATCATTACCCTTCTTCACAGATGACTATGATGATGATAATTGTAGGAACTACAAATCCTATTAGGAATCCTATCAGACCTAAAGTCCAAAGATCCCCCCAATTATACGCTGAATGAAGCCAAATACCAATTCCTGCTCCGATAGTTCCTGTAATCAAATTAACTATTAACTTTATAATTATTTTAGTATTACGTTTTAAGGTCTTTGGGAGGGTGATATTCCTAGATCCACAGCTTACACATTGTATAAACTTTTCAGTTTTAACATCTTTCGCCTCAATATCTATCCATAAAAAACCACAATCATTACATTCGTATCTAGGACTCACGTGATATATATTTCCTTATGCTTTTTAATATTTTTTGAGTTCTTGAGATAGATGAAGTGTATCATATAAGGCATCGGATTAAAATTTAATATTATAAGTAGGAATTTTTTAAAAACAATAAAAAAAAGGGTAAATAAAAAAACTTTAAGATTTTTCGCTGAATTAGAAGCAGCGGTGAATAACTTGCGGACCCATCTCTTTATACTCGCGTCTGGTTACCCACATGCGATGGAATGTTTTGAGTGAGCTTAAAATTGAACCGCCAATCCATACGGAGTACATACGTTCTGGTGGGGCAATAATTTTTACGTCAACGCTCTCTGGGATTTGTTCCTTTATTTCTTTGGTTAATCGTTCCTTTATCCCGGGAAACATTGTACTTCCACCCGAGAGAACGATGTTTGCATAAAGATCTCGGCGGAGGTCGACATCACATTCAGAGATAGCTCCAACAATCACGTCGTCAAGTGGCTCCAACTCTTTCCCGATGACACTTGGATTAAAGAAGCATTCAGGAGCCAAAAATCGTTCTACGCCGACGTTGATGGTCTCTCCGTCAGGGAGCATGTAGCTTTTCTCCATTCCGGCAACCTTTTTGCTCAGCATCATTTCTTTCTCAGGGTCAATCGCGACATAGCACAATTTCTCTTTTATATCCCTAACAATCTGTTTTTCCGCAGAGGTGGTAAAAGAGTATCCTTTTTGTCTTAAAAGTCTTTGTAAGTAGGTGGTAATATCTCGACCTGCAAGATCAATTCTCTGGATAGCATGGCTTAAAGCGAATCCTTCGAAAATTGGCACGACGTGAGAAACACCGTCACCAATATCAATAACACACCCGGTAGTACGACCAGAAGCATATAGTGATAAGACTGCTTGCATTGCTACATATAAAGCAGGTGTGTTGAATGTCTCAAACATAATTTCAGCCATTTTTTCTCTATTTGGACGTGGATTTAATGGTGCTTCAGTCAAAAGTACTGGATGTTCGCTAGGATCAATACGAAGATCTGTATAGAAGGTATAATGCCAGATCTTTTCCATAGCGGTCCAATCTTCTATGATACCATGTTCAACAGGGAACATGAGTTTCAAAACACCTTTTAGCTGCATGGCTTCTTCTCCAATATAGTATTCCCGTGTATAATGCTCGACATCGGTCATTATAGACTCATATTTTGGATAACCAATAAGAGTTGGGAAAACAGAACGAGGTTGGTCTTCTCCAGCGAAACCATTTTTCGAGATTCCTGTACCGTTATCCACCACAAGGGCCTTGGCGTTTAAAAAGCTTTCTTCTTCTGCCATATTTTATTATCAGCCTATATTTTTAATTTTAATTATTTTGGATTATATTTTTAGGTGTATATTACATATTACTTGTGGTAATTTTAATTTTTATATTTTTATCAAAAAATTGTTTTTTTTGATTGTAAAATACAAAATTTAATAATCTAATAAATTATGTATTTATAAATTTTTTTAAACCAGAAACAAAAAGTACTCTATTTTTAAAGCCTTTATAAATAAAGTACGAAATCTCGTAAAGTATTTGATTGGTAAATTGACGTATTACATTCTAATCATATTTCCGTCATATTATGATTTTACAACAAATAGAGTAAAAATTTTTTGAAATCGAAAAGAATTGTTATAAAAAGTTGAAGTTTCTAACTTTGTAATTCATAGTTCAATCCTCTAAAAGATATTTATTTCACAAAATAAATACTAAAATAATTAGGTAAAAATTATTAGTTATTATTGTAATGGAATTAAATCCTGATTATATCAAAGAGAATTTATCTGAAATTGGAAAAAAAGAGGGTTTAAATCTATTAAGAGAGCTTATTAATAGTTCGAATGATTCTAATATCCGTAAAAAAGCACTAGAAAACTTTGGAATGTTAGAAGGGGGTAATAATTTCTCATTTTTAGAACAATTATTTCTTTCTGACGAGGATCTTGATATAAGATTAATTGCTGGTATGATACTACAAGAAAAATATCCAACACATAAGAAACTCCTTCGTCTTTTAGAATATTCATTAAGGAAACTAGACAATGTAGCCCAAAAAATCTTTTCTATAAAAACTCTAAACTCCATAGAAAATATAAAAGCCCGAAAAATTCTGACAGAATATTTAAGAGAATATTTAAAGAAAAAATTTAAAGATAAGAAACATGATTTACAGCTTACTTACGATTACAAATTAGTTATTCCTGAAAACATTATTGAGATTTTTATTAACTTAATTCTAAGCGACTTTTATGAATATAAATGCAGGTATCTTATTACGCTTAGAAGAGGGAAGATTGTCGCATTAAATTGTGAAAGTTCTAATTTAGAAAATATTTCAGATATATACGGGTTTTGTTTACTTAATGATTTAGAACATCTTTCTTTACAAAGAAATAACATTAAAATAATTTTAAATCTTAACCATTTAAGGAACCTGAAGTCTTTAGATTTATCTCACAATAAATTGGAAAAGATCCAAAATCTTGAGAACTTGGGTAAATTAGAAGAATTAAGTTTATCAAATAATGGAATCTGGAGAATAGAAAATTTAGAATTATTGCATAATTTAAAAAAATTGAACCTTAGTGACAACTCAATAAAAATTATCGAAAACTTAAATTCTTTGAGTTCGTTGGAGATTTTGGATTTGAGCCATAATAGCATATCACATATCAGCAATCTAGATAAATTAGAGAATTTAAAAAGATTAAACCTTTCTTTTAATCAAATTGAAAAAATAGAGGGCCTTATTCAGTTAAAGAACTTAATGTGGTTATACTTAAATGATAATAAAATTTCTCAGCTTGAAGGCTTATCAACGCTAAATAAATTGAAGGGATTATATCTTTCAAATAATTTTATCGAAAGAATCAAATCATTAGAGAGCTTATTGAGTTTAAAGAAATTAGAATTGTCAAATAATAAAATTTACAAACTGGAAGGATTACAAGAATTGTTAGAACTACAGGAACTATATCTAGATAATAATCTAATACAAAAAGTAGATGGTCTCGAAGGATTAGATAATTTAATAATGCTACATATAGGGAGAAATAAAATACAAGAATTTAGAAAGGAGAACGTTGAACATTTGAAGAATCTGAATTTTTTATTCTTAAATGAAAATCCTTTAGATAAAAAGAGTTTTGTGGAATATCAGAAAAGAATTAGATTTCCATAAAGATTAGTGGTTATAAGACTATTTATTTTGGTTTAAGTAATCATCAATCCAGAGCTCCATCAAAACCTCATCATAATAGACAGAATCCATATAATATTGTTTTTTTCTTACTCCTACTACTTTAAATCCTATTTTTTTATAGATATGTAGTGCTCTTTCATTCGTAGAGAAACAACTCAATGTAATTTTCTCTTTATTATTTAGCTTTTTCGATTCTCGAATGGCAATATCAATTAAACCAGTACCGATCCCTAAGTCTCGATATTTTTTCTTTACAATAATTCCTAAGATCCCAACATGTAAACCAGCATCCCATTCCGAATTGGAAATTTCGCATTGTCCAATGATGTTATAGGGAGATTTTAATTTTTTATCTTCTGCTACAATACAAATTTCCTTTTCATTTTTAATTTTGCGATACCAAGAATCTTTTTCTAGACGAGATCTTACAGGAAAAAATACAGGTAAATATATTCCTTCTTCTACTACCTCATTAAAATTATTCCAGACACCTTCAATATCAGATTTATCTAAATGTCTGATGATGATTTTTTCTCCCGTTTTTAACTCTAAAGTCCTATTCATTACTTGAATATAAATTTTTATAATTAAATTCCTTATGGTAATATTATGAAAAATAAAGATGATGAATCCGTTAAAAAAGAAAAAGAAGAAAAGGAAAAAGATCACCAAAAAGAGAAGCCTGTTGCTAAAGATTTAGTTACATTAAAGCATGTGGAAACCAAAAAACAAGAAATCAGTGCAGAAACAAGAGATCTTGCTCAAACTCTAAAAGAAAGGTATATTGAACATGATCAATTTGAGAGACTTACAAATGATGAACTTACTATCCTTGAAACCTTTATGGGTAAGAGACTTTTTTTGGAACGGATAGCGATAATTGCCAACCAATCAAGGATTCCATTAGGGATTCCTGGGTTTAAAAAAGCGGAATTAGAAGAGATCTTAGAACGCCTTGTCTCTAAAGGCTACATTGAGTTTGATGTAGTTGGAGATAAAAAGGTATATTTCCTTACAGAGAGAGGAAAATATCGAGTTCAATAATTTCTACAATCAAGACTACTCTTTTTTTAGAATCAATTTATTTATTGGAATATCTTGATATTCTTCGTTTGGATTTTCTCTTCTAATTGTTAATGGTAAAATTTTTGACCGTAATTCCACTTGTGCGATTTTTATTGGATCTATCATACCTTTTGGCTTCTCTACGAGGATAGGTGCACCAAAGCTGATTTGTAATGCACGAGCACCTACGATCCTGGCTTTCTCGTATCTCGTTAAAAAGATTGGTCCAATCTTAACGTACTCTCTAACTTGTTTGTAAAGTTTGCGTAATTCTCGAGATTCTAAAAAACTAGACATGGTTGAGGTAACCAAAAAATCAGTAATTAGATTTTTAAAATGCAGAATATCATATAACTTTTTCGATCTATAAAACAAATGCGCGAGAGGGGAGTCGAACCCCTGATCTACACGGTTTACTCCTTAGTTTTTCTAAGTGTGAGCGTGTCGTTATAGCCACTAAACCACTCGCGCATATATGTAAGTAAGTATAATGCGCGATATGAATTAAATCTTTTCTTACTCTATTATTAAATCTAATTTATTAAAATATTAGTAATTCGATTTAAGAACTTGAGCATTTTTTATTGATCTTATTAAGTCTTATAGTTTATATATTTTATTTCAATTTTATAGTTCAAAGCGATAAAAAGTAATTCTTCTGGTGATATCAGTCTCAACAAATAATGATTTCATTTCTCATCCTTTAATAAAACCAAATCTTGTGTCACGTAGAGAATATCAAGAAACCATTTTTATCAATTGTTTGAATAATAATTGTTTAGTTGTAATTCCAACTGGTTTAGGAAAAACTGTTATTGCCTTAATGCTTGCTGTTCACAGATTAACAAAAATGCCAACATCGAAAGTTATTTTTTTAGCACCTACAAAACCTTTAGTAGAACAACACAATAAATCATTTCTAGATCTCACATTGATTCCGTCAGATTCATTGCAGTCTCTTACTGGTGCGATATCTCCTGAAAAAAGAGAGGGTATCTGGAACCAAATAAAAGTAGCTTTCATGACACCCCAAGTTCTCCAGAATGACATAATTTCGAACTTATACTCAATTAAGGATGTTTCATTAATTATATTTGATGAGTGCCATAGAGCAATAGGAGATTATGCATATTGTTTTATTGCAAAGAAATACATGGAGACAACGGGAATCCACCAGATATTAGGCCTTACGGCTAGCCCTGGTTCCACTTTAGATAAAATAAATGAAATAAAAGAAAATCTATTCATAGATCATGTGGAAATAAGAACGGATAAAGATATTGACGTAAAACATTATGTTCAGAAAGTAGATAATGAATGGATCAAAATTACTTTACCTAGTGAATTTCTGGAAATTAAGAGAATATTAGAACTGAAATTGAAAGAGATTTACAAATGGCTGAAAGAAAAGGAATTAATTAATTCAATTGATCTCAATAAAATTACTCGAAAAGATCTGCTTCAACTAAATAATACCATTAATAGAAGGATATCAGCTTCACAAACCGATGCTGAGAAATTTGACATGTTTTACGCTAAAAAACTGCAAGCTAATGCTATAAGGATATCTCACATGTTAGAACTTCTTGAAACTCAAGGAGTTAATGCGTTAAAAGATTACTTAGAAAAAAATGAAGAAAAGATCAAAAATAACAGTGCAAATAAATCTCTCATGGAATTATTTGCTGATAAAAATTTTAAGAAAGTACAGGAATTAACATATCAGATTCAATCTAAAGGTATTGTTCATCCTAAACTTGAGTATTTAAAAGATATATTAACTACCCAAGTACAGGAAAATAAGGAGTCAAGAATTTTGGTTTTTGCCCATTTTCGAGATTCTGTTAATAACATTGTACGGTATTTTAAAGAGGATAACATTATTAAGGCACATAAATTTGTTGGTCAAGCACATAAAGGATCTGATAAAGGATTAACACAAAAAACACAAATTAAACTTCTTGAAGATTTCAGAGAAGGGATTTATAATACCCTTATAGGTACTAGCGTTGCTGAAGAAGGTTTAGATATAGCAGAATGTGATTTAGTTGTGTTTTATGATGTTGTACCTAGTGCTATTCGCTCAATTCAGAGACGGGGTCGAACAGGTCGGAAAAAAGAAGGGAAGGTTCTTATATTAATGGCAGAAGGAACCAGAGATGAAGGGTATTATTGGGCTGAAAAGGCAAAAGAAAGAAATATGAGAGAAAGCCTGAAAAAAATAAAATCGTCTGAACATGACACCAAAAATGGCCAATCAAATCTCCTTAACTTCATTGAAAAAGCAGAACATGATATTGCGTCCACTCAAAAAGTTACAAACGTTGAGCAATTTGAAATAGTATGTGATAATAGAGAAACAGCTTCCTCAGTTGTTAGGAATTTATCATTAATGGGTGTTAATTTAAGGTTAGAACAACTCTACGTTGGTGATTATGTAATTTCAAATCGCGTGGGTATTGAGAGAAAAAGTTCACAAGATTTTACTGACTCAATAAAAGATGGAAGACTGTTTAAAGAATTGAAGGATTTAACAGATAACTATGATAGAGCTATATTAATATTAGAAGAAGATCCATTTGAGAATTCAAGTCTTAGTGAAAATGCTATTTATGGCGCAATAACGTCAATAATTTTAAACTTAGGAATAACAATATATAAAACAAAGGATGCGAAAGAAACTGCGATGTTCTTATATCAGTTAGCTAAAAAAGAACAATCAGATAGTGATACAACATTAAAATTAAGGTTTGATAAAGCCCCAATTGAAACTTCTCGTCTTTTAGAATATCTTATTGCCGGGATCCCAGGAATTAATACACTTAGAGCTAAAAATCTATTAAAAGAATTTAAAACACTTCAAAATATATTCTTAGCAGATATACCTGACTTAACGAAAATTGAGAACATTGGAAAAAAAATTGCTCAAGAAATATACAAAATTGGCAGATATAGATACAAGAATGATCATTAGATTAAAATAAGTATATCATCTCTAATTGATTAAAACGATAAAAAAGATTTTTAACGTTTTTAATAATTATTAATTATATTATTGAATTTAATTCATGAAAAAAATATCACCAGAGCGAAAATATATATGATAAAGTTCAAAGTCGTTGTTGCTGGGGCTAAAAATGTAGGAAAAACTTCACTAATTCGTCGATTTGCTACAGGTAAATTTGAAATCTCTACGTTATCAACTATAGGAGTAGATTTTGAGACAAAAAAAGTGATTGTTGATGGTACAGAGATATTGCTAAATATTTGGGATTTCGCAGGTGAAAAGAAATTCCGTCTTTTATTTCCCTCTTATGTTTCAGGTGCTTCTGGAGCTTTAATGTTATATGATGTTACTAATGAAGATTCATTAAAGGATCTTTATGATTGGATAAATGTTATCTCATCTGTTCCTAATTCACCCAAAACAAAGATATTGATTGAAGCAAAATGCGATTTAAAAAGAAAAGTGAAAAAAGAGGAAGCACAGGAAATTTTTGAAAAGTTCAATTTTCAAGGAGACTTAATAAGTACATCTGCTAAAACGGGTGAAAATGTTGAAAAAGCATTTGAGATGTTAGGACGCGAGATATTAAAGAAATCCCTACAAAAATGCACAAATTGTGGAGAATTGTATCCAATTGAACTAAAATTCTGTCAATATTGTGGTTCAAAGACAGCCTAAATGTCTTAATTATTGAATAATTTGCTCTCTTTCTTTCTATATGATTAGAAATATCTGAAATTAAGAAAAATTTATTTACAAATATAGATTTGAAGAACTATATTGATTATCATGAGTGGATTTTATTATGCATTACGAAATTAGTCAGGATGTTGAGGAAATTAATGAAAGACTGAAAAAAGAGGGCATTACATTTGAGGGTAAAACAATTTTAGTTACAGGTGGTGCAGGTTTTCTTGGTAGTTGGGTATGTGATGTGTTGGTTAAACAGAACGCATATTGTATATGTTTAGATAATTTAACTTCAGGTCAACCGAAAAATATAATGCATCTAATGGAAAAAGATAATTTTCGATTTATTAATCATGATATTTCTTATCCAATATATTTTGGAATGAGTTATCATCCATTGGGCATCTGTATAGGTGATATTAAAAAAATAGATATTGTAATGCATATGGCTAGCCGAGCATCCCCATTTGAATTCAAAGATAATCCAATCTCTATTTTGAGGAGCAACACTCTAGGAACTTTGAATTCTTTAGGAATCGCAAAATTCCATAATGCTATATTTTTTTATACAAGTACTTCTGAGGTTTATGGAAATCCCCCTATAGAAGCAGTACCCTCACCAGAAAGTTATTTTGGAAATGTTAATCCTGTTGGACCCAGAAGTTGTTATGATGAATCTAAAAGGGCCGGAGAGGCTTTTATTAAAGCTTATGAGCTTCAACATCAAATGAGAACAAAGATAGTGAGAATTTTTAATACTTCTGGACCTAGAATACGCCATGGTCCTGAGTTTGGGAGGGTAGTTCCAAATTTCATTCACCAAGCTTTGAATGATAGTGATATAACTATTTTTGGGGATGGATCCCAAACGAGGTCATTTATATATATAGTAGATGAAATCGAGGGTATTCTAAAAATCGTTTATAAAGATGAAGCAAATGGAGAAGTTATAAATTTAGGTAATGATAAAGAATACACCATTTTAGAATTAGCAAATATTATCAAAGATTTGACAAACTCTAATTCTAAAATTGTTTTTAAACCATTACCTATAGATGACCCAGTGCGTAGATGTCCCGATATTACCAAAGCAAAAAAAATCTTAAATTGGAAACCAACTACTTCATTGAAAGATGGATTACAAAAAACAATTGCATGGTTCAGAGATTATGGATAGAACCAACAGCGAGATAAAAGAGATCGATAAATCAAGTAAAAAGGAATTTAATATTTTATTAAAAATCTGTCTAATTACTGGAATTATAATTATATCAGGTTTTATTATTTATGAAGTTTTAAAACCTGAACCTGGCTATGTTACTTTTGGTATCCTAAATGAGAACCAAGCAGCAGAGAATTACCCTACTGAAGCCTTTATAAATGAAAATATTTCTTTTTATCTTACAGTTGAGAATTATTTAGATCGCAATTTTTCCTATCAAATCCAGATAAAAAAAGGAGATAATATGACAATTATGAATCCCAATATTGGTTCTAATGGCACTCTTAATTATACAATAGGGAATTTCACTTTAAAAAAAAAACAGAGTTGGCTTTCAGAAAAGTTGGATGTTTCATTCTCTGTGATAGGAGAAAATCAAATAATAATAGCAGAATTATGGCAAATTAAAGAAACAAAAGTAAAATTTTACAATATTCTTTGGTTACGACTTAATATAACCTCTTAAGTTTCTCCCCCAATAATTTGTACATCCTTAACCCTTACATAGGGGGCTTGAAAGGCGCCATAAATTTTGAATTCTTTAGATACCGCATCGATATTCCTAAATAAATCTAATAGGTTTACACCAATCATAGTTTCATTCAATGGATCTTTAATTTCTCCATTTATAATTAAATTTCCATGAAGTATCAAGCCAGAAAAATCGCCAGTTGAAATATTAGGAGTATCTCCGGTATAATCAAATAATATTCCTTCTTTTACTCCTCTTATCATTTCTTTTATGGTTATATCACCATTTTGCATTATGAAATTTGTAGCCCCTATAGAAGGAATAGAACTATATGAACTTCGAGCAGCATTTCCTGTACTCTCAACACCTTCTTTACCTGCAGTATAACTATTGTGTAATAAACCTGTTTTCAGAAATCTTCCATTTTCCAAGATTTTTTTATTTTTACAAGGGACACCTTCTCCATCAAATATTGCAGATCCAACAGCACCATCAATCAGTCCATTATCTTCAACATTTAAATATTTTGAACCAATAATTTCATCTCTTTTATCTACAAGAAAAGTTCTTTTGTATTGGAAGGATTCCCCATTTATAGCTGAAGCAATTGGTCTCATTATTAGCTGTATAGTGCCTTTAGGGGTTAGAATGACGGGAACTTTCATGTTTTTTATTTTTTTCCTATTGAGATTTCTTTTAGCTTCTTCGAGAGCTGTTTTAGCTAATTCAGAGGCGTTAAGTTTTTTTAAAGATCGTTCAGATTGCCATTCATAACCAAATGATGTTTCTTTACTTACTTTATCTTTAACAATGATATGTGAAGAGAGTGAACAACTTGTATCTTTTCCTGAAACTTCTAAACCGTTAGAGTTTAATATATTAGTTTTAGTATAATTAGATATAAAACTTCCAGATTGTGAGATTGCGGTTTCGTCCTGTTCACAAACTTTAATTAAAGCGTTGATATAACTCAAAGAGTCTTCTAATTGTAAAACTTTTAGATCTCTATCGAATAAACCGTTTACTTTTGGATAATTTTGATAAGAGCTGGGTAAATCATAAAAATCAGGATCAGGAGTGCTTACATTCATCATTTTTAGAGCAGTGATGCAAAGGTCATTAACAGTTTTTTTTTCTAATTTATTTGAGAATGCAAATCCTAAAGCACCTCTTTTATTAATAACTCGAACAGAAACTCCATTGTCTTCTCCAATTTCACTATTTTTCACTGAATTTTCTTCAATTTCAATACTGATATACTTATTCTTCTCAAAAAAAATTTCAGCACATTTTAATTCATGAGAGCTTTGCTCAATTAGCCTTAAACCATATCTTGCTAATCCAAATACATCAACATCACCTTCCATTTAATTCAGCCCTCCTACTGTAATATCTTCTATACGAATATAAGGTCCACCGTCACAAACCCTAACACTTTGACCTCCTTTTCCGCACATTCCATCAGAGTAATCGACTTCTTTTCCAATTGCGGAAATTTTATTTAATACTTCAAGAATCATTCCACTTAAAGATACATCTCTCATTAATTCTTTTTTCTCTCCATTTTCAATCTTGTAAGAAAATTTACATTTAAATTGAAAATTTCCAGTAGACGGATCGGTATATCCATATTGGAAATCCTCACATAGAATACCATTTTTAGTATCATGAATAATTTCATCTATACTCCAATCTCCCGGTTCTATCAAGGTAAATCCCATACGAACTTGAGGTCTGGAAGAAAAGGATGATGATCTTCCATGACCATTCGGAAGGGTGTTCATTCTCGAGGAAGTTTCCAAATTATGTAAGTAACTTTTAAGAATTCCATCTTCAATAATGATAGTTTTTTGGGAAGGAATTCCTTCATCATCGACGAAGTAACAACCAAACAATTCGTAAGGGATATTAAAATTTTTCCCTTGACCCATAGTTGGATTATCGACTATATTAACTTTTTCTGAAGCGACTTTCTCACCAATTTTCCCTTTCAATATACTATCATTGTTCAAAACTAAATCTGCTTCGACAGCATGCCCAAATGCTTCGTGGATTAACGTCCCTGTTAACTTTGGATCAGTTATGATTGTGAATTTACCTCCAATTGGAGATTTTGCTTTTAACAAATCGACAGCTTCTTTTGCGGTTTTTATACTTAGATTTTCTGCTTTTTCTGTTTTAGTAATTTCAAATCCCCCAATACCTCCAACAGAATTTATAGCTCTTTGAAGTATTCCATTTTCCTGGGTATAAACCAAACTGAACAATCTTAAAAAGGATAAATCCTGAAAGATGTGGTTATTAAAAGAATTGATTAATAGGCAATTAGCATGACCATCGATATATAGGGTATGCGTATTTTTAACTTTTGAAGAGTATTCAGATGCCGTTTTTTCATGGTTTTTAACTAGGTTTATCTTATCTTCAATATCAACATTCTCTAAATCTTCATTGGGCTGCACTTTGAATTTTTTAATTAAAGGATCACGTGGTACCATCTTGAATTTATTCTTGCATAAAGATTCAGATAATCTTGCTAGTTTAATTGCATTCCGAAATCCATTTATTATTGCTTTTCTATTAAGATCCTTTAAAACGCAAAATCCCCACCCTCCATTAATAAACGCTCTGATTCCGCATTCAGTTATATAATGAGAAGATATTTCCTTACTCCTTAAATCTGTAAAATCTAATGTTGCTCCACGACTTACACCTGTTCTTATATCCCAATATTCAATTTTATCTTTAGATATGCTATTTAGTTCTCTTATTAGTTTATCATCTATTACCTTTAAATCATCGTCGAAATCCATATTGTTTTCTCAGTTTTATTCTATTTCTAATTAATTGTAATGTATCTTGGTTAAAGATATTTCTTAAAAGAATTGTAGAAAAATATCTTAAATACCTTTGTTTTTTAAGTCAGCTACTTAACATATAATATAACTTCTCAAAAAATGATTCAAGGGATTGTCTTCAGCTCTTTGATAAGACTAATTGCTCCTCTTATGGTACATATTTTAGAAAATTTTGTAGAATTTTTGAATGAAAATGAATGATTACATTTCCAACATTTTTTTGTTTTAATAACTCGATTTGTGTAATACCACTCCCCACATCTATAACATCGAAAAAAAAAATATTTTTGTTTATTGTACATACAAAAAGGATTGAGTGAATAAAAAAATTTAATTTTAATTAGCCAAAAGATTTACTGATTTCTAATTCTTCTTTTAAAAAAGTATCATTTACCTAATTTTTAAAAAAATTGAGATATTTAATATTAATTCAAATTATTTTATCTTAAATAAAATAAGATATATGTCTTAACCAATCATTATTTTAATTATAAGTAATAAAAAAAAAGAAGAAATTATGGATCATAAATTTATTCATCCCATCGAAACTAGGTACCGTACCGATATTGCTAATTTATTTACTGAGGAGAAAAAGTTAGAAAATTGGTTGAAGGTTGAGGGTGTTTTAGCAGAAGTGCATGCAGAATTGGGTAATATTCCTAAAGAAGCAGCCAAAGAAATATGTAAGAAAGCTAGTTTAGATTATGTTAAATTAGAGAGAGTGAAAGAGATTGATAAAGAAATCCATCATGATTTAATGGCAATGGTAAAAGCACTAGATGAACAATGTGAAGACGGTGCTGGGAAATACGTTCACCTAGGAGCAACTAGTTATGATATAGAAGATACCGCAACTTCTTTACAGTTAAAAGAAGCTTTAAACTATATTAAAACCTCATTATTGGAATTATTGAAAAATTTAATTAGAATTACAGAAGAAAGAAAAGATCTCGTGTGCATTGGAAGAACCCATGGACAACATGCGGTCCCTACGACCTATGGAATGAGATTTGGGGTATGGGCATATGAGATAAATAGACATCTTGATAGGATATCAGAAGTCATAGAACGTATATCTTATGGTAAAATGTCTGGTGCTGTTGGTACCATGGCAAGTTTCGGAGAGAAGGGGATTGAAATACAAAAATTAGTTATGAAAAAACTTGATTTAAGTCCGGTTCTTATTGCAAACCAGATAGTTCAAAGAGATCGTCATGCAGAAGTAATATTATTAACTTCATTAGTAGGGCAAACTTTAGCTAAAATCGCAAGAGAAAATCGAGTACTTCAGAGAAATGAAATAGCCGAGATGTTTGAACCATTCAAAGAAAAGCAAGTAGGGAGCTCTACAATGCCACATAAGCGAAATCCTCATAAATCAGAGAGAATTTGTAGTATAGCAAGAATAATTAAATCAAATGTCATCCCCGCTTTAGATAATATGGTTTTAGAGGATGAAAGAGATATTACAAACTCAGCATCAGAAAGAGTAATTATTGGTGAAAACTTTATTTTATTGGACTATATAATTAAAGAATTAGTGAAAAATCTTGAAGGTATTGAGTTTGATGAGGTTAGAATTGAAGAAAATCTAAATCTTACAAAAGGGGCATGTTTGACTGAAAAAGTAATGGTTCAACTTGTCAATAAGGGAATAGGAAGACAGGAAGGGCATGAAATTTTAAGACAAGCTGCAATTTTAGCAAGAAAAGAAAATCGGTATATGAAAGACATTTTATTTGAAAACAAAAAAGTCGCAAATTTATTCTTAAAAGAAGAACTTTCTGATTTATTTGATGCTCATAAATATATTGGAAAAGCAATTGAACAGGTTGAGAATCTAATTAAATATCTTAAAAATAAATACAATTGGTAGCCAAATAATATGGCAGAACATGATAATATTTATTCTAAACTTGGTGTTTCCTCTAAAAAAGAAGACATTCATAAAGCAATTGAAAATTTAGATAAAGGACTCTTTCCAGGGGCATTCTGTAAAATTGTAGAAGATATAAATTGTCGAAAAGATTATTGCTCAATTTTTCATGCAGATGGAGCAGGTACTAAATCAAGTTTAGCTTATATGTATTATAAGGAAACGGGTGATATATCTATATTCAGAGGGGTTGTTAGAGACGCTGTTATAATGAATATAGACGATATTTTATGTGTAGGGGCAACTGGGAATATGTTCTTATCAAATAATCTTGGTAGAAATAAATCTTTTATTACAGGAGAGATATTATCAACGATTATCGATGAATATTATTCCTATAGCGAAAAATTGACTGATCTTGGATTAAAGGTTATAATGTGTGGTGGAGAAACCGCTGATGTGGGTGATGTGGTTAAGACAATCCTCTTAGACGCATCAGTTTTCACTAGTATGAAAAGAGAGGATGTTATAAATGCTAGTAATATTAAAAAAGAGGATGTTATAATTGGATTAGCAAGCTCAGGAAAAGCTTCCTATGAGGAGGAATTCAATAGTGGAATTGGGAGTAATGGATTAACTTTAGCGAGGCATGGAATGCTTTCACATGAATATTATAATAAGTATCCAGAATGTTATAATCAAAATTTAGATGAAAAATTGGTTTTTTTCGGTAGAAATAAATTAACAGATCCAATAAAAGGTCTAAATTTAAATGTAGGAAAGGCGTTGTTATCACCCACAAGAACATATGCGCCAATTATAACAGAGGTTTTAAAAAGATATAGAACAAAAATTCATGGAATCATTCATAATACTGGAGGAGGTCAAACAAAAAACTTAAATTATGGGAAAGGAATCAAATATATCAAAAATAATCTATTTTCTTTACCTAAAATCTTTGAAATTATTCAAAATTCATCAGAAACACAATGGAAAGAAATGTTTTGCGTTTTTAATATGGGACATAGAATGGAATTATATTGTGAAGAAGCAATTGCAAAAGAAATTATAAAAATTGCCAAAAAGTACAATGTTGAATCTAAAATTATTGGCCATTGTGAGAAATCACCAATGAAAGATAAAAATATTGTAGAGATTAATTCTGAATTTGGTTCATTCAAATATAGTTAACCTTACTAAAAATGACTAAAATTTTTGATGTTATCTGTATTGGAGCCGCCTTAGTTGATATGGTTGCTCAAGTCGAAAGATATCCAGAAGATGATGACGAAGTTTTTGTTTCTGATTTGAAATTATTCTCTGGAGGAGCTGCTGCCAATACAGCTTATGCTTGTGCAAAATTAGGTTTAAAAACTGCTTTTATTGGAAAGTTGGGAAGAAATGACGTATTTGGATTAAAAATTATAAATGATTTTAATGAAGTAAAGGTAGATACAAAATTACTTAAATACTCAGGTGATTATAGAACAGGATCCGCATATGTAGCATTGAATAAAGAAGGAGATAGAAGAATTTATGCTCATAGTGGTGCTGCGAATTACCTCTCAAAAGAAGATATCAATGAAGATGAACTTTCTTTCACAAATGTCATATATTTAAGCAGTTTGAAAAATATTGAGCCTTTTATTCAGGCGGCCACAATTGGAAGAAATAGAAAAATACTAGTTATTCTAAATCCAGGTATGTTAGTAATTGAACAGGGCTTTAATAACATTAAAATCCTATTAGAAAAAATAGATGTACTCATTATGTCTCAGAAAGAATTTAGAGTCCTTTTTAATCTTCAGAAGAAAAATTTAATTACTAATACAATGGAAGAAAAAGCATCTATTTTGTTTTCTTTAGGAATAAATGTGCTTGTAATAACTAAAGGTAAGGAAGGTGCATTATTATTAACACCGGAAAATATTGAGTTAATTTCACCTATTAAAACAATTAAAGTTGTAGATACCACAGGGGCAGGAGATGCGTTTTCAGCCGGATTTATATATGGATTTATTCACAATAAAAGCTTAAAATTTGAAGATCTCAAACGAAATGTAAGATTTGGTAATTTTATAGCAGGAAAATGTATTGAGAAATTAGGCGCTAGAAATGGAATTCCCAACGAGGAAGATCTAGAATTAGGATAATTTAGGTAATTAATCATAAAGTTTTTAATTTTTCAATTTAATAATTTTTTATCAAAATTATTATGAATAGATATGATTTTTTCCGAAGAAAAGAAAAGAATAGCGAAAAAAAGAGCGATTTTCTTTTTTTATGATATCATACTTATATTTGTATTTGTATTTGTAATGCTTTTAATTCCTCTATTTATAATCCCAATGATAACCGAGGAGCGATCTGTTCTCTATGGGATTCTTTTCTATATAATGAGAGCAGTGTTCATTTTCATAGGAATCCCTTTAATGATATATGTGACTAATCTAATATATGAACCCCAGAAGAAAAAAGTGATAATCGAGGAAGATATTACTCCAGCAATGGGTCACTTAAAATTATTTAGGATAACCAAAAAAAATTACAAATATCAAATCTTTTATGGTTTTTTACTCTTCTTTATAGTCTTCTTGCCAATAGATTTTTTTACATATCTTTTCATTCCTGAAGTTCTTGAATACCAGGCATGGGTCATAGGTGCAAGAGAGACTAATTATTATTTATCCCCTTTTATAGATGATTATTTCATATTTTTAATTTCTGCAATCATAATCCAGATATCAGTATCGGTTACCGAAGAAACGATTGCAAGAGGTTTATTAACCAAGAGGGGTAGTGAGTATTTTATGAAAATGTCGGCGGTGATTATATCTTCGCTCTATTGGGGATTAGGTCATTTAGCTTATATACTTGATATTCGTTCTTGGTACCCTGTTTTATGGTTTTTTCAATCATTTATAATAGGGATTATCTTATCATTAATGGTATTAAGGAAAATGTGGATCCTCCCCGCAATTATAGCACACGCACTGAATAATATTGTCGCTGCCCATACAATGTGGAATTTTTGGCAAGGTAACAGTTTTCAAGCAGTAACTTTTTTCATGTATATACCATTATTTATAATTGGTATTTTGTTTGTTACTGTTTGTTTATTATTAGTATGGCCATTCTCGAGTGTTAAAAGAAGTATTTCAAATGGATTTGCACTTTTCAAAACATATTTTAAGAAAGATTCCGAAGAAAAAAAAATAGGAGATACTCTATTTCGTATATTTTTTGATATCCTAATAGGAGGTTTGATCTTTCTTATGGGCTTTTTAATTGCAATTTGAAGGAGTGTCGTTTAATGAAGTTAGGGATAATTTCTGACACTCATATAACCTCTGAAACAGAAGAAGATCAAATAGCTGCTCTAATCGAACAATTAAATAATGTTTTCATAGGTGCTGATAAAATTGTTCATGCTGGAGATGTTTGTGAGGATTTATTTTTAGATAAGCTCGAAATTATAGCTCCAGTTTCTTGTGTAAAGGGAGATGCTGATCTAATTGAGGATTTAGAAATATTTATTAAGATCTCCGCTAGTCGTTATAATATCGGAGTAGTTCATATCTTACCTGAGAATCTTGAAGAATTCATGAAAGATCATGACTTGCACATTATTATTTTTGGTCATACACATATCCCCCTTATACAGGGAACTAAGTTTAATACTTTGCTTTTAAATCCAGGATCTCCTACTAAACCAAACGTACCTCCTAAAAAACCGGGATTTCTTAAGCCTGTAGCAAGACCTACTGTTATAACATTAAAAATTGATAAGAATGACGTTCTGTCTACATTCATTATAACATTGAAACTCTAGAAAGTCTTTTAATTCATTAATTTGAAAATCCGATGGATTTGGTTTGTATAAATAAACCCTAGAAGTAGAATGTAAATTACACGGGCGAAATTATGATAATAAAAATAATTTTAAATGTTATTCAACTCATATTAATTATACAAGGAAAGTTTATGCTTAAAGATTATTTTTAAAGAATTATAAAGTAGAAATCAACATTTCTATTGTTAAAATTACTAATCAATAACTTTTATAAGAGCGTGTGTTAAATTGGTAAGTAGACTCGGTTTAGTATTGAAAGAACTTAATGAAAATGGGAATTTTCGTGCCTCACTTTTTGCTACATCAGCAGGTTTGGTGCTTGCTTCCCAAAAAGAAGAAAAAATAGATGAAAGAGTAGTAGCAGCAATGGGATCTTTATTAAGCGATGCTGCATATAAGGCTGCTGAGGAAATGGACTTATCTGAAGTTATGAGTATGAAGATTAAATATAAAGATGACTATATAATAATGAGAAATATTATTATGAAAGATTCAAAAACTCAATTTCTTTTAGCAATTCTAACTAAGCTCCCGGAAAGCGAGGAAATTGAAAAGTATATTGATCAACTTTTGGATTGGGCAGAAGAAAATAGTAAAGGAGATTTGGAAAAACTCTCTTCACTTTAGTTATATTTTTACACTTATTTTTTATTTTTTATAAGAAAGTAGGTTAAATTCCATTAATCAATTTGAGAAGCTGTTTTTAGAAAGTGTGTAAAAAATTTAGCACTTCTTCAGCAATTTGCCCCTCGTAACCCCAGTAGAAGTGATCAGCACCATCTATGATTTTGCTTTTTTTAGGATCCATGTAAAATTCATAATTTTTCTGAAAGTTGTCAAATCGTGCAACATCATCTCGATTTCCTTGAATAAATAATTTTGATTTTGAAGTTTGGGATTTTTCCTTATATATTCCCATAAATCCCCATGGAAAAGAAATAGAGATGAATCCAATAATTTTTTCAGAGTAATTTACAGCTGAACATCCTATTGCTGCCCCATAAGAATATCCACATATGATTATTCCCTCAAAACTTTCTTTTATTAAATAATCGATACAAGCATGAACATCACTTAATTCTCCCGTTCCATCTGAGTAAGATCCTGTTGATGCTCCGACACCTCTATAATTAAACCTTAAACAAGAAAGATCATTTTCAATTAATTTGTTGAATACTCCAGAAACAACATTATTATACATATTACCCCCAAACTGAGGATGGGGGTGACATATTAACACAATAGGTTTTAATTTACTTGAATTTGATTGAAAAAATTCAGCCTCTAGTTTAATTTCACCATTTGGTATAAATAGTTTTTCTGTCGCAACCATATTATTTATTTAATTTTTAACTTATAATAATTATACCATAAATAAATGTGCGAAACATGAGTTATTATAATCGACTTATCATACAAAGAAAACTTAAGGAATTTATTGAAGAAGATTGTAACTATGCAGATGTCTCCTCAAGCATTATCCCAGATTTCGCTGAGACAACAGCAAAAGTTATTGCTAAAAGTTCAGGGTATATATCAGGATTAGAAGAATTAAGAATGCTTTTTGATCTATTAAATGTGTCAACTGTTATTAAAAAAAAAGATGGAGATGAGTTTAATAAAGGAGATATCATCGCTGAATTGAAAGGGAAAACTAAAGATATTTTATTAGGAGAAAGAGTTGGACTCAATCTTATAACTCATATGAGTGCGATAACTTCAACGACTAAAAAATTCGTAGAAATAATAAAAAATGCGGGAAAAAATGTAAAGATAGCATGTACACGTAAAACTACACCAGGGATAAGGATTTTGGAAAAAAAATCAGTTGAAATTGGAGGTGGCGATACTCATAGATTTTCCTTAGATGAATTCCTCCTAAAAGATACTCATTTGAGATATTATAACGGAGATGTAGAAAAAATGTTAAAAGATGTAAATAATATCGCTAGTTTTACAAAAAAAATTGAAATTGAAGTTGAAAAAGTGGAAGATGTGTTAGTTGCTGCGAAAAATGGAGCAGATATCATCATGATGGACAATTTTAGTCCTGATCAAGTAGAAGACGCCATCAATTTATTAAAGCAGAATAACCTTCGAGATAATGTAATCATTGAGGTTTCAGGTGGGATTCATCCAGAAAATATAGTTGATTATTTACTTTCAGAACCTGATGTTATAAGTTCAAGTCAATTAACTCAATTTCCATCTGAAACGGTGGATTTTTCACTCCGATTTGACTGAAATTAAGATTAATCGATAATTATTTCCCGAATAGAACAGATAACATCTTTAACTTTAGCTAGTTCTTTAAATAGGTCCTTGATTAATTCAATTTCACCAACTACTAAGATAATTTCAATTTTTTTTTCCGCTATACGCCAATCTGTTATAGTTTTAATGATTTGGTGAAATTGTGAATATATATCAGAGATTTGATCAATGGTTATTTCCTTAAATGGATAAACAAGATTTATTGTCATTATTTTATATCCTTCCAAATTATCGAATTTTTCATGTTTTTCAATAAAATTTACTATGGAATCTCTTAAAGCTTCACTTTTAGAATTAAATCCACTTTGATTTCGTATTTTTTCAAATCTGTCTAACAAATCATCGCTTACTTGTAATGAAATTATTGGAATTTTTCACACCTTTTAGCTCACAAATTAAAGATCATTAAGACGATTTTAAATATAATTTTTATAATAATCATTATTTATAGAAATTTGTTTATAAAATTAATGCTCTCAGGTAAGTCTTTTGCGGTAGATAACTCAATAATAATTGGTCCATGATAATCATGGTTTTTCATAACTTCAAAAATTATAGGAAAATTCACTTTTCCAGTTCCTAAAGGTGGATGGGTATCTGATGTTTTATTAAAATTTTCTACAAGATGAACATTTTTAATGATCTTTTCGAAATAGGTCCACAATATATTCACATCTCCATCGCAGGTGAAAAAATGGCTTGTGTCATAAGTAAGATAAAGATCACTGCGATTAATTTTTGAGAAAGTATCTTTTATGTCATTTTCATCTAGCATTATGTGAAAATTCTTTGGCATATTTTCTAAACAAACTTTAATATCTGAGTTATTTACAGAATTTAATAATTTATGAATAGAATGAGCTAATTGCAACTTATTATAATCTCTAATTGAATTTATCAGAAAATTTGCTAAACCAGGATGAATAGTTAGAAGATTGGCCCCGAGTTCTTCACATATTTCTGCTGATTTTAAATAAGATTTTACTGATGCGTTAGAGATGATGTCATTATGCGTACACAAATTCACATCTATAAATGGTCCATGAATTTGTTTTTTTAAAGAATAAGCATTAACAAGGTTAATGAATTTTTGTTTATTTTCATTATTAATAACATTTGGAGGATCTAGAACTAATTCAACAACTTTAATATCATTATCTTCAGCAAATTTGAGACAATCCTCAGAGGCTTTAAGTGTTAAATCAACTAAATTCTTGTAATTTTTGGAAAGTCCATACTCGATAATATGTCCCAGAGAGCTAATTCCCAATTCCAATTATTTCACTCCTTATGGTGTATTTGATTCCGTTTCTTTTTTTCGCCTACTACGTGGATAATTAGCAAATAAGTTTTCGTATAACTTTTCAAATCTCTCAAGGTTTTCCTTAGAAAACGTTTTAGGTTCTCCTATTTGTAAAGCTCCCCAGTAAATTTTTGCTAACTTTTCCACTAACTCTGCAAATTTCACAGCATGATCAACAGATTTGCCACAGACAATGACACCATGATTCGCTAACAAAGCCGCATTTTTTGTTTTAAGTGCATCAAGAGCGACTTGTCCAATTTCGTCTGTGTGAGCTATTCCAAAATCAGAAACATCTATAGATCCCCCAAGAAAAATGTACATCTCTTCCATAATGACTGGAATATCTTTTCGGATGGTTGAGAACATAGATGCGAAAGTTGAGTGTGTATGAATTACTGATTGAACTTTAGGACGGGATTTATAGATTGCTATATGCATTTTTGCCTCTGTAGAAGGTAGTTTTCCAGCACTCAAGGGGATTCCCTTAAAATTTAAATGTACCACTTCTTCCTTTGTAAGTGTGGAATATTGATTGAATGATGGAGTAATAAATAATTCTTCTTTCTTACCATTTCTTATGCTTACATTACCTTCACCTGCTTCTACCAAGCCTTTATTAAAAATTGCTTTTGCTCCATCAACCACTTGCATCCGAAGTTGATCTTCTTTAGCTAATGACATAACATAAATAATTAAGAGTAGGTTAAAAATATATTTCGAACTGAAAACAATGTTAAATTGTAAAATGAGCTGTTGTTTAATAATTCAAAATACTCTAATATTATATATAAAATATAAAAATATCAAATATGATAATTTAAGATATTATCTTTAGCTCAAGTTTCTCTAAAAATGAATAGAATTATATTACATTGCGATTTAGACTGCTTTTTTGCGGCTGTAGAAATAAGAGATAATCCAGAATACCAAGGCAAGCCAGTAATAATAGGAGCTGATCCAAGAGAAGGAAAGGGAAGAGGAGTTGTCTCAACTTGTTCTTATGAGGCAAGAAAATTTGGACTTCATTCTGGAATGCCTATTTCTCAAGCTTACTTAAGATGTCCTCATGGGATTTATTTGAGACCTAATTTTAAAAAATATTCCAAGACATCGAAAGAAGTTATGGAAATATTAAGGGGATATTCAAATGAATTTCAACAATTAGGGAATGATGAGGCATATCTTGATCTTACTGAATCCTGCTTAAACTATGAGAAAGCACAAAAAACTGCAAAAATAATTCAAAAGGATATTAGTGAAAGTATAGGAATAACAATTTCGATTGGTATAGCTCCTACAAAATCTCTAGCTAAAATTGCATCCGATTACAACAAACCAAATGGAATTACTCTATTTAAACCAGAAAATTTTAAATCTGTTTTAAAGGAAATGGATATCACACGTGTTCCAGGCATAGGAAAAAAAACTAAGGTTTATTTCTATAAAAAAGGAATAAAGAAGATCGGTGATATCCTTAATATATCAGTATCTAAAATGGTTAATTTATTTGGGCAACATGGTAAATGGATCTGGAAGGTAGTTAATGGTTTTGACAATCGTAAAGTAAAGCAATTTCAAGAAGAGCGAAAATCAATCAGTGCAGAAAGAACATTTTTTGAAGATACAAACGATTTTGAATTTATTTTATCAAAATTAGGGGATATTAATGATAGAATACATAAAACAGTTTATAAGCATCAGATCGCCTATAAAACAATTTCACTAAAAATAAGATTTGAAGGATATCATACATACACACGTGCTAAAACATTACCTTTTCATATCCAAGATAAGGATAGAGTAATGGAAGTAATTTTGGAACTATTTAGAGAATTTTCAACCAATTTGAAAAAAGTTAGACTTGTAGGTATTAAACTTTCTAATTTAGAAAGAAATCATAAAGTTAGACAGTCTAACCTTTTAAATTATGTTTATGCAAGTTAATAATTCAGATAGATTCTTGCTTGATTAATCTCAATATTTTTTCTTGGACTATTCCATTGGAAGCAATAATTCCAGGTCCAGTCCATAGACACTTATTTTCTCTAAATTCTAAACGAACACCGTTGAGATCTGTTACGGTTCCTCCAGCTTCTCTTACTAATAAATCTCCAGGCATAAAATCCCAGGAGTTGGTAGGGTTTAAATCTAAAGGTTTTATATAAAGATCGGCACTTCCATCAGCTACCATACAAAATTTTGCCATACTATCAATTTGGAGGAATTCCTTAATGCCAATTTTTCTTGCGAATTCTATAACCCAAGGTTTATCATAATGTAGAGAGTGGCAAAAACGTATAGATTTTAAATCTTCTTGTTGGCTCACATTAATTGGACTAAAATCTTCTTTATCAAATGCGACTTGAGCTCCTTTACCCTCTACAGCTGAAAAAATCGCTAGGGATTTTCCATTATAATTTGGAACAGATATAGTACAAACTTTTGGTATAGAATTTACCATAAATCCAATTCCTACGGCATAGTGCAATCCTTTTTGGAATCCCATAGTTCCATCAACGGGATCTATTGTCCATTGTCGCTGAGAAGGTTTCCCTCGATAATCCAGTTTCTCTTTTATATCAATCAAATCACCTAAATTTAATTCATTAAAACATTTGTTAATCTGATTTTCGGTCATATTATCAATAAATTCTGTATTTTCCTCTTCTGCTATCATCATATCTTCTGAAAAATGATTTCTTAATTCTGATATTATATATATTTGAGATGCAAGATCAGCTAAAGTCACCGGTGAACGATCATCTTTCAAAAATGAATTAAATCCTCTTTTTCTAAACCATTCTGTAATTTCTGTGGCCTTACGTACTAACTCGACAGCAATTTTTAATTCTCTATTGAAATTGGACAAGAAAATCTAAATTTTTATATTCGATTAATTACTTACATACAATCAGTAAGTTATTTAAACTGCATTATTCTGGATGCTTCAAAAGACTTTCCTTTATATAAATATCTTCAAAAAAAAACTTATGACTTTACTTTATTATAGCCTGTATTTCAAAAAGATAATTGTCTAATGAGGCTGAAGTTCTACTTGTAAGATTAATTTGGTGTGCTTTTCTTTTTAATTCTGATTCAAAATTATATTCACTCAGAAGCCATAATAATTTATGCATCTCAATAGTATTCTTGAAATCATTATCTATTTCATAATATTTTGAATATGCATTATAGAAAGCATTGTAAAAAGATGGGATATTTAGAGGTTTTAGAATTAGGTAATCTATCTTAATGAAGTCTTGAGCTCTGCTTCCAACACACCAATCATCAAAATCTACTAATCCATTCAAATTAATTAAACCCTGTTCTTCCTTCACGATAACATTTTGACTACGAAAATCATTATGTAATAAGACAAATTCATTTTCATCTTCTATTAATGCCTTTTTATCTTTATAATAATCCCTTATATCATTTCCAAAATCAATTTTATTCTTTTTAGCTTCTTGTAATTCATTTTCTAATTGATTAGTAAAATATTCGGAATATGATACTTTTGGTTTTTTTCCTATATTGCTAACACTTCTGAAATATGATTCAAATTTAATATTATGTAAATTTCCTAAATGTTCTCCCAAAGTATCAAAAATATTTATAAAATTTTTAGTATTCAAATTTCTTCCCTCGCTAATATACTTTTTAAGGAGCTGAAATAAAGGTTTTCCACGAATATATTCTTGTACTGAGAAAATGTAAGGAACTATTTCCTTAGTCTCATCATAATAGATTAAATTACTTACTGGAATAATCGGAGGTTTATCTCTATCAAAGATATAAGCCCCTGTTTTAGTATTTATTATTTTTTTTACTCTTTCTCTTAGATTAGGATCTTCAGGTGTTAGGCTTTTATCTAAAAATGGAAACAAAAGTTTTTGTTTAATTAAATTTTCAAATTGAAAGAATATATTAGTACGAAATCTGAAAACTAATTGGCTATTTTCGAACTTTACTTTGTAAATTGTATTAGTATCTGCTCTATAAGGTCTTGATATTTTTCTTACTTTACCTTGCTGAACTAAAATATCTATTTTTGAAAATGTCTCAATAATATCTTGAAATTGATACAAATCTTTTATACCAATAGAATATAATTGGTAAATTTGCTTATTATTAATTAAGTAATTAACAGTAGCTTCAATTCTTTCCTTACTTATAGGATCAATTTCAGTTTGTAATTTTGAGAGGATTAAATTAACCTCTTCATTAGTATTTGATAAAATTTCTCTATATAAGTGTAAAAAAGCATACATTAAACCACATCTCTCTTTACCTTCCTCAATTTTAATATTATAAATCTTAGCTCTAATATCGTTAATTTGGTCTTGTAATTGTAGAAGCTCTAAAAGATTATCGTTCACGGCGTAATAATATAATTTTGAACACATATTAACCAAGTTACTTATATTCGATACAATACCACTATATTTTCTCTGATTTAAAGGAATTAGCTGAAAAAAGTTTTGAGAATTTTCTTCCAATCCGCAGAAAACTGAGAAATTTTCATTTATTAATTGCAGGTATAACTTACAGGTTTTAATATTATAAAATGAATCATTTAAACCTCTTAAATTAGGGAATTCTGTTAATTTTGTTAACCAATTCGGGTCAATCTCATTTTTAACAAATTGAAGAGGATTATTGTATAAATATATCTGATTTCTAGGATTAATAGATCCCAAGATATTTTCAAAATATGATCTTATTTCCTCTGATGATAAATTATCCGAAATGGGGGGAGGTATCAAATAATTAAGTTCGTTAAAATTTTTTCCTATATTTTCAATTTGCTCTATTATTTCCTCTGCATCAGCGCCATAAATTCCAACAAGAATAGGAATTTTTTTTGTGGTTAATTCCATGGCAATATCAATAAGTTTAATTTTTTCTTCTATTTTACTTGAAAATAGAGGTCTATCCCCCATACTCCCGAAAAGCAGGAGAGCGTTGGCGTCATTTGTAAGAATATGACGGATAAGGAGTGAATTTAAATTTTTAATAATTTTATTATTTTTATCGTAGAAAGTTATAAGGTCACATATAACTCCATTGATTTGTTGCATTTTATACTCCTCTTTTGTTAGTATAAAGATAACTTGAATTTCAATAACGATATATGTATATCAGTCTATAAGTATTAATATGATTTTTGAAAAATATTATTATTCGGATTATACCTAAAAATTTATAATTTTCTTAATAATAATCACTTATTAAATTTAAATAAATTTGATATAATCATTAAAGGAGGAGTTAAAATTTTTTGTAAGATTGATGATATTGATATCCCCTCAGTTTCCACTGGAACTTCTCCTTTCATTGGAGCCGGACAATTCGGATTAAAAGCATTTGAATGGCGAAAGAAATTCTTAAACAACCCAGAAGCCATTTTAGAGATTTTGGAAGCTAGTTATTCAGTAGGGGCACGCGGAATTGAAATTATACCATATAAAGGAATTTTAGAGGCTGCTCGAACTATGACAGAATTACATAGTGATTATATAATAACTGGTTCTACTTATCCCGGGAAAAATCCTGGTATTGAAGCTTTAGTAGATGTTGGAGCAAAGTTAATATTCGTCCATGGTATAGTATCAGATAATAAAGGGAAAACATTATTAAAACTCTTAGATGAAATCTCTAGCAGAGGTATTATTCCTGGTATTGCAACACACGAGCCGATTACTACAATAAAATTTAGTATTGAAAATTCCTTAAATGTAAAAGTTTTCTTAATACCCTTTAATGCAAATGGATTTTTAATAGGGAACGTAAGAAAGTTAGAAGAAATTGTTGATAATACAAAAAATTTCTATTATATAGGCATGAAAACTCTAGCAGCAGGAGAAATAAAACCAGATATAGCGTTTAAATACATAGCCAACCATAATATATGCGCGGTAACAATAGGAATGGTTACAGTTAAACAAGCAATAGAATCAACTAATCTTGCCTTAAAGTCGTTGGCGATTAAGTCTTCATGAACTTTATCATGTTATATTTTCTTAGATTCTTTAAATACTTCAAAAATATCCATTTCATAATCAACTGTGTCTTCTGGTAATAAATTTGGATCTTTAACAAGTTTAGCTAAATAATAGATTCTTGCTCCCCTTTCAAGGTATTGTAAAACTGTGTAAGCTCCGTCTAAATGACTTCCACAACATAGATTGCCATGATTAGAAAGCAAAACAGCATTTCTCTCAGCTAAATCTTTTATAACACCTTCAGCTAATTCAATTGTTCCTGCTTCCCCATATTCAGCACATAGTACTTCACCGCCAAGATATGGAACTAATTCTTCCATTATTGGAGGCAAAGAAAGATTTAAAGTGCTGAGAACAGTCGAATAGATACTATGGGCATGAATAATAGCATTTACATCATTCCTTTCCTTATAAACGCTTAGATGCATTTGTTTTTCTACCGATGGATTTCTATCTCCTTCGATAACTTTACCTTCCATATCAATGATAAGAATATCTTCTGGTTTCATTTCTGTGTAAATAATATTGCTTGGTGTTATGAGTACAAATTCATCTTCATCATTTTTTATTCTTACACTCACGTTTCCTGCAGAGCCAATCACATGTTCCTCTTTTACCAGAATTTTGCATAAATCGACTATTGATTTTTTCAAATTATTAGTTTTAGCACTATTGGTAACTATCTTGTCTGTTAGGACTTCAGGATTCAATATATTCTTAGGGATCTTGTTATTTAACCATAATTTAATATCATCTAAAAGCAATTTTGACTGTCGTTCAATTATTTCATATGTATCTCCTCCTATATGAGGAGAAACAATAACGTTTTCAAATTCTAAGAATTCATTATCTTCATCAATAGGTTCTAATGGGAAGACATCTAATGCTGCTCCTGCTATTTTTTTCTCTTCCAATGCTCTCTTTAATGCTTCATAATCAACTAAACTCCCTTTAGCAGTATTTATTAGATAAGCAGTTTCTTTCATTGAATATATAAGATTTTCATTGAGGAGATTATCATTTTCATCAGTTGCGACTGCATGAATTGTTATAAAGTCTGAATTCCTTACGAGAGTATCAAGATCAACTTTATCCCCATATATTTTAATAAATTCATTAGGAACGTATGGATCATAAATAAGATATTTAACACCATAAGGTTTTAACCTTTCTGCTACCCTTCGACCAATTTCACCAAAACCTATAATTCCAACCTTTTTTCCTCCCAATTCAGTACCTCTAAATCTTTCAAAATACTCTACCCAGTTTTCAAAATCTACAACTTCAAAATCTTCAGAATGAAGGGTTCTAACTATTTCATGCACTTTACGGGCGAGCATTATAATATAGCATACAGTTAAATCTGCAACTGCATCAACATTCCTTAAAGGTGTATTCAAGACAGGCAATCCCTTTTCTGTGGCAGCTTTCAGATTAACATTGAAAGGATCTCCCCTGCATGAGATAAGTAATTTTATATCGGTTAGCTCGTAAAATTCTTTTTTCTTTACATCATCAATTTCGGTAATGAAAATATCGATACCCTCAAGCTTTTCTGCTAATTCCTTAGAATCAAAATAAATTTCACGAGTCTTAACCCATGGTTCATAAACAACTTCCATTAAACTTTTTAATTCTTTTAGAACTTCTGGACTTAAATTTGCTGTTACAAAAGCTTTCATAAACACCACTAAATTAAAATAAATCAAAATAAAATAAAAAAATGTTTAGAATAATAGACTCTTCAATTTGAGTAAATTACGTATTTTTCCTTCAACTACTTTTATTTCACCTGAACTATATGCTTTCACAGCACCAATATCTTTATTGAATAAATCAATTAGAGTTTTTTCGGTTATAAATTCAATTCTTACAGGTGTGTTTTCATCTCCAGAACTATTTTCTATTTTAATTCCTTTATCTCCGTTTACTAAAATAGATATCGAATATCCAGTATCTAAAAAGGTTACTTGTATTGGTTCGTTGTAATTAGCTAATTTTTTTCTAATTTTTTCAGTATTATTGTATCTATCTTCAATCTCCTTTAAGCAACTTTGAATATCTTCGAATTTTGGCATCTTTTTAATATCCCCATTTGAATTATAATTTTACTCTGTAGTTAATATATATGTTAAATGAGTTTTAAAGAATTCTTGGGGTCAAAAAAAATTTAAAGATCATCAACTTTCTTTTTAAAATTCTTCCATTTAATAAAAATGCTATTATATTTTTCTGCTATTGTTGGATCTACTTCGAATGTTTTATATTTAATAATTTCATTAATAATGCTCTTATAATCTGGGTAAAGATTTAGTCCTACTAACGTATTTATGGCATTACCTATATATGCTGAATCTTTCACATTTGGCACTTTTATTTCCGTTTTTAATATATTTGTTAAGATTTTACAGAACTCCTCTGATTTTGACATACCGCCTGCGCAAAATGTTATATTTTCTGATTGTGTAAAATATTGCAAAGCTTGAAAATTTTCAAGAATCGCAAAGCATATACCTTCAATAATACTCTGAGTGAAGTGTTCCAACCTGGGTAATTCTTCCCCAATCATACTAGGTGGTTGAAAAATAAAAATTCCTCTCTTTATAGAAGTTTGATCTTTTACTGCCATTAGTTCCGGACCTAAATATGCATAAGTTGCTCCTGCACCGGGTTTACCTTTAGATAAATAATGATCAATAATTTTATTTTTATCGCCTTGGGACTCTAAAATAAAGGCTTCCTTAAACCAATCATATGCTCTTCCGGTACCACCCGCATTGGCTTCAATTAACCATTTATCTTTAACTGCGTGACATTCTGTCCAAAAATTCAGGTTGGGATCAATTAAAGGTTTATTTACTACTAAATGTACAGGAGCTGTTGTTCCCAAACTAATTCCGATGTTGTTTTGCTCAATTGCACCCATCCCTAATAAATTTGCTTGAGTATCTCCACATCCTTTTACAACAGGAATCTCTTTTTGGTTTAATCCGAATTCTTTCATTAAATCAGATTTTAAGTCGCCGATTATTGTTCCTGGATCAATGATTTTAGGAAGAATTTCTGAATTAATGTTAAAAGCTTCAATGATTTCCTTACTCCATTTTTTTTTTTTAACATCAAAGAGTTGAGACTCCCCAATAGAAGTGTAATCAGTATAGAACATTCCGGTAAGTCTATAGCCAATCCAATCATCTAACATTAATATTTTGTTTATATTATTATATTGGTCTTCTTGCTCTTCCTGAAACCATAATAAACGAGCTAATGTAAACATTAAAGAAGGACTATGTGCAGTTATATTGAATAGCTTTTCTTCTGTAAATTTATCTTCAATAAGATAAGCTGAGTCGATACCCCTCATGTCAGTGTTAGGCCCACCATATATCTCATTACCCTTACTATCTAAAAAAACCGTTGCTATTCTTTGACCACATGAAGATATACCAATAATTTTTTCAGGCTTATTCTCTTTTAATACATTCTTTATGCAAATTTTAATTTTATTCCATATTTCATCCATGTTTAATTTCTTTACAAAACCATGAATATCTTCATCAATGATTTTATATTCTTGAGTTGAAACAGATTCCAGTTCTAATTTATCGGAAATAATACCAACTTTAACTATTTTTGAAGATATATCAATCGATATTATTTTATCTGGATTTGCCATTTCTTACTATCTCAAAATGTTTCAAATTTTTGAATAAAAATGCTAATGATAAACAAATAAAGATATATTCTATGTGAGATACTTTCGAGAGATTTCTCCTCTAGGCGATTCTTCTTCGAATAATATGGCTTGAAAAGAATAAATTTTGGTGTCTAAATCTTTCCAAGCGTCTGCTGGGAGCATAGATTTTTGACAAGTATGATTGAGAAAAGTTTCTACATCCCAATTCCTATCATGATCTATAGGAACTTGAGGAAGAAGTAATCCCCTTCGCCACCCTTTTTCTGCAATAAGTCCATCTCTTCCGATTACGATTTTATCAAGATATTCTTTGGGATCATTGACGATAATTAATTCTGGGGGTGTCAATATTGATAATTCGATAACAATTTCATCCATTTCTTCAAGAGTTACAGAAGGGAATCTAGGATCTTCAATAGCGGAGCTGATTGAGACTTTATGGATAACGTCATAAAGAGAATATTTAGGTTCAATATAACCGATGCAACCTCTTAATGGATTACCCCATACTTCATATCTATTTAAGGTAACAAAAGCCCCATACTTATCATTGAACTTTTCTTTTATATATTCGGGAATAGGCTTTGCTCTATCGTTTTCTAGAAAAAATTCAATGTTGTCTCGAGCAAATTCAACTAGCAATTGACCATCTTTTAGACTAAATTTCTCTTCATAAGACATAATCTGATTCCTATAATCGATTTGAGTTATGTATTATTATATTGCTTAGACATTTATACTTTATAACTCGCTTTTAAAATTTTTCCATTTGAAGTACTTTTTTCATTATTTATTTCATTTCCACTTAAAAATACTTTCCAAATCTGAACAGTTGAATTACAATTTTCAAATGGGGAGTATTTTGCTTTTGTTTTAAAGTTTTGAGATCTAATTGGAAATTTAGGGATCTTATCAATTATCGTTAAATCAGCATCATACCCGTCTTTAATAAAGCCTTTATTTTTTAAATTGAAAGTTTTAGCGGGATTTTCAGAAGAAATTTTAACGAAATTTTCTAATGAAAGGTTGAAATTAAAGATTTTATTTATTATCATTAATGGGTAAGTCTCAAAACCAGGGAATCCAGAGGGGGCATCGAAATAATCTTGAGATTTTTCTTTTAAAGTATGAGGTGCGTGATCGGTTCCAATTAAAGATACATTACCTTTCTTAAGTTCATTAAATAAAAATTGACTATGTTCAGAACTTCTTAAAGGAGGTAATACCTTGCCATGATTTTTTTCATTTAACATAATTTCATTCGACAGAAGTAGATGATGAGGAGTAATTTCAAAAGAAATTTTTAAGCTGTGTTCTGATTTTAATGCCTTTTGTATCGCCTTATAGCCTTGAATGCAGCTTACATGGCAAAAATGGACAATTGGATAATTATCTGGGGTTAATTTATTAATGGTGATATGTTTTTTATAATTTTCAATTATAAATTCAATGTATTTTTCTTCCATTTCGACCGGATTTAATTTATCGTGTAATTCTAAAGTATTAAATTTCTGGATTTTGAATCCATTAAGAATTTGTTCTTTTTCTTTATCAGAGATTGAAAAACCAGCATGAATAAATAAGGGAATTTGGTATATAGAAGAGATAGTAAGAATTTTCTGAATATTATCGGTATTATTCCAATTTATATTGCTTAAGGGATTAAGTGGGTAAATTTTGAATCCAATTACTCCTAAGTTAATAATTTTTTTTATTTCGTTCTCGTCAATTTCTTTTGGAATCCCTGCTATAAATCCAACATCCACGTTAATACTAGATTGTGCTTTTTCCATCCAGCTCTTTACTTGATCTTCTGAAATTGCGGGAGGTTTTGTATTTGGCATATTAAATACAGTTGTTATCCCAGAATAAGCAGCTGCTTTTGTTCCGGTAAAAAAGGTTTCTTTCTCACTTTGTTCCATATCACGCAGATGAGAATGAATATCAATTATTCCTGGTAAAACTAATTTATTTTGACAATCTAATACCTTGTTATCCTCGTTCATTTCTAATAATCTTTTAAAATCATTCTCCTCAGGTTCATATTTAACTTCTACAATAATACCATTTTTGATAAGGATAGCTCCTTCATGTACTAAACCTTCAGAAAAGATTTTCGCGTTTTTTAGAATCATAAATCTATTTACTTTTATAGAGTCTCTTGATGATCTTTTTGAAAATTAATATATAAAATTTTATTTTCTATTGGTTTAATTTTAGAAAGAGATAAAAAATTTATATTTTTCATTTGTCTAAACATATGGATAAGATCAGATTTTTCAGTAGAACTAGTAAAAGTTGGAATTACATAGAAATCTGATTCTTTAATAACTACCAGATCCTCTTTTATAGGTTCAATATCATCTACTATGAGATGAACATTTCCTTCTATGATAGATTTAAAATAGTGAATAAATGAAGAATCCCCCAAAAACCTTCTAACATAAATGCCTGGTGTAGATTTCATTGTATTTGTTTCTTTTGAATCATCTCTTCCCCTCATAAGAGATAAAGCTTTTAGAAGAAGTAAAGCTTGAGATCTTTCATCAGGACCTAAATATCTTAATTTATTTCCTAGAAAACTTATAAGAAAATGCGCATCTTGGAAATACACATGCAAGTTATTATTTTTTCGAAAGGAATAAGATAGACAAAAAGTTTCTCTTATACATGAGCACAACTCATAAACTTTTTGAGGAGTAAGGCCTTTATCAATATCTTTTTTTGTATAATAAATGATTTTTTCAAAGAGTAATAAGAAATTTACCAATCTAATCAAACATAATATAAGTAAAATCTAAATTCTAAAATTTACCCAACTTCTTCATGAAGTCAGCACCTGCTTTCCCTCCAGGTAAACCTGGCATTCCCGGAAAACCCTTACCTTTTTTCTGCATTTGGAGGAATTTCTTCATGAATCGCTTCATCTGGCTATACTGGTCAAGCATTTTGTTTATTACTGAATAGTCTGTGCCCGAACCAATTGCAATCCGTCTTTTTCTTGTTTTTTTAATGATTTTCGGTTCCATTTTTTCTTCATGTGTCATAGAGTCTAAAACTATTCTCCATCTTTCGAGATTTCTCTCAGCATCATCTTTTAAAGCATCAGGTATGTTTCCTCCACCCATCATAGATAATATTTGTTGGAATTTTCCTACTTTTTTAATTGAAGCAAGCTGCTGATAAAGGTCCTCAAGCGTAAATCGTCCATGAATCATACGTTTAATGGTTTCTTCATCTGGGGTAATTTCAGCTTCTTCAACTTTTTGGACTAATGATTCAATATCGGGTACACCAAGTAGAGTTCCTACGAATTTAGATGGTTCAAATTCTTCAAGATCATCAATTTTTTCTCCAACACCTATGAAACGAATCCCCGCATTCGTAGCGGCACATGCGGATAAAGCACCACCGCCTTTAGCAGTTCCATCTAATTTTGTAACAATAATACTCCCGAGACTTGTAGTATTATCGAATTCAGTTGCTTGGTTGAATGCTTGTTGGCCTAAGGTTCCATCAACAACCAAAATTACTTCATTCGGCTTCAATTTTTGTTCAAGGATTGCCATTTCTTTCATTAATTCTTTTTCTTCTTTATGTCTTCCTGCTGTGTCTGCGATAATTAAATCATTTCCATCATTTATTGCTTTTTTAGTCTCTTGAATCGCAATTTTAATAGCATTTTTTTCATTTGGATTTCCATAGCACTTTACTCCAATTTGTTCAGTGAGTTGAACTAGCTGTTCGTAAGCACCAGGTCGCCAAGTATCAGTTGTTAAAGCAGCTACTTTATATCCTTTGCTTTTGTAATATTTAGCTAATTTACCGATTGTAGTTGTTTTACCAGAACCTTGAATTCCAACAAGTAAAATCACATTCTTTTTTCCAGGCTTGATTCGAATTGGGGTTGGTTTTCCACCTAATAAGTTGATAAGCTCATCATGAACTAATTTTATTACAAAATCTTTCCGTTTTGCCTTCTGTAGCTTTGTGTTCATGGCTTCTTTTTTGATATTTTCTGTCATCTGGAAAACTAACTCAACTTTTACATCAGCACTCAAGAGACTTCGTTGAAGATCTTGAATAAGTGCACTTATTGCGTCCTTATCCACTATTGGAAGTCGTCTAATTCTACGGATCGCACTGTCTAATTGTCTTCCAAGTTTTTCTAAGACCATTAAAACTTTGCTCTAATTTTTTGTAATGTATTTGGAATAGTTCTCAAAAACTAATATTTTTTTTTGAAAAAATATAATATATCATAAAAGAAATGTCAAAATTAATTAAAAATATTTTGAATAAGAACAAACAAACTAAGGTGGTAATGTAATTGTCTATTAGAAGAACAGAGATACAAAAATTAAAATCTGGGCATTATATAATGATCGACGAGGAACCCTGTATTATTAAGTCAACAGAGAGAAGTAAAAGCGGGAAACATGGTCATGCTAAAGTTAGGGTCGTTTGTGTAGGTCTTTTCGATAATAATAAACGTTCATTAACCTTTCCAAGTGGTTCAATGGTTGATATTCCCGAGATTGTTAAGGGAAACGCCCAAATCAATTTCATAGAAGATGCTTCGATCAATATTATGGATTTAGAATCTTATGAGTCTTTCGATGTTGATTGGCCGAAAGAAGAAGACTTATCAAAGAAATTGAAAGAACTCCAGGCAAATCCTGATAAGATATCAACAGCTCAAGTGGATTATTGGCAATTAGCTGGAAAAACTCTAATTAACAGAGTTTTTACTAACTAGACAAACTAAATATATATTGTATTAATATTATTTTGAAAAAAAATATTTATTTTTTTGATAGTTATATGAAAAGTTAAGATTTAATTAAGGAAAGGCGCGGAATCATGGAGAAAAAACCTATTGCTATTGCTTGTAGGCTAGATTCAGAAAGAGCAATCAAATTAGCCAAGAGAATTTTTGAATTTTTGGTAAAAAAAGGGGAAGTCATCTATTTAGAAACTAGAATTGCTCCGAAAATTTTTCTACATAATGGCATGGATTTAGCGGAGATGAGTGCTGATAATATTAAGTTCATAATTACAATAGGTGGGGATGGATCAATTTTACGAGTTGCTAGTGGTTTATCACAAAAGGATCCTCCTCCTATTTTAGGCGTAAATGTGGGCTCTATAGGATTTTTAGATGAGTCCAATGAACGAACAATCTTTAAAGATCTAATACAAGCATTAAACGGTGATTTTGAATATGAAGTATGTTCAAAAATTACTCCTTATATAGTTAAAGACTCTGAAGAAATCAGGTTGAATAATGCTTTGAATGAGATTTTAATAGTGTCTTCAAAGAGTTCTAAAGTACTCCAAGTATCGATAAGAATTAATGGTATTTTCCTAAATCGTAGCTATTTAGATGGTGTAATAATCTCTACATCAACAGGATCCACTGCTTATAATTTAAGTGCTGGAGGTGCAATCGTTAATCCAAATATGGATATTATGCAAATAACACCGTTAAATAGTTTTGCTGGGTCAGGATTAAAGCCAATTATACTCCCAATTGATTCTCTAATTGAAATTCAGCTCCTAAGACCCCGATTAGATGCAAAGATAGTTATAGATGGCCAAAGAACTATTAAAAAAATAGCTCCTAATACCAGAATCAGAATTCGTAAGGCAAATTCTCATAATAAATTCATTCGGTTTAGTAAAAGTTATTATACACGTTTAAGGAAGAAAATTCTTTCTACAGTAAGAACACCTATTGATGATTCACCAGAAGAATAGCATTATGAATGAAAAATCACCGATTTATATTTTTGATACTAATATTTTCCTCACTGGTATTGATTTTAATTTGATTGAGGGAAAAATCTACACAACCCCAAAAATAATCGATGAAATTACAGTAAGAAAATATAAGGATAAAAATAGAAATATTTTAAATAAAATAGACGCTGCAATCAACAGTAAAAAATTAATTCTAACTATACCCTCAGAAGAATTTATTTATAGAGTAGAACAAAAATCCAAATCTACAGGGGATTATAAAGCATTATCAAAGGCAGACACAGAATTAATAGCATTATCCTTAGAGTTATTAGAAAACCAAAATGAGAACGTTAAAATGTATTCCAATGATTATTCAATTGAGAATATATGTTCTGAACTAAGTATCCCTTTCTCTCCCTTACATAAGGAGGGTATTAAATCAAAAATCGTTTGGGAAGTATATTGTCCTTTTTGCAAAAGCATACATAAAGCTGAAGATTTAAATAAAATATGCGAAAAATGTGGATCCAAATTAAAAAGAAGACCTAAAACCTAAAAGTAATATAATATATTAGTGGTAATTATATAAATTGTATCATATATTAATATCGAAGGTGTATAAAAAGGATAACTTGCAAAAATGGGCGTTAAAATAAATGAATTAGTAAATGAAGTCAAACGAACGATAACATTTGAAAATCTTTTTAAAAAAAATATAGCAATCGACGCATTTAATACAATTTATCAATTTTTGGCTATAATTCGGCAACGAGATGGGACTCCATTAAAAGATTTTCAGGGAAAGACAACTTCACATTTATCTGGATTGTTTTATAGGAGTATTAACTTTTTAGAGCATAATATAAGACCAATTTACGTTTTTGATGGTATTCCTTCTGAATTAAAACTTGATACAATAAAAACGCGGAAAAAAGTTAAGGAAGAAGCTCAACAAAAGATGATTGAAGCTCAAGATGCAGAAGATTTTAAAGAAGCTAAAAAATTTGCCCAATTTACTTCAAAACTTGATGAGGATATGGTAGAAGAAAGTAAGAAATTAATTGAATCCATGGGCATCCCGATAATTCAAGCTACTTCTGAAGGAGAGGCTCAAGCTGCTTATATGGTTGAAGTTGGAGACGCTTGGGCATGTGCTTCTCAAGATTATGATGCCCTATTATTTGGCGGAGAACGTTTAGTTCGTAATTTTGCGATTAGTCGGAGTAGGAAAGTAAAAGATACGACAGTAACTTTAGATATAGAGTATGTTTCGTTATCAAAATTCTTAAAAAATTTAGGAATTACTCGAGAACAGCTAGTTGAAATGGGTATCTTAATAGGGACCGATTTTTTTCCTGGAATTAAAGGTATTGGTCAGAAAACCGCCCTGGATTTAATTAAAAAACACGATTCTATAGAAAATATCTTAAAAAACAATGTTAAGGTTGGAAATAAAGATATTCTATTGGATCTAGAACTAGTAGAGCACATTAAAAATATATTTCTAAATCCTGACGTTAATAATAATTATAATACACCAAAACCCAAGAAGATCGACTTTGAAAAGATAGAAGAATTATTAATTGAGCAGCATAATTTTTCTAAACAAAGAGTTGAAAATGCTTTAGAAAGATTAAGAAAATTGGATTCTAAGAAAACTCAAGTTTCATTAGACGATTTTCTTAAGATTTAAATGTTTAACGAAAAGGAAAAACTTTTACAAAATTAATAATTTGTATAATTTAGTATAATATTTTCTTAGAAATGAAAAATCATGTCGTCTAATGACAATAATAATGAAGGAGACAAACCAAAGAGTGGAAGTAATACTCCAAGTGTAGTGTTACGAGTACAGAAAGCTAAAAAGAGAGATATAAATAAGTCGATTATAAGAATTGATCAAAAAACAATGGAAAAATTAAACATTCAAACTGGCGATGTTATTGAGGTTGTTGGTAAGAAGCAAAGCGCTGGAATTGCGTGGCCAAGTTATCCTCAAGATAATGGTTTGGGTATTGTACGTATTGATTCCAGATTACAGAAGAATACAGGAACCCGGATTGATGATACACTGGAAATTCGCAAAGTGAAGGCCGAAGCTGCCCAAAATATAGTTTTAGCACCATCTAATGTTAAATTTAGGAAAAATCCTCTTTTCGAGAGTTTTGTGAAAAGAAAACTAAATAATTATCCAGTTACACTCGATGATTATATTTTCATATCCATAGGAATTAGCAGAGAAATTACTTTTAAAGTTATTAGTATGAGACCTAATGATGTTTGTATAATAAAACAAGACACAGTACTGAATATAAGCGAAAAAATTACTGAAGATGTTGAAGCTGGTGTTGGTTATATAACGTATGAGGATGTTGGTGGATTAGATAGAGAAATCCAGCGAGTACGAGAAATGGTTGAATTACCTTTACGACATCCCTCTTTATTTAAACGATTGGGGATTGATCCCCCAAAAGGAGTATTATTAAGAGGACCACCCGGTTGTGGGAAGACTCTATTAGCTAGGGCAGTTGCTAATGAAAGTGAAGCACATTTCATATCTATTAATGGTCCAGAAGTTATGAGTAAATTTTATGGAGAATCTGAGAAAAAATTACGTAAAATCTTTATTGAAGCAGAAGAAAAAAGTCCATCAATTATCTTTATTGATGAAATTGATGCAATTGCTCCAAAGAGAGAAACAGTTACTGGTGAAGTAGAACGACGAGTTGTTGCTCAACTTTTAGCTCTAATGGATGGCCTACATGGTAGAGGAAAAGTAATTGTAATTGGTGCGACTAACAGACCAAATAGTTTGGATCCGGCTTTGAGACGACCTGGTAGATTTGATCGTGAAATTGAAATAAAAGTGCCTAATGAAAAAGGAAGATTAGAAATATTCCAAATACATACACGGAACATGCCTCTTGATAAGAAAATTTCATTAAATGAGTTTGCCCAAATAACTCATGGATTTGTTGGGGCAGACATTTCTGCTGTGTCTCGAGAAGCAGCTATGTCAGCTTTACGAAGATATTTACCTAAGATAGATCTAGAATCAGAAATAATAGATCCAGAATTATTAGAAGAAATCGAGGTTACTAAAAATGATTTTGAAGAAGCTTTAAAAGAGGTCTTACCTTCTGGAATAAGGGAAGTATTTGTAGAAGTACCGAATGTTACATGGGATCAAGTAGGCGGCTTAGAAAATTTGAAACAGAAGTTGGTCGAGGCAGTAGATTGGCCTCTATCGAATCCATCTATATTTAGTCGTATGGGAATAAGGCCTCCGAAGGGAATTTTACTGTATGGTCCACCTGGTTGTGGGAAAACGCTATTGGCAAGAGCTGTGGCAACTGAGAGTAAAGCCAATTTTATTTCTATAAAAGGACCAGAACTTTTATCAAAATGGGTTGGAGAAAGTGAGAAAGCTATAAGAGAAGTTTTTAGAAAAGCAAAGATGGCAGCACCTTGTATTGTCTTTTTTGACGAATTTGATTCAATAGCACCGAGCCGAGGTAGACATACTTCTGATTCTGGAGTATCAGAAAAAGTCCTTTCACAATTTTTAACAGAATTAGATGGATTAGAAGTGATGAAAGATATTGTTGTAATTGCTGCGACAAATCGACCTGATATTTTAGATCCTGCGTTGATTAGACCAGGAAGAATTGATCGAATATTATTAGTTCCTGCTCCAGAAAAAAATGCAAGACTTGAGATCTTAAAAATATTTACCCAAGAGATGCCCCTTGGCGCAAATATGAAAATCGAACAATTGATAGAAATGACTGAAGATTTTTCTGGAGCCGATATAGAGACGTGGTGTCGTGAAGCCGCTATGATTGCTCTTAGAGAGAATATCAGAGCAAGAAAAGTTACACTGGAACATTTTAAAGAAGCTAGAGAAGATATTCATCCTACTATAACAAAAGATCTTATAGAATGGTATGAAAAATTCGGTGAGAAATTGAAAAGTCGAAGAATTGAAGAATCAAAAGAAGATAGGTTGTTCGTATAAATTTCACAAAATTAATTAGAAAAGTATTATTATTATCTACATTACTCTATTTTTTATATATACTTTAGGTGGTTTAATATCGAACGTTGGAATCAAAAACCAATAGTAAATTCATTGATAGATATCCTTCTTAAAAATAAAGGGGAAATTTTGGATAAACGTCTCGAAGAACTTCTTAAGAAAGAATTTCCTTATATTAATTCCTTAATCTTAGAAGAGTTATTTATGAAATTGGAAAGTATGTCAATAATTAACGTATTTCGCGTCTCAAAGAATAAAAAAATGATAGTTTATAATAAACAAAACAGTGCGATAAGAGAAGGGCTATCTTCTGATTTACTTTAATTGCTTTTTTTCCCAATTTAGACAAATTTGAGCTAAAGAAATTTCTTCTGTATCAGAAATGTATTCCCTCTCTCTAATATCTACAAAAATAGGATAATTTACAGCAGTCCCCATCAATAGCATTTCGCCAACACCTAAACTTGATATCATATTTGCATAGTCCTTTGTAATTGCTTCAGAACTATCCATAAGATGCTTCAAATCATATGGATTTTTTATATTTAGAACCATTTTTGAGTTACATTGGGATAGAGCCGTAGTACTCAATCTTTTTGGTCTCTGACTTATTAAACATAAACAAGACATGAATTTTCTTCCTTCTCTGGCAATCATTTCGATTATAGGTTTAGAAATTGCTTTTGAGTGAGCAGCCTCAGGAGAAAATTGATGTGCTTCTTCAATAATCAGCAAAAAAGGAGGAATTTTATTTAATCTCCTTAAATTAAATAAGCGATTACAAATATAATCTACAATAATTTGTTTCTTTCTAATACTTATTTCTTTTTGAAGATTAAAAATTGTAATTTTCTGTTGTTCAATAATATTATCCAAGTTTGGGTTCTCTTGGGAACCAAATAAAAACAGACGCTCTAAATCAGATAACCATCCTATCAATGCTTGTCGTGTGCTTTTATTTCCATTTAATTCACGTTCAATTTGTTCAATTATATCGCTTATTGTGTACTGATTTTTCTTATTCTCATCCTTCTTCAACTTTTTGATAAATTTTGCGAGTTCTCTTACTTGAACGTTTGATATATCTTCTTGATATTTCTTAAATGAATATATAGGCATTTTAGGGACAGATATTTGAAAATATGAGATATCTTGAATGCTTACTTTCTCGTTTAATTCAGGTACCTTCTTCAAATATAAATATTCTCCATGAACATCAAACAGGATTATTGCTGGGGTACCATAATCCTCATTTCTTTTCAATAGTTCTTCGATGAGAATTGATGTGAGATAACTTTTTCCACCTCCCGAAATTGATAGAATTGCAAAATGTTTATTTAATAATCGATTCATATTGATTTTAGCATTAGTGTTAGTAACTTTTACTTTACCTAAATTTAATCCTGTTTCTTTGTCAAATCCTATAAATTCATTGAGAAGATCTTCTTCTACAATATAAACTTCTCTACCTGGACTTGCGGGGTAAGTCATCCTTAAAATTTTTTCAATATTAGTTTTTGAATTGTTCTTGAATTGTATTATCCCAAGACATTTCACAATAGCTATAGCGAATTCAAAATCTTCGCTTGGAAAAAGGCCCTTTAATATATTGGGATTATTATTAGTATTATAAGCTTTAATTGTTAAAGCGTCGCTAAAATATTCATTTAATAATATAATTTGTTCAATTATTCCAATTAAAAACCCTTCATTAGATTCTGTATAAACAAATAATCCCTTTTGAACGAAGTAATTATCCGTTCTTTTGCTAATAACAAAAGGGAACTGTGATACATCTGGTAGTTGTAGATAATTAAAAACTATTCCAGCTTTAATTGCCATTTCTTTATTTAGGTATAATTTAATTAGTAAACAAATTAAATTAATCATATAAATGAACTAAAGAGCATAAAAAAAAGATAAGAGCAAAAGATTTCTGATTTAAAAAAATCAAAAGATAAAGACTTTAGGTTTCTAATACTTTCACTCATCTTCTTTTTCTAAGCTACCCAAAAGTCTTAAAATTAAATAATAACCGTTTTTCCAAAAATATATCATAAAGAGAGAAACACCAATTATTACAAAAAGCCCAGTGCCCACTAATAATACCCACGGTCCGGTACTTCCTAAAAATGTAAAAAATTTACCTGAATCTCCTGATTCTGTTATTATAAGGTTCCAAATAGGAACAAGTATGAATCCAATTATAATACCTATCAAACTTATTAATAATCCCCCTGCAGCGATTTTCACGCCAGTTCGATTTTTATATTTTGCCTCAAGTTCTCTTTTTTTGTAAATAAATACCATTAATGACCTTGATGTTTTTTTGAACAATCCATAAAAGAAAACTAATAAGAAGAATAATCCCGCTAAAAGGCCTCCAACTAAAGCTATTTGATATCCTAGATTTAGGTCTAAGAATAGTTCCCATTTATCAGTGGGGTCAATAAATATGTCAGCAGCAGTCCAAACAGCTCCTCCGATAGTAATCAGACTAGCTAAAACAATCAAAATATAGAAAGCTCCTGAAACCTTTTTCTGCGTTTTATTATATTCGCTAGTAGGGCCTGAAGAAAGTTCCTCCATATCATTCACAACTCATTTATTATTTTTTTATACAAGAGATGAAAATTTCGTCAGAATAACACTATGTATTTATAATTAAAAAAAAAATAACAATTAAGATATATAAAATTGATGATTATGAGCTAGATATATTTATAAAATAAAATTAGGTATCTATTTTATATCTAAATTATTAGATAAATCATTTAGCCTTTTATAAAGATTGTTCTTTTCTAAAAAATTGTACAATTCATTTGAGTATTTATAGAGTTCTTCATAGTGTTTATGACGGTCCACATTAGAAACCCATTTTTTATCGATTTTACATAGACTTTCAGCAGCTTCTGATATATCTGGAAAAATTCCTGCCCCTGAAGCAGCAAGTATGGCAGCACCAAGCGAGGTTGCTTCTTCTATAATATTTCTTACACATGTTATTCCTAAAACATCAGCATATATTTGATTCCATAAATCTGAACGAGATCCACCACCAGTTAATTTTAATTCTTTTGGTTCAATTCCGATCTCTTTAAAAACTTCTATATTTTTTCGAATTTCAAACGCAATACCTTCTAATGCGGCTCTATATAAATCCTTACGCTCATGTCCTAAAGCCAAACCAAATAAGACGCCTCTAGCATGAGGATTCCAGTGTGGTGCTCCTGCTCCTACTAAATGCGGTATTAATAGTAACCCATTTGCACCCATTGGAGATTCTTCAGCTTCAGCAATCATGATATCATAAGGGTCTTGTCCTTTTTCTTTTGCAATCTCACTTTCAGCCAAGCCAACTTGATCTCTAAACCATCTAAGAGTTGCTCCAGAAGTAAAAATACTTGCTTCTTGAACCCATGTCCCAGGAACAGCATGGCAACTACATAATACACGCTTTTGGGGATCGAAATTTGGTTTCTCTAAAAATGCTAGAATAAAGCTTCCTGTTCCAGTTGTGCATTTAATTTCACCTGGAGAAACAACTCCAACACCCAAAGCAGCAGATTGTTGATCTCCTGCACCAGTAACTACTAATGTTTTTTTATCAAACAAAGTTTCATCTGTTGTCATTTCTCCTATATCTATTCCACTCTCTAATGTTTCTGGCATTTTATCTAAATCAATTTCTAATTCAGAGGCAATTTTGTCTGAATATTTCAAATTAGAAATATCAAACAACATTGTTCGTGAAGCGTTTGAGAAATCGGTACAAAATTTACCTGTTAATTTGTGAATGATGAAATCTGAGACAAGGAGAAATTTATGAGTTTTTTGATAAATTTCTGGTTTTTTATCCTTAAACCATAAAATTTTAGTTGCTGAAAAGTAAGGGTCGATTGTTAAACCTGTAGTTTTATAAATTTTATCTATCCCAACTTTGGTATTAATAAATTCTACTTGATCAATCGTTCTTCTATCTTGCCAGACTATAGCATTATGAAGAGGATTGCCCTCTTTATCAACGGGTACAATAGTTTCTCTTTGGTTGGTTACAGAAAGGCTAACAATATCAGTTTTATCAATTCCACTTTTTTTGATCGCTCGTTCTATAGTTTTTTTAAGGGAATCCCACCATACATTAGCATCTTGTTCTACAAAAGAGGGAGAAGGGTAAAAACTTTGCCACTCTTGATAATCACTAGCAATTATTGTCCCTACTAAATCAAATATATACGTTCTACAACCCGTTGTACCTAAATCTAATGCGGCTACAAACATAATTGATTTACAGTTTATGATTCATAATTATAATAATAAGTTATAGATTGAATTATTGAATAAAATCCTTTTTGAAGGTTTTAATAAAATAGTCTTTTTTACATCATGTTTCATACCCGCAATAGGGACACTTAAATTTTAGAAGTCCTACATTAAAGCCTTTTATTTGTGCGATCAGCTTATTACAATTTGAACAACGTGGAGAATACTCGGGAAACCACTGTCCTTTAATGTTTGGCATTTGTTTAAGCCTATCAATAAACTTCAGTTTTACCAATTCCTTCCTATCTACTTGGATTAATTGCTGTTCTTCAGCGATTGATTTTCCTTTAGGGGCTAAAACCATTACGAATTTCATTTTTTGTGGATTATTGAGTAAAGACAACGTTCTTAAAATAGCTTCTTTTTTATATTCTTTGAATAGTTTTCCCAATTCTGGAGGTGCTAAAGCTACTAAGGTTGCTTGTGAATCTTTAAATTCATTTTTAACTTTTTGAAATAAAAATTGAAAAATTCTTCTTTCAATGTCCATTCCCCATACAAGATTCCATGGTTTGATATCGTAATCTTCGCCACTTGGACCCACAATTCGTTTGATACTTTCAACCCACGAATAATGTTTGAACTTATAAAGATTTGAGAGTGTATCATCAAAATATTCTGGTTCAATTACAGGAAATGTTTTAAAGATATTTTTTAATGAATATAATTTCACTTCAGTTAAAGATTTTAAATTAAGCGAATCCCATGGTGTTAAAGTGAAAATACTAAAGAAATCCATTTGTTTTCATTTTTTTTTCATATAATAGAATATATTATCAATAGAGTCCATGTTTAAAAATTAATTTTATATTTTAAATTAACAATTTTTAAAAATTACATTCAATATAATATCTCGTATGACTTCGATTTGGGATATTAAGGCTGATGTTGTTCAAAAAGGAGATAGATTAAGAGATGTCTCTCCTTTACATGATAAAACTATTGTGGATGAAATAGGTTTTACCCACTATATATTCAGTAAAACTTTATTTAATAATCCATGGTATAAAATACCTGATAATGACTTAGAATTGTTTAAAAACTTTTTAGATGGGGGATCACGAACATATCCTTCTGATGGGAGTATCCCATGTGATATAATAGCGGGAGAGGCAAGAAAAATACTTAATAGAATTGTAGATATTTCTAATGAACCTAATAATGTATTCTATAATGATGCGTGTGAAACACTTAAGGAAGGTAAATTTAATTTAGTCCGCGGTACTCTTAAATTATATTTAGGTAAATATACTACTAGAGATTGGAGGAGGAAAAGATTCACGGATGACATTGATTTCTGGGTCTTCAAAGTACACTTATTAGACCATGTTTTAAGAGAAATGGGTTGGGTTAAAAATAAAGAAACTGGAGAATTTGAAAAAAGTGTAGATTGGGTTAATCCAGATACGGGAGAAACCAGACATGAAGCTCTTTGTGCTGCAAATAATCTAAATCAATTACTTGATTTCGGTGCTGGAAGTTATTTAGAAGGAACCAAGTTAAAAGAGATCTTTAATAAGAAGTTGAAAAGAGGTCATGATGTTGATCTAAGTGATATAATAAATGTGGCTTTGTACAATGATGAATCAATTGGGAGAAATAAAGATGAATGGAATGATGTTTGGGAATCATTTGAAGCCGCTACTAATACTAGAAATTCTAGAATTACTTCAAATATAATCAGTTTATGTCGTTATTCAATAGGTATTGCGGATCATTTAGAAAGGGTTAGTAGTGCTATAGCTAAATATCATGATAAAATTTTAGATAAAAATGAATATCCTGATGAAATATTAAAAAGAATCTGTAGAACATCAATCCATTGGATAGATTATCTCAAAAGTAATGGTCCAGATGCGACCAGAAATATGTTACATGAATTCTTACTTGAACAAAAAGATGAAAAGGTTAGTCATGTGAAAAATTTAAGGTCATTTGTCGAAAAAATCCTTAGATTACTTAATTCCAAATATGAATATCTCAAAATTATATTTGAAATTGAGAATTAATCATATAATATAATCAATTCTTCCTTTATTGGTTCTATTTCTTTTAATAAGCGACGTTTAGTAGCACCATGAAGTAACCAAAATCCTGTCATTGATATTAGACACAGAATTCCGGCCAAATACCATACCCAGTTCGGACCAAGACGATCTATAATTAATCCCGCAGCTATAACCCCAAAAAGATTTGGTATCGCCCATTGGAAACCAAAAATAGCCATATATCGTCCACGTTTATCTTCAGGAGCAAAAGACACTGCGGCCGCTTGAGAAACTGGTGTTACAATCATTTCTCCTACTGTGATAATTACCATTGCGACAAAAAACAGGTATACAGCAGAGATAAAACCATACATTCCGAATCCAATCATATAAAAAAAAGTTCCAAGTATCATCATCTTCATCGGAGCATACTTTGAAATCCTCTTGGTTATCCAGAATTGAAATAACACCACCATAAATGCATTCATGCTCAATAAGAAACCAAAATTCTGCGCTGAGAATTCATGAACATCCCGTAGAAATACTGAAAGCGTACTATTCATCTGTATATATACTAACACAGTTATCGCAGAGACTATGAGGAATAACATATATACCCAGTCCTTTAACACTTCTTTATATCCGATAAGAGTTTTAATTACTGTTTCTTCTGGCTCATCATCTTGTCTTAGAGGTTTTGTCTCCGGAATAACAAGATATACAATAATAGCAGTGATTATACTGCTCACAGCATCCGCAATGAATAGAAGAATAAACGACCGAGTTGCTAAAAATCCCCCAAAAATCGGACCGATAGCCGCTGAAAGATTAAATGCCACCCGTAGAATTCCAAATCCCTCCGCTTGCTTCTCTGTCGGAAGTAAATCTGCTACCATAGCTTGCCGTGCAGGTCTTCCAAAATTACCTACTAGCCCTAAAAATCCCGCGATAAGGTAAAAGAGATTCAAATTATCAACTAATCCCATTGAAATATTACCTATCCCGCTAGCAACTAAACCCATTATCACCATCGCGCGACGTCCATATTTATCGGCTAAGGCCCCTCCTATCATGCCACCAAATATATTTCCTGCTGAAAAGATTGAAAAGAGGATTCCCACTTGGGTCATCCCTACGCCAAAATGCTCAGTAATATACAACGCATAAAAGGGATGTAATAAAAAGGATCCTAGCATATCAATGAAAGTAGCTAGAGCTAGCACTTTAAATGCATTAGGGTATTCTTTAAACGCACATCGAATTTTTGTGAACATGTTGATATCATCTGTTAATAAGATTGTAATTACAACGTATAGAGTTATAATATATTCTATAATTATGTTGAAAAGTATGTTTAGTAATGAATTTTGGATATTTATAGATGAAAAAGTTGAACTTCTATTGAAGTTTGAACTTAAGAAATTATTGTAACCAAATAAAAATCGACCTAATCGTTATTTTGGTAAAAAAAAATCTTCGTGAAAGATGCGTTTCACGTACTATTTACTACAAGCATTACCTCAAAACTCTTCTCATTGTCTTTTGATGAATGCATTTAATAAACTCATTCCGATAGTGTTCTTTTTCGTTTTATGATAGCAAAAAGAATTCCTCTGATTTCACCCATAATCTAACCTCACGTGATTAACTATTTTTGCTTTGAAAGGTATCTAATTTTTACGAGTAAATCTCGAAGTTCCATTTTATCATTGTCAGATGTTATGTATTTCTTTTTTACTCCTTCTGAAAGCGGGATTGTTTCAATTTTATTTCCTTGGAGAGATACCATATTCCCAAATTTACCTTCTAAAACAAGTTTCATTGCTGCTAATCCAAACCTTAATCCTAAAATCCTATCAAATGAATTAGGTGGTCCGGCACGCATGGTGTGACCAAGAACTACACTTCGACATTCGAAATCTACTCCATTTTTCTCAAATTCTTGTTTTAAATCGTCTCTTAAGTTTAATTCTTCAACAATTATTTGGGACATATTCAATTTTACTAATAATGGATTACCAAATGTATCCTTAGGTAATTTATCAATTGTTTCTTTAGATATGGTTTTAAAATCTCGGTTAAGAGATTCTAAATTCGGATAGGCTCCCTCTGATGTAGCAATTATATGATATTTATAGCCAGCATTAACTCTTTTTTTCAAAACATCAATAACATCTTTTTCTAAGTCAAATGGCGTTTCTGGGATTAATATTATATCTGCTCCAGCAGATATTCCGCTATACATTGTTAAAAAACCTGCATCTCTGCCCATTACTTCTACAACAAATACTCTTTGATGCGATCGAGCCGTGGTTGTAAGATTATCCATCGCGTTAGAGGCTAGTTGTGTCGAACTCCAGAAGCCAAACGTATAATGTGTTCCCTGCAGGTCATTATCAATAGTTTTTGGCACTCCTACTACTTTAGCATCAGCGAATCTATACAAATTATCAGCCACTCCAAGAGTATCGTGTTCAGTTTAAAACAGAAGTTATTCTAAAACTCCACCGATAGCAATTAGAGCATCTATTCCTAATTCTTCAAACTTTTTGGTTAATTCTTTAGCTTTTTCCTCTTTTGCACTTACTCCCTTAAATGGATTCGTCCTACTTGTATATAGGATAGTCCCCCCCACAGTATGTAGGTCATCATGTTCTGCTATATTAAGTGGAATTGTTTGGTTTTCCACAAATCCTTTCCATCCCTTAAGGATGCCAACACATTCAATCCCAGTATCATAAGCTTTAAGCATGATTCCATAAAGTACGGAATTTAAACCGGGACAGTGTACGACAGTTAAGGAAACCTTTAGACATGGCTCCGCCGCCCGTGAGAATTCCAACTTTTTTAATTGCTATTTATAATCACCTTCATTAATTTTTATTTTTTTGACTAATTAATTAAGCCATTTTTGATTAAAAATGTTATTATGAAGTTATATTTAAAAAGATATAAATGAAATTATCTTTCCATTCCTTTTTTTTTTAAAAATCTATTCATTTTCATTATTTCCTAACCATTCTTTAAATGTTTTTTGAGGGATCATTTCCTGTATTGATATACCTGTCTGTTCTTTAAATTGCTTTTCTATCTCCCTCGTCCATAGCTTCTTATCTATCTGATCATTCAGCTTTATTAAGACTATACCTCCTCTTGCATCAAAAGCATCACGTTTAAATGAATCTCTTTGCCTTGTTTTGTATTTACTATGCCAATACATCTCCCAAAACTCATATAATACCTCATATTTCTTTCCATTTATCAAAACACTGTTATATCCATCTACATGAGATCTCGGGTGAACTTTTTTATTCACTCCCTTAATTTTTATTTGATTTCCTACAATATTGCGTAAATGTGTATGATCAAATTTTACGCCAAATATTTTTTCCAATAGTAGGTTTATTCTGATTCTTTTTTTTCAAATTTTTCAAATTTATATTTTGATTTATCTTTTGGGATTATATAGCTCCCTCCTTCAGAATCAATAATTTTTAATGTAAATTCGAATTTTCCTTCTAATGCGTTTTTCAAATTATTTAAAAGATCTTCAATCTCAGGTATTTCTGGGTCTCCTTCTTTGAGATTCTTCCTATATATTGAAACGGCACTTTCAAATCTATATAAAATACCTTCTACATTAGTATAATAAAAATTGGCTCTGGGACCTGGTTCTACAATTAATTCGAGCTCAGGAATTTCTAATTTTCCTACAGGGGAACGGTAAATCTTTGATTTAAGGTCTTCTTCAGTTGTCACTTTCAAGGTCATAATTCCTGGATCCATATTTGTTGTTAAAGGAATTACATCATTTTTATGAAAGCTGCAAGTATCGCATTCGAACTTCAATATGAGCATCTTGTCTCCATCAGGTAAATCATAGACATTCTTAATGATGTCTATTGTGCCATTTTCACATGAGGGACATTTAAATGAATATAAAATTTCACTATTTTTTTTCTCAGTAGACATAAGGATAATAAAAATTTCAAATTAGCTTAAATTTAATCTCAACTTATTTTAAAGTTACTCAATATTAATTTAAAATAAAGCAATTTCGAAAATAAACTATATATTAGAACCTTATTTTTAGATATAATAATTATAATTAAAAACTCTATATTATTGTTTAATATTGCAATTATAGGAGAAAAATCAAAAGAACTATCATTGATTAATTACAAAAGAACTCAATAATAAAAAGTTGGTTAAATTTGTCTCTAGAAGAAAAAATAGTAGAAATCTCTATGCATTGTAGAGGCGGTCAAACATGTATAACTGCTAGTCAATTACTAGCTGAAATGGCATTCGAGGAAGGCTTTAAGGACACAATAGCGATTCCCATAATTGGGGCTGAGCGAAGGGGCGCTCCTATCCAAGCATTTTCAAAAATTTCAAGAAGTAAATCGATTAAAACATACGATAGTGTAGTAAATCCAGATTATATTTTGATGTTTGATACCTCATTGCTGGAGATCCCGAGAATTAAAGAAAGCATAAAGGAAGGTGCAACATTAATAGCAAATAGCCCAAATCCAATCGATACTACTGACTTTCCTAAAAACATAAAGATTTTTATTGTCGATGCTACAGGAATTTGCATCGAAAAAGATTTTATGCATTCTAGTGGTCCTATCCTAAATATTCCTATGTTAGGTGCTTTTGGAAAGGTTACAGGGTATTATGATCTTAAAAGCATGGAAAAAGTTATTAAAAAAGAATTTGGGGAAGGGAGATTGGAAAAAAATATGAGCGTCGCAAGAGCAGCTTATGAAACAGTAAAGGAGGTATAATATTGACAAAATCTAAAAAATGGAAGAATATCAACAAGTCTGTTGAAGAGCGTCCAAAAGTCCAAGAGTATAAAGATTGGGAGGAATTGCCGCCTATTCCAATATCTTTGCCCATAGATGGAAGCATTGGTACCACTGGGGATTGGAGAACTTTTAGGCCTATTATCAAAGAAGGATGTAATCAATGTGGTATCTGTTGGATGTATTGCCCAGAAGGAGTAATAAAAAGGAAGCAAGATGGTTCTTTTGAAATAGATCTTAACTATTGTAAAGGTTGTGGGATTTGTGCGAAAGAATGCCCATCAGATAATATAGAAATGGTAAGAGAGAGTGATATAAAAGATGGTTGAAGCTCAACAAGATTTTATTCAGGAAAGAGAAACAAAAATAATTAAAGGAAATGTAGCTGCTGCGTATGCTGCAAAATCAGCTCGAGTTCAAGTAATCAGCGCATATCCAATTACACCACAAACTACTGTGGTTGAAAAGTTATCTGAATTTGCAGATAATGGAGAAATGCCAGGAACTCAATATATAAAAATGGAATCAGAACATAGCGTTTTTGCTGCTGTAATAGGTGCAAGTAAAGCAGGCACTCGAACATTTACAGCAACATCCGGTCAAGGTATATTTTATGCACATGAAATGATTCATTGGGCAGCAGGTGCCAGACTTCCTATTATTGTTGCTATTGCTTCAAGAGGACCAGCACCACCTTGGAATATTTGGGCAGATTTTACCGATGTGTTAAGTCAACGTGATACAGGATGGATGAGTTCGTTTTGTGCTTCTCATCAAGAAATATATGATGAAATCCTGATGTCATATAAAGTTTGTGAAGATCATGAGGTTTTACTTCCCAAATTTGTTGCTTATGGTGGTTTTATATTATCTCATACTTCAAAACCAGTGATAATTGAAGACCAGGATCTTGTTGATAAATATTTACCCTCATTGCCTGGTGAAGAAGGGTGGCCCCATATTTGGATGGATCCTAAGAGACCGATGATGTTTGGTAATCTTATTATGCCTTCGGGATTTTATTACGAATTTAGAATGAAAATTCATGACTCCTTTATTCGAGCCAAAGAAAAGATCAAAAATGCAGCAAAAGAGTTTGAGAATGTTTTTGGGAGAAGTTATGGAAATGGATTAATTCAAGAATACCATATGGATGATTCGAAGGTGGGTGTTGTAATTTATGGTGATTTAGCATTACAAATGGAACAGGCTATAGATGATTTAAGAGAAGAAGGATATAAGGTAGGCATGGTGAAATTAAGACATTTCCGACCGTTTCCTGTAGAAGATATCCTCAATTCTATTAAAAAAGTGAAACTTATAGGAGTTATTGATAGAGCGACAGCGTTTGGATCACAAACTGGAGGCCCAGTTAGCTGTGAGGTTAAAGCCGCTTTGCATGAAACAAAAAATACCCCTACTGTATTGCCTATAATAAATGGCTTGGGTGGAAGAGAAGTATCTTTAGAACAACAAAAAGATCAATTAAAAATGTTAATTAAATTAGAAGAAATTGGAGAATTACCCAAAGATATGATACATGGAACTCTCTGGGATGGACTATTGGAGGTTGAATAACAAATGGTTAAATTAAAAGAAGCATTAGATTCATGCCAAGAAGAATATTTCCTTCCAGGAAATTCTTGCTGTGCTGGTTGTGGTCTTGAAATTGCTCTTCGTTGGGCAATGAAAGCTTTAGGACCTAATACAGCATTGGTTACTCCAGCTTCATGTTTGAATGTAGTAATTGGGTTATGGCCAAAAACAGCACCAAATTTTCCTTTTACTAATATGGCTTTTGCAGCAGGAGCAGCGGCAGCCACTGGTATGGAAGCGGCTTTCAAGGCTAAAGCATATAAGTTCCCTAATAAAGGATGGGATGAAATAACAACTTTAGTATTTGCTGGAGATGGAGGTACTGCAGATATAGGTATTCAAGGTCTCAGTGGAGCTGCAGAAAGAAATTCAAACATTATATATACTTGTTACGACAATGAGGCATATATGAACACTGGGATCCAACGATCTTCGAGTACACCTCATGGGGCAATTACAACAACAACGACTCTTGGAAAGGAAAGATATAAGAAAAATCTTCCAGGTATTCTAGTTGCACATGACATACCTTATGTTGCAACATGTAGTATAAGCGAACCACTTGATTTGTATGATAAATTTAAAAAAGCTAAATCAATTAAAGGTTGTAAATATATACACATTTTAGCTCCTTGTCCTCCAGGTTGGGGATTCGGTTCCGAAGAAGCAATAGAAATTGCTCGTTTAGCTGTTAAATCAGGCTCATGGATATTATATGAAGTTGAAAATGGTATTATGAAATTATCAAAAAAGAGCAAGTCTTTATTAGAACCTTCTAAAAGAGTTCCATTAGTTGAATACCTTTCCAAACAAAAACGTTTTTCACAGATTTCTGAGAAGGATTTAATAGAACTTCAAGAACGCCTAGATCATAATTGGGAGCGAATAAATGTTGAATTAAGTTGTCAAGAACAATATCCAAAATAATTTTACAATTCTTTTCCTAATGCAGTTGATTTCAGAATGAAAATATAATAGAAGAAAACCTTAGAGTACAATAAGGAAAAAATATTATATTTATTAATGGGATTTTTAGTAAAATTAGCAGGAAAAGAACTAAAAGAGATTGAGTTTTATCTAAAAATTGCGGTTGATTTTATAATTCAAGGAAAAGTGATTAGCTTCCCAACCGACAGTGTTTATGGTATTGGAGGAAATCCTTTAAATTTAGATGTTGTTAATAGATTATATGATATCAAATTTCGAGACAGAGCTAAAGGGTTTCTTCTATTAGTCTCCGATTTTGAAGAGGCTTTAAAAATTGCAGAGTTTAATGAATTAGCTAAAAAATTAGCTAAACGATATTGGCCAGGTCAATTAACATTAATTTTAAGAAAAAAGGAACGAAGTATAATTCCACCAGAAATAACTGCTTTTAAGAATACAATTGGCTTACGAGTCCCAGAGAACGAGATTATCTTGAAAATTTTGAGCCTTTTGAAAGCAGATGGACATCTCGGAGTTATAATAGGAACTTCCGCAAATTATTCTGGTGAACCTCCTTGTATTAGTGGAGAGGAAGTTGCAAAGAAATTATTAAGCCCTATTGATTTAATCATTGATGCGGGTAAATCTAAATCACAATTATCAACAACTATAGTTGATTGTACTACGTCAGAACCAAAATTTTTAAGAATAGGGATGATGCCTGAAGAAGAGATTTTGGATTTTTTATCAAAATAATGAGGAAGGTATATATGAAAAATTTTAATTTACTAATCTCAACATCTAGATTTAATGAGACTAATGCCGCTACCGAAATGTGGTTTACCCTATTAATGTGTGGTGATAATTATCCTATTATTTCAAAATTAACGTTTCCTGGACTAATTTCTGCTTTATCTAACATAGATGCCAAAAAAGTAATTCTAAAAATACAACAAATATTGAAAAAAGATCCTCATTTTTTCCAATTTATCTTAAATATTATTCCCATTGATTTTATTTGTGAAACTAATATAAAAATATTAGCAAATCTAATACAAGAAAATTCAAAAACTTATATAAAAGAAGGAGATTCTTTCAAAATAGTATTAAAAAGAAGAAAGCATGAAAAAATAGAAAGGAATAATGCAATTGAACGAATTGCCAACCGAATAAATAATAAGGTTGATCTTGAAAATCCAGATAAAGTTATTAGAATTGAGGTACTAGGTAATTTTTGTGCCGTGTCTTTTCTAAAACGAGATGATATTATTAAAATAGGGAATCTCTAAAAGTTTTTTTTAATTATTTATGTCTTTTCTATGTTTACCAGAGCCATTTTCTCACAAATTAAATCAAATATTGCTCTAGACAAAGATTCTAAATCGTTTTTGAACTCTACTAAATCTTTTTCCTTATTCCCATAAGATTTTAAAACAGATTTGATTTGTGATGAATTTATATCAAATTTATCTATGATCGTGTTGATTTTTTCAATTCTTAAGTTATTTATTGTTAAATCTATCTCTTTGACGTCTAAAATTTGTATGAGCTCCTCATTAATTTTATATAGGTTATCATATGGTGAAACAATACAGATTATAATGTTTCCTTCCTTTAAATCATAATAATCAATTCCGAAGGATTCAATAGCTTTACTGATTTGCCGATTTGAAGATAGATATAACAATAATTCAATATTTTTTTTATTTGATATATGTGTTTTATGAAAAAAAGCTTTTTGCATGTAATAACACGCAATAAAGATATGGTCTTGATTTAAAAGATATTTATCGCTAATAAATTGTATAGTTGACTCTTCATATTTATTTTGGAGTTCCTCAATTATGTTAAATAAATAATTTAGAACTTTATCTTCACCATCTATGTCATTAGCTTTTAAAAATTGATTTAAGTCAAATTTAATTTGATTTACTCCAACAAAATATCTTAATTCTATTGTATCAAAATAAAAACTTCTTACAATCATACAGGGAGTCTCCAAGTAAACCAATCTGGCATTAAACTATATTGGATTCTAATGAAAATGAATGTTATAAGAAATAATATTAAATAAATTGTAAAAATCCAATCTTTTACTAAAAATTTAATTGTATAATAAAATGACCTTTCTTTCTCACTTCCAAAGGCTCTTGATTCTAAAGCTTCTGCTACATTAAAAGCCCTTCTAATTGAGCATATGATTAATGGGATTAATAAAGGAAAGAGGTTTTTGATTTGATTAATAAGCCCTTTTTTTTCCATTTCATATCCTCTACTTTGTTGAGCATCGATGATATTTTGGGCTTCAGTAGCAATGGTTGGTACAAATCTAAACGCTAAAGAAAAAGAAAAAGCAAATTCGTATGGAAATTTCATAGATATCAAAGAAAGAGCTAAGTCGTTAGGATCCACTGTTAAAAAAAAGATTGAAAAGGCGGAAACCATGATACAAATTCTCAGTATCATAGCAATAGCAAACGATAAGGATAAGAATAATGTGTTTAATATAATTATAAAAACAACTAAAAATGATAAACCCCGAATACTCTTTATCCACTGTTTGAGGATTTTGCCAATGATAACTAAAGGGATTAAACTCAAAAAAATTATGAGTAAAGGAATAATTTGATTGAATAATAAAGCACTTATAGTGTATATTAGTGCAAATACCAGTTTAGCTCTTGGATCTAAATTATGTAAAAAAGAGTCCTTTTTCATAAATTTAAAAGCATTGAGAAATTCTAAAGACATATACTTTTACTCCTCCTAAACACTAGTAGTTTTTTTTCTCAAAAATTTAATTAGATATTCAGTAATTTCGCTTTTTGAAAAATACTTATTGATACCTTGGAATCCTATTTCTTGCAAAACTAAAGATAACTGCCGAGTTTGCGGGAGAATTAAAGATGATCTTTCAGTTAAAAATCCATTACTTAATACATTATGAGTTGGACCATCTGCAATAATTTCTCCGCCCTCCATTAAAATTGTCCTAGGGATAAATTCATAAGCAAATTCAATATTATGAGTGATAATTATGATTGTTTTGCCTTGTTTCTTCTCATTATTGATTAGTCTTATAAAAGATTCAATTTCTCTAGCATCTTGACCTAGTGTAGGTTCATCAAATACTAAGATTTCAGGGCCTCTGCAAATTATTGAAGCAATAGCTAATTTTTTAGATTCCCCTCCTGATAAATTTAAAGGAGATCTATCGCGGTATTTGTCAAGGTTAAAATTTTTTAAGATTTCATTTGTTTTTAATTCAAGCTCCTCCTTGTTCATATTTAGATTTTTTAAAGAGAATTCAATCTCATCTTCAACAGTGTTAGCAAATAGCTGATGAGAAGGATTTTGAAAAATTAAACCTACTTTTTTAGATAACTCGGCTATACTTTTAGAACCAATGTTTTTATTGTTAATGTAAATATTACCTGATGTTGGTCTTATTAATCCATTCAAGGTTCGAATAAGAGTCGTTTTACCAGCTCCATTTTTACCCATTATTCCTAATAACTCTCCTTTATAAACATTTAAATTGATATCTTTCAATGCTATAGTACCATTTGGATAAGTATATTCGACATTTTCAATAATTATTAATGGAAAATCCTTCGATATCGTAATCACCATTAGTCCGATTGTAATTTTTTCATAGAATCTATTGCAGCTGGAATTGAGGCCGGAATTTTTCCAGAAAATAAGTTTTCATTTTTTAATCTATTGAATATCGTATAAATTACAGGTTTATTTAACATTAAATTTTGAAAATGTTTCCCATTGAGCACATCATCACGAGAACCATATTCAACAACTTCTCCGTTACTTATCAAGACCATTTGATCTGCAAAAGGAAGTACTAAGTCTAATCGATGTTCGCTTATCAGAATTGTAAGATTTCTCTCAACTTGAATTTCTTTTATCAAATTAATGATTTTTTTTGCCATATAAGGGTCTAATAAAGCTGTTGGTTCATCCAATATTAGAATTTTGGGTTCTAAGACAAGGATTGAAGCAATCGCAACACGTTGCTGTTCTCCACCACTTAATTCGAATGGTGCTTTATCCAAAATATGTTCAATTTCGGTTAATGAGGCACTTTCTTTTATCCTTTTTGAAATTTCTTTTGAAGGTATACCTAAATTTTCCAGTCCAAATGCAATTTCATGTTCAACATTCATAGCGATTAATTGATTCTCCGGATTTTGAAAAACTATGCCAACATCAGTGGATAATTCAGCAATAGGGGTATTACTTGTATCTTTTTCATTTATAAATACTTTTCCCTTATAAAAACCAGAATAAAATTGGGGGATTAAACCGTTCATGCATCTAATTAAGGTTGTTTTTCCAGAACCAGTTTCCCCACATAACAAAATAAAGTTATCTTCTTCTATTATTAAATTAATGTTATTTAGGGCATATTCTTCATTTCCTTTATAACGATAAGAAAATCCTTCAAATCTTATTAAATCCATACTTAAAATGCATCCTTAATTCAGCCTTGAATAATAATAATGTGTAATGATTTAAAATTTAGATTATAAAAATTGTTTTATTCTTTCAACGACTTTAAGAAGAACAGATTCTAAATCCGCATTAAAGGTTAAAGATGCTGCACCATCGTGTCCCCCACCACTTCCATTAGAATCTTCTGATATTTCTTCTAATATTTTCCCTAGATGTAATCCAGTTTTCATACAAATACTTTTTTTTGCTCTACTATTAATTAAATTCTTACTTTTTTCCTTTGTATAAATAATACTTATATCACATCCAGTTTTTATTAACATTGATGCAACACTGGCGCCAAAACTACTGACATTACTAATTCCAATTAAATAATCTCCTTTACGTATTAACTCAACTCTCTGTAGTCCTTTTATTTTAGCGATCTTTTCTGAAATATCCACTTCAGTTTTTAACATTAACTTTAGCTCCTGGAAATTTACTTCTCCATCTAATAAATCGCTTACTTTTTTAATTGTTTCATTATTTCCATATTTAAAAAAACCAGAATCAGTTAAAATGGCAGCAACTATTAAATTTTTATAGGGGGGTGTTATATTCTGGTTGTAATAATTAAATAAATCTAAAATAATTTCAGATGTTGAAATAGCATTATCATTAATTAAATTTAGTGAAGCTATGTTTCCGTTTTGTAATTTATTTTTATTAAAATGGTGATGATCTATAAACACATAAGGAATTTCTAATTTAATGACTTCACTACAACTGAATTGTATTTGACTCAGATCGTTTGTGTCTGTTATTATACATACATCAAATTCGGAAAATTTTACCTCACTTTTATAATTAAAATTGAATTCAGGCAACTTTTCTGAGAAATTAAGCATAAAATTTTTTGTATGGTTCGAAAGTTCTGATAGTAAGATTGATATTGGTTTGTTGGTGTGCTGGAGTAAAAAGAATTTTAAAGCAAAACAAGATACAAACCCATCAATATCGGCTAAATCATGAGTTGTAATAAGGATTTTTTTACCTTTTAAGAAGGTTAAAAAATCTTCATATTTTGAATGCAACATGAAGCTGTTTAGGCGCTTTTATTTTGAAGATCAGCTTGAATTGAATTACTTAAAGTTGTAATTTGATTTTCTAATCTTGATTTTTTTTGATCTAAGGTTTTTAATCTCATTTCGAGAGTTACTTTTAAGCTTTTTTTCTCATCAAGGAGCTTATTCTTTTCACTTTTTACCAGTATTCCCCCAATTGACTTAAAAACCGGTGTATCCGCTTCTATTTTTTCCAATTCTTCTATTGCAAATTCGGTTTCTCTTAGATGGGATTCTGTCTGATTTTTTTGGGAATTAATAATTTCATAGGTTTGTTGTAGGTTTGCTAAATTTTGGATTTTATTTCTTTGTTCCTCATCAAGATTATTTAAATTGATTGACATTTTATTTACTTCTTCTTATTCTCTACTTTATTTTATAATTGAATTGTACTAATATTTCTTTACTTTAAGAAATTTCTGCTATTTTTATGGTGCTATCAATGACTTTTCCAAAACTAATAATTTCATTCATACTAGCTCGAAATGCCGTGATATCACAAGATTCAACTTTAAAAACTAACTTACTATCATCTTGTTTGTTTACCAATACTTTAGATCGATAAGTTTGTAATTTTTTAATTTCTGGAATAAAGGAGTTATATGATATATCTCTTATTTGAGAATCATTAAAATTTAATTCTATTATTGATTTAATGGTAAAAGGTTTATTTATTTTCATTATTCTTCAATTGTTTCTAATTCTCTTTGCTTACGTTTTGCGATTCTAAAAGATTCGGCACCTCTAGGAGTTTCAATAAAATATGCACCTCCTGTAAATCGAGCATCACATTTTCTGCAATGCCAAATGCCCGTTGATATTCTATGTATAGATCCTCTAGTTTCACACCTAGGGCATTTAGTATCTCCTTTCATTTTTTCTAAAATTAAACGAGTTCTTTTGCGTAAGGTACTCCCATAACGAGCACCGTATTTACCTGTGATTCCTGTTCGTTTTCCCATTTTAGTTCAAAATTAGTTTTTAATAATCGATGTTATATTAAAACTTAGGGTAAACTATAAATTTTTCTAAACAACAAGAGAACTTTTAGGGAGAATTTTATTTTTTCCCCGAGTAAAACAAATTACAAAGGAAATTTATAAATAAATAAGAATTTAACAATTAAATTAATTATAATTTCTAATTTTTATTGTCGTTTATGTTAAACAAGGTATCTTTTATTGCAGATTTAACTCAATTAGATATTGATAATGTAGAACTAGGAAATAAGGCTACAAATTTAAGTAAATTAATTCAATATAATTTCTCTGTTCCTAAAGGTTTTGTTATTAAAACTAATGCATATGACGAATTTGTTAATTTTAATAATCTTGATGGTATAATACAAGATTCCTTGGTAAAAATTGTGTTTGATAATTTTGAGACTATTGAAACGTGCTCTAAAACGATCCAAGACTCAATTGAAAATGGTGAATTTCCCTTAGAAATAGCTAATGAATTGGAATTGAAATATAGAGAATTTTCATCTTATAATGTTGCTGTACGATCATCAGCCATAGCTGAGGATCTACCATCTGCTTCGTTTGCTGGACAATATGACACATATTTGAATTTAGGGGATTTTGCCCAAATTCTTAAGTATATAAAGAAATGTTATGCGTCGTTATGGACAAGTCGGGCGATTGTGTATAGATATAAAAACAAAATCCCTCATGAGAAGGTTAAAATTGCAGTTATTGTGCAAAACATGATAGATGCGAAATTTGCTGGTGTTCTATTTACTTTAAATCCAATAACTTCAAAGAATAACGAATTATTAATTGAGTCAAATTATGGATTAGGAGAGTCAATTGTATCAGGAAAAAGTAGCCCAGATCAATTTTTCATTCAAAAGTTAAGGAGGGGATCACTTAAAATCCTCAATAGGCGAATTGGCCGAAAAAAGTTAGCAGCATATCCTAAATATAAAGGGAATGATGAGGGTATTGAGTATAAGGAATTGTCTGAAGAATTAGCTCAACAATCGTCTCTTTCTGATGAAGCTATTATAAAAATTGCTAAATTAGGACTTCAAATAGAAAAAAAATTCAACGGAATTTCTCAAGATATTGAATGGGCTATAGATAAGGATAATCGAATTAATATTCTGCAAACACGGCCTATCACAGCATTTAAAGCTGAAAGCATCCCCTCTGAAATATTATGGAGTAGAGGATATTCAGATGATTATTGGAATGATAATGTTACACCTCTTTATTTTGAACTTTTAGGCGATCCTATCACAAAAATAGTTAATATTGAATTAAACGACATTATGGGTTATAAGCAAATGGATATTGAATTACTAAAATTATATAAAGCTCATGTTTATTTCAATCTCAATGTGATAAAAAGAAAAGTAGAGAATGAAATTCCAAAATTTATTCGTAATGAAGACGTTTTAAACTATTTTCCGGAGGGGTCAGGACCTTATGGAAAGAGTAAAGTAAAGGAGCTTCCGTTTCATCTTATTAGTCGAATAGTTGCAGAGCTCAGAATAAGTTCTTATGATCCTAATGGATCAATGTCTAAAACCGCTGAAGCTTATGAAAATTGGAATCAAGAAACATTTATTCCTTACTGTAAAAAATTCGAAAATCAACTAAAAGAATTTGATGATTTAACAAACCTAATTAGATTAATTGAAGAATTAGATAGAATTATGATTGGGCATTTTCGACTCATTCGTTATGGGATTCCCGTTCATAATATAGGCATGAATTTATTAGTTCAATATCTTCTTACCCGTTTTATTGGCAAAGAGGAATGTTATAAACTATACCCAATTTTAATATCCGGACTTCAAAACAAGTTAACAGAAACAAATGATCAAATTCATAATTTATCTTCTCTGATTAATAAATCTGAGGAGCTGAAATCAATATTTAATAATCAAGATTCATCAGAGATATATAATATTTTATTAAAAAACAGCACTCAGTCTTCTCAAAATTTCCTAAATGAATTTGTAACTTTTTTAAATGAACATGGGGTACGTGGATTTACGAGAGAAATTTTTTATCCCCGCTGGAAAGAACCACCAATGACTAATGTTTTTGATATTCTAAAATCATTAGTAATGGATAAATGGGAAGAATTGGATACGATAAAAGCAAAAAATTTGAAGAAAAGAGAACTAACTGAAATGATTGTAGAGAAAAAGATAAGATCTCAACGATTTGGATTATTAAAATGGAAGATTTTCTCTGTAATAATAAAAAATAGTAGAAAATACATATCATTTAGGGAAGATCAGCGTTTTAACCTTGATAAATGGATCACAATGAATAGAAATGCCTATTTAAAGATCGGAAAAGTTTTCACAGAAAGAGGTATAATACCAGATGAAAATAAAATCTTTTTCCTCTTTAAACGCGAAATTAAGGATTTAGCTTTGGGGAATTATAAAAGTCAAGAAATTCAACAAATATCATCTAATGTTATTAAACGCTATGAAGAATTTAAAAGATATGAAAATAAGATACCTCCTAAATTCATTATGGGTTCAAGAGAATTTAATGATGAGTTAAAATACAATGATAAAAGTCAGATTTTTAAAGGGCTTCCCGCGAGTCAGGGCACTATGATTGGACCCATCCGTGTCATTCATGATATAAATCTCATCTCTACAGTACGAGCTGGTGAGATCTTAGTTGTACCACAAACAGATCCTGGTTGGACTCCTGTTTTTTCAAAAATCGGGGGATTGATAACGGAAACTGGTGGTATTCTTTCTCATGGAGCCGTAGTCTCACGAGAATTTGGTATTCCGGCGGTAACGAATATTATAAATGCAAGTAAAATTTTTACTACTGGTCAAATAGTAAAAATAAATGGTTATAATGGAACCGTTATACTTCAAAACTTAAATGAGAGAGGATAAAAAAGTGGAGCCATTAACTCATATTGATCAATGTACAAACCATCCAGAATGGAATGAATCTTACTATTTTGTTTTTCATAGCAAAGAACATAATTTAGGAGGAATGACACGATTAGGATTTAAGCCCAATAAGCAAGAAGCAATGACTTTTTTCTTCTTATTCTTACCTGATGGTTCAGCAGCAGGATATAATTTAGTTCAAAAAGTTAAGGACTATACAGATTCCCTTCAAGTTGGCGGGGTTGTTCATACTTGCAAAAATGGCTCACAATGGAACTACAGATTTCAAGGAAATATGATTGTTGTAGAGAATCCGGAGGATTTACCAAAAGTTCGAGAAAATCCTACATTGATTGCTAATACTGTAAAAGTAGAAATCGATATAGATTTTTATCCTTTTAGTACCGTTTATGAATATAGCGAAAATATGACTCCAGAATCATTAGAAATAGGTAAAAAAGCGGGAGATAAACACTGGGAGCAAATAGCTAATCTTTCTGGAAATATTCAGATCGATGATATAAATTACCCTATAGAAAATACTATCGGACAAAGAGATCATACTTATGGTGTCAGAGATTGGACAGAAGTAGGTAATTGGTTATATTATGTAGTGTGGTTTGATAAAAATTTAGGAATAAATCCAGCAACTATAGTTACAGAAGATGGTCGTTTATCCACTGGAGGATTTTTGTTTAAAAATGGGGAAAATATACCGTTAAAAACAATAAAAATTGTTGATCAGAAATTTAGAGAAGATGGAATCTTTCCTGTTAGTTCAGAAATTGAAATTATTGATGTTTTAGGTGAAAACCATTTATTAAAAGCTTTTGTAGGACCAATTATCCCAGTACCTTTTTTAGATAGTGAGGGAAACCAATCTATACTCGTTCAATCAATAGGTAATTTTGAATTGGATGGAAGAAAAGGTGGGTATGGAACGTTCGAAACCTTGAGAAAAGTGAAACGAAAAAAGATAGAATAAATTCAAATTATTAAGATAACCGGAATAAAATAATAAAAAATATTAAAAAAAATTATTTAAGGGAACACTTATATTGTAAAAGATTTAATTCTTTTCTTAGTTTCTGACCAATTTCTAGAGATTTTTTTCCTAACATCTTAATATCATCAATTGAAAATGTAGCCGCTCCGCTTTTTTGAATAGAGGTTATTTTTTTGTCAGTTACCGATATTGAGATTTTTCCCTCACAAATTAATTCTTCAGGTAAATTAGGATCTAAAAAGATAATTTCATCTATCTTTCCATAAGTTAAAACTAAGGGTAGTTCATTAACTAAATCGACACCTGTTAAATATTTTCCTGTCCATTCAAGGCCATTATCTCCAATTATGCCCTCGGGAAGATGTGCTGAAAGTAATGTAGTTAAGGCACTTACTCCTCCAGCATCAATTAAATTTCCATCATGATTTATGACATACATATCAACAAATAAGATATAGACTGCTTCTTTTTCTTTAATACAGAGTTTTTGTGTTTGAATGCAATCAGCATGTCTGAGACCTCGATCAACAACTCTCGCAAGTTCTATAGATTGTTCATCTGGAGGTCCTCTTTCAAATAATGGAGATGCTAATGGAAGTAGTTCTGCCATTATAGTACAAACACCTTCATCTGGAATATCTGGAAATGGTTCACCAATCTCATATTTTAAACCAGTAATAATCCTTGTATCACCTAATGATACATCAGCAGAACCTTCAGCTGAGGTAATTATATCGCTTTTAATTTTAAATTCGCGATGTTCCCATAATCCCCTCGCATCAATACGCTCTTCCTTCTTTAAATTTGCTTTAATATAACTTTTTTCTATCCGTGATACTATTCGCTTAACATCCATCATCTTTACTTTTCACCCTCATTTTCTTTTAAGGTTAAATATTTACTTTTCAAGGAATCTAATTGGATTTGATATATTTTAGCTAAAGCATCTTTTGCTAGATCTAAGAATTCATTCATCTCATCTAAGTCCATATCTCCATCAAATTGTAATAATGAGATTTCTTCATTATACCATGTAATAGCGATCGGTAAGTCAGCCTCTCCCGCTTTATCTTCAATTCCAGAAAGATCTACTATTTTTTTACCATCTATTTTGCCAACTGCTACAGCCGAAACTAAACTTCTCATAGGTATTCCTGCATCTGCTAAAGCTAATGCTGCTACAGTTGTACTGGCGCATCTAGTGCCTCCATCAGCATCCATTACGTCAATAAATACTTCAAAACTCGTACCCGGGTATAACTCAAGAAAAAGGGTTGGCTCTAAACAATCAGCCACAATCATAGAAATTTCTTTTTCTCTGCGACCGGGAGCAGGTCTCTTTCTATCAAAGACGGAAAATGTCGCCATTCTATAAAAAACTCTTAAAATTCCTCGATCTGGCTTAGCTAAATGGTGCGGGTGAACTTCTCTTGGTCCATAAACGGCAGCAAAAATTTTATTATTTCCCCATTCCAGATATGCAGAGCCATCTGCACTTTTGATGACACCTACTTCCATTTTGATAGGTCTTAATTCCGTTACATCCCTACCATCAAGTCTTTTTCCATCTTTACGAAATAACTTCTCGGGATATTCATCCTTAATAATTAACGGCATTTATTCTATACCTCTTATTTTTTTCTCATTTGTAATAAATTCCTGTATTCGGTCAGTTAAACCCACTGTGTGTGCTTCTGTCGCAATTTTCTCTATCGATTCTACCAGTAATCTTTCATGAGCAATATCTTCACCTTTTAACCATATACGTCCATTTTGAGTAACAAAAATATTACTTTTTGTCAAATTTTTTAGCATTTTAATCATTGATCCATTACGACCAATAACCCGAGGAATTTTGGGAGGATCTATTGAAATTACGATACCATTGTTTTTCTTGCCCAAATATTTTCCAACAGTTGTTAATTCGGGCTTGTTTAAACGATCAGCTGATAAAATTTTGACAATCAAGATATCTCCTATTTCATATTTTTCAGCCTCTTGTTCACCTCGTTGATAACTACCACCTCTCATTGATCTCATTTTACCTCTTTTTATTGTGTTTTTTGGTTTAAGTGTGCCAAAATCCTTTGCATTAATATCACATTTATATTTCACAGGATTTTTATCAACAACAAGCGCTATAACTTTATCCCCAGGTCGAGGAGTATAAAATCCTCTAAGGGGAATCACATTTACATAATTTTTTCTTACTTGTTTTAACCCAATGTTTAAGGAAATTATCTTAGTTCTGTCATTATTATAAATTGTGCCTCTACCTGGTAAAAAATTCTTAGTGTCTTCAATTAATACCTCTCCAGGCACCACAATATCTCTAGAATCTTCATCGCTATCGTAGTCTTCGAAATCTTCATCCTCTTCGTTATTATTTTCTTCAGTTTCATCTATACCATCTTCATTTATTTCTTTCTCCAAAATAACTCACACTCTTTTCTTAATTTATCAATTACTACCTAACCATTGCTAAAAAAATAACATAAACGAGAATTAATTAAAAACTTCTTGGTTAGGATTTTAAAAGTTTGGTTTGAACTCTCCCATGAGTAAGCTTGTTTAGTTTATCTATCAATTCCATTTGTAATCCTGCTGGCAAGCTAACAACAGAAACCCATGATCCATCGGATTGCCATTCTTCTTTTTTAATCTGTGCTAGTTGAGCCACAATATTATATCCTTTAGCAGTAAATGCTGAAGGAATTTTTATTGCTATCTCTACTTGTTCCATCCGAATAGGAATGATTGCTCGAATGCTCTTAACTACGTCTTCAACTTGTTCTTCAGCATTCCTCATTAAATCTATTTTTACTTTTGCTTCTTCAATAGCTTTCTCTATTCTTTGATAAGGATGAGGTTTCTTATTCTGAGGATTAATCGCATTTTTACTAATAATTGTGATTATTTGTTTCAATTTTTTACTCTTTTCCTCTTCTCTTTGAGTTTTCGTCCAGTGTATTTCTCCATCAATTAGAATGTGTCCAGCTATTCTCATACCCTCTGTCGTATTAAAAACGGCTTCCATATCTCCGTCTGTTGCCTTTTTACCTCTCCTTAAATCTTCAAAGACAGTAAAAGTTTCAAAAATTAGTTCTAAATCTATCTTATTATTATTCAGGATATCATCAATAGAAAGACGTGATTTTTCTGCTCCTGCTTTTAAACGTTTGTCGATTTCTTCCCGAATTAATTTCTTTGCTTCCCAAGCTTTCTCTGGATCCATTAGCATCTCGAAACGTCTTCCAGATTTTTCAATTTTTCCAATAATATATCCGCCTAAATCAATTCTTGCTCTGTCAGTTGGTCGATCGATCATAATATAATTTCACAACTGTGTAACTTGATTTTCCTTGATTTCTCTCTATTCCGTTCTTCTAACTTTGGATTACCTGATAAATATAATGGGCTGGAATCCTTGATTATGTATACAAGATTTTAGGAAGATTCTAGTTTATTTATTAATTCTTCCTTTTCTTCTACACTTAGAAGTTTGAACATTTTATCTTCTTTCAATATAAAAGCTATATCACATGTATTTTTATTTAGATTATCACCCATTATTTCCTTCAGAGCTCTTAAGGGTAATAATTTTAATTCCTCATCACTCATATCTTCTTTATAATGTTCTTCAAGGTAAGCCCTTGCTTCTGTTGCACCCGATCCGATAGCGAATCCTTTATAGGCCCAAAATGCACCACTGGGATCGGTTAGAAATAAGGATGGACCATTTGAGTCAATTCCAGCAACCAAAAGGGAAACACCGAAGGGACGTACTCCCGCATTCTGAGTGAATGCCTGTTTATATTCGCAAATATTTATTGTGCTATCTTTTACTGAGATTTTCTCATCATAATTTAATAAATTGACCTGAGCCTGAATTCTTGCACGATCTATAAGCACTCGAGCATCACTGGTCAGTCCGGCTATGGCGACCCCAATATGGTCGTCAATTTTAAATATTTTTTCTGAACCAATCGTTTCCTGGAGTTCAGAACTTTTCTTCTCAACAGCAAAAACTACTGATGCTTTATTCCTACATACAATGGCAGTTGTCCCACGACGTACTGCCTCTATAGCATATTCAACTTGAAATAGCCTTCCTTCGGGTGAAAATTGCGTAATAGCCATATCATATCCGCGTCCTGCTTGCTGAAACATTTTTTACTAACCTCCTTAATTCGATTTTATATTTTTTTTAAAAACCTAAAGAATTTTACCAGAAAGGCAAACTCTCTTAAATTTTAAATTTTAATTAATTCTTTTTATTTATATTATTTTTTTGTTTTACTTAGTTAAAAAGTAGTAATAAATACTAAAATAAATATTTTGTTTAAATATTTTAAAAAAAGGGTAAAATTTGATTGAAAAAACAAGGTAGAGAAGGTTTGGATTATTTGTCTTAATCTTAACGGAAATTATGACCATGCAACTTTATTAATGAAAATTGACCATTCTAGAATGATAAGGCCTTCATCTCTGGTGTGAGCAACTAAATAATCTCCTTCCTTTGTGATCGATCCAACGATATTGCCCTTACCTCCACCAATATTTTTAGCAGCTAATTGGATATCATCATTTTTTAAAACAGCGAATCGATTGTTTTGAAACATGACGGCCGGTTCGTTTGTTTTCCAAGCAGTAAGAAGTGCCTTCCCTTCTTCATTAGATAATTGAAAATCTCCTGACTTGTAGACAACCTCTCCCTCACTGTTTAACAGAAATATTTCTTCTACTCCTTCTTGTTCTTCTAAAGCTTTGACTAACACTTGAAATCTTTGCTCTTCCATACTTTTTCATCTATCAAATTAATTCTGTTTTTTGTTACATTGAAAAATAATAATTTAGTAATTTAAGTCTTTTTAGAACTAAAAAACCTATAGTTTGATGTGATAGGAAAAGTATTTTACCTTACAGAGATTAAAATATTTAAACTCCTTTAGTTTCTTGCTACTTTGTGTTCTCTATGGTAAAAAATTTGGTTTTATTTGACAAAATCTATAATGTTTCTATGAAGAGAAAAAAGGAAGATATATACCTGAGATATTTAAAGTATGTAAGAGAGCACGTTAAAGGATTCCCAAATACTACATTGAAAATAAAAAAATTAAGGGAATTTGATAAAAGATTCGAAATTAGTATAAGTGGTCCTGAAGAAGTTTTTGTGTTTAATCTCTTAAAAAATGAAATTGGGAGTATAACAGAGTTTAAGGATATCAAAGATGGCAACATTATTAAGGGTGTACTAACTGATGTAGGGAAAGTGGGTTTTGGTTTATTTATAGATTGCGGAGTTGTAAATCCTCAAGTTGATGTTTTAATAAATTTACATAAACTCAGGGAGCAGTTATGTAATAAACGTGAAAAATCTTTGACAGAAATTATTGAAGCCTATGATTTTATTGATCATTTCCCTTTAGAAGTTAAAATCGTAAAAAAGAATAACGAAAACCATAGACTTCAGGGAGAAATTGCCCTGAATTCGCTAAACATCTTTGAAAAGATTATAAATGAGAATCTTGAGGCTATTTTTTTAAGTGGGGAAACTAAGGGTCAATTTAAAAAAGCTATCACACGAAAAGGCCATTTTAGGGATATCATTACCCTAAAGAGATTTGGTTTCTTAGAAAATCTAGTCTTATTAAAAAAAGATTCCGATGCACCAGGGATCATCGCTCATATTGGAAAAGAACTTGAAAACTGTAAGTTTAGTGTCTTACAGCCGAAACGAATCAGAATGTTGTACAATTAATCTTAATAATAGTGGGCCAGGAGAGGATTGAACTCCCGACCTTCGCGGTGTAAACGCGACGTCATAACCACTAGACCACTGGCCCCAGATTTAATATAAGCGCAATCGGTGGGATTCGAACCCACGAATCCGTTGGACACTGGTTTAGCAGACCAGCGCTCTACCAGGCTAAGCGACGATTGCTTGCTATATTTTAATAAAGGTATAATATATTACATTTTCAATATAACGATTCAAAATTTTAATATTTTATCATCTAACTAAATTGTTTGGAAAAAAAAAGAAAAATAAAAAGAAAAGATAATCTTCAATTTAACTTATTCGGAGATTATCTCAAAAACCATTTTTTCGATGATAGGCTTTTTTGTATAGCGTTTATCGTAATACCAACCAACTAGATGCGGTTTTTGCTCAGGAGTTTTGTTTGGTACTGGAGGGACAACAATAATCATAACACCATTTGAGAGATATTTTAAGATCCGCTTATCTATAGTATGCAGCTTCTCGTTACCGCTAGGATGTGAATGCCATTGCCAAACTATATCAACTCCTAGCTCTTGCTTAAATTTCCGCATATTATATATCTTGGATTTTTTATATCTCATCCAACTTCTCGGTTTTACATGAACTTTTGTTTTACGTAGGTCTGAATTCATAATAAACTGAGTGCAGATTCCAAAATTTTCTTTGCGATCAGCGAAAAGCCACCCATGACAAATTTGAGGATACTCCTCGGCAGCTTTTTGAGTTATCTCTTTAAATAAACTTTCTGGTATTAAGTAACGAAAATCTTTAGCCCCACTCATATTTTACCATCACAATTAGACATCAATGTAGCATAAAATTTATATTTTTCTTTAAAGACAAGAGAGAACTAGGTATAGAACAATATAAAACAAAAAAAATTTATTATATTGAACATACTCTAATTTAATTACTAGATATCAAAAAATTAGCAGATGTAGCCTAGTTGGTAAGACGCTGGCCTTGAGTAGAACTTACAATCAAGTGAGCCAGTGCGCGTGAGCGCTCGGGGGTTCGAGTCCCTCCATCTGCGCTTTGTAAACTAGTTTTTGAAAGGGCTATTGGCGCAGGCAGGTAGCGCAGCAGGCTCTTAACCTGACGGTCGGGGGTTCGAATCACTCGTTTGGAAAAGACGAGTGCGAAATTCCCTCATAGCCCGTTCTTTTTCTTTATTAATAGTAGACATTCCATAAAATCCTCTGGGTCTAAAGATTTATTGTTTACTCCAATCTTAATTACATTAAACATAATTCCTTTCTTTTTAGTTGAAATTCATTTGAATAAAGAAGAAGCTAATAATAATAGGTCAAAATTAAGGATACATCCAAATCTTAGAGAAAATTTCTTTTATATTATAGATTCAAAAGATAAGGCATATAGGCTAGGATTTTTATATGCAGATGGAGGAATAACTGTAGATAAACGAAATCTTGCTAGTTATAGGCTTAAAATTGAAATTAATAAGAAGGATGAATATCTAATTGATAGATTTTGTAACACTATAGGTTTTGAAAAAAAATATAAATCATATAGAAAAGATTCCAATACAGTCAGAATTCGTATAGGGAATAAAAAGTTAATCAATGATCTAGTGTCAAAGGGAGTTTACTTAAAAAAATCAAAAATTATTGAATTACCAGATTTGAATACTAGAGCCTTTTATTTAGCCTTCCTTTTAGGTTATTTTGATGGTGATGGTAAACAAGTAACCTCAAAAATTACATCTGGAAGTAGAAAATTCTTAGAACAAATTAAAAATTTTTTTAATTTACATACAAAAATTCATACAAAATCCGGTTATGGAAATGCATATGATTTGTATTTAGGGAGTAAACTATTCAATGAAATGATGGATAATTATCAGTTTAGCTTACCAAGAAAGAGATTTAAGTTTCCTTCGAGAGAAGAAAGAATTAAGAAAATGAGAAAGAATGCATGGAAACATGGGAACAATAGAAAATTGGTAATTAAAAAAGAAAAACTCGAAAAATTAGTTTGGGAAATATCTATATCCAAAATTGCAGAATTATATGATGTATCAGATACAACAATCATAAATTACTGTAAAAGATGGAAGATTATTAAACCGCCTAGAGGATTTTGGATTTAATATAATTAAATGTTTTTTAATTTTTCTCAAATCATAAAAATTGGAAAATTACTTCAAAGTCTGAGAAATCAAATGGTTTTAAAATATAGCCATCTGCCATAGTTTCGGACATTTTCTTCTCTACTTCGCTCCCAGGTATAGCAGTTAATAAAAAGACAGGTATTGCTTTATATTTCTGATGTTCCTTAATCATTTTACAGATTTCATAACCTGAAATATCGGGAAGAATAATATCTAGCAGAATCAATTTAGGGACGCCACCCCTTAACTCATCGATACCTTTAGTCCCACTCACGACGCCTTTACATTTAAAACCTTTGCTTTCAAAATAACTGGTTAATAGCCGAATGGTCGCTAAATCGTCCTCAATTAATAGGATATCATATTGTGGCTCAATTTCTTCCGTTTTTATATCGTCTAGAATGTTAATAATCTTATTTTCAAGAAGCATACTTTGATCAAAGATATTTTTAATAGTTGATAATATTTCTTCATCTAGATCATCTTTATAGTTCTCTAAAAGTAGTTGGCTAAAACCTTTGATGGTAGTTAATGGCTCCTTTAGAGCATGTGAAATGTTTGAAAGAGTTTTTTCATTCATTCCTTTTAATCCACCGCTCAGCAAATCTGACTTTTTCTCAATGTAATAATCCACGCTATCTCTAATTAATGCTGATATTGTTGAATAGTCATGAGATTCCTTAAAGTCTTGCCATTTGGTTTTGGTCTCTTCAGATACATATAAAGAAATCCGTTCCTTGTCTCGATCGTAGATTTTCTCTCCTTTTAACCACTTTTTAAACCCCTCAGTTATAGTTCCTCGCCAAATCGCATATCCACCGGTTTGGTCTTGATATATTTGCATTAATTTTTGTCCACGTGGGCTTTCAAGATCTAGTTTTGCAATCTCCTCATCAGTCATACTTATACGTTCGGGATCGCTTTCATCATTTTCTTCTTTTTTGTTTGGTTTTTTTTCGCCCGAAATTTTCTCTCCAACTCTCTAGGTTTTAATATTATTGATTTTATAAATTTGTAAAAGAAATACTATTAATATTTTTGTATACTTCTTATTAAAATTTGTATCTAATATTATATTTGCTTTCTTTTTTTATAATAATAATCGTTAATAAAATGATTGTTTACAATAATTTGTAAATTTTTATCATTTAATAATTCTTTTTTATTATAAATAGTAATGTGTTATGTAAGCATAGTATTAAAACTGAAAATCAGTTGTTTCTGAACTCACTTATAAGAAAAATATGGAGATTGTTCTATTATTTTTTTTTACCCTTTAAGATATCAAAAATAACTTCAAAATTATTAAAATTAAAAGGTTTTAATATATACCCATCAGCATTAGTTTCTTCTAAATTTTTCTCCACTTCAGAACCAGCTATAGCTGTTAAGAAATAAACTGGAATATTTTTATATTCTTTATCGGACTTAATGGTCTTGCAGATGTCATATCCACTTAAATCCGGCAAAATTATATCTAATAAAATTAGCTTGGGAATGGCATTTCCTAATTCTTCCAGTCCTTTAGAACCGCTAACAACACCTTTACATTTAAACCCTTTACTTTCAAAATAACTCTTAATAAGGCGAATTGTTGCTAAATCATCCTCAACCAATAGAACATCATATTCAGGTTCTACCTTAATATTATCTAAAATATTAATTTTATCTAAAATATTAATTATTTTCTTTTCAAGTAGGATACTCTGTTCAAATATATTCTTTACCGTATCTAATACCTGTTCATTTAATTTTTCTCTGTAATTCTCGAGCAGTAATTGTGAATATCCTTTTATTGATGTAAGTGGTTCTTTCAGTGTATGAGAAATGTTAGAAATAGTCTCAGGATTTAACTTTCCTAAACTAGTACCTTTTAAATGCTCTTGACTCTCAATAAATGTATCTACTGCTTCTCTAATTAATTTTGAAATAGTTAAATTACCATCATGCTTGGTATAATCTAACCATTTCAATTTAGTATCTTCAGAAACATATAAAGAAATCCGTTCTTTGTCCCGTTGATAAATCTTTTCTCCTTTTTGCCATTTTTTAAAGCCTTCAGTTATTACTCCACGCCATACCGCATATCGATTAGTTTCTCTTTCATATTGTTTCATTTCCTCAGTTTTTTCAATGGAATTATTATCAATTTTTATTAAATCCTCATCTTCGAAGATGTCTTCTGTTTTGTCGGTAGTTTTATCTGTATTCTTTGAAGGCGGAATTTTTTGACCACTAATTGCTCTCGATAGTTTTTATTGAAAACCTAATAAAAGAACTTATATTTAACGTTTTTTTATTAGTTAAATTTTGAGGGATATGCGTATGAAAAAAATTTTCCACTCAGTATTGAACAATTAATAAAGATTTTTGTACACAAACAATAATTACACCATTTAATAAACTCCTAAAAAAAGTATTAAAAAATATGTAAATGAAATGAAATTGCTGATAGCCATAGTAAAACAAATAAAGATAAAAGATCTAATCTTAAAATTAAAAAAAATAATTTAATTAATATTAGTCGTTATTTTTTTCCTTTTTCTTGAGTTTTTAAATCAAAATATGCATCCTCAAGCACTTTTAGATATTCAATTAAAACTTTTTTTGCTTTCGATTTTTGTTCGTATGCTAATTTGATATTGCTTAAAAGATATTTTGGGAAGATATAATCAATGTACAGATCAGAGAGAAGGGTGTAATACTCAATATTGTTCTCATCTTTAAAGACTTTAATCATTTGAGTATCCCATAACATTTTCAGTACGCTATAGATATCTTCAACCCCTTTCTTTTTAAGCTTTTCAAAATCTTGTTTTGTGATAATCGCCGTTCTTAATAATCGTAGTGTTTCATAAACTTGCGGATTGATCAATATCTCCACAATTCGAAGGTTATCTTCTTCTGAGGGATGATAATTTTGAAAAAATTTCTTTACTTCAGATGAATAAGCTTTAGCAAATTGAGTTGGTAAACCTTTAACTATTGGATTCTCTAACAAATTAATTGGGGGTACTCGAAGCATAAAAAGATCTTTAGTAAGGAAAATTAATTCTGAAGGCATACCCTTTACTGAGACTTCTTTAATAATATCTCTTTTAATAAGATCAATTAAAATTGCATCTAAATCGATGTAACTTTCAACATATTTGTCCTTAATCCAAATTTCTAATTCAGATTTATAGGCTGCACCATAATCCCTTAAATTTTTAATAATTATTCGTTTAAGTTCATTATAATAATTATTTGCTAAAATTTCTTCTTCACTAAGAGAGGGGTATACTGCTATTCGGTGAAAAAGTGAAGGGATCATATGTAAGTAAGAATCATCTGGTAAATTTTGTAATATTATATGAACAATATCTGACATTCCACCTTCATAAACATCAGGATCATCATCTAAATTTAAAAATAAAAGAAGATAATATCCTGGTTCTGGTCCTGTATAGTATGATAGGATGTTTAGAGAGCCAGCAGTTAATGTAATTACTCCTTTTTCTTCACTATATTCATGGGCACTATAGACTTGCAATAGTGTTTTTTCAGAAATTTCAAAATTTTTAGGATATGTAGTAACGATTTCAGTCCCAATCCTTTCATCCCATTTCATCAATACCATTCCTACAGGTTTTTTATCATGCTTTCTTGAAAATTCGGCGACTTCTCTCTCTTCTTTAGGTATCTTCTTATACTTTTCAATTTTGATCCCAAAAATATCTTCTAACGATAATCCTAGCGTATCCCATTTTTCTCTTATTAATTCCCCTATAAAAGTTTCTTTATTGTGGTATAAAAGGGATTCTGGGATTATCTTATTTCCATCAATTGCTTTTTTCATGGATCTAATTTTTTTAACGAATTTAGGAATTGTAGCATATTTATAGACTCTATATCCAACTATACTACATATTGATGCAGCAATAGCAAAAAGGATTAATAGAAAGTAAAAGGTGGGCATTCCAGGGAAAACTTCTTCCATCTGAACTACAATGGTGATGCTAAATTCTTGAGTGATGTAATCTTGTTTTGAAACATTGATTTTACCAGTTAAAGTCTGAGCAGAAAAAAATGCATTTATATTATCTGTAGGAAAATTAAGTTTATAAATACCATTTCCAATTTCTTCAAATTCATATAAAATTCCTTTTATATCTAATATTACTGTAGCATTTAATAAAGGTAAATCACCTTTAGTGGGATCTGTTACCTCTATCTCAATTGGAACTAATTTGCCCTGAACCACGCTTATTTGACTATCTTTAAATCTATCACTAAGACTGTAGCTAATCTCTCTTTTATTGATGAATAATGAAAAAATCACAATTTTATAATCATAATTATCTTTATCGAAAAAAATTGTTATTACGTATTTTCCTACTGCTAATGTTTCAGTATTCAAATCTAAAACATATAAATCATCTGTAGTAGTGTTTAAGATTCCTCCACCACTTTCAATAACTTTATTCTCATCATCATACTTTTCCCAAGTAAAATCTTGATATTTCAAACCAATGATGTTTCTCCCTGTTAATTCGTCGGCGTATGAAAAAGTATAATTAATAGAATCCTTTACGTATATATTATCCATATGATATAAATAAATATTTGAACTCCCATTAATTAGAGTTAATCGGTTTAATATAATCAAATCTAAATATAGGTTTGCCTCTGATGAGTCATAATAATCTTTAATGGGGGAGAATATTAGGGTATACTTACCAGTATTTATAATTGATGTGTCAATAGTTTTTATATAACATCCCAAGTTTACATTGTATTCAATAGTTCCATAAATGTAAGGTGCTTCTTGTATTTCATAAGATACTTTTCCTATAATATCATAACTTATTTTTCGTGAATATTGAATTGTAAAAGAAAGAGTAAAATTAACTGATTGATCCGCTTCTATAACTGCTGTATAAAGAATGTCTTTACTAAAATCTCTTAATGAGAATAAACCCTCTCCTGCCCCTCGAGGACTATCAGATATACTATATAATTGGCCTCCAATTGTAATTCTCATATTAATTTCTGATGGAAGAAGATAATCAGTACCATTATTTATTCCCTTGATCCACAATATAGCACCATCATCAAACCAACCATTCTCAACAGCACTAATTTGAAATACCCCACCATTATTAATATCCTTCTTATTCCTCGACAAATTAAGAATTTCTAGATATTGATTTTTATAAAACTCTTGAATATAATCAACCTTAATTATAACATCAAATATTACATTAGTGTCGCTTTCAACATCAAATAAGAATTGATTGCTTTGAGGATAAATTATTCTATCATCTATTGTTAAAATTCCAGTCCCATTTGAATATCCCTGGTCTAAATTATATTTAAATCCCTCATTAGTAGTTATATTAATAGTTGTTGGATTAGATAAATTTACTTTACTCCATGTGGAGGTATTATAACAATTATATATCTCAAAAGAAATACGTTTAATTGCCCATCCTTCAACTTCAGTTAAAACAGATATAGTATCTGTTATATTAAATTCTGAAAATTGAATATTAATTGTATCTCTTATAAAATAAGCATCAACTATGATATCTATAGACTCTGTAAAAGTACCGTCTATTTTAAAAGTAAAATTGTTGTTGCCAATTAGGCTACCTTTATTCAATGCAATTTCTAGATTATACCAACTCCCGTTATTCGCAATCGAATCATAATAATAATAATTACTATTACTAGTATTAAAAATATGTTTCCCTCCATAATCATCAGTAATATTAAGATTGATATCTCCCTCAGGAACTCCGAAAGTTACATTATATACATTAAATACAATCCTAGATAAATTAAAATCGTTATAAATGCTAGGGATGGAAAATGTGAAAGTATCACTATTATTTTTAACTAAATTTTTTTCAATCGTAAAACGTTCTGAAATTGCACCGTAAGTATTTACTGAAAAATTAACATTATCTGACCAATACACAGTTTGAGCAGAATAATCGTTTTCTGATTGGTTTAGTATTAACTCATTCTTTAAAATCTGTAATTGAAATATTAAATCTTGAGGAAGGATGTATCCAGATTTTTGAGCTGAGATTTTGATTAAATAATATGTACACTCTAATCCTGAAGTTTCAATTTTAACTTGATGGACACCTATGTTATTTTCTTCAATAGGAATTATCTGTGATTGAATGAGAGTCGTACCTTCCAATATTTGATATAACATTGAATCGGCATAAGTAGGTCCTAAAAATGACTCATAACTAGATGGTACTTTGGTAACATTAAATAAAATTCTTAACTTTAATATTGATCCCCATTTGATAGCAATATTATCTGTTGGATTGAAGGATACTAAACTAGTCTCAAATTTTTCTAACTCACTCTGGGTAATATCAATCTTGATTTCATAAGTGATTTTTGCGTTAATTGAAAAATTAACATCATAAACCATTCCAAGGGTAAGACCTGATATTTCAAATTGCCATTGCTTCCCATAAAAATCAAGATTTAAGGAATAATTTGAATTAATTCCAGAGGAATTTAACCATCTAAAAATTGCATTTCCGTATAAATCCGTGGTTAAATTTACAATATTTTCTTCCGTGTTAGTATTATTTAATATTAATTTTACTCCACTCACTGGTTGAGATGTATCAATTGTAATTACTGTAAAATTAACGGTTGTTAGTTCCACTTGTACTAGAACTGTTGAATTTACTGTATTTATAACACCTGTTTTAAGTTTAATAGTGTTAGGAGTATAATCGATATCTTTGTAAAAAATTGAGTAATTATATTGGTAAGGGGTTGTATTTACCCACCAAAATGTGGCATGCCCCACATTATCAATTGTACAATTTTGAAGATTATGTGAACTATTGCCAACAATTATCCACCCTGAATCAACAGGAATCCCATCAACGTCTAATACTTCAAAGAAATTTGTGCTAACATTACAAATTAGATTTATTATTTGAAAAGTTTTATCGATTAGAATTGCTGTTGACGTAGTATTTACTATTTCTTTATGGTTACCATCATAAGATATTATTGTGACTGTAAAGTTATATTCTGCTTCAGTTAAATTAGAAAATAAAACACCTCCATTAATATCTGCGATATCAGTTCTAATTAATTTAGTATAATTGTACATAGTGATATTGGCATAAGGTATTGTATTACCATATAAATCAATAGCATTAACTTGAGCAGTATTAATCCCTACCAATTCAGTTTCTTGTTCCAATCCAAGAGAGAAAAATAAACTAGGATCATGTTGGTTATTGTATTCCGTTTCAATCCACCCAGGAGTGAGTGCAACATTAGATATTCGGATTTCGTCTAATAAACCATCTATACCGAATGTCACCCATGGAAATTGAAGATCTTTGGTATTACTAACGCCACTAACCCCACTGATGTCTGTACCTGTTCCATCTTCAATTCCATCTTTATAAATACGAATCTTATTATTAGCTCTATCAACTACTCCTGTAATATGGATCCATGAATCAAAAATGATATTGGTGCTTGGAGAACCAATAACCGAAGTTCCGTCGGATATGCGAAAGCTAAGATAATTACCTGTTGTTGGTGTTTCAAAATCAAAACCTTTATCTCCTGCTGATGATGCTCCTTTATATAACGGTACTTGCCATGTTCCCAAACTATCATCAATATTAATCCAAAAACTAACTGTGAAACTAGTTAATCCAAAATCAAGATGGTTATCGTTAGGATCTCCAACATTAACCGTCCCAGTAGAGCCTGTAGTCGCAAAATTAAAACCTCCGTTTACTTTACCACCAAGAACCCGGGAGACTGTCCCTGTAACTGTTCCGCTAGCATGATATTGAGTTGAGTCAAGAGCATCGCCACTTAATTCGGATAGGTGCCATACACCTTTATAATTAGAATTCCATACTCCCTCATGACTCCCTTGTGGATGTAAAGTTGAATTTCCATAAAACATACGAATTAATGTATCTGTAGAGGTCGAAAGAGAGGGAAACCGAACCCAAGCAATCAATTGAGCATGAGTAATATTATAATTTTGGTTAAATAATTCTATTTCATGATCAAGCCAGTCATTACCTAATGCAAATGCAATATCTTGACCATCAGGTTGGACATCATTATGTAAATCTTGATCAGTAATAGAAATTAGAACAGGAAAATTAGTATGATCAACTAAACCCATAACCTTAGTATGATCGATTATTATCTCTTTATAATACTTAAAATCGTTAAAAGAAGGGATGTAAACTAAATTTGAAGTACCTATACTATAAAAACTATTAGGATTATATTGGTTATTATACCCTGTTTCAATCCACTCAGAACTGATTGCAATATTAGAGATACGGATTTCATCGAATAATCCTTTAAAGTGGTATGAAGTAGACCAATCTTCACTTAAATAAAGTGTCCTGGCAGAATTGATATTCCCATTTGTGATAGAAGTGTCTGAATCTATCAACTGCCCATCTTTATAGATATAAGCTCTTCCAGCACTCCTATCTAAAACACCTACAAAATGGATCCAGGTATCAACTGTTATGGCATTAGATGAATATACATTAAATACATTATTTATACCATCTCCACCAGAAAATCTAACAGCATTAGTTCCTTTGAACCGCATTAACCAACCTTCATTATTATCCACATCACCATTCCCTTTAAAAATAGCACCATATTGATCTGAAGTCATTGTTCCGTCTCTATATATCCAAGTTTCTACCGTAAAACTACCTGTTCCAAAATCAAGGTGACCATCAACAGGATCTCCCATATCAACCTTACTATCTACCCCATCACAATAATAACCCCCATCTATCTGACCAGAGGTTCCTTGAGTAACTCCTCCCGAAGGAGTACCATGAGTTGCATAAAAAGTCGAATCTCGAGCTAAACCACTTGATTCTGAAAGATGCCACACACCCTTATAATTCGCATTCCACACCCCATTCGGATTTTCCCTACTACTCATAGTAGAGTTACTGTAATACATAGTTATTTGAGTATCAATAAGTGGAGATAATGAAGGAATTCTAACCCACGCAACTAAATGAGCATGTGTATTATTATAGGTTTGGTTAAATAACTCAATTTCATGATCAAGCCAAGTATCATTTAGCGCGAAAGCTATATCATCACCATCATTTTGGACTTCATAGCGTAAGTCTGAATCGTATATTGATATTAACAAGGGAAAATTAATATGACTACTTGTACCTATGACTTTAGTATGATCGATTGTAATTTCTTTAAAGAATTTAAAATGTTTTTGATTAGGAGGATTATTCGAAGAAATATAAATATTCGGTTCTCTAACTGTTTCTCTTTTATCATATCCGTGATTTAAGTTTCTATTTAAATTTAAAAACAATGATGTGTTAATAATTGTAGGGAATATTATAATAAATAGTAAAATTACTAAAGATTTTAGTCTATACTTGAATCCTCTTGAAATTTTTCTAATGTTTTTCATTGAAATTCAATGTTTTTTTTAAATAAATATATAAAATTACATAGAAATGTTTTTACTTTGTTTTTAAAACAAATTAAGAATTAGAAGAGAATTTTGATTTATATTTTTTTGTTCATATAAATTTTATAAGCAGATAAGTTGAGGGGGATATTGCATTAATTTTAAGAGATTATACCTGCAATTATAAAAGATGATATGAAATATTATTATTGGATTCCTTAATATAAATATTACTGTTTAATATATAAAAAAAGTTTATTTTGTGAATTTATCAATAGTCACCCTTCCTACATATTTTCCTTGTTCCAGCTCTTCAAATACCTAAATTTTTATAAAGATTACCTAATTAAAACTAAATTAAGGTGAAAACTGTTTATGGTAAAGGAAATAAAAAATGTGTCTTTTATAGATGCAAAAACACAAGTCGAAGTCGCAATTACAAGGATCGCATTGTTGCACTTAGCTTTCTCAAGAACTTTAGTCGAGCAGTTAGGTCAAGAAAAAGGGAAAGAATTAATTCTTAAATCTATTATGGAATATGGTAAAATGATTGGTGAAAGAACAATTCAACGTAAACAGGACCTTCCTAAATATGGCGTTCACGAGAAATTTGAGGGAGGAAAAGTCCATGGTTGTATTTTTGCAAAAATTTTTCACGAGTATAAGGAAGAAGATCTAGGATGTTTGTACTGCTATGTTGATGCTGCTAAATCTATGACAGTAAATCCAAAACGCAAACTCATTCATAAAGAGTGCGATGCGTGTGGCGACGATTATTGCGTTTTTGAATCGATCCCTACCACGGAAAAAGAGCAAATTCAATTTGTCGAGAAAGATGTAGAATGGAAAAATGTCGATCCTCGGCTTGTTGAAGGTATAAAAAGAGGTTGAAAAATATATGAGTGAACAAAAAATTTATGGGTACAATAGAGAGCAATTAATGAAAATAGAACCAGGAATTCTGAGAACTTTCATTCATGAGAGAACACACCATGGGATTGAAGTATTAATTTATAGGATTCTTGCAGGGAAAAAGAAAAAACCCAGAAATTTTGGATATCAAGCAAAATTGCTTCTCGAAGTATGGAAAGAAAGAGGATTGTCCATAGATGCTCCCGATCTTCAATGGTCCGCAAGATATGTTGAGTTAGCAGATAGGTTGAATGCAGGTGAGAGAATATCGCTTGAAGAAAAATTACCCCTGCCATTTTCAGAACAGGAGATAATTACGGTTAAAAAGTTACTATATGAGAGAAGATCTATACGGCAATTCCTAAATAAGCCTGTTCCAGAAGAAATGGTAAATGAAATCATGAAAGCAGGATTGATGGCTCCTCAAGGCTGTAATGTTGGTTCCACACGATTCATTATTCTACGGGATCCTAAAGAAATGAAGATGTTGGCTAGCGACATACCCATTGAAAATGGTGTGATGATCGTGGTTTGCCAAGATATGCGAGTTTATGAATGTCTTAGGTTCGACGAATTCGTTCCTCAAAACATTTATTTTGACGCTGCCGCTGCTGCTGATCATATGGTATTAATGGCTCATGCATTGGGTTTAGGTGCTTGTTGGTTAACTCATGGATCAGAGACCCAGAAGAAGATCCAGCAATATTTTGGACTACCAGAAACTTTTATAAGTCGATGTCATATCATCTTGGGATGGCCCGATGAAGCTCCAATAAAGTCTGGAAGAATGAAGCTAAAAGAAGCAATTATCGAGAAAAAATAACACATAATACGCAAATAATGTAAAAGTAAAAAAAAAAGAAAAAAAAATTGAAACATCTGAATACTTGATAAAATCTACTCAAAGATTAGTTTTCTTAACTTCCACTGCTTTCGCTCCCAGATGCTTTTGCTTTTTCTTCTGCTTTTTTTTGTTTAGCTTGTTTTTTTGCTAATTTAACATCCCCAAATGAAGGAGTCAATTTTGAGCCTTTTACCGGTAATATGCACGTTCCATCTTGTTTTACAGATCCTCTAGAAGCAACCATTGCTGTTTTTTGATTAAAGTGTAGCTCCAAGCGCCATTGATTATATATGTCATCTTCTTTTCCCTTGCCCTTTTTTTTTTGCCATGTTGGCAATTTAATCTTAAAAGGATATTCTTTTGTCTCGCCTGCCTTTAATTTCTCACCAGAAGCAATGTCCCATTGCTTTAATTCCTTCTTTCGATCTCTCCAAGCTTCAGTTTCTTCTCCAGTTTCAGGATCCGTAGAAGTGACAAATTCTTTATATATATCATATAATTCAATAAACAACTTTTTTAACTTTTTATCCTTTTTTTCTCCGTTGGTTATTATGATCTTTCCTCCAATTTCATCATTGGGTTTAACGATTAGTGGAGGATCTTTAATCTCATATGCTACATGAACTTTTGTTCCAACCATAATTTTTGCACCAAAAATGTAATATATTTAGACTTTATAAATGCATTTGGAATTAGTATATTAATGCTTTCAAGGAGTCAAAATCTAAAAAAAAAAAGGAATATATTAGTTCTTATTATTTTGAATTTTTCTTGAGTATTTCTGCTACTTTAGCTATATATTTATCCATTTTAGGTCCTTTTTTGACAATCACGGTAATATTCATGTCAGTAACTTTTTCTTTCCCTTTTTTATCGGTGAAAGGAACGTCTACTTTATACTTGATAACACCTTTTTTAATCTTCTTCTCTTCTATGTCATAATTGTCCTTAAATGGATAAATATGGCCATAATTCAAGATATTAGATGCCTCCATATCTGCTGCCACAGATTTAGCGATGGAATCTGATACTGACTTGTGAACAGCATACGACCCAAGCCTAATAAATTCCAAACCCATTCCACTTAATCTCGCTTGTTTAATTTCCTTCTTTCCCGAAGCAATAATCCTAAAATTCGAGATGTAAAGCATCCCAGTAATTTCCGAATTGTCGTCTTGGAGCCATCCCTCTGTAATTACCTTAAATTCCTCACCTGGAAGTTTACAAAATTTCTTAATGAAATGCGTTTCAAAATCAACCAGTTTTGGTCCATATCTCGCTGATGCCATGAACATAAATCCTTTATATATTTTATCATTGAACTGCTCTACGTCCGCTTCGATAATAGCCTTGAAAATCTCACCCATCGCATCATATTCATCGGGTACAAGCTTTTTAAATCCCCCTAACAACTTCTTTACGACATTTCCGTGCTTTTTATTAGCAATAAGATCTAATACCTCATCTTTAAGAGCAACATAATCAGTTGGTGCCATAAAATTTGCCTCATTTCGATTAAATTTCTAAAAATATGAAAGACGGTATGAAGAATACTCTCAACCTTTTTCATAATTTTTTTTCAAATTACTAATAACATGATAAGTTTAATGTTTAAATGTTTGCAAAGTCTTTTTTTTAAGTTGGTTTGATTTCCGAAAACATTAAGGTTCTAATGTAAAAATTTTTTTTCTTCTTTTTTCTTGAAATCTGGTTTCTCTGTGTATTAATTTCTATTTATTAGCTTCAAAATTAATGTTTTAAAAACTTTGAAATAGTTCAATTATTATAGGATTTATTTTTTATAATTATCTAAAACTTGTTCAACTTCACGTTTGCCAAGCAATTTTTTTAAGATTGGGATTGCTAAAGATTTAGAGAAAAACTTTGGATTGAAATTGTTATCAACCCATTTTTTTAATTGATTAATGACACTTTTTAAGTCTTGTGAAACTTTATGTATACCTCTGGTTGGCTTAGAAAAAGAGACATCTTCTACTGGTAATCCATCCACGTATACCATAACCTTCCATTGTAATTCTTTTTTTCTGAAGGTTTCCCCCTCTACATGGATTATATTTACCTCTATTAGTTTTCCAATATAATAATCATTTCCGAAACCAAATTTATCCACAAAAGAAGTAAAGTACTCTACTGGTAATGAAGCAAATGCATCGTATAGCTCAAGAATATTAATGTCTACGCACAGTCCATGAAATACGTTGTCAAGATCTCCCGTCTTAAGCTCTGCTATTGAAAAATAGCGTAAATATCCAAGATTTGCAAGTAAATATCTCATTAGAGCAGGATCATACTGAGAAAAAACCTCAATAAATTGCTGTTTAAGTTGAGGAGATGGTTCTTTATCCTGTTCCAAAACGTTTAAATAAAGTGATCTTAACTCTAAGGCTCTTTGTTTTAAAATCTGATCAGAAACTTCTTCTAGGATTTCCTTCTCCTTATCAGTGAATTTCATAAGTAATTATATCTAATTTTTCCTTATGAATCTATAGAGATTAGCTATTTCCTAAAGAATTGAAAATAATTTTTAGTATATGATTCAATGCTTCAATTTGTACACAAATTGTGAAATTTCAATTTTTTATCTCAAAAATACTTTCATCCTCAAACCTATTTTTTTACATTTTAGTAGTAAATTAACGATTATAACACATCAATTATCTAAAAAGCGACAAAAATAACTATTAGCATGTGTTTCTTATAAAAAATAGATATCACAAAACTATTATAACACTTTTTTTATCATTGCATTGCATAAAAAAATTAAGATTGTTTTCTCTAGATACTTTTTTATACAAATCACAAAGATATTGTGCTCATATATAAATACAATTTTTACAACAAAACATTTATATATGAGATTGTGATACTAATATTATAACTAAGAATGATTTTTTCACACAAATGTTTCTCACAAAAGTTTTGTGTACAAAAAAATCTGACTAAATAGCGGTTGTGCGTTAAAAAAAATTTTTTAAAAATTACCTTCATAAGATTTGGGCTAAGGTTAGGGAATAATGGTTGTAAGAGATATTGAAATAAGTCCTCAGGCGAGTTTTTGTCCTGAATGTGGCGGGGGTACAATTTCAATTCATCAAAAAGGGGAAACAGTTTGTCAGCAGTGTGGCTTAGTAGTGAATGAGAAAGAAGTTGATATTTCTCATAGTGGAATTAGAGCGTATTCAAAACAGGAGAAGGATAAAAAAGAACGAACAGGCTGCCCTATATCCATTTTAATGCCGGATATAGGATTAAGTACTATTATAGATAGAACAAAGATAAAGAATCCTGATTTAAGAAGGGCAGCTAAGTGGAACACGCATTTATCATGGGAAAAGAGAAATATGCTTATAGCTATAACAGAATTAAAGAGAATTGGCGGCAATTTAAATTTCCCTGAGCGTGTCAAAAAGGCAGCAGTTCGTCTTTATAAAGAGGTATTTAAGAAGAATTTATTACGGGGGAGGTCAATAAATGGGATGATTGCAGCATGTGCGTATTATGTATGCAAACAAGAGAGAGTACCTATTACACTACAGGAAATCTTAGATGAGGCGTCTATAAACGATAACATAGTAAAAAAGTGTTATAAAATTTTAGTACGAGAACTGAACCTAAAATCTCCACATATCGATCCAATTGCATTGATTCCGAGATATTGTGCAGATTTAGGATTAAATATCAATATTGAGAAGGAAGCAATAAAAGTATTAAAAAATTTCATAGAAGCTACTTCCATCTGCGGTAAAGATCCGAAAGGGTTATGTGCAGGAGCGATTTATTTAGTAGCAAAGCTAAAGAACCGAAAAGTAAGTCAGAAAGATATTTCACGGGTGATAGGGGTTACAGAGGTAACCTTACGCTCGAGGTATAAAGAATTTTTACAACACGTTAGTTTTAATTTTAATGCAAACTAAATTTTTCTTTTTACATTTCCAATAGAGTTTGAGGAGACTCATCTCCTCATTTTAATTTAACTCTGATATTCCCACTGATAGATCAACGATTTTTACTCTCGTAACATTTTCAGAAGCAATATCCCTCGATTTTGATTAAATATTTAAATAAAAAATCAATAATAATTACTTGAAATCTAATTTAATGTTTTATGATTTAAAATCAAATTTTCAATTAAAAATAAAAAAAGAGGGTGTTGCTAAATCATGGCAATTTTTATGCTTACTTCTTGGTTTCCATTCAATAAAGCTATAGAAGTTGGGAATTTAGTAACGAAATATACTAAACTTCCTGATTATATAACAAAATGGCGAACTTTCTCAACAGCTGATGGTCCCGAAGGAATGAAAGTTTACAATCTAATATATGTTAAAGATGATAAGATTGTGGAAGCAGAGCTTTATGTTGCAAGGTTAATGCGAGAGTTTACTGATGGGATTAACGGATATACATATAAAGTAGAAGTAGTTTTGAGTGGTACAGATACTCGAAAATCTCTAGATGTAAAATTGTTGTAAACATAAAATCAATTATCTTTTTTTTTAAATTTAAAATTAGAATAAGAATAGTAGATGGATTTTTTTTCTAAAAGAATTTGGAATTTGAACCAGAATAGTTTTATTATTATTTACTTTAAAGATTTTTCTATCTCTATCAAACTTTAAAAAAATTTAAATAATAGCTCTTTCATAATAGAGGTAAAAATTAGATTGAAAAAAAAATTATAATATTTCTAGGGTGAAGTTTTATATCAAATTTATTTTCGATTATATTTTTAGCAATTGGAGCTTTAATTTTTATTTTGATTATAAGATATATAGTCATTACAACAAGATGTTCTAAGTGGCCAGTTGTTGTTGGTGAGATTATTTCGTCAGAAATGAAGCCAAAATATAAAAAATTAGCTGAATTTACTGAAGCAGTCCACACGGTCGCTGGGATTTATCAACCAGATATAACCTATACCTATGATATTGATGGAGAGAAATACACTAATAATATGGTGAGACCAGTCGGAAGAAATGTGTATAAAGATAAACCTTTGGTACAGCGGGTATTAAATTTGTTTCCGGTAGGTTACAAGGTCTACATTTTCTACAATCCTAAAAATCCTCATAAATCAGTACTGGATCCTTGGATACGTTTTTCTCCAGTAGCAATTACGATACCTACAGCTCTAATTTTCCTAGGTTTGGGATTTTCTTTTAGTGGATTTAGTTTATTAATTCCAATAGGGATAAATTTTATTTCATTTGCATTATACGTTGTTTCTGTGCTAATTATTGGACAAAATTTTAGATATTTAGTGAAAGCATTGAAAAGTAAAAAATGGCCCTATGTGGAAGGAGAAATACAAAAAGTAATGGTATATAGAAAACAAGAAGATCAAGCTGTCTCTTATAATGTGGACGTAACCTACACTTATGAGGTTCAGGGACAAAAATTTACTAATCATCAAATAAAACTCGATTTCGTACATGGAACTCGAACATTCGTACCAAAAATCTTTGCTATGATGAAAGTAGAAAAATATGAAGAAGGAAATAAAATTAATGTTTTTTACGATCCTCACAATCCCAATGAATCAATACTGGAGCGTGGCCTAAGTTACTTTACATTTTTCCTGATGTTGATTGTAGGTATTGGATTATTCTTTTTTGGCTTTTTCGTAATTCAATTAATGATTTATAATATTTTACTTGGATAGATCTTATCTTAATACGTATGTAAGCAGAGACCAATTCTATTAAAAAAATGTCGAATCTTAAAATCTGATTTTTATCCATTTTTTTTAATCTGCAGGAAATGATTAATTACTCTAATATTCTTTTTTTTAGTAATCTATAAAATCTGAATTATTCCAACAATAAAGAATGGGAAATATATTTTCCACAGTAAATTTAATTATGATGTAGCTTTATGTTTTTCAATCACACTTACTTAGTAAAGGGGTCATTATTTTTGGAAGAGAATTGGAAAGATAATATTCCTACACCTGCTCTTATATTGAATTATGATAAAATGGTTGAAAATATTGAGTTAATGGCAAAATTTGCGAAAAGTGATAAAGTAAATTTACGTCCACACGTAAAAACACATAAATGCCCTAAAATTGGTCAGTTGCAATTGAAGGCAGGGGCTAGAGGGATATGTGTTGCCAGGATTGGAGAAGCCGAAGTTTTTACTCAAAATGGTTTTGATGATATTTTAATAGCAAATCAAGTAGTTGAAATTAATCAAATAAAGAGATTAGTTAGCTTAAATAAGCATTCCTTGGTTAGAGTCTGTGTTGATTCAGAGAAAAATATAGTAGACCTAAGTAAATTAGCATTAAAAGAAAATGTTGAATTAGAAGTGTTAATAGAGGTAGATGTTGGTTTAGGGAGAAATGGTGTTAAGCCAGGTGACCCTGCATTAGAGTTGGGAAACTTTATTAAAGTCCAAAAGGGATTAAAGTTGGTTGGAATTCAAGGCTATGAAGGACATTTAATATCAATAAAAGATCCAGAACTTAGAAAACAAAAAACCGAAGAATGCATGGAAAAATTAGTTCAAACGAGAAATTTACTAAATGATAATGGATTTAACATTGATTATATAACCGCTAGTAATTCGGTTACCTATAAGCATTCTGCTAAAATTGATGGTATCACTGAAATTCAACCGGGAACTTATATTTTTAATGATGAGCACCATTCTCAATTAGTTCCAGAATTCAACATCGCCACATCAATTTTGGGTACAATAACAAATATCCCAGGGAATAGAATATATACTCTAGATATCGGAATGAAAGCGGCTACTAATGACAATGGGTATCCTGTTTTTAAGGATTATCCTAAATGTAAGATAAAAGTAATGATGGAGGACCATTCAGTTTTTTTATCTGGAAAACAGGATAGCTTTGAAATCGGACAAAAAATTGAACTTATCCCTTCACACATTTGTACAACCGTAAATTTATATGATTTCTATACCGTGATTAAAAATGATGAAGTAATTGCTAAATGGGATATTTTAGCGAGAGGGAAAAATTATTAATTATAGTGATTTGCTATAAATAAAAGAATTCCTATTTGAAACTTAAGCTAGGAATAGATTTTTGACTAATTTTGATGCCCAGTTCTTCTTGCTGCTATTTGGCCAACTTTCCTTCCGGGTGGACGATTTCTGCTGGTTGTGGTAGATTTGTGAGGAGATTGTTTTGCACCACCTCCATAAGGGTGGCTAACCGCATTCATAGCCACTCCTCTAGTTACAGGCCACTTTTTCGCTTTAGATTTATTATAATGGAACTTATTACCCGCTTTTAGGAATGGTTTATCTGTACGACCTCCTCCAGCAACCACACCTACAGTTGCAAGGCAATTTTCATTTATCCATTTGGTTTTCTTTGATCGAAATAGGAGTTCAACTTTACTCCCAGATCTATTTCTTACAATTGCAGCAACGCCAGAAGCTCTAGCAAATTTACCACCATCCTGTGGGGTTGACTCGATATTAAAAACCAATGTCCCTAATGGCATTTTTTTCAAAGGCAGAATATTTCCAACCTCTACTGCCTGACCATATCCGGTTTTTGATTGGATAAATTCTTGTCCTATATAAATTCCCTCTGGGGGAAGCCAATATCCTTTCTCGCCATTATCGTATTGAATTACCGCTACGGGAGCACCTCGTCCCGGTGAATGGATGAGATCTATTACTTTAAATGCAAACAGTTTCTCGTTTTTTAGGAATGGACGATATTTTACAGCTCCAATGTGACGATGTGAGGGTGATCGAAAGGGTAAAGTCCCTCTACCTTTCCGTTGAGCAAGTATACGTTTTCCCATACGTCTTCACGATATTTTCTGAATATAATTTTAAATTATTTAAACCTTAAATTTTTTATTGTTTTCAATGAAATTTAAGAAATGATTAAGAAAAGAATTTATCAAAAACTGCCATGAATCAGGGATTTTAGAGTTTATTATTTTTCAAAAGTGTATCAATATCATAGTTAAAAGCAATTGGTAATTCTCTATCAATAAATTCGCCTGCGATATTTTGGAGCAATAATTTTTTAATTTCTTCGGGATCACTCGTTTGTCCTAAAACCCAGCCTAATTTGACATATCCAACCTCTGGCAACAAATTTTTACCTGGTATTATGCCCAAATCTAATAGTTCGCGCCCCGTACTGTAAACTTGCATACCAACAAAACCGTGTAAAGTTTGTGTAGTCATAAGAATTGTCATTCCCTCTTGTACGGCTCTTTCTATCGAGTTATAGAGATTGGTAGGTAAATGACCTAATCCTGTTCCAGCAAAGACAATCCCTTTATATCCTTTATCGATATAGAAATCAATCACTTCTGTATCAATTTCAGGATATGAATATATAAGAGCTACCTTGTTTTCAAAGTTAGTAGAAGCTACTGTATTTGAATTTGATCTTCTTTTATAATCTTTGGTAAACATCTTAATTTTTCTATCCCGAACCATTCCAAGAGGTATATTATCGATTGTACGGAATGTATCTCTTACAGAAGAATGCATTTTTCTTACAGTAGTGCCTCTATGGATTAAACCATAATCATGTGAAGTAGAACCTAACATTGAAACAACCACTTCGGCGATGTCAGAACCAGCTACAATGGCGGCGTTGATTAAATTTAAAGCAGCATCAGAAGAGGGTCTATCAGAACTTCTCTGGCTTCCAACTAACACTACAGGGATTGAAAGTTCCTTTAGCATGAATGATAGTGCCGCACTCGTAAAAGACATAGTATCTGTTCCATGGCCAATCATAATGCCTTCAATTCCAGAATGTGCTGCTTCTTCAATTTTCTTAGCTAATTTTTGCCAATACTCATGTTTCATATTCTCAGAGAGGATTTCAAAAACCATTTCACACTCAAGATTGCATATTTCTGCCAATTCTGGAACTGTGCTAAATAATTCTCCTGGAGTAAAAGAGGGTATTACAGCTCCTGTAGTATAATCTAATCTTGAGGCAACTGTTCCGCCTGTACCTAATAATGTAATAATTGGGAGATTTTTGTTTTTTGGAAACTTTTTTTCTGGAATCTTATAAACTGCTTCTCTTTTTCCAATTTTTTTGATCTCTTGAACCTCAGAGACTTTTATTCCAATATTATAATTATTTTCTAGCTTAAGATTAATGAAGTTGGGAGCCGAATACTCGCTTCTTGGCAATATAATGCCTTCATAATTGGTTTTTGATGTTTTAATTTGAACGATATCCCAGATTTCTATTTTATTCTCTTCTAAAAGTTTTTTTCCTTCTGCTTTATATCCTTTTAATTTTTCACTCAATTATTTCAACTCCTCTAATTTTTCTTTTATAGCAATTTCCAATTCCTTAGAAACAATAGCACCATCAATTTTACCTCGGGCTTTTTTCATGACTTCTCCCATTAATGGTCCTTTTGCCCTCATTTCTTTTTCTTTTATCAATTTAGAGTTGTTTTTTATAATCTCTCCAATCATTTCTTTTAGATCTTCTAAAGAAAGTTTTTCGATTTTTAATTTCTTTTTGATTTGATCAATAGAGAGGTCTGGAGAGTCAGCTTTCAAGCCCATTACTTCTTCAATTGCTTCTTTACTGATTTCTTTTCTCTTCAATAACGTAAATATTTCAAGAAAATCATTATCACTAATATTTTCTACATTTTTCCCCTCTCTTCTAAGAGCTGTCGTAGTTTCTAATAAAGTTGTTAATATTAAAGAGGGATTTTCGGGATATAATTTAATTAAATCATCAAATAAACTGAGTTTTCCCGTAAAAATTAGGTCTTTTATAATTCTTTCTTCAGTTTTATATTTTTTAGAATATTGTTTTATTGTTATCCATGGGTATTCAGGCAGGCTTTTTTTAATTTCATTAATTTCTTCTTCTAAGTTAAATATAGCTTCTGTATCTGTATCAGGATATAGTCTTGCGCCTCCATGGAGTTCTCTTAAAAATTCGGTATTTCCCGTTTCAAGGGCTCTTCTGGTTTCAGGAGGGACACCTTCAAATGCAAACTTCACCCGATTAATAATCACTTTCATAGCTTTTTTTATTTCTTTATTAGAACCTAATATTAAAACAAAACAATCATCTTCTTTAGATGATAGTTTTTCTTTTATTTTCTTAATATCTTCATTTGAAAAATTGTATTTACTTAAATCCTCATCAGAATGAATTATTCCTTTTAACCCTGATATAACTTTTACTTTATTACTAACTTCCGTTCCAAATCTATAATCCTCCATTAATTCCTTTCCAAATATGCCTTTAAATCCACTAAAATTGATACCTGATAATGTTTTTCCAGATTTAATACCTTTGGCAATAAAATTAGATTTTGTTTTCTCAAAAGCCCCGGATAAATCTATATAATTCTCCTGAATTGTCTCTTCATTTAACTTACTCTTAATAAGTTCTTCTTTTATTTCGAGAAGTTTTAATTGCCGTGAGATCTCATGATTGATTAAGATAGGAATCCAGTCTAGTTTTTGAACCCCTTTTATTTCAATTCTAGTTCCTGCCTTAATACTCACATTAATATCTTGTCTAATTGATCCAAGAACTTTCTTTACATTTGTAGACCACAATAATAATCCAATTCTCTCAGCAGCTTCTCGACATTCATCAGGGCTTCTAATATCTGGTTTGGTTGTAACTTCCACTAACGGAATTCCTAATCGGTCTAGGCGAAAATAATTAGTTTTTTCCTCTGTTTTAATTTTTCTGGCAGCATCTTCTTCTAAACTAAGTATATCGATTCCAATTTTTTTTCCATTTTCTAATTCTATATATCCATCTGTTCCAAGGATCATCGTTCGTTGAAAACCACATGGAACACTTCCGTCTAAATAGTTTTTACGGCAAACATGCATTTCTTCGATAATATTGGCATTAAGCAGCATTGCAATTTGTAGTGCTACCTTTCTAGCTTCTGTGTTGCAGGCGAAAGGCGGTGTATCGTCCAGCTCATATGTACATACAACGTCATTGTAACCTTCATATGTAATTCCCATACCTTTCTCGTATTCTGTAAGCATTGCCTCATCATAAGTGCCCATTTCACCCAGAACAGGTCTCATTCCTCGATTTACAGTAAAATCTGGCTGACGAGCTCCTTGAAGCTCGGTTGGACACCGACAGAATAGCTTGGTTTTTGTGGCAAGTTGCTGATGGAGTTCTATCCCGCATTTAAGGCCCAATTTTTCATAGTCGTTATCTTCCATTACCAATCAAATCTACTTAAATAAGTTTAGTTTAAACAATGTCAGATAGTTTAACTAATCAAGTAATGAATTTTATAATTATTGTCAAAAAAAGTTTTGGATATTTTAATTCGCCAGATTTAGTATCAATTTAAATAATAAAGTCCATCAGTTTGAGAAACTTCCGAATGTTCAGAAAGGTAATTCATAATCAATTGTTTTTGTTCCTGATTATTTTCAATAAAATCCTCAATTTGAAAAGAAAGATTTTTTAAACTTTCAAGACGAATCCAGTGAATTTTACTGAAAAATAACAAGATTTTGTGAAGAAAATTATCATGATTGCCGTATTTTGTTAAATCTTCTTCAATAGATTTGATCCATTTATTGAAAGCATTTTTATTCCTAAAACATACACATAATTCGTTGTCTTCCGCTAAATTCATCCAAAGATACATATCTTTATCATCAAGCATTCTATCGTAATTTATTATAAATTTTACATTTTCTTCAAGAAGTTTTATTCTTTCATTTTTTGCTAATTCTCTTCTGAATAAAAGTTCTGTTTCAATTAATTCTAGTCTCCCATAATAATCTTCTGGTGAATAAATAAAATCAGTAACTCTAGCACCGAGAAATCCTAATATGGCTGCAAAGAATTTACAATTTTCGTAATGTAAATTTCTATCCGTTCCAATAAATTCCAAAATTCCCCTAATTGGGCCCTTTTTTTCATCAGTTATCAATTCTAATCTCCAGTCTTTAGAAATATTGGAAAGATTGACTCTAGTTTTTATTCTCTCAAATAATATCATGAGCTCACCATAAGTACCAGACTTAATCTGTCTTCTTAAGAACCTAAAATAAGTTAGAATAAAATGAGTAACTAATTCAAACGAAAAGGGGGTATATCTATTTGATTCTGACACCATTTCGTAAAGGGGTATCGTGGCTCTGAAAGTGAATGGTTCAAAGAAATCTTTAACCTCTTTATCTTCCACTCGCTCAAAATCATTCAATGTTTTTCCTTTTTCAAATAATTCAAGAACTTTCCACATTACAGAAGTATAAAAATTCGATACGCTTTTAAATATCTCTTCATTAGGATTTTTCCTCCGGTTAACATTTACATATCTGGTTACCCAATCTTTAAGTACCGGTGATATTGATATCGTTAGTTGAGAAGTTTTCTTGCTTGAAAGATACTTTTTTGATGTCATAATCAACTAAATGAAATTAAATTTTTAAAATTATATTAGTTCATAACTCTAAAAAAAAAGTCCAAAATTAAACTCAAACGAATTAATTATGCCAATTTTAAAAAATTTAAGTACATTTTTTTTAATATCTTTCTATGATTTAATTTTTCATACAATTCTTTACACCAATCATTTAAAATCAATTTCATTGATTTGTATTATCATTATACATGTTTAAATATTATCTGGAAAAAATATAATTGGGCAACTTTAGGCAATAAGAATAAAGGGGATTGATAGGAAACACTACCATAAATACAAAATTAAGGGGGGAAAATATCACGGGGAGAAAGAGGACGAGATCCTATTTTCTTCTTAAAGATTATTTTTAGCTGATGGTTTCTAGATAATATTTCCCATCATTTTGAGATACTTTCGATTTTTTGGAAAGAAACTTCAATAAATGTTGTATATCATCATGATTTTTCACCTCTGATAATCGAATACGAAATGTTAATTCTCTTTCGCTTTCAATATCAATCCAATGTAATTTTTGAAAAAATTTTAATAGGTTGAGAAGGTAGTCTTCCTTTTCACTATATTTTTCAAATTCCATTTTAATTAGATCAAACCATTCTTTTCTAGTCTCAGAATTGTTAAAAGAAATGAAGGCATTATTATCCTCAGCTATTTTCATCCAAAGATAATAATCATTATCATTAATAATTCTACTATAATTGATTAATTGAGAAAGATTATGGTTTATGAGCTTTACTCTCTCTGATCTTACCAATTCCTCCCTGAAAAACAAGTCTGTTGCTTTTAAATCAAATCTACAATACACTTCTTTTTCTGAATACAAACAGTCATCTATTTTGACTCCTAACAAACCGAAAATTGCAGCCATATACTTACAATTTTCAAAACTTAAATTCCGATAAATCCCCCTATACTCGAAGATTCCGGTTAAATCAGTTTTGTTTTTACCAGTAAAGAGATCGAGATTCGACTCTTTTGTTAAATTATTAGAAAGAAGATAATTTCTTAATCTATTATATAAATTCTTTATAGTTTCGGTATCATAAGGATCCATTATGGATAAATATAATCTTCTTATTGTTAAGTAAAAAAAAGGCAACTTTTTAAAAGTTGGATCCATGTATTTATTTGGTTTAACAGCATTCTCATAATAAGGAATTAGAGCTTTCCAAGAAATTTTATCAAAAAAATCTTGAATTGTACTGTCAACAAACGTGTCAAAATCATCTAGAGTTTTGCCTTTATCAAAACAATCCATAGTTTTCTCCAGCACATAATTATGAAAAGCAGAAATACTTTTAAATCTATTATCGTCCGGATTCATTTCATGATTTTCTTTCACATACTCTTCTATTCGAGCTTTGAGCGCTGGTGAAGTTGAGATAGTTTGTTGAGTAGTTTTCTTTTTTGATAATTGTCTTTCGGAAGTCATATTACTAAACCCATTAAAAATTTTGACAAAATTATAATCTATACTATCTTGTACATGAAAATTTAAAAAAATAAATATTTATTTTTAGACAGTTTACTTCTGTTTTGAACAAAATAAAATTTTTATTTATTCTATTACCTAGAATTTTTTTGACTTTTAGGTATTTTTTTATCATTTTTGAAATAGATTTAAAGAGCTTTTGAAACATAAACTCCGTCTAATTTATAACCCATTTCGTAGAACCAATCTCTTACACCAATTCCCGATATAACAGCTAACTTTTTAGCATCAAATTCATCCCTTGATATAGCTTCAGCATTTTCCATTAATAACTTTCCATAACCTCGATGTTGAATTTGGCTGAAACGACTTGGTTTTAAATCTTTTGGGACCATTTCCCCAACTACCTTTATTTCCCTTACGATTAATGTTTTTCCATCATTTAATTCAGGTCTATGAGCAAATTTAGAAGGTTTTCTTAAGCGAAGATATCCGATTAAGTAATTTTCTATTTGATTTTCATAAGATAAAAAAATTTCTTGTCCTTCAGATGCTTCATAATCTTGTCGATATAGTTTTATTTCATCAAAATTTATATCTCTTTTGCTAAGAAGACCAACCTCCCGACATCTGATACACTTACAGTTTTCTTTCATTTCCAATAATCTTTCTTGTACCAACTGTCTTAAGTTGCTATTCTTACACCCTGCTTCAATTAAAGTTGCGGGTATATCCCTCATAATTCTTTGAATTCTCACATATGAGGGAAGGTTTATTTTAACCTTTGCAATTAGATCGATTAAATCTTCGTCTAGATATGGAGAATACGTTCCAGCTTTCCACCATTTATACAATTCTGTCCCATTAATTACTAATGTGGGATAAATCTTCAACATGTCAGGTCTATATTCTGGATTAGAGAACAAATTATCAAACAATTCTAAATCTTTATCGAGGCTAGAACCTGGTAAGTTTGGCATTATATGGGCATTGATTTTTAATCCCGCATCTTTAGTAATTCTTATTGCTTCGATACTGTCAGCAATTGTATGTCCTCTCCTAACTAAGTCATAGATTTCATTATAAATGGTTTGGATACCAATTTCAACTCGAGTAGTTCCAAAGTTTAATATATTATCGATATGTGTTTCCTTACAATAATCTGGTCTTGTTTCAACAGTAATACCTACAATCCTTCTTTTAGATTTTTCAGCTACTTTCTTGACTTCTTCTAAGCTCTCTAATTTTTGTTCTATTATTCCTTCTAATGCTCCCTTAACGAAATTTTTCTGATATTGAAGATTTGTTGATAAAAAGGTACCTCCCATTATAATTAACTCAACTTTATCAACAACGTGACCAATAGCTTCTAAATCCTTTATTCTACTTTGTACTTGAAGATAGGGATCATAATTATTGTGAATAGACCTCATGGCTGCTGGTTCTCTACCGGTATATGACTGAGCTACTTTTTCACACGGTTGTGAATCAGATCCAGGACAGTAAATACAAGTTCCTGGACATGGAAGTGGTTTTGTCATAATAGCTATGACAGATACACCAGATAAAGTTCTGGTTTTTCTTCTTTTAAGAATTTGAGTAATTATTTCTTTTTCTTCTTCTGTGGCAAAATTTAAAATAGTAGCATTTTTAATGACTTTACTGTAATTATATTTCTTACCTATTCGTCCTTTAAGATTTGTAACTTTATCTTTAGAAATCTGTGGATTCATAATTAAATATTCTATTATACCCCTTGAGATATGTCTGATTTTTTCAGAGTTCTTAGCATCTAATGTTCCCATTTCAAAAACAATAATATACTTTTCTTAAAATATTTGATTATTATTTAGAATAGTTTAGAGTGAAAAAATTAGTGTATATCTTAATTTTAAAAAATTCATAGAAGCCATACCAAGAGGTTTTATTCAAAATTATTTAGGGTTTAATTATATAAATTTTCCCAAATCTCAGTTTTTAAATAATAAAATCATTATTTTTGCATCATTGGTGGATAGGAAAAAAACAGGGTTTAGTAATATCGATAAAATGACCGCTAAAGATAAAGGTAATATAGTAAAAGAAATCTTTGAAACGCTTAAAAGTAGTTTGACAAGAATTTTGATTGAAGCGAAAAAAATACTATTATTGAAAGAAGTTATTAAAGATGCAACCAAATTCTATATGGATTTTTTTACTTATCGTTAAAATATTAATTATAAAAGAATTTATTCTAAAAGAATTTTTTTACCAGTAAAATCCCGAGTAAACTTACCAAAATCTTCAATTTTTTTTAATTCTTTAGAGCCAAATACAGGGCCATCTTTACAAACTAATAGTCCTAGTGGATCTAATGTGCATAATCCACACAAACCACAGCCACATCTCATAATTCTTTCAAGGCTGGCATAAAATTCGATATTATGCTTTTCACATATTTGGAATAATTTATATATCATTAGTTCAGGACCACATGAATATACGACGGTATTCTTGAATTGTTTCTGTGTGTAATTTTTAATGGTGTTTTCAAATAAATCCGATGCGGTTCCTTCTTCACCATAACTTCCATCATCTGTGCAAAAATGAAATTCTGATCCTTCTCGGTCATAATCAAGCAATTCATCCATATATAACAAATCGCTTTCCATTTTGGCTCCTTGTATAATTTTAAAATTATAACCAGAATTATTTAAATCCCGGGCTAAAAATCTAAGTGGTGCCATCCCTATACCCCCGCCAACCAAAAAGATGTTGTTATTTCTATCCGTTGGTACTTTAAAGTAATTGCCTAATGGACCACGCACTCCAATATAATCATTAATTGTAAGATCATATAGTGATTGGGTACATTCACCAACAATTTTAACAGTAATAGCCCAATTATTTCCCTCGTCACAAGCCGAAATAGACATAGGTATCTCATCTACACTGGGAACCCAAATCATCGTGAATTGACCTGGCTTTGGTTTTAGGTCCGTCGGATTCTTGAAAATAAATGTTTTAACACCTAAACAATCATTTATTACTCTACTGACTTTTACTGTCTGAATAGTGTTTTCAGTCAAAATCAGGCACCTCTTGAGTTATGAACTGATGGCTCAAACCTTTGATATCGTTTATTGATTTATATTCACCCTCTTTAAGATATTTAACCACTCCTTCATTTATTTTAGTAATAATTTCGGTACCCTTATATAAGGCTGTACCAATTTGTACTGCAGAAGCTCCTGCTAGAAAGAATTCAACGACATCCTGCCAGGAATCTATGCCCCCGCATCCAATAATAGGTATTTTCAAAATTTTGTATAAATCATAGACTTTTTTAACTGCTATAGGGTGTATCGCTTTTCCAGAAAGACCCCCACTTCCATGAGATAAGATAGGTCTTCTTGTATTAACATCAAGTGCCATAGCTGCTAATGTATTAATCGCTACAACGCCATCTGCTCCACCTTTTTCGGCAGCCAAGGCGATTTCATTTATATTTGTTACATTAGGATTTAGTTTCACAAAAAGAGGAATAGTTAATTTTTCTTTCAAAAATTTGACAACTTCAAATGTTAAGTCTTTATCAATACCGATTGAAGCAACTTCAGCATGAGGACATGAAATATTAATCTCAATGGCATCAGCACCAGCTTTTTCAGCTTTAGTAGCTACATCAAGGTAAACGTCATTAGTATCCCCAAAAACACTCACAACTAACGGAATTTTAAATTTCTTAATTTCTTTTATCTCAGAGATAAAATCGTCTATTCCAGGATTCCCAAGACCAACTGCATTTAAAAATGTCCCTGGATAAACTTCAATTATAGATGGATTTTTATATCCTTTCCTTGGATTTGGACCAATAGATTTGGTTGTAACAGCCCCCGCTCCAGCATTAATTACTCTCTTCATTGAAGAAAAAGATACACCTAAAATTCCCGAGGCTAAAATGAGTGGGGATTTTAATTTTAAACCGGAGAGATTTATTTCAAGCATTTTTTTAAGAAAATAATGATTATAATTTTATAATAATTTTTTGTATGAAATAAATTAGAGGGTAATAGATTTCGATTTTACTGCTAAATTATGAAATTATACTTTATTTTTTGCTAAACACCCTTTTTTTTATATAAAATTCAATAAATTTCTTATTTGAAGTTTATTTTTATTCTTTTTCAAAAAGGGTAATAAAAATTTAAATTGTAATATTTTTATTACTTTTTTGTATATTGAAAATCTAATAACAAAAGGGGAATGTGATGGAAAAAAAAAAAAAATCATCTAAATAATTATAATATTCTTATAAAAAAAGGTGAGAATTATAAGAAAGTTAAAAAATAAAAGAAAAATTCTTGCAGTACTATTATTTATTCTAATTCTGCCAACAATAATTAAGATTTTTAATGGAATAACAAATTACACAAATCAAGAAAATATTGGAAAGGATCCAATCAGAGAATCACTACTCTCTACCTCTTCAAATGGGCTTCCTAATGCAAATCATTTTAGTTATTATAAAGTCATAACAATTGATCATACAAAGGTTAATGGAACAGGGGAACTTATTAATTTTCCTGTGTTAATTTCTATTATTGATTCAGACTTACAGGACAAGGCTCAGTCTGATGGTGATGATATCGCTTTTGCCAATAATACTGCTTGGCTAGATCATGAAATAGAACTATATGATCCAAGTTATAGTTATACTCGTGCTCAACTAATAGCGTGGGTTCGGATTCCTTTGTTATCAACTTCTATTGATACTATTATATTCATGTTCTATGGAAATTCCACCTTAGGACCCCAAGAAAATCCAACGGGAGTTTGGAATTCTGACTATAAGGGTGTATGGCATTTAAAGGAAAATCCTGGTCCTGGAGATCCCGGAGACATTAAAGATTCAACTTCTAATAGTAATCATGGAACTGCTGATGATTCAATGAGATCATATGATCAGATTTCAGGACAGATTGACGGTAGTTTAGATTTTGATGGATACAATGATCATGTAAGTGTGGGTAATGTCGGAACAGGAATAAAAACTATTGATTTTTGGATGAATCCTCATTCGCTTCAAGGTTATAATTATAGTGATACTGGTTATAGGAGTCCAACTGCGACTGGGGAAACCTATAATAATTGGACCAACCCAACTGGCGCTTATACAAGCGATAATAATAGAGCATCAGCATCTACAAGTGGACTAGATCAAGATTGGTACAACTTTGGTTTTAACATACCAAATTATACTATTGAAGGAATTGAGGTATCCCTTGAGGGGAACGCTGATGATGATGAGGGAGTTCGAATTAGACTCTCTTGGAACGGCGGAATTAATTATACTAGCGATAGATCAATTACTTGGGACAGTTCTTATGATTCATATAAGTCGACAGGTGGTCCAACAACAGACTGGGATAGGGAATGGAGCCCTTCTGAGTTTAGCGATCCTAACTTCAGAATTTGGTTAGAAAAGAGAGGATCCGACGATCCGACAAACATTGATCATATTCGGGTTAAGGTCTATTACTCTCAACCCGCAAATATGTCATTAATTGATATAGACGGCACAGATCAAATAATAATTGATAGCGTTAGTGGTGAAATAAAAACTATTGGTTTTCCCGGCACACTAGTGATTTATATTAATGGAATAATAGGATCTATCGTATCCACAGGAGCATGGTACCATATAGTAATTATTGATACAAGTGGAGTTAGTGCTGATGCAATGGACATTGGTAGAGCTTCATCAGTCTCCTTTAATGGAATTATTGATGAAGTTCGGGTTTCCAACGTGACTCATACAGCAGATTGGATTGCCACTGAATATAATAACCACCAGGATCCCGCTAGTTTTTACTCTGTAGGAGGGGAACGGATTTCAGTTACCGATCTTCAAGTTAATGCGATTGATTTATACGGCAATTTAATACCAAACGTAAATATTTCTATGTATGAAAATAATAATTTAATTAGAAGTGGTATTACACTCGCTAATGGAACTATTATGTTTGAAGATATAGTGTCAATAGAATATGAATATAACTTCACAGTATCCATGACATCAAATCTTCCTCCATATTATACAATAACAATTAATAAAACATCTGAAGCAATTCTAATAGAAGGAGCAATTCAAATTATTAATTTAATTTGCAATGTCAGCAGAAACATCTTTAATATCGTAGATGTAGATGGAATTACCGTAGATTCTGGATGGATAATAGTTAGTAATAGTTCAGGTTCAATTCAGAATTGTACGATTGGCAATACAGGACAAGCGACATTTCGATGGTTAAATACTACTCCTTATCAATATAACTATTCGGTATGGTATCGAGATATTAATTACAATGCGACCGAAATTATTGTAGCATCAGGTGATATACTCGCACCAAATTCTGTTGTCAATGTAACTACACTCTTAACAACAGTCAATTTTACCGTTCTTACATCTGATACATCTCAGTTTGTTAGTGGAGCAAAATTAATATTAAAACATTCTGTCTTAGATTATTATATAGTCAATTTAACCACGGATTTGGATGGAAAAACAACTTTTAGATGGGCAAATTCCTCTCTAATAAATTCAAATTATTCTTTAAGTATTGATTTTTATGGAGGATTGGTGCCTTTTGAAATAATTAATCTTACGGTTGGAATGAAATATCAGGTTAGTTTTAATATCAAAGCGAAAACCGCTTATACTATTAAGATTGATATAACACAAACTGAACTAGAAGAATTTAAAACAGAAATCGTGTCCTTAAATCCGTCAAATAATATCATTATTGAAATGGGTTCGAGATTAAAAATAAGAACTTTATTCAATGTTACTAAAGTAACATCAGGGTATGAAAATTTATTAGGTCCAGCCTATGCAGATTCAATGTCATATGAAATAATAAAAGGAACAACACCCGTTCGTTCAGGAACATTGCAACAAGAAAATGATTATATCGGAAGACATCAAGCAGTTATTGAAACCGATGAGTTAGAAACTGAGATAATTTATACAATTAAAATACAAGCTTACAAATCTGGATATGTTCTACCTCTGGACTTAATAATGTCATTATTCCTATTAAAAAATGAGTTAATGTTAAACCAGTCGCAAAATGATGATTCACCTCAATCGAAATATTGGCAAGAAAGCGTCAATATGTCAGTAAAACCTTACGGGAAAATTTCTGAAGATTTTACTATAGAATATAATATTTATAATAGTATAGACAATACATTTAAGGTTTCGATTCCAGATATCTCAAACGATTGGATTTTATCGCAGATTAGCTTTAATATTTATAATATTTCGTGGAACGTTGCCGAATCTGACATAAACATTACTATTGTGGATCCTTATGGTTCCTTTAAGATGTTTCATTATAATAATCATAGTGGACATAATTATACTCTTGGCACCTGGACAGGACTAAAGCTTAACCTAGAGAAAACTAGTCCCACAAGTGATAACAATTTTGAGTTTACTATTGGAGGTTCATTTGATGGCAATATAGATATTAATGCTGATGTCTCTTTTATTAGAGAAAAAATTAATGTTCAATATTCAAGATTTAACATTACAGAGATGCTCTCTCTTTTAACGGCAGTTGAGGGATGGGCAATTAAAAACATAACTTTTGAGATTTATAATTGCTATAATAGATCCACATGGAGTAAAGTAGATTTAACATCCTTAAAAAATTTAAATATAACTACTAATGAGGGTTATGAATATTCACTGAATTATGGAGACATAAATGGAAATGGAATCCTAACCATCGATGATAGAATTATTTATCCTTTAGATAACCAATTCTTATTCACCATAGAAAGTACCACGAATATTATGTTTGATGTTATAATTAAAGTCGAATACATCCAAGAATTTTACCAAAATCAATATCTAGAAGTAATTAATTTCTCTATAGCTAGACAAGATTTTAGCAAAGGAGGAATTTTTCAAGTCAGTGTTGTCGAGAAAGGATGGTTTGAGGATTATGCAACATTATTAATTACTGGAATATCCAATGGTGTCGAGGATTTACTTCCATCAGAATTAGCAATGACTATTACAGTAGGAGGGCAAATATATAATATTTCAGATGTTGTTTCCGGACAAGGAGAATTTTCATTAGAAAACCTTGATAAAGATACTATATACACAGGAGTTATAGAAACAAATCAATCCGTTATATTTAATCTTTCTTTCATAATAAAACATTCAAGAATAGTAGCTTATGAAACAAAAGGAACAGTTACTTATTCTATAACAGGTAAACCGGAAATATCCGGAACAGTTCAATATTATAAAGAATTGGAGTATTATCTACAGACAATAAATACATCCTTACTAGATGCTGATGATTATATTATAAGTTTTACTGTTACTAAAGAGCATTATATACCAGCAACAAAGAATTTGGATTTGATTGTATTAAATCGTCTAACAATGATTAATGGTTCATCGATATTCTTTAAACAAATTGAAACCATTTATATACAAGATGCTGTTAATTTTACATTCTTATATACTGATGCGATAAAAGGCACAAAAATTACTAATTTAGGTAGTCAATATTATATATGGGAGCAATACGACAGTGTAGGGAATGTAATTGCTAGTGGTCAAGGAACTTTAATCCCTACTGTTGATAATTTATATATCTTAGATTTCAATACTGAAACTTTAACAATCGGAGAATATTTACTAATTATTACACTCGATAAAGATAATTATGAACATAAAAATGCCATAATTTCTTTAACTATCAATAAAAGAATAATTGATTATCGTCTCAATGACGGAAATAATCAAATAAATGTTAAAAAAGGAGAAACGGTTATTATAAAATTAGAATTAACAGATCCTACGAAAGGAAATATTCCTTTAATGAATGCAGCCATTTTAATGACAATAGGTGGAGTTGAATATGAGTTTGAGGAGTTTGCAAATGGGACTTATATATGTAATTTTCCTACGGGAAATATAGATGCTTTCTTTACTTCAAAAACTCTTACGGGTAAAATCAATATTACTAGAGAGGATTACATCTCCGAGGAATTTAGGATTACCATTGTGGTTGAGATTGAAGAGATCTTCCCTGGAATGCCAACTTTTCATTTCATATTAATTATTTCTGCCATAATTGCCGTTGTGGGTAGTATTGCTGCATATAGAATTTATAAACATGCGACTATTCCAACATTTGTTAAAAAAGCGAGAGGGATGCAAAAAGCAATTAAGGGAGATAATGTAATATCAGAGTCTCTTCTATATCGATCAAAAGAGGCTTTTGTTGGAGAGATAGTAAGAGATAAATGGGTTA
>JBHLKM010000017.1:0-100406 GCA_048886685.1 Candidatus Hodarchaeota archaeon
TTTTTCATAAATTTCTAATGCTTTATTGAAAGATATCAAGGCATCTGGGTATTTTTTTTGGTCAAAATTGATCATTGCAATCCTATAAAAGCTTATTGCTTGATCATTTACATTTTCTAATTTTTTATCAATTTTTATTGCTTCCTCGAATTTCTTTAACGCTTTGGAGAGATTCCCTTGAATTTGATAAATTAGCCCCATATTTTTGAGAGAAATAGACTTTTGTGTTAAATCTATTGACTGTTGATTCAGCTTTAACACCTCTTCATAAAATTTTAATGCTTCTTGATAATTTGCTATACTGAAATTGATAGTTGCATTATCAAACAGACAACTGCCTATCCCATTTAAAACACCTATTTGCTGATAAATCTTCAAAGCTCGTTCATTTTGCATCAAAGCTTTAGAAGGATTTCCTTGTATTTTATGAATTGCACTTATTTTCTTCAAACAATTAGCTGTTTCAGCTAAACTTCCTAATCTTTCATATATTTCTACTGCTCCATTATAATATTTTATTACTTCGGGGTAATCTTTTTGATCTTCTTTAATACGAGCAATCAATTTAAGAGTATTGGGTTTTTCCGTCCAATCTCTTAATTCATCATTTAACTTAACAGCATTCGTAGCATATTTTATAGCTTTGCTGTATTTTTTTTGAAGTCTCGTAATTTCTCCCAATTTATTCAAGATTTTAGCTTTTCCTTTTAGAAGATGCTGTTCTCTATATAGTTTCAATGCACTTAAATAGCTCTTTTTAGCTTTTGGGTAATTATTTTGCGCCAGAAAACATTCACCAATTTTTATAAAACTGTTAGCTTTATGACTCAAATCCCCTAACTGATTGTAAATTTCTAAGGTTTTGTTGTAGTTTTTCACTGCTTTGTTATAATTTTTATATTTATAGTGAATATCAGCAATTTTATTAAGGCAATTAGCAACTTCTATCGGGTTACCTAATTTTTCATTAATTTCTAATGTTTCTTCGAATTTTTTAATTGCTTCGGGGAAATTTTCAGTTGAATAATAAATATTTCCGATTAAAGTAAGCGATTTTGACTTCATTGTTAGAGCTTTCATCTGACTTCTAACCCTATCATTTTTTGTATGCAGATTTATGGCTTCTGGCTTCTTTTGTTGATAAAGATAACTTTTAGAGATTGCTTCATTAGCTATTGATTTCCAAGACTTAACATCTGCTAAGATGGTAAATCGAATCATTATTTCAGAACATCTCATAGCTTCATTAAAAAAGCCAAGCTCATAATAGATTCTGGATGCAATCAAAAGCTTTTCAAACATATTTGGAATTCTAATGTTCTCTTTTAGCCAATCTACTAAACTTATAGAAATTATTTCTGAACTTAATTTTGGTTTAATCTGAATTAAATCTTTAACCATCTGCGTTAAGTTTACATTAATAAGGTAAATTTTATTTGCATTATGCATAAGACTGATTTCATGAAGTTTTTCAGCAGTTGTAATTAAATCATTACTGATATCAAGTGAGGATTGATTCTCACTTGATATTATATCGTATACATTTTCGTAACCAGGCTGAATTGACTCCGTGTGGTTTATCCAAATTATTTTTTTAAGATTTTTTAATGCTTTAAGTGTTGGTATTATATCAAAATCATTTAAACCTGAATAACCCATTATCACTAAAGAGCGCCCATTACAGATATTGTCTAAAAGCGTCCACTTAAAAGGATCAATTTGAAATAAATTGTTTCTAATTTTATTTGATCCCAAGGCTTTAATTGTTTTAATTAAAGAACTTTGTGTATCTTCCCCTGTTATAACATTTTTAGCGGAACAGTGGATTTTATAAATTACCTTAAATCTATTTTTAAATAACTCAATTGGATTAGAATAATTTACAAAATCTTCCTCTGTAATAACAGGCAATATTTCTTCATGTGGAATATTTATATTGGCAAGAGCATTTTCTATTAAAAAATCAAAATTCGTAGTCATTACGAAATGTCCCTTCTTGATACAATCTGCTAAGAAAAAATGTTGAAGATTAGGTTTATTAAATAATCCAAAAAAGTCAAAAATTTTAAGATCTTCATTAAAACTAGTGCAGATTGTATTTAATAATTGTTCTAATTTTAAGTCTTCTATTTCAAGAATATTTGAAATCTCAGATTCTGCACAAAAATAATTAATTAATTCCTCTTTTATTGTATTACTGTCAGGAACATTTGAAGGTGCGTCAACAGAACAACCAGCACCTATTAGGAAAGTAAATTTTTCCTCATTCTTGAATAGGTTCCTTATTTTGAGATTCGTCTGTTTCATTGATAATTTCTAGTGAAATTAATAAGATATTTAAGAAATTTACCTATTTTTATCTTTTGGATTTTAGAACTTGTACATAATTAATGGAATGAATAATCACTTTAGAGATATTACAGAAGAATTCTAGGTTAAAACTGGAATTAGTGGTTTTCCTCATGATACTGGACATTCAGGAGAAAATAAAAAAGATCTGGACTAATTGGTTAAAATCCAATAATGTATCTATTTTAAAAAAAAATGAGATTGTTTTATATTTTTACGAGACATTGTATATATTAAAACTTATTAAAGGATATTTATGACGTATTCAGCTTTAGAAGAAGAATATACATTCAAGGTAACGCTTGTTTTTTGGAAATTTTATAAGCTAGGGCTTTATTTTGAGCTTCCAGATGTTAGAAAGTTTTTAGAAAGGGAAGGATCTTTAAAATTATACAAAGGCTATCGATTTAAAATAGAAAAAGAGGATGGGGCCAAAGTTGATCAACCATTAAAATGGATTTCTAGTCAATCTCATAATTATGCTCCCGTATGTTTCAAAATAGGGGGACCAGATAGATTTTCATGTGCCACAGCTCCACATATAGTGGGAAAAGTAAGGTTAGAGGGACACATTCATTATGGATCGGTATTGGTTATTCACTGTGAATTAATATTTGATAACTATCATAAAATTGAGGATTTTATAGAAATTTCTCAACCTATTAATATGATTCTTCAGAGTACAGGCAGACCGATAACTGAAAAATTTATAGAGATAAGAGATAATGTCATTGAGTTATTAAAAAGAGCAAAATATCCAGATAAGGCCAAATTGGAGTCTTATTTAGAGCCATGGCATCATACTTGGATCATATGGGATGCTAAACCAGATTTCAAAAGATCTGATTATAGATTTACTGGAAACGAAATAGGTAAGAATGCACGATATTCTATTGGATTGACTCTACGAACTGATAAATATCGTGAGTTGGATCCTGTAGCTTATAGAGATCAGATATATTTAAAAAATCTTTCTCCTTATACTGATGAATTTGTTATGATAACTCATGCTGGTAATGTAGTAATTCCAGGTCCAGGACTTTTAGATCCTTATACTATGAAAAACTTTTTAATAGATACTCTTTTTGGACCAGAAGTTGGAAATGTGCAGAGATTCTTAATTTTAATGCATATGGAAAATATTTTAGTCGTTGCTGAAAAATTTGATCGAATTATTTCAGAAACTCGAGCTAAGGAAGAAGAGCTAACTTTGAAGGATAAAATTGAAAATCTTGAAAAGTTAGAGACTGAATTAAACAGAATTATTCTCGAATTAAATAAAGATGTAATTATTTCAAAAATAACGAGGTTATTATTTACGAGTATATTTAAAACAAGTATGTTCAATGAACAAATCGAAAAATTAGATGGGTTTACATTTTCAAAAGCAACTGATGATGTTATTGCCAGGATTAGAAAAACTCTAAATAGACAGAGAAATACTCTCAATACTAAAGCCTCAACTATAGAAAACAAATTTTTAGCAATACTAAATTACCTAGCTTTGTTTGAATTAGCAACTTTAGTAATCTCATTGGCTTTAGGTGACTTATTTCCAGATCTTCTGGGGATAGGGATTATTCAAATCACTGTAGCATTATCAATTGTTATTATCGCAATTATTCTATTAAGAATACAAGAGAGAAAATTATAATTTAAGACCAAATGCCATTGAAAGAGGTTATCAACGATGATATTTATTGGATGATAAAATTAATAATATAAAAAAAGATAAAAATAATATTATTTTTACTAATATCTAGTTCTAGTTGCTTGTATTCTAAGCTTTGCTTTTGTGTTTTCTTTCTCATCTTGTAATATAACGTATTGGGTTTTAGATGGCAATTTTATTTCAAGTTCTTGTTCAGCGACAGTTTCGTCCTTTTTCATGTGATCTTGTTCTCTTAAAATCACTTTTACTTTTTCTACTGCGGGTTCATCGACTCGAACAGTTTTGAATTGACTCCAAAGCGACATATCAGCGCGACTCGTGAATTCCTGATTTTTTTGCAATTTAATAGTACCTTTATTTGGGAATCTAGCCTTAAAAACCTTAGGACCATCTACTTTAAAATAAAATTCTCCACGCCATCCTAGAATATCATAATCTTTCAGAGTTTTCAAACTCATTAATTCTATACTTATTAAGTACCGTTCTTTTTCTTCTCCTACTTGATCTTGGGTAAAAGCTTGATCTTTGGCATGGGTTTTTTTAGATTTAGCATAGTAACGTCTTGGAATTTTATAAACACCTTAATTTTTAATTTAAGTTGAAGATAATAGTTTGATTTTTATATAGTGTTAAAGTATATATGTTTTTTTGGTAATATTATTACATTTTTAATAGCACACGATAAGAAATTATTAACTTTTAAATTCATAAATTCCCATAGTAATTATAATGATTTTTATAGCATTAGATGATTTAACCCAATTATCTGGAATTTTTGGATTTATTGCTGTTATTATAGCTTGGTTTTATGGTATTATTGTACTCTTCAAATACATTAAGACTAAAGAGAAAATGTTATTCTATTTTTTCTTGGCAATAATTTTTACAATGTCTCCTTGGTATCCTAGCGGTTTGGGATATATAACCTCGTTGTTCACCCGTCAGGAAATAGCTTATCAAGCCTATGTTTTGTTAGGAACTATAGGTGTACCTATCGCTTTATATTCATGGCTTCAAATTTATATGCCGACCTTACATCCAGAAAAGAAAGATATTGTTTCGCTTATTATAATATGCTTATCAATAATCTTTTATATCTACCTTTTCTATTTTGTTTTCTTTGCTCCAGGTGCCCCTGTTGATGATCTAATCGGTATTAAAAGAAATCCAATTGATATTGATTATAAAGGGTTTATTTTAGTATTTCTAGCAATTTCTCTGCTTATCAGCACAATTACAGGTAACGATTTCTCTATCGCCTCACTTAGAGTGAAAGATAATCCAACAATTATGTGGAAGGGCAGGTTCTTAATAATTTCATTCAATATATTCGCAATTGGTTCAATTGGGGATGGATTTATCCCCTTAACGCCAGTAACATTAATAATTTTTAGAATCTTTATGATGATTTCTAGTACAACCTATTACATCGGCTTTATTTTACCTAAATGGATGAAAAAACTTCTTTCATTGGAGTAATCCCATGAAATAAATTTTCTTTTTTTATTTATAGTTAATGATAAGAACAGCTACTAAAACGATAATACCGCCAATTATATTCCATCCAACTATAGTTTCACTTCTTTGAAGTAAGAGGGAAAATAATAGAGTGAAAAATGGTTCAATATATAAAAACGAGGCAACTTTAGAGGATTTTAAATTTAACTGTGAATTTTGCCAGATATAATAACCTAGAATATAACATAAAATTCCAATATACATTACACACAGAACTAAAATTATATTCAAGGAATTAGAAATGAATTTCAATAATTCATTGTTTAAAACTACAAAAATAAACAACTCAATTGTGCCTAAATAGGCAATATATTTTAACATAACTAAACTAGAATTAATTTGTGAAACTTTTTTTGTTAGAGTAGAATAAATTGCCCATAAGAATGGAGTAATAAGTGCAAATAAATATCCAAAAAAGTTGGGATCCTCTGAAGTAAGTGTATTTAGATTTCCACCGGTTATTAAGAGAAATCCTCCAAGAGAAGCAATTATAAACCCAATAACTTTGGTTAAAGATAATTTTTCTTTGAAAAAGATTAAAGCTAAAACGGTAATAACAACAGGAGATAATAAACATACAAATAAAGCAGGTAGCGAAGGGCCGATTATCTTTATAGCTGAATATTGAGTAAGGAAGAAAAATGATACTCCTGTAAAGCTACTAAGGATAAGAAGAATCCAATCGTTTCTGGAAAATCGAATTTTTTTGATCTCATTTTTATTAAATTCATTTTTTCTTATTATTTTAAGATAAATATCAATTATTATAAATGTAAGAGACACAACTATAAAACGATATAAAGCAACAGAGAGTGGAGGCATAAATTCTACCGCTATATCAACTACTACAAATGAAAAACCCCAAATAAGAACCATAAACAATAATTCTAAATAAATTATTAACATGAGATAGATTTATGCTGATGATTGACAGTTCAAAATATTGCTTTAAAATGATTTATTAATAATTATAAATTACGAACTATAATAATTCTTTTCGGAAAGAATACAATTGAAAAAAATTAGCTATAATTTGCGAATTGGAATAGTAGGTAATAAAGATTATAATAAAGAAATTTTCTTAGATAACTTAAGAGATTTTGCAATTGATACCAAAATCTCAGAGGAATTTTCAGAGTGTTTCATTATTTTCAAAGGAATTCCCATTAAATTAAAGATATTTTTAGCGATAAACCTTGAAGAAGTAATTAATAACTATGATAAAATAGAAAAGTTAGATGTAATTATACTTACCCTAGATCTGTTTGATACAAAATCTATTTATCAGTATTATAAAAACATGATTGAAGAGTTTAACGAAATTTTTTATTTCCAAGGGATTTCTATTCTCGTAGGAATAGATATTTCCCATATATTCGAAAGGAAAGTCTCAAATATAGTAAGGGTAAGTAGATATAGTTTAGAAGATATGACAAAATATCTGAATATAATATATTGCTATGAAATCTACAATAAAAAAGGAGATGTTCGTAAAATTTATAGAAAAATTTTTGATGATTTTATTTTTAGATTTCGGTATTCTAGTCAAGGACTGTTTGAAAAAGCAAGACTATACGGGGAAACGCTCATAAGTGAGTCTAATAAAAAAATGAAATATTTATGATCCTATTTATGAACATTTCGTTTTATTTCTTCATAAAAAAGAGAAAAGTTATAAAAACAATATAATACATTTTAAAATATATTCTGAAAATATGAGATTTTTATATAATATCAATAATTTGGAGTTGATAAAACCAAAATGGCAGAACCAGATGATATTTTAACCATTGAGAAGACTGAGGGTCGTCGAAAATGCCCGAATTGTGGGGAAGAAAACAAATATATGATTCATGAATCTACAGATAAAACGAATATTATTAGTGATTATCCACGAGTTTATGGGAAGAAGTACCGCTGTGGACGATGCGGTGTTGAATGGCGAGAAAAATAAGGTATTAGTTGCTTTCTTTTATTTTTTTTATTTCATTCAATAGGTTAATATATTAAATTAATGAATAGCCCTTCAACCTTAATTATTTTTTAAAATAGTAAAAATTAGCTAATTTTCTTTTCAAATTAGTTTCTCTCAAGATAATTTTACTAATGGTACGTTCTAATATTACTAAAAATAACTTTAAAGCATAAAATTTTAAATTAAAAAAGGACAAAATAAATAATATTATTCCTTAGACAAAATAATTTCCTAGTTGGCAAGGGGATATTAAGATAATGGATATGGCAAGATTCCTACAAATTTACATAATTCAAGGAGGATTTGCATTATTTTTTCTGTATATGGCATATATTGTATTAAAAAGAGGTAAAAAGAGAGCTAATCTTTATTTAAGTAGTTTTTATCTTTCTACTACAATAGGTGTAATTATAAATATCATTTATGCAAATATTTTTGAAGAAACTATTGTTTACATCTTGCATTTTGTAACCTATTATACTCTTTGTTTTTCCTTAGCTTTTTTACTTATTTTTATATTACTGCTTTTAAAACCCCCTAATAAAATAAATAATAGATTCCTAATTTTATTTTTGCTAATATTTGGTTTAATTTTATTAGGTTTATTATTTGTTCCGAATGGAATAAAAATAAATGAAAATACAAATTGGAAACCGGATTGGAGTTGGATTTTTCTAGTTTACTCAATCATAGTTTGTAGTGGGATGACTATATTTCCTATAAGTTATTATTCGCTGAAAGTATATGGAAAGCTTGGAAATCTACAATTAAGAAAGAAATGGAAATACTTTTTAATTGGTGTATCTGCATATTTATTCCTTTATTACGGAACTTCATTATCTAATACTTTGAATAATGATACATTTCGACTTATATGGTCAATTATTTCGTTACCAACACTTATAGCTCTATATCTTATCTACTATGGAGTAGGACGTCAGCTTGACTAAAAATTCAAATCTTTACCTTTTCTTTAATAGCCGTAATTTAAGAAAATGAATCTTTTTAAAATCAAAAACAGCAATAATAATAAATATAAAATAATAAATAATAACATTAACAAAATTATTTTGAATAAAATAAAATAAGCTTCTTATCGTGATAGACGTATGGTATTATTTCAAAATCCTTTAGAGAATCCAATGAGAGTAATCACAATTTACGTTGCTCAAGGCCTCGTTTGTGCGTGGTTTGCCTATTTAGCCTACAAGATTTTAAAGAGAGATAGAAAGCGACTAAATATTATTTTTTCTGGATTTTATCTTTCCGCTGTAATTGGTCTTATTTTTAATTTTATATATGGACCTATTGCCAATGAAGGTGTTATACTTGTCTTGAGTTATCTGACATATTTTGGTATCTTTTACGCACCTGTATTTCTCGTGGTATTTGATTTGATATTATTAAAATCAGAAAAAGTTATCACAGTTACTAAACAGATGCTTATATTTATAGGAGCCGGAATATTTATGGGTTGCATGATTTTATTCATCATTAATCCAGACTTGGGAATAGCCCTTAACGAGGATACGGAATGGTCACCAGAATGGGAGTTAGCATTCTTTTTATATCTAATAATAGGTGAAACCTTGTTTCTTCTCATGCCAATATTCTACCTTTCATTTCGAATTTATAACAAATTTGAGGATGAGCAATTGAAACAGAAATGGAGATACTTTATATACGGTTTTTGCGCATTAATAATTTTTATGTACGGAATCTTTATTTCAAATTTCTTGGCTTCCATCGGTATTAATGTTAGAACAATAATGGGCGCAGTAGGGATTATTGCGGGTATCGCAGGCGGGTACTTAATGTATAATGGAGTGGGACGTCAACTCGAGAAATAATAATCTTACTTTTATTTTATTTTTTTTACTTAAATTTTATTTTTACTAATTAACATTATATAATATAAAATAGTTGAAACTACCATAATGTAATAATATATTTTTATTCATTCATTTAAAACTGTTAATATGACCTTTAATTTATTAATGCCATTCCAATTATGATCGAAGAATTGATACGCGTAAGAGGAATTGGTCCAACAGCCGCAGAAAGGTTAATTAATGCTGGCATTAAATCAATTGAGGAGATTGCTAATTCAAAAGCAGAAGATTTGGCATGGATTAAAGGGATTGGGATGCTTTCTGCAAATAAAATAATTGAGAACGCTTTAGAATTAATAAAGTTAGAAAAAGGAATCCAAAAAGTTTTAAACTCAATAAAAGAGAATTTTTCGAAGAGCTGCCCAAAATGTGGCGGGGACATGGTAGAAAAGCTTATAATACTTGGCCCCGAAAGGAGATTAAGGGCAAATCAGTGTAATTTGTGTAAATTCTATTTGCCAAAATGAATGACTAATTTTGATTCAGACATTAAACATGTATCCAAAAAGAAAAGAGGAATACATAAGACATAAGATAGAGCGATATAAATAAAATACCTGCCTTTTTGTCTACTTTTCGTCGAACGGTAATAGCTAAAAAAACTATAAAACTTGCGATTAGTGTGAATAAAACAGTAGGAACGGCAAGGGCTGCTGTTACTGCTTGTGGAAAAAGTACTTGTCCAATACCAATAGAGAGAGTTGAGTCTACAATACAAGACCCAATAATATCACCTATAGCGATTTCGTGGTGTTTTAATCTCAATGCGTTAATGTCGACCGCCAATTCAGGAAGCGATGTTCCTACTGCGACGATAAAAAAACTTATGATATATTCATGAATTTTCAAAATGCTTGATAAAACTATTACAGATTCAACAATCATATATGCTGCTAATGTTACACCACCAAATCCTAACGCGGCTATGAGAAGATGAAATTTCTTACTTTTTGGGGCCTCAATTTTTTCAATTAATTCTACTCTTTGTAGTATGCTCTCCTTATTCGCATTGTAAATTAACCAGATATAAATTCCCAAGCTTCCAACCATCATTATAGCGTTGAGCCGCGTGATATAACCCTTCTCTACTATGGAAAAAATTACAACCAATGAAAGAATTTCACATGCCCCCAGAATGATAATATCCTTTCTATGTACCCAAATTACTCCAGTTATTAATGGTAACAAACCAAATACTAAAGTGAGTTGAGTTAAATCCGAACCCACAGAATCCCCAACATCAATATCACCATGACCTAATGAGCATGAAATTATTGAGTTAAAAATTTCTGAAATATCTGTCCCTATAGATACCAAAGTTATGCCAATTACCAATGGTGAGATACCTAAAGCAGCTGCTAGTATAGCAGAATGTTTAACCGCTTTAATACTTGAAAAAATAATTAAAGCTAATCCAAAAACTAATCCCAATATTGCTAATAATATTTCCATCATAACTTATTATATTTTTTTTATCTAGGAAATGCTTATTTAAATTCGATTAACTTTTACCGCAAATTGGATAGCTAGAGCTAATTTTAATTCAAAAGTAACTAATCCGGAGAAGATTTGAAGTTTTAATTGTTGATAGCTTTGTATCTCTTTTACTATTAGGTTTAACTTATATTTATAATTATCCATTTTTCATCCAAGGTTATCCATAGAAAATCCATAAAACGAAAACTTATTAAATAAATTTATCAAAAAATATACTAATGGTCGAACATAAAGAATTTCATATTTCTCTCGAAATGGATGTTTTTGACAAATTAGAGGTTATTAAAGACTATCATGGAATAAAAAACATAACTGAAATAATTAGATTCTTAATAACTAAAGAGTACAGAAAAATAGAAAAATCTGAAAAATTGTAATTGGTTTTATTTTAAATATTAATTCTAAGTTTTAAGGTTGAATTATCATACTACTTGAGAATAAATCTTTTGCTCCTTCTATTAATCGTAAATATCTTTCCTCAGAATCTCTAATTGAGGTTTCAAAATTAACCTGTTTTTTAATTATGAATTTGCTGAAAACAAAAATAATAATAAAAAAAATAAGAATAATTGAGTATACCCAAAATTCATGAAAATTCAACTTTAAAATCGTTTTGCTTAGATCTCCTTTATGAAATACATAGATATCAATCAGGCTATAGAGAATTAGTATTATTAATATTGAGATAAATAAGGATAACTTTAACTTTCTTAAAAGAACCTTTGTTTCTCTTTTTAAATTGAAAGTATTAAAATTCGATGTATTATTTTTTTTTGGTTCGTTGGTATTAAAGTTTTTATTTTCCATTATATATAAGATTTAGGAGGATAATAATACTACAAAGTTGCTAGAATGATTTGAATCCATAAAATTAGAATTTTTATAAATATCTTTTCAAAAACATAATGCAAAAAATTAAGTCTAAAAAATCTGAACTAAATCTAAATAAAAAGTAAAAATAGAAGATCTCACCATCGCCAAATGATATCTTCTGCATGACCTAACATATTTTCGATATGAATTTTCTCACCATTATCTAATACGATATTTCCAGTATATAAACCATGAAGTAGGGAAGAATTCAGATAAATCAGCCCAAAATTGATTTTCTCCCTATGGGGAATCAGAGGTGTTAAAACCATATTAAACCTATTATCGTTGCTCGTAAATTTCCAAGGTTTTGAAGAATCCCTTTCTTCATGATGAAAAGTTACTTCATCGATTTTATGAGCCTTACCGTCATAAAAAATGATATTTTCAGTATGGGTAGATAAATCCCCAAATCCATAACCAATATTAAAAGCAACAGTTATTTCATTTACAATACCGCATGCACTACCCCATAGCCAATGAGTATGATAAGGCCAAATTCCTCGTCCCCAATCCATCAATCCAAATGAATTCTTAGGTTCAAATTTATATTCCCTTCCTCCAATATAGATTAACCCTTGAGCCGGCATATAATTAATTTTATGGTTGTAATAAAATAATCTAGGATCTTCTTTGTATCCTGTCACAACCACAGTATTGTCCATTTTTGGGTTATCTTCAAGTGTTATAGATCCTTTTAAGCCTTTATTTTGAAATTTAGGATCCTCAATTGAAAGAATGTGTTTATTCTTCTCCTTTTTAATAGATGCCTTAAATTTTTTTGTTGGAAATATTATTTCACTATCTTCTACAGAACTGTTAGGAAGTATTTTAGATTTTGTAAAAAACTTAAAAAGACTTCTTCCATCTCTTTTTCTTTCCTTGAAATCGAGCCAAACATAGCTCATTTGAGTAAGATATCCAATATCTCCAATAGTTAGTTGAAAACCAAAATCTTTATTTAAAATTGAATAATGATCCCATTCTTTTATTCGAAGCCATCCCTTACCAATATATTCTTTATTATATTTTAGAAGCGGCTTTTTTGCCCAACCTCGTTGGATAAGAGAACCATCTTCATTAAATACATTTGACGGTTTAGTTATTTCATTTTGTATTGTCATTTTCACTACAATGTCTACTAATTAGAATGATAATTATAAAAAGGTTTGCGACAAAATAAAACATATTAAATAATACTAAAATGCCTTGAGTGAACCTATTGTCTTCGGAATTTGAGATAAATTTGGAAAAATATGCTGAAACAATAGTTAAAGTAGGTCTTAATTTACAACCTGGTCAACGGTTATTAATCGGGGCTGGTAAGAATGGTGTAGCGATCGAATTAGCCCCTTTAGTAAGACTAATTGTGAAAAAAGCATATCAAACTGGTGCTAAACTAGTTGATGTAATATGGGATGACGATCAAATACAACTCATTCGATATAAATATGCCCCAAGGGACTCATTTGAAGAATTTCCGACTTGGCGGACTGATGGTGCATTAGAAATTGCCAAAGAGGGTGATGCTATGCTTCTTATAGCTGCTCGAAATCCTGATCTCCTCTCAGAACAAGATTCTGACTTGATATTAACTGCACGCAAAACATTTCTTAAACATAATAAACCTGCATCAGATCTGCGTAGGAAAAATTTAGTAAACTGGTCATCAATAGCTGCACCTTCGGATAGTTGGGCAGATAAAATATTTCCTGAACTTCCTCAAAGTGAACGAAAAGCTAAATTTTGGGATACTCTTTTTGAAATTTGTCGTGTTAAAATTGAAGATCCAGTTTCAGCATGGAATAACCATATCAATCTACTTGTAGCTAGGTGTTCTTATCTCAACCATAAGAAATACACTACTCTGAAATTTAAAGCTCCAGGAACGGATATCACGATTGGTTTACCAATAGGACATATATGGAAAAGTGCAAATTTCACAACTCAAAGTGGGATAAGTAATGTTGTAAATATTCCAACTGAAGAAATATTCACAATGCCTCACAAAGATAAAACAGAGGGATTTGTAACTGCCACCAAACCTCTTGTTTCTGATATTATAATTGAAGATTTAAGTCTAACTTTCTCAAATGGAAAAATTGTAGACATTACTGCTAGAAAAGGTGAAGATTTTTTGCGTAACTTAATTAAAACAGATGAGGGTGCATCCCATTTAGGTGAAGTATCGTTAGTTCCCCATAGTTCTCCTATATCTCAGTCTGGTCTTCTCTTTTATAACAACCTCATCGATGAGAACGCGTCTTGCCATCTAGCCCTAGGTAATGCTGTGAAAATTTGCTTAGAAAATGGTGTCAATATTACTGATGAGGAATTTTCTGCTGCGGGAGGTAATCAAAGTTTATTACATTTAGATTTTATGATTGGATCAGAAAAAATGGATGTTGATGGTATCATGGCAGATGGGAAAACCGAAACTATTATGCGAAAAGGAGAATGGAGTTTTCAAATATAAAGAATAAAAACAAAGAAATTCAAAATTTCTCAATTGATCAATATCAAAATGCTCTAATGGTAGCATCAAATAAAAATGAGAATGATGTTGTCAAAGTAGCATTTAAATTTGAATAGAGGTTATTCAATTTTTTGACATATATTATCAATTTTTTGAATTGTTTCATCAATAATTTCATCTTTATGAAGTATACACGTGTAAAACCTGCTTCCTGCCACAGAAATCAATTCTTGATCCACTAATGCTGCACCCATCTCACCCATGAAATCCCTTCGAATTGGAATTTGACCAGACTGTTTAGGATCACTTAAATTCAAGCCAAATACACAACTTGTTTGAAAGTGAACTGTGCCACCGAAATTATATGAAAACCATGGTAAGTCATATTTATTAAATACTTCATTTAAACCATATGATAGCCGACTCGCGGCGTTACCCGCTCTTTCAGTAGCATTCGTTTCTTCAACAAATTTGATAGCCCAATACGCTGCTGCACACGTTAACGGATTTGCCGCTAAAGTTCCTCCTGAATATGCTCTTTTACCTCCAGTTACACCAGCACCACATACTGCCATAACATCAGCACGTCCGCCAATTGCTGCTGCAGAAGGAAATCCATGACCTACAATTTTACCAAATACAGAAATGTCAGGAGTATATCCATAATATGCTTGTCCACCACCCATATGTAATCGAAAAGCGCATACAACCTCGTCGGATATCATTAAAGCTCTATTTTCATGACATAATTCTTCTATTTCTTTGTTGAACCCCGGTCTCGTGGGCAAAGCACCACTTTCTCCACCCATAGGTTCAACTATAACTGCAGCAATTTTACGTTTCTCTTTAAACATTCTTCTAAGTTCATCAATATCATTGGGTGGGCAAGAATCAATAAATTTAAATACTGGTTTAGGTATTCCGTGAGATTCCAATAATTTAGTTCCCGGTAGATGCATATCATAAGTAAGTTGATCACTCCAACCATGATAACTACCCCCTATTTTAATAATCCATTTTCTATTCGTAAAGGCTCTTGCAATCCTAATTGCAAGCATATCTGCTTCTGTACCTGTTTGGAGCCAACGAATAATCTCACAGGAAGGGAAGTGTTTTTGTAATTGTTCTGCTGCTAAATACTCATATTCATGTGTTATTCCGTGGCAAGGACCAATTTCTTGAATAGTTTCAACTACTTTAGTTATTAACGGTTTGTATTGATGTCCCAAAATAATAGGACCTCCACACATTAAATAATCAGTCATAACTATCTCATCTACAGTTTCCATATAACAATCGTAGACTTTTTTACTAGCTATTGGAAAAGGATGATTAAAAGCTAAATTATGCTCTACACCACCAGGAATGATTTTGCGCATTCTTTCATATATTTCTCTGGATCTAGGGTGGTTTTTATGATATCTTTCTATGATTCCTTTTAGTTCTTCTGATCTAAAACGTCGTATAGGATTATTTACAATGTATTCCGTCTTTGCTTTAATTTCTTCATATTTCATTAGATGTATCACTTTTCTATCTATAGAATAATATGGTAACTAAATTAATTAGTAACTTATTACATCAAAAATTAAGTTTACTTCTAATATAGGAAAAAAATTAAATTTTAAATAAATTCAAGGTTATTAGTAAAAAACAGAGTTAATATTGAAAATCTATGGGGTCAACCGGGATAATCAAATTATTGCTTATCAAGATTTCAATTGAATCAATAATTAAATCTTCGTTTCTATCGCTCAATCTTTCGACTAATGTAATTAATTTAAAAATTTTCTCCTCTTCGGAGATTATGAAAATTTCATTTAGAACTTTTAAATCACTTCGAGATAACCTATATTCTTTCTTCAATTTCTCAAGATCATTTCTTTTAATAACCAGTTTAAAGGAATCCTTATAGTATAAAGTAAAAAAATTATTAAGAAAATTTTGAATGCTGGTTTTAAAAGGAGCTGGATCATTATCCCAGTTCTTTAATGTTTCTGAAAACTTTGCATAAACACTTAAACCAAAATTTAATAATTGTTGTTTCAATCTTTTGGAAGCTTTATTATTAAGGATTAGAACTGTTCTTAATTCTTCTATATCAGAAATAAGACAATAAAAATGTTTAAAATCTAATTCAGTAACGTCATATATGCCATCGATTACATCCCTTTGAAGAACCTTGGAATGAATATTTTTTCTAATACTAATTTCTTTTCCTACCAGTGAAATTGCTTGAATAAATCCTGAAAAAAGTTCCTTTTTCCCAATCATCAGTTCAGAATAGTTTTTAGAAAAGAGAGGAAGCCCACTTGTAGTATGACTCAGAAGTATTCCTTGAATATTTTCAGCATCTTTAAATTTTTGCGTTCTTAATAGAAGATCATTCCTTTGTCTTTGCTTTCTTGGTAATAAGATATAAGATCTTATACTTAAACTACCTAAAATCCCTATAATAACCAATAAAATAATTAAAATTATCCAGAAAAGATAATTTTGGGGAGATTCTCTAATAAATACAGTATAAGAAATTGTAAGATAGATGTCATCTATGGCTATTATTATTTTACGATCTAATTCAAAATCATCTGCTAGTAATATCTCTATTGAGACTGAAATATTAATATTTGTTAAAATATAAGTTTTAATATCATGAGCACCTAAATTTAACACTTGAAAAGTGGCATTCATCTCTTTTAATTTTATGGTTTTGTCAAGCTCATAGTTATTGATAAAAATCCTTAGCTCAGAATTGGGAGACAATGCATCAGGCCAGGTTTCATTAACTTTATATTTAAAATTAAGAACAGCATCATTAATTTTAACATCTGTTTCATTTATGGATTCTCCAATTTGATTTAATGAAATAGAGGTGTAGCTGTCTATTTTTTTCTCATAAGTAAATGTAAAATTAACAAAATTTATGATTAATTCGTCAAATGTATCTCTATCCAAAGATATAGCGGAATTATCTTCAAGTTGTAGTCGCATACCAAGTGTTATAGTAAAATTATTGAAATCTGTACTTAAAGATGAAGTTAAGAAATAGATTAAATCCTCTTGAGGTACACTTATCATATAAGTATCATATAGATAATCAGTGCCTGGAGCCCCACCATCTCCTAGCCATACTGTTTGCAAATAAGCTATCTCATAGACTTTATTCTTTTCTAAGTTTGAAAGTAAAACATAAAATCTCACATAGTCTCCATTTCCATATTGATCTACTGGTACAGCTGGATCAATTCTTGCATTCCGACCATTTTTGTAATCATCATAGCGATCAATGTTTTCATCTGCAGTTGCGTTAACTCTTGCTTGAATTGATGCACCAGTAATTATGTAATTTGACATATTAACTGGCATTGTGATGTTTTTATCCCAATGAACGCTTGGATTTTGAATAGCAGATTGGTCATCAAATTCATGGGAGACTCTACAACCCTTAGATGTAATTGCATCAAAATCTGGACGATTTGGGAAACTAGGATTATCCACCTCAGTCCAATTTGAAGCGATAGGTGGATCTGCTATTAATGAGTAAGATCTTTTCTCACCTAAAATTTCAAAATTAGCTTGTCCGGAATGAATACTAGCATTTACATCAGATGAATCTCCATTAAATACTTTGAACCATGGCCCTGATGGGAAGTTAAATTCCGAATCTTTTATCCATTGTTTAGTATAATGAGTTTCTTTTAAAGCAAAGACTTGAATCTGAAAAATAAAGGAAGATAGAATTATAAAAATAACTATATAAAAATATTTACGGAATTTGGCTTTCCTTGAACTTAGAGAATGCAAGATGTTCCTCTCTACTTCTGTGAAAATACTATTTATACTGGAACTTAAACAACAATATCCCTTTAGACACGATAATAATGGAATTTCCCATATTTAAAAATAAGTAAATTCATTGTTTCTTGGTTGAATCGAAATGATTAAAAAAATTATGTGACAATACATCAAATAATCTTTATTTATTCTAGCATCCTTTATAATAAATATGTCAGATTCTCAAATTAAATATATTTTAGCAATAGATCATGGTACAGGAGGTCCTAAATCTGCAATTGCTACTACAAGAGGCGATGTTGTAGAATGGGCTTTTCAAGAAACTCCGATTCATGCTATTAAAGGGGGTGCCGTAGAACAAAACCCAGATGATTGGTGGAATGCAATTAAAAATACAGCTAAAAAGGTGATTGAAAAAAGTGGAGTTAAAACTGAGAATATAGTAGGGGTATGTAACACTAGTCAATGGAGTGGCACAGTAGCATTAGATAAAGATGGTAATCATCTAATGAACTCAATTATTTGGATGGATACCCGTGGAGCTAAACATTTAGAAAAAATCAATAAAGGATTAATAAAGGTCTCAGGATATAATTTAAGAAAAATTTTAAGTCTTTTAAAGAGAACTGCAGGAGGTCCAGCTTCACATGGGAAGGATTCAATTGCCCACATTTTAGTTATTAAAAATGAATTCCCAGATATTTACGAGAAAACACATATGTTCTTAGAACCTCACGATTATGTAAATATGAAATTAACAGGAAAGTTTGCAGCATCTACAGCCTCCATCCATCTTCATTGGATTACAGATACGAGAAATTTAAACAACATTTACTATTCTAAGAAACTTCTGAGGATGTTTAAAGTTGATAAGACTAAATTTCCGGAATTAAAGAATTGTACTGATATTTTAGGCCCACTTAAAAAAGAAGTAGCTGATGAATTAGGATTAGAAAAAGATACAAGGGTGGTCATGGGTGCTCCAGATATACATTCTGCAACCATTGGTTCTGGTGCTGTAAATGATTATGAAGCTCACATATATATTGGCACAAGCGATTGGATTTTTACTCACATTCCCTATAAAAAAACAGATATAATACATAATTTAGGTAGTATACCTTCTGCGATACCAGGAAGATATCTTGTGGGAAACGAGCAAAATATAGCTGGAGGTTCTTTATCTTTTCTTAGAGATAAGATTCTCTATCATAAAGATGAATTATTAAAAGAAGAAGCTGTACCTGATGTTTATAAAATATTTGATCAAATAGCAGAAAAAGTTCCTGCTGGATCAAATAACCTAATTTATACTCCTTGGCTCATAGGTGAACGATCACCCGTGGATGACCCAACTATTCGAGGAGGTTTATATAATTTATCTTTTGAAATGTCAAGAGAACATATAATTCGAGCGATATTCGAAGGGGTTGCGTATAATGTTAAATGGTTGTTATCTGTTATCGAGAAATTTATAAGAAAATGGGTAATAAAAGAACTCGGGAGGCCAAAAAATAGTACAATTATCCCTGAACTAAACATAATAGGGGGGGGTGCTCAAAGTGATATTTGGTGTCAAATTTTTGCAGACATTCTTGATAGAAAAATTAAACAAGTGGCAGATCCGATTCAAGCTAATGCACGTGGTGCTGCTTATATCGCTTCAGTGGGTTTAGGATATCTTAAATGGGATGAAATCCAAAGATGTTGTGAGATTTCAAAAGAATATACGCCAAATCCAGAAAATAGGAAAATCTATGATAAACTCTTTGTTGAATATGTAAATATATATAAGGTTATTAATAAAACGTACAAAAGATTGAACAAAAGATAATTCTAAATTTTTTTTTGAACTTTCTTTGTGTATTAAAAAAAAAATCGATTATTCAAAGAATTTTGAATAACTTATTTAATATTACCCGCAGCCTTTTTTAATAATGATTCTGCGTCTGAGACAATATTGTTGATAATATCTGAAACGCTCTCAATACGATCAACCACTCCAATACTTTGCCCGAGAAGCACTGCACCTGAATTTACATCCCCTCTATAAGCTGCAAGATATGCATTAGACGATTCAATGAGCTCTTTTATATAATCTTCACGAGACATACTTCTAAGTCTCTCTTCTTCAGCCATCTTCGCTTCTTTATCTGTTACTAGTCCATGATGTAGACTATATTCATTCTTCCACAAACGAATTGGTCCCAACGCACCAGTGACTAAGATTGTATCTTGAGCTTTTGCTGGGGGGACAACATTTTTGTAATTCTCGTGAAATTCAGCATCTTTACTTGCGATGAAACGCGAACCCATAGCAATACCACCTGCACCCATGGCTAGTGCAGCAGCTAAACCAGCACCGTTTGCAAATCCTCCACATGCAATTATTGGAAACTCAGGATATTTTTGATGAACTTGTTGGAGTAGCACGAGAGTACTCACTTTTTCATAAGATTGATGACCTCCACCCTCACCGCCTGTTACCACCATACCATCAACTCCCGAAGCAACACATTTATCTGCTAACCATAAGGCTGGAGCTACATGAAAATGTTTAATTTCAGATCTCTTTTTTAATTCCTGAAATGTCTTACTAGCTGGTAATATTTTAGAGGATCCCGCACTTGTAAGTGCATAAATACACTGATCTCTAATTCTCTGGTTCTCCATTATAAATTTCGGGATTTCTGTGCACAATTTTGGTGCCTGAATTTCATTTCTTGAGGTTCTTATGTTAAAACCAAAAGGTTTATCTGTATGTTCTACTACAAATTCCATATTATTTTTCATTGCTTTTACAACATCAATACCTAACCTAGTCCTAGTTGTAGTATCAATATCAATATTTGTAGTTTCGGTTCCAATATCAGTTCCTCGTTCTATTGATGTATGAGATAACACACCTAAACCCCCTGCTTCACTAACAGCAACACATAGGTCTGTGGTATAAAAAGGACCCATTGCTGCTGAAAAAATTGGATGTTTAATTCCAAACATTTTTGTAATATTTGTTTCTATTGTCATAAAACCACATTTTTTTTATTTGAATTTTTATTTTTAATTTGGATTTAAATTTTGATCTTTATAACCTTTACTATTCTATTATAATGTTTTTGGCTAAATAAGTTTTAAAACTTACCTTTATTTTCCTATTTAGAATTAATTTATATATTTCTCATAGAAAAAATTAATAATTAGAAATGTCGACTCATTTTTTACATGATTTTTTAACTCCTAAAAGCATTGCAATATATGGTGCCAATAATACATTTGGAACCACAATGGGTACGATGCTATTAATTCGAATAATTAATTCCAATTTCAAAGGTAAAATTTTTCCTATACATCTTAAATTGGATACAGTTTTAGGGTATAAAGCTTATAAGTCTATAGCTGAAGTCCCGGAAGTGCCTGATCTTGTGATGATAGTATTACCACCAAAAGTTGTTCCTCAGGTTTTTAAAGAATGTGGAGAAAAGGGTGTTAAAAAAATTATATTAATCTCCGGCGGTTTTAGAGAACTTATTGGAGATCGTAAAAATACACTAACAGAAGAAATTGTTGAAATTGCAAATTCTTATGGAATGAGATTTACTGGTCCTAATTGTTTAGGGGCTTACAATAGTTGGATATATCCTGATGGCGAAGGGAAATTTAATACGATGATGTGGAGAGAACAATCTAAACGAAGCAAATTTTCAATGGCTTCTCAAAGTGGTACGTTGGCAAGTCAATTATGGTTGGATTCTGATTATCCTGATTTTAATGTTGGTAAAGCAGTTTCTGTAGGTAATGAAGCAAACATAGATTTAGTAGATTTTTTAGAATATTTTAAAGATGATATGGAAACAGATGTAATTGGTTTATATATTGAAGAAATTAAAAGAGGAACGCAATTTATACAATTAGCAAAAGAAATTACTAAAACCAAACCTATTATTGCCATATACGGGGGAGGATCTAAAGCAGGTAATCGTGCCATCAAAAGTCATACAGGCTCAATTGCTGGAAATATGAACATTTTTGATGCTATGATTAGAGAAACAGGGATTATCAAAACTGATTATGTCGAAGAATTTTTAGATATTTGTTCTATGCTATTGACACCAAATTTCCCATATCCTAAAGGTAAACGTGTTGGAATAATAACTTTTGCAGGAGGGCCAGGAGCACTTATTGCAAATAATGCAGAAAGGAAGGGATTAATTGTACCCGAATTTTCTAAATCGCTTCAATCAAAATTTAAAAGTATGTTACCTCATACGGCAAGTTGGAGCAATCCAATTGATATTACCTTTGATATGAATATTTTTAATCTGTACATAAATTTCCCAAAAATGCTTATGAAATCTGGAGAGATTGATATAATTATAATATATGGGGCTATGGGTTTTCGAAGCATGACACCTTTCGAGCAAGAAAACAATAGAATATCCCAACATCTAGAAATGAGAGAAGACATGAGAGATAGGATTGATGATATGGAAAAAATGGTAATTACACCTACGCTAAAAAAATCTCAAAAATATTCAATTCCGGTTATCTACATAAATCCTCATAGTTATACTGATCCATGGTCACAAAAAATAAGAGAGCTAGGAGGAATAGTATTTCAGTTTTGGGATCGTCCAGTCAACTGTTTAGAAAAAATTTGTAATTATGCTGAATATCGAAGAAAAAATTATTAAAAAAAAATTAAAAAAAAATGTATTCTTTATCTATTTTCTTCTTTCTCATGATGGAGCATTAAAACGATCCCTAATACTAACATCGCAGAATCATCATCTAAATCAGGAGACATTTGTACACCATAGGTTCCCTTGATTAAACTTTTAAATAATTTTTTATGGATTTCTGCAACTACTTTATTATCCTTTAAAATCTTGAATTTCAATGCGAAAATATTTCCTTTCATTGTAAAAACTTTATTTTCATTTGGATCTTCAAACCAATAACTTGGTTTAACAGACACAAGTTTCCTTTTCAATTTGCCTATGTATTTATCATCATCTTCTTCACCACCTTTGTAGAATTTATAGGTGGATCGCATTGAAACTATTTTTTCATGAACTGTTAGTACCGGAGTTTCTTCAAGATCTCTTATTCTGTAAGTGTTACCAATCTTTATTACTTTACCTGCGAATGTTCCAATTGTTTCTTTATCTAGATTCATTATTTTGCCTTTATCCTTTAAAGAGATCATTTTTTCTTGAAGCATAAAATCTCTAGTTTTCAATAGTGACATTTTTTTAGAATTGTTTTTTTCAATTTATATTTTAGTTTAATTTAGACCCTAGTATAATTTTCAAACTTTCTATATAATGGGCTCTAATGTTACAAACTTAGTAAGCCTATAAAAATTTTTTTGATATCTGCTTTTGAAGCCTTTTCTAGTAGAACAACATTTAGATAAATTAAAAATTAAATATTGAATATAATAAAACAAAACTTAAAAAAAAATATAGTGTATAATGGTCTTACTTTATAATTCCGAAGGATACTTCTGTGAAGGAGAAGTGGGAAAGAAATGGCAATTTGAAATGACATATGGAAGGATTTTATTAACAGAACTGGAATTATCATTTATTAAAAAATCAAATATAAGTTTAACAGAAATAGGAAGTTCTGTCGATGATTTCCATAAAGACTATGAAATCCCTCTTTCAAAAATTAAGAAAGCCTACAGTATTAAACAAGGAAAAATCTATACTGTAAAAGTTGAAACGCGAGATAATTATTTGTTTTCTATTACATTGGCGAATGAAAAGAGTTTTGGTAAGAATAAAAGTATAGAATTAAGTGAGCTGATAAATGATACTATTCTAAACAGTTCAAAAAAATAAAAAGTTAAAAAAAATAAGAAAAAAATGAAAAAATTTAGCCTTTTATCGGTTTTCCTTGATTAAGTTTATCAATATCCTTTTCTTGGAGTTCACGTCTCTGAACCTTGCCAGTCATACTAACAGGCATCTTTCGAACGACTTCTATTAATCGTGGGGTTTTCCATTTTGCCATATTCTCCAAAGCCCATTGTTTAATGTCCTCAATAGTTACATTTTTATCGATCTTAAATCCTTTCTTTAATGTGATCCAAGCCTTAACCTTTTCACCAGTCGTTTCATCTGGTAAGCCTGCTACTGCAACTTCATCAATTGCTTCGTGAAGCCCTAGCAATTCTTCAACTTCTTTTGGAAACACAGAATGACCAGATACTTTTATAAGTGATTTTTTACGGTCTCGAATCTCAACAAATCCATGCTCATCCATAAAACCAATATCACCAGTTAAAAGCCATCTTCTTCCATTCCACATTTTCAAATTATCTTCTTGGTCTTTTTGAACTCCTAAATATCCCATCATTACATGGGGTCCTGCGATACAAATTTCACCAGTGTTTTCGACACCAAATCCTCCTCTCTCTTTTGTTCCATCAGCAATAGGACCTGCTTCAAAATTATCAGAAGGAAAGATAGCCCAATCTGCTCCAGGCATCGGTAATCCTAATTTTCCCGTCTTATTTGGCCCCCAGAAAGGCGCTACACTATGAATAGGCGAAGTTTCTGTTAAGCCATACCCCACTCGTATAGGACAAAAGATCTCCTCAAATGGTTCACGGACGTAATCGTGAAGGGGTCCTGCCCCACTTGTACAATATTTGAGCTTCTTCCAGAAATCATACTTCTCCTTAAATGTTTCAACCCCCATGTTTTCAACAAATTCAGTTAACCTTTTAAACAGCATTTCTACCCCCACATAGATAATTCCTTCTGAGGCCTCTAACTTATTTATTGTATCGCATAAAACATCTTCCGTTGGAGGCCTTGGGAAGAGCAACATTTGCATACCTAAAGAAAGTGCTCCATTCATAACACATGTCATTCCAAAGCTATGGAAAAATGGGATGCTCCCAATTGTAATCATCCCAGGGTTCAATTTGACCCATTCTTTAACCATATAGATGTTAGCAACTAAATTCGCATGAGTAAGCATTGCTACCTTAGGTAAACCTGTGGTACCTCCAGTCATAAGATAAACTGCGGGTGTTGTCCATGGGTCTATTTCAACTTTTATTTCTTTAGGTTCTGTGTTTTTTATTATCTCATCCATCCAATACACTTTGTAATGGTCTGTTTCTGCAGGTAACTTATCTCTGGCGTTAGGAATTCCTAGACTTTGAATCGTTTCTTCATCTGCAGTTAGAAAATCAACAAAGTTCGTAGGGATAACGTGTTTTACACTTGTTTTTGGGAGTATATCTTTAGGACCTGCGATATAGAGCATATCCATCATGACGAATACCTTCGCATTCGTCATTGTCAAGGAGTGTAAAAGCTCCATTGGTCGATAGGTAGGATTAATTCCTTGAGTGATTGCTCCAATATATTGACAACCCATATATGCAACCACAAAATTTATAGAATTAGGCAGATCAATTGCTACAACGTCACCTTGTCTAATTCCTAAATTGTCATACAGAAAAGTTCCAAACCTTTTGGCATATTCAAAAAGAGTTTTTAGTTTTACACGTTCTATATATGGTCCATATACAAAGACACAAATATCATAATCTATAGTTCCATAATAATCAGCTGCATGCAAATATCCCTCCCACATTGGGGAAATTTCAACTCCATCAACGTCTTTTACTTGCTTTGGAACACCTTCTGGCCAATAGCCTTCTGTAAACCATACTTTATTCTCGTCAACTATAAAATCATCTAAACTTGGCATTATATTTCACTTCTTAATCGAATTCTTTTTCTTTGTTTTTAATTTTAGATAAATTTGTTATGAGTATATTATGATTGATTTACTATAATATAATAATTTAACTTGATTTGCTAATAGTTCGTGTCAATACAATTTACATTTTTGATATAAATTAGATAATAAGAAAATTATTTCTTAATATTTGTTTTTCTAATACATTTTCTTCTTTTATCTCTTCAACTCCTTCTTGTTCAAATTCTACTTCTACTAGATATTTACTTTTTTGAACCTTTTCACTCATTTTAAACACGTAATTGACACTATAAATATTATTCTAAAGTTTAGAAATTCTAAATAATTAGTACTGATTTAAAATTTACCAATACCATTCATCTTTATGATATTTTAATTGATAAACCTTAAATACCCTCTCATGTTTTTTCATTTTACCGGTAAAAGTCAGACAAAAATTACCGGTAAGCAAAAAAATGAAAAAAAGCTTGTAGACTCAATCTATATGGTTTACGACAGTTTAGTAATATTAATCCAGTACTTAATAATTAATTCTTTTTAAATTGATGGTTAATTAACAAGAATAGTATTATTCACAAGTCAAAATGGTAACAAGAAAAACTTATGAAATTCAAAAAAAAACTTTCTGAGATGTTAAATGGTACGCTAACAGAGGGAGAACTCTCACTTCTTCCAAGAGGTTTTCAAACTTTAGGAAATGTGATTATCCTAAAACTAAATCCAAAGCTAGTTAATAGAAAAGAAGCTATTGGTAAAGCTTACTTAGATTTACTTCCTAATATAAGATCGGTTTACCTAAATACTGGACGGATTATAGGCACCTTTAGAGAACCGGAAAACATTGAATTTTTGGTAGGAATAGATGATCCAGTTATCGAGCATAAAGAACACGGTATAAAATATCGATTTGATATTACAAAAATCATGTTTAGTAAGGGGAATATTAATGAAAGGAAATTCTTATCATCATTAGTTAAAAAAGGAGAAGTAGTCGTCGATATGTTTGCAGGTATCGGTTATTTTTCATTACCTATTGGAAAGCATTCTCAAGCTCAAAAGATATATAGTATTGAGCTTAATCCTGATTCTTATAATTCTCTTATTGAGAACATTAAAATTAATCATTTAGAAGAGAAAGTTATACCAATTAAAGGAGATTGTAAAGAAGAAGTGTTAAAGCTCAGTGATGCAGGTATTCACGCAGACCGTATAATTATGGGTGTTTTTCCCGCACCTATAGAATATGTAAAAGAAGCATTAACATTAACTAAAAAGGAAGGTTGTATGTATCATTTTGAAGGTGTAGTTAAGAAAGATAACTACATAAGTCTATTTAATGATTTCAATGAAGTTGCAGAGAAGGAACATTATAAATGTGAGTTGAAATCATATAGAATCGTAAAAAGCTATGGTCCAAATTTATATCATATTGTTTTAGATATCTTTGTATTAAAAAATTAGATAATTTTATTTATGGAATAGGAGAAATATATCTTATAAGGGATACAAAAAGAGGAAATTTCTTTTTATTCAAATTCAATATATGAGGAAATGAACAACATTGACAGGAGAAGTAATTATTGGTCTTGATTATAGTCATGGGAATATTTTAACACTAGAAGCCTCGAGTTTTGCTGAATTTACACAATTTTTATTCACTTCTGGTTATAAAATTGGTAAAATTGAATCGGGATTTAATTCTATTAGTCAATTAAGAAAATATAGAATGATTATAATTTCGACACCAAAAAATACAAATTTAAAATCAAATGAAATTGAAAATCTAACAAAATACGTAAAAGGTGGAGGAAATCTTTTAATAACCAGCTCTAGTGGTGGAGATTATGGAAATAATACGAATTTGAATGAATTAACACGAAACTTTGGATTTGAGTTTATATCAGATGAAGTTAATGATTCAGTCAATTATATTCACCTTCAAAAAAGGCCATTAATAACCAATTTTAAACCTCATGTTATAACAGAACAAATACAAAAGATTGTCTTTTCTAGTTCATGCTCAATCAATATCTTAGATTTTCTTGATGATGAGAAGAATGTAAAAGTTGATGGCATAGTTATTTCTGGATTAAATTGTTGGCATAAGATTTTTGATGGAGAAGATTGGATTGAAGAAGATAGCCCTAGAATTCCATTATTAGTTGCCGTCGAATATTTTGCTGGAAAAGTTGTCGGATTCGGCAATTTAAGTATATTTTCTTCACTTGCTAGAGAATATGGATTTAGTGCTTTTGATAATGATATTTTAATTGCTAACATCCTCAGTTGGCTAACCGGAGCTATTGATTCTGAAGGAAAACCTGTAACAATTGAATTAAACTTAGATCTTTTCTATTGGGCAGAAAATGTAGTTAAGGAAGAGAAATGGGAAGGAGTATCAGATCTTATCAATGTTAGTCTAAAATATTTTAAAGATAACTATTCCAAAATCATTGAAGAAATAAAAAAGATAAGACAAGAGAAATTAGAAAAGAAAAGGGCATACGAAAAAGCAAAAAAAGAAGTCGAAGAAGAAATAACTGAAGAACAAGTTCTTGAAAAAGTTCCTGTAGTGGAAAGAAAAAAAGAAGATCTTCAAGAAATAATAACAGCAATAGAAGAGGTTACAGGAGAACACTATGAAATTTCAATAGATTTAGAGGGGGAGGAAGAATTAGAATATACACCAGGTTTAGTGAATTATACAAATGAAGATTTAGTAGAATTTGAGAAATTATATCCAAATAAAAAAGCAGTATGGCATGGTAAAGCTACCATAGCATTTAAAGAATGGTTAAATACTAAAGATGATAGGTAAAGTAATGAGTCCTTATTCTTCTTTATTCGAAAAATAGAAATTGAATCCAGTATTGTACTATCTAGAAATTTTTTTTTAATTATGGATAGATTTATATTTGTATTAGGGTCAAATTGGCAACTCTCAATTGCGGAACTCGATTATTATCTTAGGTATTCTCAAATTAAGGGTAAAATTATCGATTATTCCGCAAATATAGCTATTGTTGAATTTGAAGAATTACATAAAGAAAAACATTATGTCAATAAATTAATGGAAATACAATTTACCTTGGGTGGTTGTCAGAAGATTGCTAAAATATTTGATTTTATTGATATACAGACCATACAAGATGCTTTTCCTATAAAAATTGAAAAGTATCAAAATGTAGAAAGAAACCGAAAAAAAATTCTGAATATCATTGATAAGATTCTTGTTGGGAAAAATCTGATATTCCCGAAGGCGTATGAAAGTATGTTTTATGCTATATCGATTTATCCTAATCTTTATGATGAAGATTATTATTCTAAAATCATAGTAAAACATTTTTTACCTTTTCTTAATAAAAAATTGATGATACACCTCATAGAAAAGGGAGCGGTGAAAGTTCTCTATTATAAGTATCCTGAAGAAAATATAAAATCAGGGAATTTAAATCCGATATTTCCTCATAATGTAATTAAATATGATTTACTTACTGAAAATCGGGCAGAAATTATTTTTGGATTTACAGAAGAAGGTGTTTATATCGGTAGAACATTTACCGTTGATGATGCTAATTTTAAGAAAAAAATTGATGAAGAGCGTCCATTTAAAGAATTTAAAAGTAGCATTTCCCCAAAACTGACTCTCATGATGTTGAATTTTTTAAACTTATTTGATAACAGAGAAAATAAGAATATCCTTGATCCCTTTCTAGGCAATGGTACTATTGTCTTATTTGCGATATTACAAGATTTTCAAGTATATGGCTCAGATATAGATGAAATAAAAGTAAAAAACACGATTCGAAATATAAATTGGTTATTAGAATTATTAGAAGAAGAAATTCCCATTTTTATCAATAATAGAATAGTAAAGGTTGATGTGAGAGAGTTATCAAGTCATTTTGGACAAAATTTTTTCGACGGAATATGTACTGAACCGGAATTAGGTCCATTTTATTTAGAAAAACCTTATTTTAATCAAGTTAAAGAGTTATTTGACACAAAATTAGAACCATTATATCATGATTTTTTTGGGGAAGCATATAAAATATTAAAAGATAAGGGCAGAATTTGCTTTGTAGCACCAATCATTAGCACTATTGATGGAAATGATGTTCAATTAAATGTTGAAAAGATTGCTAAAGAGAGTAAGTTTGATTTAGTACCTATAATTAGCCAAAATAGATTCTTTAGTAAAAAAAATCCAAAACTTCAATTTCGCGAGAAATCATATAAGACTCTAATCGATGCTAAAAGAGGACAGATAATTAAGCGTAAAATTTATATTTTTGAGAAAAATGAGGATAAATGAATTATAAAGTGATTTTAGATCAAATTGAAGATGCCTTAGAGGGTAAAACACATTTAGATGAATTTGCAAAAGAAAAACAAGATCCATTCAAAATTCTAATCTCTACTATACTATCAGCTAGAACAAGAGACACCAATACTAGACTTGCAACTGAAAGATTGTTTGCCAAATATTCTACACCGAAATCAATCGCAGAAGCAGAATTAGAAGTTCTTGAAGACCTTATTAGAGTCTCTGGATTTTATAAAGTGAAAGCTGCTCGTATAAAAGAAGTTTCGAGAGTATTACTTGAAAATTCAAATGGAGAAGTTCCCAATGATTTTGAAGAATTAATAAAATTACCTGGGGTAGGTGCTAAAACCGCAAATTGTGTTTTAGTTTATGCCTTCAAAATCCCAACAATACCAGTCGATACTCATGTACATCGGATTCCGAACAGATTGGGTTGGATTAAAACAACCCATCCCAGCCAAACAGAGGATGATCTTAAAAACATAATACCAAAGGATGAATGGCTTCGTCTTAATAGATTATTTGTTAGATTTGGGCAGCAAATTTGTCTACCGAATCGTCCTAAATGTGATATTTGTCCAATAAATAAAAGCTGTTCAAAAGATTTTTCAATGGAAAATGCTCTAAAAAAGAAAAAGAAAAAGTAAATAATAGCATTGAAAAAGAGAAATCTTAATACGTAATTTCATATCTATTTTTTCTGTAATAAAAAATATAACCACCAAGAAGTCCCCCCAATAATCCTGCTATATGCGCCCAGATATTAACACCTGGCATAAAAGAAGCTGTAATAAAATATATTATATAAATTAAGACAAAAGGTATAAGAGAACGTTCTTCCGTTGCTACCATAAAAAAAACAACACCTATAAGGCCAAATATAGCCCCTGAAGCACCTACACTAATTGAATCAACAGATAAAAGGAACAACGAAAAGATATTGCCAATTAGTCCTGAAGTAAAATAAATTAATAAATATTGTATCTTAGAAATATTGAAATTAGTTTCAATTGTAGCACCAAATATCAGTAAAGCAAACATATTTGAGAATAAATGCATGATATCAGCATGAAGGAATATTGGGGTGAATAATCTCCAGATTTCATAGTTATATATTATATTTCTATTAATCTGGGCAAAAAATAAGAGATAATCAGGAGGTAAAGTTATATTAAATATAATATATACTATAATATTTAAAAAAATCAAAGTAAGGGTGACTTTAGCATCCTTTAGATTTTCAACATCTAAAAAGATCATAATTATAAATACCTAGAAAGATAGAAATAAACTAAACAGTTAAAAATTAATATGAAAAAATATAATAATTTGTTTTTATATTATTCCTTTAACATTATAAGTTGATGAATTTGGATAAAAACGAAGCATTCAAAGATACTCTAAAGCACAGGAAAAAGCGTTTAGTAGATAACTTAGTTATAAAGCAATTTTTAAAAGATAAGCGGTTAATAAAAGCGTTTATGGAAATTCCATTAGAAAAATTTATTCCTGACAAACTCAAGAACTTAGTTAAACCTTATGAGGACCAACCAAATCTATTTTATTATGATGAACAAAATCCGAAAAGTTATCGGACAATTTCTGCTCCTCATATGATTACAATAATGCTTCAGGGATTAGCGCTAGAAACAAATGATGATTTATTAATTCTTGGAGCTAAATCAGGCTATATAGCCGCTTTAGCACATAAATTAGCACCAAAGGGAGAAATTGTAATACTTGAAGCTAATTCAGAAATTGCTAGAATTACATCTGAAAATCTTAAGAAATTAAATTTAGATGATAACATCACCATTAAAATAAAAAATCCCCTCGATGGTATGCCAGAACTAAGTCCTTGGCAGAAAATTTTAGTAACAGGTGCTATTGAACAAACTAAAATTTATCCTTTGTTAAACCAACTTGATAAGGAAGGAGGTGTCTTGTTTGCACCCATAGGACCGGAGTTTATTCAGACTTATACTCAAATTTTAAGACAAAATGATGAATTTTTTGGCAAACAACAACTCCAAGTTAAATTCTCACCTTTAATTACTCAGTTAGAAATAGATGAGCTTGAATTGATAACAGATTTAGATGAGTTGGAAATTCTAGAAAAAAATGTAATCAAGCCATCACCAGATAATATAAGCAAAAAAAAAGAAATTAAATATAATACTAGTATTCTTGATACAATCACTCCTGAACATATTGTTAAAACTAAACCGATTGATGAGAAGGAACGCGAAGATTTACTCTCTTGTTTGGAAGACATTGTAAAAAATCTCCTGAAATTAAAAAAAGAAGAAAAGATCGATAAATCTTTTGACATTGTAGAAGAAATCGTAAAAGTATTTGAACATATTAAAAAATACAAAAGAGATTTTGAAATCAAAATAAAAAGAAGTCAACAGATAATTAATCAAATAAGATCTTATAACCTTATTAGAAAAGAGTTAGAAAAGCATGATTTATCTGATTCAGAAGTGATTGAACAGAAGATTAAAATTGTCAATAATCAAACTGAAGAAATTAATATTTTATTAGAAATTTTAATGAAAGAAATAAAAAGAATTAAAACTATTTACTAAATTTTTATCAATTTTAATTTTATTCTTAAGTTTGTCTTATTCTTTTAAAAATTCTAAGACAGCTTTCATAAATTCAGGTAAATCATCCGGCATTCTGGATGTTATTAAATTTCCGTCGATTACTACTGGAGAATCTTCAAATTTAGCCCCAGCATTGATCATATCATCTTTTATAGCATAATAACTAGTTGCCCTACGACTATTTATAATCCTAGCAGATATCAAAACCCAACCTGCATGACAAATGGCCCCTACTAATTTTCCATATTCGTTAATCTTTGCCATAAATTCTAAAACATCTTTATCTCTTCTCAGATAATCGGGATTTTTAGTACCTCCTGGAACAATAACTCCATCATAATCATCTGGATTTGCATCTCTTATCATTTTCTCAGGCTTGATGGGATAACCATGTTTACCTTTAATTTCTCTTCTATGCAGACTAATTATTTCTGTTTCATATCCTGCTTCTATTAATCTTAATCGTGGATAATGAAGTTCTAAATCTTCATACCCATCAGTCGCAAGAATTGCAATTTTTTTAACCATTTTTCATTACTTCATTAATATTATTCTTTTAATTCCAATTTAATTAGGTAGGATTTGCTATTTTATTTTATTGTCTATAAATTATCATATTTCACTTAAGAAGATAAATAGATCATCAGTTTAGAGGAAAGTTATCTAAATCTATATAATTTTTAATTAACATTTATAAATCCCATGTATACAATTATAAATACGAGAATTATTAAAAAAAAATTCAAAGGTGTTGGTATAATACGATATGGAGTCTTTTTCTTAAATTTTTCATATTTTTCACCATATTTTGGAATAAGAATTAATTTCTCTTCAATTAAAGCATGAAATTCTAAAATAAAATAAATTATAGGACATAGAATCAATGAAGTAAGTGAATCTGATATCAATGCAGCCCCTAGAAAAATTATCACCCATCCTGAATAAGTCGGATGTCTAATAATTCTATAAATGCCGGAAGTAATCAATTTGGAAACTTTTTCATCAGTAGACATGATTCTATATCTTTTTCTTCCTCTTTTGGCAAAATTTATACCAATAATGATGAAAGTTATACCTAATAAAGCAAACAAATTCCAATAATCATCAAAATAGCTCGAATTTTCAGGAAAAAAAGCTCTTAGTAAGCTAGAATTAATAATTGGTATCGTTATTAATGTAACTATCCATATTATTGGAAAAATCTTATAAAAAAGCCTCACTAATTCCTTATTTTTATCTTTTACCTTTTGAAATATTATCCAATATATGAAAAGATTCAGTAAAAAAATAAATACTAAACCAATCGTTATTAAAATTATCATTCTATCAACCATGAAATTAGCTTATTCTTAATTATTATTTATTAAATTTATATAATTTGAAATAATTTTTCTTAAAATAGGATACGTTTAAAATCTAGTTTTTAATTTAAAATATAATTACTATCATTTTGGTTGTTAGAATGGAAGAAGAAGATAATTTATCAAGAGAAGAACTAGAATTATTTTACGAGGTTTTATTTAAAAGAATTATGGAGATAATGAAAAAACCAGAAATTGAGCAAGATCCTTTTGGGGAAATGATAAATAGATTATCTGTATTATCTGGCATATTTTCTTTTAAAGGGATGATTTCTCTAATTCCTGAATTAGTTGCATATGCTATTAGATATGGAATGATGGTAGAAAAAGCATATGAAGAAGAACAATTAAATTTAGAGGAAGATGAACAGGGAATAGGTATTGAGGAAGAACAAGAAAGAAGAATTTCCCGAATTAAAAGTGATATTGATAAACTTAGTATGTATCTCTAATAATCCAATCTTTTCATATATTTTTTTTAATTAAATTTTTCAAATTTGAGGTTGTTATTGCCCTCAAATCATTTTAAATGGGTTTTAACGACAATGAACAAAAAATTAGAAAAAATTAGAAATAATATAATAAAAAATTAAAAAAAGTTATACATATTTGCTCTTAAAATCCTTTAACTTATCCATGACTTCATCTCTCAATGAACCAACAATTATTTTATCCCCAAGAGCTTTCATATCTTTTGCAAATGCTAATATTTGGTGAAGTATAGGCCCTGGAGGTAAAGTATCTCTTTTCCCTTCTAGGATATTGCCAAGTTTTTCTCCTGTAATTGTTTGATCTACTTGTTTATAAAGATCAATAAAGACATCATGAATCATACTTAGTTGTGAATGTGCAACATGTGCTTCTGGTGTTTCTGTACCTGCTGGAGGTGCTCCTGAAGAACTCGCTGATTCTCCTCCACCTCGACCTAAAACTACAATAACAGGTTCAGAACGAGGATAATCTCCTGAGCCAGAGCAATTGTAGTTAATGTTTACGGATGAACCTCCTTTAATTTCAGCAACTTTGACATGTAATTCTGATAAATCTCCTACTTGAACAACTTCATGAGTTGCATTAGCCGGAGGTGTAAATTCAGTTAAACCGAAACCAGTTGGGATAATATCTTTTACTAGCACATTTTCCAACTCGACATCTCCTTTATTTTGTACTCTTACTCCAATGCTAAATTCTCCTTCAGTAAGTCCTGGTTTAATGCTTTTAAGAGTCTTCAATTTACGTTTTACATACCTTACTTTTAATTCTGGTTCTTCATCTGGTCTTCTAACAAAGGATTTACCTTCTACTTGACTATTAATCTCAATTTTCACTGGAGATATATATTTAGTTTCAGTAGGTGGACGAGGATTTCTAGCTAAAAGAGGATATGAAATTTCCATCTTTTTTCCTGTAAGAAATTCATTTGTAAGATTATATAATTCAACATAAATTTGGTGTTTTTTTGTAAAATCTTGATCAGTTGGATCTATTAATATCTTTTGGACAAATTCTTCCCTTGAACTAATATCTATATCTCCTAAAGTAATTTTTATATCTTTAATTAAGGGAGGAATAAAATCAGTAGGAATTTCATCTGATAAGAAAAATTTATCAATTCTAGAAGAACCATCATTGATTATTGTATTTACAATTGTCATATCAGTATTAGCATATGCATCTACTTCTGGGGGATTTATAACTTTATCAATCGTTGCACTTAACACATCATATACAGTTGATTCTTTGACAATTTCGCCTATAACTCTAGGAATTACAACAAACAATGGTGTAAATCCTATTTCTGAGGTTAATTCTGGTACATCCTTAGACTCAACTTGAAAATCAAAATCCCATGATTCATCAGGATTCAAGACTTTATCAGGTGTCTGGGAAACAACCGTTTCAGTACCAGTTGCGATTTTTTGGGTTACCTTTGCGTCTTCTAGTTTTATTTGAAATCCAGATTCATTAATAAATTCAACATTACAATCCCACAAACCAGGTTGAGTACCTTCGTCTCTATCGATTCCACTCATCGAATCTGTTAATCCTCTTATTTCAGGATTCATCATAGTTAATTTATAATTATTTATCAAATAATTCACTGTCAATACACCAAGCTCTTGAGCTGATAATTCTTTAATATTAACTGTAAAGAAAATCTCAAGTTCAGCCTTGTTTTCTGCATCTAAAGATGGTAACTCCCATAAAAGAATTCGCTTCTCATCTTCTTCTTTTAAATTTGCTTCTCCATTACTAGGATTTCTCATTTCAATTTCTTGAATAAAGGCTGGCATATCTCTTTTAACTTTTATATCTAATATTGGTAAGTTCAAGGGATTTGTTAATTTGAGCTTTAAGCTACATTTATTATCTGTCATATAAAGAAACGCATTATTTACTTTACCGGAATCTGTTTTGTCTGTATCAAAGATTTCCTCAACCTTTAAGGAAGAATCTTTAAGATCCATTATTTCGTATTCTTTATTAAAATCTTGGGCAGGATTTAGTGTTCCTAATGTAAGTTCTTTCGATTCCAATGAAGTGTTTAAATTTTCCTTAACATTACATATCAAATTCCATAATCTACTTCTTTGTGTTGGATTTTTCACAACCAGCGTTCCTTTCCCTGAAATTTCTTTAAGATTTTGTTCTCCATCAATGACTATATGTTCGCGATCAGTTATGTCAATAATAACTAGATTTTCTGACATTCGATAATCTTCTCGTATTTATATTATTCAGATTTAGAAAAAATTTTTATACAAAATTTGTTATCAAAATTTTACTAAATAATAAATTAAATTAATTTAAAATTTTGTTTTCCATAATTTTTTAATTGATAATCAATATCGTTGACATAGAATTATAATTATTTAATTTAAAACACTGTGTTAAACGACAAATTTTGGGAAGTAGTCAAAAGATTTAATCTTCTTATGAAGTCGGCAATTGAAGGACCAAATTGCTTAGAGGTGTGTAATGGTGATTGTTGTTCAATTATGATTGATGTCCCTAAAATTTTAGCAAAAGAATATATTGAGCGGGGTTATGCTGTTAAAAAAGACTTTATTAGAAGCGATATTTTTAGTTTTAAATTAAGGTTTGATGATACAAAAAGAAAGTGTTTTTTATATGATAAAAAAATTAATGGATGTCTTGTTCATAGTTCAGGGATCAAACCTCCTCAATGTTGGATTTACCCTACGAATTTTTCCAACTCTGAAAAAAAGGAAATAAGTTGTAAAAAAGCAAAGGGTTGGAAAATTATTGATTCTGCCAAAACAGAAGAAGCAGAAAATTTATTAAAATATTATGTCTTTCTTTGCCAGCTTGAAGCTAAAAGTGAAATAAGAAACCTTAAGGAACGTGTTGCTAAAAGTTTAGGAAATGGTAGCTTAAAATCCCTTCTGAAAAGTACTCCTCCGAGTCGAATTTCCGGTTTTAAAGAGGGCTGGGATTGCTTTACTGTCCTACCATCAGAGGGAATCTCATTACAATTAAAAAAGTTTTGTCAAAGATATAATGAAACATGCCTGACTGCTACTCAAAATTTCATGGAATGTACATCAATTTGTGACAAAGTCTCTGATGCTATTAGTAGTTTTTTACAACAAAACTTATGTAATTATGTAAACAAAAAAGGACCTAACGTAGCAGGCGAGTATTTATTTAATGAAATAGATTTTGATGAGTAATTTTGTCGTCCAAGTGAAGATTCATAGGGTTAATTTACGTTATTGTTATTGTACGTATGTATTCTCTACATAATACTTATTTTTAAGTAATATTATTGAAATAACATTTACATAACACAATCAGATTTTGTATAGTGAGTGTAGATGGCATTTTCAGATAAAAGCTTAAATGAATTAGCCAAGAATGTTTTTTCAGATAAATATGAGTTTGTTGATGGTCCAGTACAAGTTAAAGGTAATTCTGGAAAATTTTGGACCTTTGATGCTGTTGTAAAAAACAAACTGAACACTTTTGGAGTATTTATAAGAGATTGGAAAAGAGAGATTTCAATTACACAGCTTCGACAACTACATAAAGCTTGTATCGATACCAAAATTCAAGGTGGTATTATGGTATGTAACATTATAACAGACTTTTCTCGGGATTACAGTTCTCAATTTGGAATTCAACTGCTTTCTAGGGGACATTTGATTTCTACATTGAGAAGAAGACAATTTCAAAACAATTTTTAAAAAAAGTAAATGGATAATAAAAATGTGTAAAGGTTTTAATTGTTTAGATTGTCCCGCATTTCATAGTGAAAATTGTTATTATTACGGGAAACGGATTTTGGATTATTATAAAAAAGTTCAACTTGAAATTGAGAACAGATACCCAAATAGATATTCTCTGATTTTGGAAACTTTTTCTTAACTTAATATATTGCAAAATGAGAATATCCTGATCTGTAACATTTTATTTGGATTTTAGGATAGAGTATAATTAGAATGTTAAATATTTATAAATCGCCGATTAAAATTATTATAATATATCTTAATTAAGAAATTCAAATGATAGAATTTTGATATTTGTCTATAAATTCAATGAAGACTTAGGAGAATTTAAGGAAATAAAAGTAAAAGAGAATGTCCCCTTGTTTGAATTATTAGATTCTAACAACCTCTTACTTTTTGTTGATGTTCATGGTGAGAAAGTGTGGGTATGGGAAGGTCAAAATACATCAACAAGGATGAAATTTATTTCTGCTCAGGAAGCGCCAAAAATTCGAGATAAACACGACTTAGCATTTAGAATCTGTTCAGTTGATGACGGAGATGAGACTGCCGCCTTCAAAATATTGGTGGGTCTTATCTGAGTTAATTTTATAGGTTCTATTCTTATTTCAAAAATTTGTAGGGAGATTTAATATAAAACCCTTATTATATGAACCATAAGATAAGTTCATTAAATTGAAAATGGCAAAAAATTTTGAATTCTAAAAAAGATTCTGTTGAAGAGGAATACGTATTCGAATTCTATGATGAAGATTACAGTGAATCCTTGGAAACAGAGGAAACAAAAGTTATAGAAGAATATAACGATATAAATTTTAAGGAGGATTTAAACGAAGAGCAACTTGAAATAATTAACAACATAAATGGACCAATGCTTGTAATTGCAGGTGCAGGTAGTGGTAAAACTAGAACAATTACTTATGCAGTTGCTAAATTATTATTATCGGGGGTAATTTCGAGTGAAATCATGCTGGTTACCTTTACTAATAAAGCCGCCAATGAAATGATCGAACGTGTAGAAACTCTTTTAGGCAAGCGACCGAAAGGGATCTGGGGTGGAACATTTCATTCAATAGCCAATCGTTTTATCCGAATCTACGCAAAAACATTAGGCTTAAAGCCAAATTATACAATAATGGATGAAACTGATGCTAGAGCATTAATGAAGCTTTCAATAGAGAAAGCTAATGTGAAAGAAATAGAAGAACGTTTTCCTAATTCTAGAATGGCAAAAGCTATTTTATCCTATTCTATTAATTGTAATAAAACAATCCAAGATGTAGTCCTTTGGAAATATTCCCAATATGATAGGGAAGATGTCATTAGAAAATTAGATGAAGTCTTTAATATCTATAGAAAGAAAAAAGCTCAAGATAATCTAGTTGACTTCGATGATCTCTTAATATACTGGAATCAGTTGTTAGATGAGAGAGCAGTTGCTCAGCTGATTGCACAGAAGATTAGATACGTCCTTGTTGATGAGTATCAAGATACTAATTATATCCAAGATGAAATCATATATAAAATAGTAAAGCAAAACCCAGATCATAATGTAATAGCAGTTGGAGATGATGCTCAAAGTATATATGCCTTTCGCGGAGCTAATTTTGAAAACATTTTACATTTTGAAAAAAAATATGAAAATTGTAAGAAATATACTATAACCTATAACTATAGAAGTGTTCCACAGATTTTAGCTTTAGCAAATAATTCAATTCAACATAATATAAAGCAGTTTAAAAAATCTATGAGAACAACTCGTCCCGAAGGATTACATCCATTTCAAGTTAACTTAGGAGATGATAAAGAACAAGCATATTTTATTGCGAAACAAGTATTAAAATTACACTCAGAAGGATATGAATTAAAAGATATGGCAATTCTTGTCCGTGCTGGTTTCCACACATTAAGAATAGAACTTGAACTAAAAGCAAAAAATATACCATATGAAGTACGAGCAGGAGTAGCGTTTTTTGAAAAAGCTCATATTAAAGATGTGATAGCACATCTGCGAATAATTGAGAATTCATATGATGAAATTTCATGGTCTCGAATTTTTGCCATCATTCAAGGGATAGGCCCCACATCAGGGATTAAAATATTTGAAAGGATTTCTAAAACGGAGTCTCCTCTTGATGCTTTAGTTAATAAGATGTTCTATGCTGAACAATTAAAAGGATCTAAAATCCCAAAAGAGGGTATAAAGAATACAATATCTTATGTAAAAAATCTTTTAGGATTTACTTCAGAGGATAGTCCTTCTGAAGTCATTAAACAATTAATGTTCATTTTAGAAGATTACATTAAATCAAAATATGATAACTGGCAAGATCGAATGGATGATTTAAATCAATTAAGCATTTATGCAAATTATTTTCCAACTATTCGCAAATTTTTAGAAAATCTGAGTTTGAACTTATCAAATATAGAATCTAAAACAGTTTTAGCTGGAAGTACGATGGAAGAAGAAAAACCCCTAATTTTATCTACTATTCACCGAGCAAAAGGACTTGAATGGAGAGTAATATTCATACCAATGTTATGTGAAGATTTATTTCCTTCTTCTAGAGTAAAGGGAGATCCTGAAGGTTTTGAGGAGGAGCGTCGTGTATTCTATGTAGCTGTTACAAGAACTAAAGATCAATTATATTTGATATCCCCATCTTTAGTTCAAGGTTCTAAAGGATATCAAACTCTAAGAATCTCACCTTTTATCTCAGAGTTGAACCCAAAAGTCTATAAAAAATCATCGGTACAAATCACATCAAAGAGAAAAGCTAAGAGAGCAGATTCAAGTAAAAGGGGAAAATCCCTCTTTCAAACAGCAGATGAATTGTTAAAAAAGGATTAATTACAGATACAAAATAGAATAACACAATAAATTAAATCTATATTATTTATAATTGGTGATATTATATGAAATTAAGATGGTTATTAACAGCTGCGTTTGAAATATTGACTGGCAAGTATAGAATCTTAATAGACCCATGGATTTCAAGGCCTTCAGATGCAGATCCACAATTAAGAACTAAAATAAGTGATATAAGAGGTTTTGATGCTATTTTTCTCTCTCATGGTCATTTTGATCATGCCTTTGATGTACCTGAAATCGTTAAAAACACAGAAACAAAGATTTATTGTTCCAAACAGGTTAGAGATCTATTTCTAAAAGAACTTGACTTGGATCAAAAAAATCTTGTAGAAATTAAACCCTCTCAAGTTATCGAATTTTCCCCAGATCTCAATGTAAAAGTAATTAGAAGCCAACATATTCAATTTGATGATTTTGTTATGAAAAGAATTGAGCTGCTCCGCTCTGCTAATCTAATAGAAACTTATGGCCACGATTTTGCTGAGCTAAATAAATATATTGCGGGAGATGTATTTGGATTCCTAATGGATTTTTCAAATGGTAAAAGACTAGTGCATTTTGGAAGTGGTGGATATTTTGAGGAAGAACTAAGAAAATTGCCTAAAGATATTGATATCTTCCTTGCTCCTGTTGCTGGAAGAGGTGATGTTGATAAGGTTATTGCAAAGATGGCAAATATTTTCAAACCCAAAATGATCATTCCACATCATTATGATGATTTTTTTCCTCCGCTTACATGGAATTCTTATTCTAATTTTGATGAAGAAGTTAAGAAATTAGATCCAAATATGGTTGTAAATAAATTGGGGCATGAAACTTATTACGATTTTTAATCTATTCTATTTTTTTCAAAGTAAATTTCGAGATATTGATATGAATAAATCTAATTAATTTCATATAACTTCTTTCGTGACTCTGGTTATGTGGTTTTCCTTTTTAAAATTAAATATATCGGTTACAAAAGAATCAAGATTCCTCTCATGAGATATTATTATCATTTGAGAAGTATTTAATTTCTCAAAAATGGGTTGCATTCGATTAATTTGTTGTTGGCTGAAACCATCAGTAGGTTCGTCTAGGATCAACAAATCCTTGGTTTTAACTTCTTGATATCGCTCATTAATAATTTTATTTAAAGCTAATCGATAGGCTAAAGAAAGTGCACTTTTTTCTCCTCCAGATAGATCTTTAAAAGGGGATTCATAACCGTTAACATATACAATAGGTTGAAAGTCGTCAGTTCTGATTTCAACTTCAATATTTTTATCTTCTACTAATTCATGGAACCATTCTTTGAAATAAGAATTAAAGTGGTGAGCACTTGAAGCGAGAATTTTTTTTTCAATATCTCTGATCAAAATAGGGAATTGTTCACTAACCCAGTTTTTTAATTGAGAATAGTAAGTTAAATCATCTTGTAGTGATTTTTTTAACTGAATATTAGATTTCAATTCCAACAATTCTTTCTGTAGATACTCAAGACTCTTTTTTTGGGCACTTAGCTCATTTCCAGATGATTCTTTACTTGAATTCAGTTTGTTTAGGAACTCTTTTTTTGTATTTAGTTTAGCTTTTATTTTTTCCCCATAATTCTTGAATTTAAGTAAGTCAGAAATTTTATATTCTGATAATATTATCATTATCTCTTTCTGATTACTAGTTATTTTCTCAAAAAATTCTGTTATTAGAGTATTTAGGTCCGCTTCTCTCTTCATCTTTTCCGAAATTAGGTTATTTAATGCATCCCTTTTATTTTTAACTCTTTGGGATTCGCGTAAAACTTTTAGTGAATTCTTTAGTTCATTGATTTTTTGAGTTAAATCATCTATCTCATTTGAAATCCTACTTAAGTTTAATGTTGCGTCATTATATTCTTTTTCAAATCTGTCTTTTTCATGAATTGCTTGTCCACATAAAGAACACTTACCTTTTTTTAATAACTTATCAACATCTGCCAAAACTTTTTTTATTACAGCTATTTCATTTTCTTTTTGCGATTTTAAATTTTGTGTCTTTTCTAATTGATTTTCCAATTCATCTTCGCTGAGTTCTGTTTTAACCTTAATTTCTTTTAAATTTTTCAGCTCTTCTTCTTTTCCAGCTATTTCTTTTTGAATCTTATTCAGAGCTGACTTATTTTTATTCTGTTTCTCTTTGTATTCAATGATATTAGACTCTTTGTTTTCAATTTGCACTAATTTCTTAGAATAAATATCTAAATTTTTTTGGATATCCCCAATTAATTTTTCTTGAGAACTTATTTCATTCTGTGTTTTTTCAATTTCAGATTCAATATTTTTAATTTGTTGTTTTGTATCTTCTAGTTCTTCTCCTTTTTGAACTATATCATCTTCAGGTTCCCCAATCTGCTTAATCTTAATCTTAAATTCTTTAAATTTGTCATTTAAGTAATCTTTAATTATATCTATATTCCTTAACGCAATCTCATATTTTTCAATACCAAAAACTTCTTTTAATATTTCAAAACGATCATCAGGATCTGATTGAATGATTTCTTTTATCTGTTCTTGAGGAGTATAGACTGTATACCTAAATAATGGTAATTTTGTCGCTTTTTCATAACGAGAAACAGAATATGAGAGTAAAGACAGTATTTTCCTGCGCATATCTGTAGGAGCATAGGAAATTTCTGTTCCATTATCATGATCAGTGAATAAACATTCTTTTTGAGAAACCCTTCCTTTTCGATCTTTTGATAAACTCCTTTTAATTGAATATTTCTTCCCGTCGATCGAAAACATTAAACGAACTGAAGCTGAGTTTCTTCCTCTCCTTAAAAGAGAATCGCCGCTTAAATCTCCATGAATTAATGTTCCAAATAGAGCAAATTCTATAGATTTTAATACTGAAGACTTCCCACTACCTACATCTCCAAAAAATAACATTGTAGAAGAGGGAAATTCTATCTCTTGGCTTCTAATGCTTCGAATATTTGTTATTTCAATTGATTCTAGTATCATTGTTTGTAACCCTTAGATTCTTAAATTTCAAATATACTTAAAAAAGATTGTTTTAAAGATTCATTATAATTCATTACTTTTGTACCAATTTGTCTTTCTGTTCCAAGTGAACTTAAAAGCTGATATATTTTTTTTTCTATCTTAGTTGTTTCAAAGTCTTTAATTTTAATATTATTAGCATGTTCTTTTATTAAAGTTTCTTCAATTTCTTCATTAGACTCTCCCACAGAAACACTTATAGCTTGGTATTCTATTGTTGTGAGTGCATTTTTATTAATTAAAACTTCATAGGCTCCTTTTTCTTTAAAATTTTGAATGATTTCATCAATTTTTATATCATATGTTTTACCCGAAGATAAAGGGCCAAATAATCTGATTGTTACGATTTTATCTTGATAACCTCTATTAGATAATTCTTTTTTTAGTTTATTTAGAACTGCAGATACTGATTTATTTGTACAATCAAGATATATATTAACGATATCGATTACTTTGATTGGGTTGAATTTAACTTTTAAATCTAGTTTTTCACCTTTCAGTTCACCCGACACTAAGCAAAAACCTCCATGAACAATTCTTTCAAGCTCTCTAAAATCAGTGGGGAAAATACAACCTGGATAAATTATGTTATTTTTCTCACTGATTTGTATAGGATTCCCATCCATCTTTAATTTATCTGGAAGTGTTTTATGAAGATGACCTCCTGCATAATAGTCAAAACTTTGAGGTAATAAAGATTTAGGAGCAGATTCCATATCTTTGAATTCTTTAGGTTTCAATTCATTTAGCATTGTATGTAGAATAAAGATTTTCGGGCCTTTTTCAACTTCGAGAGATTCTCTATCTAAATTATGATAATCTTCTATTTCTAGGCTACGTTTTCTAGCCCTTAAACCTGTTAATTTAATTTTAGTCTTTTGATCTTGGAATAAATTTAATTTTAATTTTCCTTCTTCTGTCATTTCTCCCTTGGATACATCTATAAATAGCCCTGCAGTGATTAAAGGTCTAATCATTGATTTATTTGAAGGGGAAAAATCATGAGAACCCATAATACCATAAACAGGTATTTCATTATCCTTTAGTTTTTTTAATTCTTGAGTTGCTAAATCTACTACTTCCACTTTTGGATTACTAACATCATATAAATCACCACTAATAATCACAAAATCTACTTCTTCATCAATGATATAATCTGTGGTTTTTTCAAACGCCTTATATCCTAGTTCATTCAATCTCTCATTTCGCCAAGCACCTAAATGAACATCTGAAATATGAGCAAATTTAACTTTCATAATTACATTTTTTTTTGAATATTTATTATCTTAAAATCCTGGAGATGTTTTTTTTATTTTTTTTTCGGTTTTAATTTTATCTTTTTGACCCTCTAATAAAACCTCGTAAAAAGGTATCTTAATTGGAACTGCGAATTTAGTAAAATTTGATGTAACAATTGCTTCACCAATGTCTAAACTTGCAATTGTTTGGCTATCATCCGCAAGATCTTGAGCAGAGCTTTCTATTAGGGTCCGTCTTTCCGGACCCATCTCATTTCCTAGTATTATTTTTGTATTCATATTCGCTAGGATTTCTCTATCAATTAAGCTTGGTAATTGGGTAATTCCAATTAAACCAATATTAAACTTTCTACCCTCTCTTGCTATTTTGCCAAAAACATTATCTCTCGTTTCTAATACTTTTTTCCCTATTACTCTAGGAGCTTCTTCTAAAATAATTGTTATAACTGGTTTATTTTCTAATTCATCTATGAATTTAAATCTCTTATACTCATTAAATAAGTTTTCTACAATGATTGTTGCAATGAAAATCTCCTGAGCACCTTCAAATAAAGATGTATCGACAATTACAGTTTTACCTTCAATCAAAGAGTTTACAATATTACTAATAGTTGATTCATATCCACTCAATGTATATATACCTCTTTCCACAATGTCATTATTTTCGTCAAATCCAAAGTTTAATAAAATTGATAATCTTCTTCTGAGAACGTCTAGAGTACCTTGTGCAAGCCCTCCAGGTCTCCCATAGGTATCAGTATCATCACTAAAAATCGCTTGAATCCAGTTTTCCCTATGTATTCGATAAAAACCTATTAAAGCTTCTATTTGAGGTTGAGTGAAATTAAGGCTCCCCATAGCATGTATGGGTTCTATTAGTTTAACATTGAATTTTAAATCCAATTTCCCGGGTATTGGCCTAATCGTATAAAAATCTATATATTTAGAACTTTCAGGATGTTCTTTTAATCCCTTTTGACTCACTGTCCCATAATATTCATTATGAGGATCAAATACTAATTTCCCACAATTTTCATTTTCCATTAAATTAAAAAGAATTGTTTTTACTAGATTTGATTTACCTCTACCAGTAGTAGCTGGAATTAGGATATGGTGTCTTAAAACATCTGTCGCCTCAAGTTTAACCTTAGTTTTTAGAACCTTAGAACCAGAACGAATTTTACCTAGATTTAATGGATTCTCGATATTTTCTTCCTTAAAAAATTCTAAATGGCTATCTTCTATTTCGAAAGTATCTGAAAAGAAGCTAGGTAGTCGTTTAGGTAGTAACAACTTATTTTCCTTAACAGATACTAATGGCCTAGCAAGAGCTAAAACATAATTTCGCAGTTCAGGTTCATATATTTTTAAATCAGACTTATCTCTCTCTAATCCATAACCCGCCATTAATTCAAGAACATTATCCGGAATTTGACTACCATAAAATAAGTCTTTGATTTGATAAATACTATATTCTTTTCTATTCTTCCCAGCAATAAAAAGCTGACCTAGCTCAAATTCTTGATCTGATTTCTGTCTAAGTATTAATTTAACTAAGGAAGTGCCAGTAACAAAACTACCAATTTTTTTTCCTAAGTCTACCATTTTTTAAACCATAAACACTATATCATCTTTTTATAATATTTAATAAATCATGTGCGTTCACTGAACGGAGACGTGGTAAGATATATTCATTATAATCCTCTTGATTAAATTCTGCAATCAATTGAATCTTCTGAGGTTCAATTTCCTTAACACTTACAGCAGCAAGCTGATCCGCTTTGATGAGTCCATATGGGTATCCTGGATAAGATAGATCATTAGAATTATTGGCAAGATTTGATATTATCATTTCACGCTGATCTTCAGACATTTCCTTCGCTTGATCCAATAAAATATCAAATCGGAATGAATATTGTGAATTTTTATGTAATTTTACAAAATACAAATCAGCTTGTTCTTGTGCTTTTGTAATTCTATAGACTGGATGATAATACCATGCACTCTCTGGAAATTTTTGGTTACCCAAGTAATGAACTAATGAATTTAATGAATTTCCATTTTGAGTGAATAAACGACAAGTCTTGGAAAGCCCTGTAACTATTACTCCTTTTTTTCTTGCTGTTTGATATAAACTTTCAGCGATTTGATTCTCCCCAGTATAGCCAGATTGGAGTGAACCATCTCTTACAAAAATACAACCCTCATCTAATTCATTTGAAATAAATTTGTTTGCATATGTCCATTCAGCAAACCTCATAGCAATTCCCCCAAAAATATCTATATTGGGTAAACGGAATCCTCCTTCTCTTATAGAAGGATCATTTATTGAAAATTTCAATTCTTCTTTTGGAAGATATTCTAAAAATTCGGATTCCGTTGGAAAGAAGCGTGTAATAAATGCTAATGTATTATCGTCAAGAACATCAAGAATGGCAGCACTATAAAACTCTATTTTAACAGGTGTTTTAATAGGTTTAGTCCATCTATTTGAAGTAAATAAGACTCCAGCTACACGATTTAAACTTATATTAAAATCTGCGCTTCTTAGAATGGGACCATTTCCACCATCGACGAATCCTATGTTCTTAATATTTAAATCTTTACATTTTGGAATTTCGAATATTTTATCTTCTTGAATCTCAAATGTCTCCTCTTCTGGATCAGACGAATAAGGTTCATCTTCTTTGGAGTATCCCAATTTTCGGCTTTCAATAAATTCGACGCATTCTTTCAACGGATTTTTTCTTTTTTCAGCACACATGTTTGTAAATTCGATGCTAGTTTTTCATTATATATCTTTTTTATTAATAAATCATTTAGACTCAACAGATTTAACAGTTTTTAAGCAAATATTTAACTTTTTATTAATAGTTTATTCAATTCTCTCCTTTTAAATAAAAATTAAGATCAAGGTATAGCATATAAGGATAATATTACTACCATATTTTCTGGTTAATTCCTACATTTAAAACTGAAAGAGACTTGTTTTTTATATAATAAAAAGGAAATTATATTAGTATGGGAGAAAAGAAAAATCTGGATCTCTCGTTGATGAATTTCATTGAACCAGATCAAGCTAGCCATGATTATTTTATCAATAGAGAATTTATCGATTCAATAAACTTTGAGCTAAAAGGATTTGAGTTCTTCTTCGAATTTATTGGTTTAGATGAGAGAACAAAAAAAGAATTGTATTGTGTCCTTTCTGAGGCAAGAAGACTTCCCGCCGCATTAGGTGGATTTCATGGGGATTATCCAGGTGGTCTTTTTGATCATATTTTGTTAGTTGTTAATTACACAAATTTCATTTGTAGTACCTTAAAGGATAAATCATTGCTTAAAAAAGCAATCTTGACGGCTATATGCCATGATTTTGGGAAAGTTCAGTATTATGGATTTAAGCTTGATTTAAATAATCGCAAAGTAAAAATTCATATCAACGACGCGAATACTGTTCGGTTGGAGCTCACTTCAAAATTTAAAGTAAGTGGAAGAGATAAACATGTGGAACATGGAATAGCGGTCATCAAGAAATATTTATCTAAGCATACACAGTTATTTGATGATGAAATGTATCAGGCGATTGCATTCCACCATGGAAGTTGGAGTAAATACCAACCACAGAAAATAAATGAATTAGCTTCCATTATTCATGTTGCTGATATGATTGCAAGTCAGGTTTTTAAAATTTAAAGATATTGACATAAAATAATGTAAAGGTACTGATTTTATTGAGCATGGAAGATACTGTTATAAAAATAGTTCTTGAGGATTTATTAGCACGCTATAAAGATAACATTATTGCAATTTATGGAATAGGAAGTTATTTTGATGAGGAGATTCCTGCTTCAAGGGTAAAACCAGATATTGATCTCGTTGTAATAGCTAAATCTTTAGATTCATTTCCTGAAGTTGAGTGGACGAATGTGAGATTTAGTAGGAGAAAAATAGAAGGGAAAGAAGTATGGATTGGCTTTAACACATTAGAAGGATTCCAAAATAAAGAAATTTTTAGTAAACAATCATTTTCAAATTTCGAGTGGAGTGTTTTAGATATCAAATATCCTGAAAACTCTTCACTATTATATGGTAAAGATATTCGAGACCAACTACCTGAAATTCAACGATCCCAATTTGATTTCGGCGACATATTAGCGCGAGGTCTGTATCATCTTGATAAGAGTCTTGGCGAACAAGACCAAAATATTGCTATGAGAAAGTTTTCAAAAGGAGTGTTTAAAACTGGCTTCTATTTGTGTATCTATTTTAACGAGGGTTTCAGAGATACAGGAATCCTACAAATTGGAAATAAACTAAAAGAAATATGCGAAATAGTAAAAAGAATTGGGGATATTCTAGGATATTTCGAAGAAACTATAATTTATAGAAGTACTGGTCATTTTATGACTGAATTCGAGAAGCTCAGAAAAGAATTCATAAATTTCATTTTTTCCTTGTTAGAAACTGGAGGTTTACATAAAAAAATGACCGCTTCTGAATTAAAAGATTATTTGGCTACTTCTTTTAGTGGATTCGCTCATCTAATACATTTTCTTAAGAAATCCGAGACAATTAAAGAATCACAATTACGTAAAAAGGAAGCAAATTATCATTGTTAATACAAATATAATTACTACTAAATTGATCTTAGCTATTCTTTTTTCTATTTTAAGTCACCATAAATTTTTTCAAAAGATTCCTTGATCAATAATGATCAAAAACTGAATATATCTTTTTAATTTAAAAAGATTCTTTCGAAAATAACTAGTAAAAGGTGAAAGAATAGTATTGAAACATATATTTTGGTGGTAAAGATTGGCGAATTACTAGTAAAATTAAAAGAGCTAATAAGTTTGACTCTGATCGATTCAAAAGGAGTACTGATTAGTTCTGAACAATCCTAACAAGCAAATTTAATCATTTTCTTTTACTTTTCCAAAAGTGTTAAAACTTATAGAAAAAAAGTAAATATATATAAAGAATTTTTACGTTTTAGTATCTTAGATGTGTTTATTGTTCCAATTAAGAAGAAAGCTATATTCATAGGAGGTGGATGTGTTTTTGGTTTCTTTAAATATTAAATTAGAGAATTTTGAAGAAGAATGTATAAAAAGTATTGATTCAATATTCGATGCCTATTTTTTAATCTCAAAAGCAAATATAGTAATGGTTTATAGAATTAAAGACAAACTTCTTAATTTATATTTTGGTAAAGAAAATCTTCAAGGAGAAGATATTATCAATTTATTCAATTTTCAAATTCAACATGATCGAAAGAAAGAATTTAAACGAAGAATTTTAGAAAAAAAACCTCAAGTATTTGAGTTTAGTATAAGGGTAAATGATCGATTTGTTTATTATAATGTATTTATCTTTATTTTAGCTAATGACCGAATGCTCATTAGTTTTCGTAATATTGATTCTCATAAGAAAATTGAGCTTGATTTGGCTGAAGAAAGAAACGCATTAAAAAATATTATCGAATTAAATCCTTATGCTATTGAAATAAAGGATGTTGAGGGACGTCATGTCAGTGCTAATAAAGCGTTCATAGATATGTTTAAATCTGTGGCTCCACCTGAATACTCTATCTTTAAAGATCCTCACCTCAAAAAAAGAGGATTATTGGATAAAATTTTAAAATTAAGGGAAGGTAAGGTTGTTATAATGGGAGAACATTGGTATGATGTTCGCGACTCCGCAAGAGAAGCTGGTTTTAATTTAGAGGATTATCCGAGCTCACCAATTTGCCATAAAGCCGTTGCGTTTCCAATCTTTGACAGAGAGGGTAAAATAAAGAATTATATTATGATGCATGAAGATATTACTGCGCGTAAGATAGCTGAGAGAAAACTGCGTGAGAGTGAAGAAAGATTTCGCACTCTAGTCGAAACTACTAGTGATTGGATTTGGGAAGTGGATGCAAATTCCGTATTTACTTATATAAGTCCAAAAATTAGAGATATATTAGGATATGATCCAGAAGAAATGATTGGCAAAACACCTTTTGATTTAATGCCTTTAGATGAAGCAGAACATGTACAAAATATTTTTCAAACCATACTTGAATCCGATAAATCTTTTAAAATACTTGAAAATACAAATATACATAAGAATGGAAGTTCAATAGTAATTGAAACAAGTGGAGTGCCAATTTTTGATGAAAACCGGCAGCTTTTAGGTTATCGTGGCATCAGCCGTGATATTACCAAGCATAAAAAAGCAGAACAGAAATTAAAAGAATCTGAAGAAATGTATCGGAATTTATTTAATAGTACGCCCTATGCAATTTGGCTCGTAGATTTAAAAGGGAAAATAATTGATTGCAATGAAACTATGGATAAATTTCTAGCAATATTTAAATATAGTGATTTAATAGGAAAGTCTTTTAGAGATGTACTTAAAATGTTTGCACGTGAAGGTGATCCAAGATTTGAAAATTTAGAGAAACTTATGAGAGATAGATTTAAAATATTACTAAAAAAAGGATACATTAAACCTATTGAATTCGAAATTAATAGGGGTGATGGTAAAAGCTTTTGGATAACCTTAGAATCGTCCTTTGTCAAAATCGGTGAAAAAAGACTTATTCAAACATTTATTAAGGATATTACAGAGAAAAAATTAGCTGAAATTGAATTAGAAGATTTAAGGAGAGATTTAGAAAAAAGAGTAAAAGAGAGAACTATCAAGCTGGAAAATTCAGAAAAAAAATATCGGATGGCGTATAATAGAGCAAATTGTTTTAAAGGACTGTTTACTCATGATATTTCTAATATGTTTCATACAATTGGTAATTCTATAGATCTATGTGATGTTTTATTAAAAGAGGGAGTGAAAAATGATAATCTGATTGATTATTTTGATGTAATTGAGCAACAAATTAATAGAGGAAAAAGATTAATAAATAATATTAAAAGCTTATCAGAAATCGAGGAATCTGAGATACCCTTAGTATCTACAGAGGTTTTTGACAAACTGAGAAGCGCTATTCAATTTGTTAAAATAAATTTCCAGAAGCGAGATATTAGCTTCAATATTGAGTCGGATTTTGATGAGATTTATGTACTTGCTAATGACTTATTACTTGATGTATTTGAAAATATTCTTATTAACTCTGTACTTTATAATAAAAATGAATCCATAGAAATTGAAATTAACATTTCTAAATTGAGAGAAAATGAGATATCATATATTAAATTAGAATTTAAAGATAATGGTATTGGTATAAAAGATAATAGAAAAAGTCTCATATTCATGGAGAATTATAAAAAAAGAACTGAATCTAAAGGTATGGGACTTGGACTTTCTTTAGTCGCAAAATTTTTAGACCTTTGTGAGGGTAAAATCTGGGTTGAGGATAGAGTTAAAGGAGATTATAGTCAAGGAAGCAATTTTATTATTTTAATACCAGAAGTAGAATAATTTGGGATAGATTTAAAAATATTATTAATTATAAACTAGAAATCTAAAATATATTCAAATATGAATGATAAACAGCCTAAAGAAATAAAAAAATCGAAAAAAGAAGTAAAATGGTATACATATGTAGATTCTTCACTCAATAATAAATTAAAAGAGTTCATGAAACAATATAACATCAAAAATCAAGCAAAAATAATAAGAGATTCCGTTAATTACTATTTGGATTATGTAGAGCGAGTATTAGAAAAATCTACTGAAACAAAAGATTTTAATGAGAAGATTATTGATGATTTTATTAGAGAAGCGATTGATGGTTATGAATTAAGTAATACTTTTTATGCAGAGTTAAAACAGAAACTTTCACCACTCAAGGTATCAATTCTGATGTTAAATAGCTTTTTAAATGAACCAAATAAATTATCTGAAAGTATTGACAATGTTAAGCAGGCTTCACTTGAATTAGAAAGTTCAATAAAACGGCGTTTTGAAGAACCAAAATTTATAAGACATATAAAAAAATTTGATATCTTATATATTGAAGATAATGAACTGGAACGAACCACGGTTAAAAAATATTTCAAGACTAAAGGTGTAAATATTAAAGCTGTCGAAACTTCTGAAGAGGGATTAGATATTTTAAAAACGTCTACTCCTCAAGCTATCTTACTCGATATTGATTTAAAGACAAGTAATATTAATGGAATAAAATTGAGTCAAATACTAAAAAATAAAGTGGAATACAGAGAAATTCCAATTATATTAATATCTGCGGTTATTTCAGAAAAAGAAAAGAAGAAGGTATTAAAAATTTCTCAAGCAGACGATATAATTATTAAACCTATTGATAAACTAACAGATTTAGATGTACTATTGAAATTTCTCAAATAGGTTATTGATTTGTATTTTAAATTTATTTTATTAATATAAAATTCAGAAAATCTTATTTCCGAATAAGTGATATTTATGGATTAATAAGATAAAGTTTCAGGAATAGAAAAATAAAAAAAAAGTGATTGAAAAGATAGGTTATAAATCTCGAGCTTTTACAGTTTTTCGGTTATTTCCTTTTGCTCGTGCAACGGCTTTATCAAGTAGTTCCATGATGATACCATTTAAAGCATCTCCATCAAGAACTCCGCTGCTAGTATTACATCCTTTCCCTTTGATATATTCTCGTACCTTGGATTTTACATATAACGGTTCAGCACCCTTTTTTGCCAACTTACTCATCCTCTTTTTTATTATTTTTTTTAAGAATTTTTTAGAATTTTAATAAAATACGGTTTAAAATTGAATTAAATAATTTTTTTGTTAAGTATTAATTTTTCAACTGTATTATTAAATCTTTGTAATTTTAGGACAACATTTTGAAATTCCTTTTTTTCTACCGAATTTATGGGAGAATTTAAAAGTGGAATTATAACTCTTAAAAACTAAATTAGACAAAAATTCGCAAACTTACTGCTTTTATCTACTTCCACTGCTTCTAGCTCTATTGGAAATCAAAATAATTTTATGAATTTTAACTAATTGACTGCATTTTCGCAAAATAAACTTATTGAGTCTTGAAGAGTGGGAATATTATAAAAAAAAAGATAAAGGTTGTTATTTTGTTTGTATGAAGTGAAAATGTAAATCTCTTTATTTTGGTGGTGCTAGTACAATTTCAATGCTTGAAACATTGTTATTTTGCCCATTTTCCCCTTCTAATTGTTCAGTGCTTAGTTTGATGTCCTTATACTCAGTACCCTTTAAGAATCTATTTCTGAGAATTTCACACACATCAACTGCATGTGAAATAGCTCTCCCTCGGGCTTTGACAGTGCATTCTTCACCTTTATTAAGGATCATCATAGTGGCCATCACATAGTTCATAGTTGGACGACGGCCAACAAAGACAGCATTTTCTTCTTTTGCCATATTTATTTCCTCTTTTGTTTTTAATTTTTAATTGTATATCTATATTTCATATAGTTTTTTTGCGTTTCCGTATTACGTATTAAAGTTTTCTCGTAATTCTAATTTCAAATTACGGTAATAACATTTTCTTGAAATTTTAGAAATTTTTTAAACTTTATTGTCTGATTAATAACGAATTTGGATAAATTGTAGCAATTTCTCAATTTAAAACTGTTAAAACCCTTTAAAACTGATTGTAAAAAAGGAAAAAAAAGTAGAGTTATTTTGATTATTTATAAGCCTGATAATCTTACGCCAAGATAGAATAGAAGCCAAGAGAAAAATAATACAATTATCGCAATTAAGCCCCATGTTTGATATTGATCGAAATCTCCAAGCGTTAATTCTATATGGACTAATAACTCATTAGTTTCTGGTAATAAAAATAGTATATCGATTATAATAAATAACCCGAATGCTAATAAAAGGAAGCTTATAAACACTGTAAATTTAGTTGGTGGTGTCCATCCCATTTGCTTATCCCTTTTTTTATTAATTTCTGATTAATTTTAGAGATTTTATTGAAAAGAACTAGCATTATATTATTTACTCTATATTTTATAAATCTACTCTATTTAATTATTTTTAGTGAAATCAATATCAATCTCTTTTTTAATTTTTTCTTCATTGTAAATTATATTTTTACTTTCTATTTCTTCCTCATCCTCTTCTTTTTTAGCTAGGTCATAAATCAAGCTAATAACAAGTAATACTGAGACAATTACAAGGAGAGGAATTAATAATCCTGAATCTGTTAATGCAATTTTTACCCAACCTATATATGGTATCCTACCTACAACTACACCAAGAATTCTTGTTTCGGGTACCCAGACTGCATCAGGATAAGGATTTGCATCTCCTTTCGTTAAAAAAAACCAACCATTATCATACATCTTATCGATAACTCGATGAACAATGGGTTCACTCGGAGGTTTAATCCATCCCAATAGTCCGCGTGCATCAAAAACAATAATATCTCCTTCTTTTCCTTCGATTGTACCATTTTTTATATTTTCAGCATCTTTTCCTCTTAAAAATAACAAATCTCCTTTATGTAGGTTAGGTTCCATAGAACCTGAAACAACGACTACCATTGGTGTTTTGGTATTTAATGAAACTTGCATTATAAAGTAAACTAAAAAAGCTCCAGAAAAAGCAACACCCAGTAAAATTACTGCTACAAATATCTTTCTTTTTAATGAAGTTTCTTTTTCATATTTGACTGGTGCTTTTATGTTTTTTCTCTTCATAGTTATATTTTTATCGTCTTATGGACTATGTAATTAAAACTATAATTAAAATTTTCTATAATCAATGAATCTATTGACAAAAAATAACAAAAAAATGCTATAGTTCTAAGATTTTGTTCTCTTGCCGTTCGTTTAAACAATAGAAGTTTCACAAAGTAAACCCTCAACAGAAAGTAGAAAAGCTAAATTAGAAGGAGATGAATTTGAAGTCATCTCAGAATCCTGTAATAATAGTGTGGTAGTTCTTGAAAATCCCATTAGACGTAAAATGTGTCCTACTTGTGGAAATGAGGGATTAATTCATGAAGTAGATGACAAAAACATCATTTTATTAGATTATCTCCGAATATCTGGTAAGAAAAACTACTGTCCTAAATGTGGATATGAATGGTGGAAGTTAATAAACCCAAATAATGCTTTAGAGTGTATTTAAATATAGTCTTAAATACTATATTATTCAATGTGATTATATAATTATTTTAAAATTTATTATTTAAAACTCAAATTGATCAAGATGGAAGATTATGCAATTATTTATAACCCAGTAGCGGGGAAAGGGAAAAAAATTAAGAAAGATATTGAGTATGCTAGTAAGTGTTTAAATGATTTAAACGTTTCATATAAACTAATTGAGAGTGAATATGCTGGAAACGCGATTGAGTTAGCTCTCCAATTGGCAAAAGATGGTTATAATGTTATTGGTGCGGGAGGAGATGGAACTTGTAATGAAGTTATGAATGGAATTGTAACTTCGAACACTGATGCATTATGTGGATTTATTCCAATGGGAACGGGAAATGATATTCCTGCGGCCATCGGAATCCGTCCCGATATTAAGAGAGCGTGTGAAATAATTGCTGAAGGTCATAGCTCTAAAGCAGATATAGGACTTGCGACTACTGATGCTGGCATTCAGCGCTATTTTTTAGGTATAGGTAGTCAGGGGTTCGATTCAGAAGTGACTAGAAGAGCAAATGAAGCAAAAAGAAAAAATTATACTACTCAGACATTAAAGGCTTTATTGCCTTGGAAAAACAAAGAAATTAGAGCATTCATGGACAATGACACCTATGAGGGAATAGCGAATTGTTTAGCATGTGCCAATGGTCCTAGTTATGGTGGTTTTATGTATATCTGTCAAAGAGCACGAGTAGATGATGGTCTTTTTCATATAAATATCGTTAATATTGGTAAATTTAAACTCCTTAAACACTTTAATAGAATGTTTAAAGCTACACTCTTACCACACCCAAATATCTATGAATATACAAGTAAGAAATTAAGAGTGGAAATGAAAAATCCTGAAGATAACCCATACCATTGCCAAGTTGATGGTGAAGTCTTAGGTCCTTTACCAGTAACATATGAAAATATAGAAAATGGTTTGGAATTTATTCGCCCAAAAGTGAATGAAGTAGCGGAAGCTTTTAAAGAAAAATATGGCAGATATTTCTGGGAATGTGAAGATGATTAATTTCATCACCCCTCTAAAGACATAAAATAGTATTGATTATATTAAAGAAGTTTGAAGAAGGTAAAGAGAAAGGACTTTTACCCCACTTTTTTTAAATCTAATCATAGAGCCATTTTAAGGATAAGTAAACAAAATTTGTCCAAAATTGTGTAATTCTAAATATAGCTGAATGTTTAAATTCTTACTTATCCATATTATTATTAAATCAATACTTTTTGAGATTCAAGTTTTTAATATGACGAGCACAAAAAATCAAGAGCTTAGCTCAAAATGCTGCTTTGGGTGTATAATTTTAATTATTGGGATATCTCTTACTGTTGCCATCCCTACCTTTGCATCTATTAGTGTTTTTTTGATAGTTATAGGTGTGATTGTCATAGTTGTAGAAATTGGTTCAAAAACAAGGGATATCAGTAAAAGACCATATCCTATTGGTAGCAGAATGCAAAGAGGAGATAAATGCCCTTGGTGTGGAAAAATATTATATGTGAGCTTATCTGGTGATAAACGCTGTTATAACTGTGGTTATGAATTCCTCCAGAAACTTAAACAGATGCCTACGCCCTCAGAGAAAAAAGTAGATGAATATAAAATACCCTCTGATGAATCATCGTTCCCTCCTATTACAGAATTATTACAATATAAGAAAACTTCGAAGCTAACCTCAAATGATGTTGAATTAAAGACTGAAGAGATTAAAACAGTACCAGAGAAAAAAAGGGGAGAATCGTTTAAAACTTGTCCTCACTGTAGGCAAAAGTTGCCTTTAGGATCAAAATTTTGTGCTAGATGCGGTCAAAAAATTGATGTTCTAAAACCGATTCCAACTACTTCAGCTTTCGATGAAGGGTTGCCTAAGGAAATTCCAACTCAAAAAGTACAGATGCCTCCACAAATATCGGGTATAATAGAAATCGATGAGGAGAGTGATTTAAACTGGTTGAAATATCAATATTATGATTTGGGGAGAAGCTTGCAAAATATTGCAGATGAATTAGGTGTAAGTATGATAAGAATCAGAAATATGCTCAGTAAAATTGAAGTGGTCCCAGAAAAAAAAGAAGCAGAATTGAAGAAAGAAGTTCTTTTATCAAAAACTGAAGAAATACAACCAAGCCCATCATTTATAGAAAAAGAAGAACTAGCTATCGAAACCCCAGCCGAAGAAATACAAGCAATAACCCCAATTTCGAAGATCAAAGAAGATTTAACCTCTATTCAAGAAATTAAAACGACTCCATCAGCTTTGGAAAAAAAGGTAGAAAAGACATATATAACTTGTCCTCACTGCGGGCAGAAATTAGGGTTAGGAGCTAAATTTTGTGCCAGTTGTGGTCTAAATATTGATGTATTAGAACCCATTCCCCCAAAATTGGATATGGAAGAAATAACAGAAAAAAAAGTAGAAAAACCTAAAAAAGAACTCCATGTCTGTAAATTCTGTGGAATGAGAATTCCCAAGAATAATACTTTTTGTATACAATGCGGAATGGTAATTAAAACTAAAATCACATAGGGTTTTTGTCTAATTTTTCCAATTCAATCAATCATGTTCCTAGAAGGACTATATCGGATAAAAAATAATATCAATATTGCAATTGCCATAATTGAGATACTAATTAAAAAAATCATAATTATTTCTATATAGAGTATATCTATATCCTCATTCCAACGATAGTTGCCTTCATATATATAACCAGATGAATTTAAATAAATATTATAAATAAATTGTTCTACAGTTCTCCCAGTTATTTCTAAACTGTTATCTGAAATATATGTTATATTATCTTGGGTTGTATGATGGTAAGGCCAACCTGGATTATCCCAAAAGTTTATGATCAGATCCGCTGAGGGGATTCCAATGTTAACAAATGCCCTGTGATCATCTATAATCTGATTCCTCTCAGGATTAGAGGGAAATTGACTAGAATACCCTAATGCTCTACCAACAGCAAATAACTCATCTAATAATGAGGAAGTAGAATATTGTTCATTTATAAATCGTAAATTTATCCCTCCTACCATATCAAAAAGTATCATACAATCAAAAAGTTCAGTTCCTGGATCATAATAATTATTAATGTTATCAACAAATCTCGTAGAACCTTCACACCAACTCCATCCATCTATTCCATAACCGCCATTATCTGCACCTTGATCCTCAGCATCAAAAAACAAAAACCATACTTGACAAGATAAATTTTCCTTAGATTGATATAATACTTTAGCTAATTCGATCAAAACAGCAGATCCACTCGCACCATCATTTGCGCCTGGTACAGGATCAGATCTATTTGGAACATTAGGATCTTTTGTAGCTTTTGCACGTGAATCATAATGTGCCCCTAATATGACAATATTACTATTATTTTGGTTTAATTTAAATAGAACATTCTGACATTCGGTTGAATGAATTGTAAAATTGTGTAAAAAATAGATTATATTTGGATCTATCTCTTTAAATTTAGTAACAAAGTAGCTAGCACAATTAATTCTTTCTGGTGTTCCAGGAATTCTAAATCCTATATCTAGCTGATCTTGTACGTACTCATAAGCATTATTACCATTAAATTTCAATTCAACATCAACATTTTGAATTTTTAAGGTGGGTAATGAAAGATATGGTAGATAATAAGATCCAATCCCTAACAAGATGAAAATTAATGGGATTAAAACCTTAAATTGCTGTCTAATAACGAATCACCAAAATACGAGAAATCTTAAGAGTATTCTCATACTATATTTTTCTATATATAATATTTTTTTTAAGTTATTACTAATAAATAAAGGGGATCTATAAAGTGAGTAAAGAAGGTTCTGAATTGAATTTATCGGAATTAGCTTTTATGGATAATACTTTAGAATTAGAAAAAAGAGTGGAAGATTTATTAGAACGATTGACATTACAAGAAAAATTTAATTTATGCTCTGGGAGAGATTGGTGGTATACAAATCCGATAGAAAGATTAGGAATTCGATCGTTTGCAATGCACGATGGACCTCATGGTGTTCGAGTTGATAGGGAAGGAAAGGTTAATTGTACTTATTTTCCTTCAGCTATATGTAGAACTGCCACCTGGAATCTAGATTTATCTGAAAAATTTGGAGTTGCTATAGCACAAGAAATACGAGACGTTGGAGCTCACATGATACTTGCTCCAGGAATTAATATTCAAAGAACCCCTATGTGTGGCCGCACTTTTGAGTATCAAACAGAAGATCCATATTTAAATAAAAAAACTGCGGTTGCTGTCGTAAAGGGAGTTCAAAGTCAGAGAATTGCTGCTTGTATAAAACATTTCATATGTAATAATCAAGAAACAAACCGATTTGCTGTAAGTTCAGAAGTTAGTGAAAGAGCTTTACAGGAGATATACTACCCAGCCTTCAAGGCCGCAATACAAGAAGCGGATGCATGGTCAGTAATGAGTTGTTATAACAAACTTAATGGAATTTATAGTGCAGAAAATAAGCATCTTTTAAAAGAAGTTTTGATGAATGAATGGAGATTTAGAGGATTTGTAGTTACTGACTGGACCGCCACGAGATGGGTAACTACCACAGAAAGTTGCGTAAATGCAGGATTAACACTTGAAATGCCAGCGGCGATTAAGTATAGTGTTTCAAATTTGTCCCGAGCTTACAAGGAAGGAAAATTTACCCTAGAAACATTTAATGAAAATGTAAAACGTTTGTTGCGTGTAATGTTTCTTGTGGGGCTTTTTGATAAGGAAAATACTTTACCAAAAGGAAATCGAAACACCCTTGAACACCAAGCCTTAACTCGTGAAATCGCTGAAGAGGGGATAGTACTTTTAAAAAATACTGGAAACCTTCTTCCACTAGATCTGGGAAAAGTGAAAAAAATTGCAGTTATAGGGCCTACTGCAAATAAGAGAACGTACATAGGCGGAGGTAGCTCTGCGAATTTTCCACCATACGAGGTTAAACCAATTCGAGGGATAAAAGAAAAGTGTAAAGAACAAGCGGAGATAATTACCTCGCCCTCAGAAGCAGATATAACACTATTATTTGTAGGATTACAACATAAAGAGGGAGAAGATGCTGAGCATTGGGACAAAAAATCTTTTGGTCTACCTTCGAATCAAATTGATCTTATAAAAAAAACAGTTAAAGAAAATCCAAACACTATAGTAATTAATACTAGTGGTAGTCCAGTATCCATGGTTGAATGGATTCATAAGGTTCCCGCAGTTTTACAGGCGTGGTATAGCGGAATGGAAGGGGGAAATGCCATTACTGCCATAATTTTTGGAGATGTGAATCCCTCGGGTAAACTTCCTATAACATTTCCTAAAAAACTTTCAGATTCACCTGCACATGCTTCAGAGCGTACTTATCCCGGCGACGAGAAGGTCTTTTATGAGGAGGGTATCTTTATAGGATATCGCCATTTTGATATAAAGAACATTGAACCACTCTTTCCGTTCGGTCATGGATTATCTTACACCAATTTCACGTATAAAAACCTTGAAACAAGCCACGACAAGGTGTCAGGCGAGGAGAAATTTTATATAACACTAGATGTTGCGAATACAGGTGAACATTTTGGAGCAGAAGTTGTTCAATTATATATCCAAGATGTTGAATGTAGTGTAGAAAGACCACTCAAAGAACTAAAAGGATTTAAAAAGATTAAATTAAAACCAAATGAGAAGAAATCTGTTAAATTTGAATTAACTAAAGAAGATCTCTCCTTTTTTGATGAAAAAAGTAATGACTGGAAAGTTGAGAAAGGGAAATTCAATATTCTTATAGGAAGTTCATCAAGAGATATTAGGTTAAAAGGGGAGATTGAATATCTAGGTTAGAATCCGTTATAAAATGGAGTAAGAACAAAAAATATATAAAAGAAAAAAGAGGATGATTTTTTGCCCTTAAAAATGCATGAAAATGAAACAATGACTCCCAGAGAAAGGGTAGAAACAGCACTAGCGATTAAAGAGCCTGATCGTGTTCCTTTTACCCCAGCATTTCATTGTGCTCAGGCGAGATTAACAGGCATGACAATTGAGGAGTTTTTTTTTGATATACCAAAATCTTTTGAGGCTACAAAAAAAGTATGGGAAATGTTTGGTGGTTTTGATATTTATTCAGGCTGTTCTCCTATACTTGGCTATTATGCACCAATACCTAATTCCCACAGTCAATTTTATTTCGATTGGACACTTCCAAAAGGAAATATTCCAGAACAAATGCATGAAAGGGAATTAATGAAACGGGAAGATTATGATCTCGTAATTAATCAGGGATTTGGTCCATTTAAGAGGAGACCTGAGCTTCAAAATGATTTCGGTAGAATTATAACAGAATTTTCTAAATTGGATATCGCAGTTTGGCTTAAAGAAATGGATGTCATGAATCTTTCGGATGCATTTATCGAGCCCCCCGTTGATATGATATCGTTTTTAAGAAGTTTTAATAAATTCTTAATTGATGTAGTTGAAATTCCTGAAAAGGTTGTAGAGGCTTGTGAAACCACTGAGGAGGAACTGTTAAATTCATTAGATGTCCAGTTTCAGGCTTTTAAACGTAAAGATCTTACACAAATGTGTTTATTCGGTTTTTCTAGAATTGCTACAAATTTCATATCTCCTAAAAAATTTGAATTATTCTGGCCTCATATTAAAAGAATTACTGAATATATTCTTAAGAATGATTTTATTGTACAATATCACATAGATAATGATTATACAGATGTATTGGAATATTTTACAGAATTTCCCAAAGGTAAAATTATGTTTCATTTGGATCTAACAGATATATTCAAAGCTAAAGAAATTTTAGGTGATAGAGCATGCCTTATGGGAAATGTTCCTCCACAAATAACTGGTAAAGGCACTCCTAAAGAAGTTGAAGATTATTGTAAGAAACAAATAGAGGAATGTATGGAAGGAGGGGGGTATATGTTGGGTTCTTCGTGTGTATTACCAGATGAAATCCCAGCAGTAAATCTAAAAGCTATGAAAGACTGTGTAATGAAATACGGTTTCTATAGAAGATAAAGTATTTGAACTAATAGTAAGGTGTTTGGTGATGAACAAAGAATTAGTAAATGCAATGGTAGATTTAGACAGAAATAAAGTATTAGAAATTGTGAAAGAAGAAATAAATTCAGGAACTGATCCATTAAGAATAATAGATTGGCTCTCTGAAGGGGTTAAAATTGTAGGTGAATATTTTGAGAAAAAAGAATATTTCTTAGCAGAATTAATTACTAGTGGTGATATTTTTGAAAATGCTTTTCTAGAATTAAAACCTATTTTAGAAAAGAGTGATCTTGTCCCTCAAAGTAAAGGAAAAATTGTAATTGGAACAGTTCAAGGAGATGTTCATGACATTGGTAAGAATATTGTAAAAACTATATTAATAGCATCAGGATTTTCCGTCGAAGATTTAGGAGTCGATGTACAACCACAAAAATTTATAGAAGCTGTTAAACAACCAGAAATTAAAATTTTGGGGTTATCAGCTCTTCTTACTATAGCAATTGATTCTGTAAAAGATATTATTACATTACTTGAAAGAGAGAACTTAAGAAATAAAGTAAGAATCATTATCGGGGGAAGTGCCTTTACAGAAAAAATTGCTAATAAATTAGGTGTAGATGCCTTCGGTAAAGATCCACAAGAAGCTGTTAAGATATGCAAAAAATTCTTAGGATAAATCCTTTATTTTAAGTGTTCTTCTTATCCAAATATTATATATTTCTTATTTCATTAAATATTCCAAGGAAAGGTTGGATATATAGGTCAAGAGTTCGATGTAAAATTCACTCCCAGTTATTAATTTGAATTAAGAGAATGAGCGCACCAAATATAATGATCTTCTTCAATTTTTATTTTTTGAGGTAACTTTAATTCACATTCCTTTGTTCGAGCTTCAGAGGAGCATCGAGGATTGAATGGACATCCAGATGGAGGATTTATTGGGCTTGGAACTTCACCTCGGATTACAAAACTAATATTTTGGTTATGGGGATCAATTTCAGATCTTGAGGCAAGAAGAGCTTTAGTATAAGGATGAGAAGGATTCATGAAAATTTGATCTGTATTACCCTCTTCAACAATTCTACCAAGATACATAACTTCAATCCGATCGGCAATGTGGTTTACAACTGCTAAATTATGAGTTATAAATAAATAACCATATCCATAAACACTCTGTAAGTCTTTTAGTAAATTAAGAATTTGAGCTTGAACTGAAACATCAAGGGCAGAAGTAGGTTCATCTAAAATAATCAGTTCTGGATTACATGCTAATGCTCTAGCTATAATTATCCTTTGCTTTTGACCTCCAGAAAACTCATGAGGGTATCGATCCAAGTGTTCTCGTTTTAATGATACTTCTTCCATCAATCTCAAGACATAACTTCTTATTTCTGTTTTCTTGGTAATACCCAACAAATTTCTTAAAGGTTCTGCTATAATATCAACCACCTTCATGCGTGGATTTAAGGAAGCATCAGGATCTTGAAACACTATTTGTATTTTTTGTCTTAGATAAGATGAATAAATCCCAGGAATGGGTTTGTCATGGAAATAAATCATACCTTCTTTATTAACTAATCCCAAAATTGCTTTAGCTACAGTGGTTTTTCCACATCCGCTTTCCCCAACTAATCCCAGTGTTTCCCCTGTTTTTATGCTTAAAGCTATCCCGTCAACAGCTTTAACTGCTCCAATTTGTCTTTTAAGAACACCTCCGATAAGAGGATAATATACTTTAAGATCCTCAATATTTAATAAATCCTTTCCCTTTTCAAGAATGACTAAATCTCTTATTGTTTGATACGCAATAGTTATATAAGATATTTTCTTAATAATATAGCCAGTTCCAATAGAAATGAAAGAGCCAATAAGGAGATTAGGGAAAAAATTATTAATAAACAAATCAAGTTGAGAGAAGAAAGTATTAATAATGTAAATTGCACCAGGTAACATGGCGATCAGAGAAATAAGGCTTTCGTGCCCGACTAATTGTATTTTGTCTCCCCAATAACTAAAAAATATGCTTACACCCAGAATAGTAATAAAAGAAATATAAAATGTTAATACTGAACCTCCCAAATCCTCTATGTTTTCAAGAAGAAGGAAGAAAACTAAAATCGTACTGAATATTAATAAAACACCTATCAAAACTGATTGGATTTTGCCTAATAACTCTAAGGATTCCTTAAATTCCTTAAATAACACAGTTTTACATATTACTGCACCTACGGTTGTGTTGATCAACCCAATGAGAAAAAAATTTAAAAAAAGATTATCTAACGAGAGAGAAAATAATAAAATTGTTAGTGGTACATCAACTATTAACCATAATAAATTTAAAACAATAATAATAACAAAAAGGTTATTCCATTTTTTTTTTCTTAAGCTAGATATCATTAACCAAATACTCAGAATTAATCCGAAGATTGGGAAGATAAAAAATATAAATATCACCCTCACAGATGATTCCATAAATTCTAGCAAAAAAAGCTCTAAGTGAGAGCCGATCCCAAATAAAAAGCTTAAATTAATTGCAATAACTAAGATGAAAGCTTGATTAGCAATCATAAATTCTACGGATTCTTCAACATTCTTGCCATTTTTTGTTGTTAGAATAACAGAACCTACAACTATATTTATACCTAATGTAATAAGATTTAATAGAAAAGTAATCCCATATAGATAAAAGAAATATACCCCTAGAAATGCTTCTATTAAGAACCATATTAAGTTGATATAAACGATTTGCTTAAAATTCATCTGCCAATTTTTATTTTTGGCATACCAATCCATAAAAAATATCCCAAATAGAAATAAAATGAAAAAAATGCATATTTCCATTAATAAGAAGATATTGAATCTTAAACTCCACAAATTTTCTGGAAAAAACATATTAATCTCCTCTAGTTTAAATTTTTTTTATCCTTTTTAATGATAATTCTGCTAGCTTATTATATTGAGGATCATAAAGATGACATGCCACAAAATAATTAGGTTCAACTTCAATTGTTTGTGGTATATTTGTATCACAAGGTTCAAAACAATATTCACATCTTGGGTGGAACCTGCATCCAGATGGAGGATAAATAAGGTTAGGAACATTCCCAGAAATAATAGCTAGTCTTTCTTTCTTTTTTCCTACAACAGGTACCGAGGTGATAAGTCCGTTCGTGTAGGGATGATATGGATTTACGAACAACTTACTTATTTTTCCATACTCAACTATCGTTCCGCTATACATTACTGCCACCCTATCGCACATTTTCGAAATAATTCCTAAATCGTGAGTAATAAAAAGGATTGAAGTATTATATTTACTCTTTAAGTCTTTCATTAATTTAAGAATTTGATTTTGAACAGTTACGTCTAATGCAGTTGTAGGTTCATCTGCTATGAGAAGTTTAGGACTACAAGCTAAAGCCATTGCTATCTGAATTCTTTGCCTCATACCCCCACTCAATTCATGAGGATATCTGTCAAAAACTAATTCTGGGGCAGGAATATTCAATTCTCTTAAAAGTTGTTGACTCCATTCTCGTGCTATACTAAAAATACTTTTATCGTAGCTTTTTGAGGCTTCAACTAATAACTCATTTCTTTTATGGAGAAGATAAACTTCTGATATTTGGTTTCCTACTTTAAAGACAGGATTAAGAGAATTTAATGGATCTTGAAAAATCATAGTGATATCTTTGCCCCTAAAGGGTAAAATTTCAATTTTCTTTTTTATTAAATCATTATTCAGAAATTTAACTTCTCCCCTTACAATTTCACCAGGAGGAAGAATCAATTGTAGGATAGATAAAGCAGTAACCGATTTACCACATCCAGTCTCTCCAACAAGTCCAAGAACTTCACCTTCATAAATTTTAAAAGAGATTCCTTCTACAGCTCGTACAATCCCTTCTTCCGTATAAAAGTAGGTTGTAAGATCGTTTACGTCTAAAATAATTGTTCCATTTTTGAATTCTTGAATTTTTTTGTCAGCTAATAGTTTTTCTGCTAATTGAATTTCTTTAATACTTTTTGAAGCAACATCAGGTCCGAACTTCAATTTTAATGAAATAAAGAAGGATAAAGTGTAAATAATTGTGATCACAATTGTCAAAATTCGAATGTCTTGTTTGTATAGAGTCAATTTATAGTATCTCATAAGATACAATTCAAAAATAATTAGCTGAATTGACCAAACAGAGAAAGAGACAATCCCTGCTACAATCATAGAATTATTAAGCTCTTCACTTGAAAGTCTTTTTTCAATAGGCAAGGATCTATTAATTAAGTAAGTAATTGCGATATCAATCATAACAGTAAAAAAAGCCCATTCAAAACCAAGTAAAAAAACGTCATAATCTGGGCTTAACATATCGGGTGGAATCAAATGTCCTATTTCAATATTTAAAATGTCGATTGAGAGGAACACTAAAGCAATAACCCATGACACTCCCGTTATTATTACAGCTCTTTTAATGTAATTCTTATTTCGCGCTTTTATTCCTTCTAAAGAATGATTCTTACAAATTTTCTCAAAGAATATCTTATATATTGGAAAAAAGAGAGTAACCATAATTGCATAAAACAGAAATCCTATTTGTTCGAAAGATTTGGACACTCCAGAGCCAAATTTTTGAAAATTCTCAAATATAAAACCTAAATACCCTAATGTATATCTAAGAGTTAAAACTAATCCGATAACGATACCGCTGCTTACTGCGAAAATTGCATTTTTTTCCTTTATCGAAATTTGATTTTCTTTTATAAGTGGTTTGTTAATGAATTTACTAATAAAAAATACTATAACCATAGAAAATATTGTCTCAAATAATATCATTACATAATTTACATAATATCCAAACTGAAATAATAAACCTAAGATTTTATAGCACCTTCTTTGTTGCAATACGTAATCTTGGATCCAATGCGTCTCTTAATCCATCACCAATTAACATAAATGCCATAACTGTAATTAATATGAATAGTCCTGGCCAAAAGGCGGCGTAATAGTGAGAAAATTTAGTTCTTGCATAATTTATATCTGTACCCCAATCAGGTAAGCTTTGGTCTCCAAAACCTAAAAAAGCGATTGAAGTAAAACCTAGAATTGCTGCTCCGACTCCACCAAAAAAATTAATAATAATTGGAGATATTGCATTTGGAATTATATGCTTGAACATAATTTTAAAATTTTTAGCACCTCCAGTTTGGGCGGCTTCAATATAAATGTTTTGTTTAACTTGGAATACTGATGATCTCATTAGTCTAGCAAAACCTGGAATTGAAAGAAGACCAAACAAGGCGAGCATAATTTCTAGTTGTTCTCCAATCATTTGGGTAAAAAGAATAAGAAGAATCAAAGCTGGAAAAATCATTATTAAATCAGCAATTCTCATGATAACCGCATCCACTCGTCTTCCAAAGTAAGCTGAAATTGTTCCTACGATGATCCCACCAGTTACACCAATAATGATTGTAGCAGTTCCAAACATTAGCGCTGTCCTACATCCCCAAATTAATCTTCCTAATATATCATAAGCATATGCAGTAGTACCTAATGGATGATCACTTGTAGGTTCTGCAAAAGATTCACCTCCAGAAAGTCCTCGATCTGTTAATAGATCTACAGTATACTTAGTAAGCCATGGAGCATATATTGCACAAAAAGTAATGAATAATAATAAGAAAATCCCTACAATTGTCAAAGGTTTAACTAAACGCCTAAATAATCTTCGTTTAGACTGTATCTTTCCTATCTGATATTCAATGATAGTAAACTCTGGATCACGCCAACCAGGAACTAAGAAGAATTTTAAATATCTAATTAATTTCCTTTCTTGACTTTTTATAGAGTTACTTTTTTGTATTTCTCTAAGATTCATTTGGCTCAGTTTTATACCTTGAGTTTTTTCTTATCAATAAGTAATTCTTGGATCAATAATCGTATACATCACATCAGCAATTAAAGTACCGCTAAGAATAATAAGAGCAGTAAATACTAATATTCCATTAATTAAAAGATAATCTCCTAACCGAATTGCTGTAACCATAAAGAATCCCATACCGGTATAACTGAAAGCTATTTCTAAAAAAAGAGCTCCAGTTAATCTAGCAGCAGTGCCTCCTATAATGAGATTGCTTGTAGGGATCAGGGCATTTCGAAGTGCATGTTTATTAATAACAGTGTTCTCTAAGCATCCCTTTGCTCGTGCTGTCCTAATATAATCTTGTTCTAATACATCTAACATACTTGCTCTTGTTTGTCTTGTAATACCTGCTAGTGAAACAAAAGTCATACAAATCATTGGTAGAATTAAATGTAAAAGAGTATCTTGTATGAGGGCTTGATCGTTAAATAAATATCCATCAATTAATCGAAAACCAGTGTGAAACGGCCAAGCAGGATCAGGATATTGGGAAAGTGTAACTGAATTTGGAAACATAATTTCAAGGTTAAATTCCCCATAAGTATAAATAGAGACATAATGTCCAACAAAGTATTGGAGCATAGTAGCAAGCCAAAAAACAGGTATACATGTCCCTAATATGCCAATCCCTCGAATAATCGTGTCTTTAGCTTTATCTTTATTTTTTGCAGAAACAACTCCAAGTTTAACTCCTATAATTGGTATGATAAGTATTGGAATAATAACCAACTCAATTGTTTTAGGAAATATCTTTCCAATGATTTGTATCACAGGTTCATCCTCAGAAACTATATATGAGGTTCCCCAATCCCCTGTAAAGAAATTTTTAAGATAAATTAATAATTGTGTGAACAATGGTGAATCGTATCCCATTCTTTTTCTTTCAGCTTCAATAATTGTTTGATCTGGTAAGAGACCTAATTTATTAAGAACCGGATCCCCGAACATTGCTCGCGACAAAATAAATGTTATAACTAGAACTAAGAAGAGCATGGGAATCATAAATAAAACTCGCTTGATAATATATAATATCATATTCTTTGCTTGAGCCATTAATAAACACGATGTATTAATTCAATCAATCTCAAATATATAAAAGTAAAGTTAACCTTTATTTTAACCTAACTATTAATTTAGTTTGTTTGTTGAAAGATTTAAATACAACAAAAACATAACCAATATCAACTTAACTATTTCAAAATTTATCTAAAATCTAATATTTAGTAAATAAAGGGAAAAAAAAATGAAAAGGCTTATAAAAAATTTAATTTTAATTATTCTTTTTATGTCTCTTTTATCTCCTATTATCTCGGGTTTTACCAGCTCAAATTATCCTAATATGGCTCAAGAAACCTCAAAAAGCTTTGTTTGTGGAACGGTGTTTGGTGGAGGTGATTGGGATCCACCTATATATATCTCTACGCCAAATAACTACTACCTTCAGAATTGTCTTGAAAGTCTTGTCTGGACAGATTTTGATGGTGATTCCCACCCTGTACTAGCAACAAATTGGACAATTTACCCAAGACCTGACGAAGGAGGCCATACCGGGGGAGTCAAAGCGATAGCATTTTCATTGAGACAAGGTGTTGAATTCCATGATGGCTCAGAATGGAATGCAACCGTAGCAGAATGGAACCTTGATAGAAATACTATTATCTCTGGAAATTTGAGTGGCAAAGGGGATCGTCAAAATCAGGATCTATTTTGGTTCGATGCTTCACAATGGGATGGTGAATTTACTCCAAATTGGGATCTGTCTTGGTATAAATATGATCTTTTTGGATTGGGTACTGAAATTCCAATTATTAATCAAACTGAAATAATAAATCCTTATTTAATCAATATTACGTTTAATACATGGACTAATGGTCTCGGCTACTTTGAGGGGGCTACTTTTTATATGATTTCAATGGAATCTTATAGTGATTGGTACGATACTCCCATTTACGGTATTGGTGAACATCCCGAATTTCCTCAGAATAACCCAGCCATTTTCCCCGGACATATGATTGGTACAGGTCCCTATATATTTGATTTCATTGATGAGGCAGTAACTGCAACAGGACATGTGATTAAAAATGATAATTATTGGAATAATACTGCTCTTGAAGCTAATGAACTGCATTCTATTTCAGATGTATACATTCGTCATTATGCGGATTTCGAATCACGAACTACTGCAATACTAACAGGGGAAATTGATTATATCGCCGATCTAGCACAAATACCGATTACTGATCACGAAGCTATAATCGAGGATCCTTTACTTGATTATGTTCCAGTATATCTTGATCCTGGTATTGTTGATATCACATTCAAATGCGAGGAAGGTCTTAATAAACCATGCTATAATCTTACTGGAGACATGGCGTGGGCAAATGGTTTAACTCCTAAAGAAATCTTTGAGGTTCAAACAGGATTCACACTACCTGATGGGGTTAACCGAACAGTAAGACGGGCGCTTTCATACTCATTTGATTATGATACATTTTTTAATGTTGTTCAGGGAGGTTGGGGAAATCTTACACATAGTTGTCTTGGATTAGAAAGCATATATTATAATCCTAGTATACCTGAACCTTATTATAATGTTACGAGAGCACGAGAGATTCTCCTTAGTGATCCTTATTATGCAGGAGAAGCCGCAAAGAGAGGATTAAGTTTAGTTAATAGCACAACAGAATGGCGTTCAATTGCTAGTTCGGATCCTATTGGCACACATAATATGATATATACTATTGGGTCAGAAATGCCTGTTTATATGCAGGCCGCACTCAATGACATTGGATTCTCATTTATTGGCTATTCAGATCCAGATATTTGGCAAAATCAAGTAGCTACTGGTGGTGCTATTCTGTATGATATGTTTCCATTCCTATGGCCGAATAGTGCTACTAACCCGTGGCCTTTAATGAATGCATTTTTTACATCTAATAATAGAGTTATACCATATTATGGATACAATTTTGCTTTTTTGGCTAATGACACTATTGATAATTTATTTACTCAGATATTCTTTTCAGAAGACCCACAACCACTATTTGATCAATTAGCTAATGATCTCCAGAATTACCATGTTCCATTCCTTTATTTATCCCAATATCAGCAAGGATTTGGAATTAATATTGGATGGCATTTCACAGAGTTAATGCCGGAGCGAATAGGTTTTAGTGGACTTCCCTATTATGCCTGGATTGGAGGAGAAAGGATCACTACAACAGAGCCACCTTTTATTCCTGGATACGATGTAACTTTTATTGTTTTCATTTCTATAATAGCTATCTTTAGTACAATTTATGTAATGATGAAAAAGAAAGGAAAATTCCAATAATCACAATTAATTACTTTTTTTTAAATTTCTTGCAAGGAATCTTATGATGAAATTTTATTTGTTAGATTTATATATAATGAGATTTAATTTATCACAACATCTTCTTAATAAATCAATAAAAAGGTTGATAAAATTTGAAAAAAACAAAAGCTTTATGCCTAATAATCATTGGATTGCTACTCTTTCTTCCATTTATTAGAAACTCTAAAGCACAAGGTGCTTATGTTGGAATACAAGAGGATGATATTTATGTATTGGAACTCAGTGTATATCCAGGAAATTGGGGAACATACTTTTTGGATAATTTGGAAGATACTTTGGGTAACCTCGTTCCATTAGGACCAGATTATAATTTAACTCTAATTTATTATCAGTGGGTTATAGTCACTAGTTATCCACCACCGCAATCTCGTTGGCCTTTAACTGTTAACACTATAGGTACTGAAGAAACTGGAGATGCACTATCTATTTATGGGGATAACACGACAATCACATATACACCTGTTAATGGAACATTAGGATGGAACCTTGTCGCACTCCCACCAATAGGTGATGAATATGATTTTTCTTGGGTTATAGTGAACGATACATCAAATTTCTTACGACAGACATTAAATTTGACTCTTGCATTTAGTGCTTATAGCATTCTGGGGGTTCCTTTTGCACCTACAACTATTAACTGGGCATCATTTGTTTCAGAATATCTTGGTGTTATGGGTGCTCTCGGAGGTCTTTATAATAACATTTCGGCCACAGCACAGTCTAATGGATATTTATTAAACATACCAGCCTATGGATTTGAAAACAATAGTGTAGCAATTGATATAAACGTCACATATAATTCTAACGGTGTTCTTACATATTATGAGTTTTCATATGGAGGACAAACACTTTGTTCCTATACGTTGGTGGAACCATCTGATCCAATTATAACAAGTAGTCCGGAAGATTTTACTGTTGAAGTCGGTTACACAGGTGAAAGTATTTCATGGACTGCAACGGATTTATACCCACAAACTTACACGATTGAACTTCAGGGTGGCGCAACAATGGGACCATTCGGATGGAGTAGTGGTGTAGCAATAACATATAACATTCCTGACGGTTTTACAGAAGGAAATTATACTTATGTAATTACTTTTTCTGATCAGTATGGTAATTCTGCTACTGATTCAGTTGTTATGACTGTCGAAGCAGCAGAACCAAGTCCTCCCGCCGACATCCCTGGATATGACCTTCCAATTGTTATTAGTATTTCCACCATTGTCCTTATCAGTTTAATTGCCTTAATGAAAAAAAAAAGAAGTAAAAATATCATAATCTAAATTTTTTTTTTATTTATTAATACAAATTAGAATCCTTTGAAAAGGAGAAATAAAATGGGTAACCGATTAAAGAAAAAAGTAGCCATAATTGTTGGAGCAGGTCAACAACCAGGAGATACTATAGGAAATGGGAGGGCTATGTCAATCCTATTTGCCCGTGAAGGAGCAAAAGTAATGTTGGTTGATAAAAATCTTGATGCAGCAAAAGAAACAAAATTAATAATAGATAAGGAGGGTGGAGAATCGTTCGTTTTTGAAGCGGATATTACCAAAGAGGATGATTGTCGTAAAATGGCTGAAAAATGCCTTGAAGTTTATAGTAGGATTGATATTTTGGTCAATAATGTTGGTATAGGCCGGGGAGACAGAAAGTTGGTCGACTTGAGTGAAGAAGCATGGGATAAAATTTTTGATGTAAACTTAAAGGGAATGTTTTTTACATGTAAATATGTTTTACCAGTGATGGAGAAACAGGAAAGTGGTTCAATTGTAAACATTTCTTCTGTTGCAGCTGTCTGTGCTGTTAGATATGTAGCTTATAAAATTTCAAAATCAGCAGTTAATTCTTTAACTCATCAACTTGCTATGAAGTATGCCAAGAATGGTATCCGTGTGAATGCAATTATGCTTGGTTTAATGAATACCCCTATGGCTATTGAAGGTATTTCAAAAGCTATGGGGATAAAAAAGGAGGATTTAATAAAAATGAGAGACAGTATGGTTCCTCTAAAAGGGGGAATGGGGAATGCATGGGACACAGCTTATGCTGCACTTTTCTTGGCATCAGATGAAGCAAAATTTATTACTTCAGTTATACTCCCTGTAGATGGGGGTCAATGTGCAAAAATTGGGTGATTTTTTTTTAGACTTGAATCAAATGTAACCCCCTTTAAAAAATTATAGAAAAGATGGGGTCCAGTTATCAACAAAAGGATAAAATAATCAGAAGATATTCTGAGGACCTGCAATGAAAAAAACATATGATAATTGGACAAAAAGAGTTAGTACATGGGACAAATATGTAGAGGAGAGAACAAGAAAAATACCTGAATAATTATAATGTTGGAAACCTAATTCATTTAGCATTTTTTATTATGAAAAGTATATTACCACAAAGTCATTGATTCAGCAAACAATTGCTTGAGATCCTCGGCACTTGCTGGTCTGGGAGATAACTTGGTTACACGGTGTTGTGGCAAGGTTCCCTGAACTAGGTCTTCGATATCACTTGGTCCATAACCAACAGCACTTAGACCATTAGGCATCCCCGTAGCTTTCATTATCCTAATAATTTCCGTCGCAAGAATTTCTCCAGCATCTTCTTTTTTTGTATTAGATATATCAACACCCATTAACTTTGCTGCAATTAAATGTAATTCTGGATTTGTTTTCGCAATGAATCGAAACACGGCAGGAGAGACAAGTACTACACACATACCATGTGGAATAATTGGGTGTTTTGATTGAAATCCTTCAGGAATGTATTCCTTTACCATCCCTGAAACGGGATAAGACATTCCATGAGCTAAATGTACTCCTGCGTTCCCAAAACCGATACCTGCAAATGTAGATGCAAGAATCATCTCCGCTCGAGCTTCATCATCAGATGGATCTTGAACTACACGCACAATATTTTTTGAAACCATTTTAATTGCCTTAGATGCCCAAAGGTGGCTAATTGGGTTAGCACCCTGGTAAGCTGGGCGGAGTTCAGGACTTTCAGGAGCAGGGCGGCTGTTGTATGGAATAGCCGTAATTGATTCCAATGCATGACAAAGAACATCAAAACCACAAGAGGCAGCGGCAATCTTAGGAACAGTCCGAGTATTATTGGGATCTATAATTCCCATGATTGGTCGTAACATACGATGAGCAATACCAGTTTTCGTACGCATTGCTTCTAAATCGAAAATTGCTACTCCTGTTGTTTCGCTCCCAGTCCCTGCTGTCGTTGGGATTGCAATCATCGGTTTCACTGGTCCTGGTACCGGAACTCCTCGACCAATAGGCTTATTGACATAATCCAAAAAATCTGCAGGATAAGTTGAATATAAATTTGCTACTTTAGCAGTGTCCATACTTGAACCACCTCCTACTCCGATAAACCCATCAAATTTACCCTCAGTAGCAAATTTAATCGCATCTTTAAAAGAATGATCAGTTGGTTCAACCCTAACTCGATCGAATAAGATAGCTTCAATATTTTCTTCTTGTAAGGCAGCAAGAGTGACTGACACAGGTTCACTATTAGTTAGATTTGGGTCTGTAACTATCATAATCCGTTTTGAACCAAGTTTCCTCATATCATATCCCACTTCTTTGGTCACCCCTGGACCATATTTGATACTAGAGGTGTCCATCGTGAAAACAGTTTCAAATGACATAATTTTCACTTCTCGAATTTTTTTTTATTATTTTAAATTTTTAATAATATAAATTTATTATATTAACTTAATCCCATTCAATAAATCTACTACGTATTGAATCCACAAATTTTCCATTAATATGTTTTTTAAGAGATTCATTCTATTATCAAAATTTTCTAAATTAGATATTTTTAATTCATGTTTCAATATTAATTTATATCAAAACAGTATTCTTAAAAAAAATTGGAAATTTTATAAATTACTATTAATTGTTTTCTACTGTAATATCAATTTTATTAATAAAAGGGTAAATAAAATGAATGAAAACCTTGTTCCGAAAGATCTTCGAAAGAATTATTCAATTGAGGAGATCCTATCCATCGAAAAGCAATATATGATACCTGCAGTTACTCATTATTACCAAGAACCCATCCTTATTGTAGGTGGCGAGGGAGCAATAGTGAAAGATAACTCAGGGAAGCAGTATATCGATTTATTTTCTGGGATCTGCACTAAAATCACAGGTCATCATCACCCAAAATTTGTGTCAACACTGAAATGGCAAATTGATCAACTTACATATACTAGCACACTATATTCAACAGTTCCTTATGGTGTTCTCTCACAAAAATTGGCTCAAATTGCTCCATCTGGATTAACTCAGACATTTATTGTGAATAGTGGATCTGAAGCTAATGAATCCGCTTTATTCATGGCACGAAAATATAAAAATAATCCTTATATTGTAGCTTGTACTCATGCATATCATGGTCGTACTCAATTAGCTCGAGAGATATCCAGTGCTGGTTGGCGGACCGTACCTGAAGCTCATCCTCCTGGTGCCCGATTTACTCCATATGGGTATTGTTATCGATGTCTGTTTGGAAAGAAATATCCTGAATGTGATACTGAGTGTGCTCGGTATCTTCGTGAAGTCATCAAGACTCAAACTAACAATGCTATCGCTGCTTTTATTGTCGAACCAATCCAAGGAGTGGGAGGTATAGTTCAACCTCCTCCAGAGTTTTTCCAGATCACCTATGAAATTGTAAAAGAATATGATGGTATTTTTATTGCAGATGAGGTACAAACCGGTTTTGGACGCACTGGTAGTAATTGGTGGGGTATTCAAAACTCAAAGGTGAATCCCGACATTATTACTCTCGCAAAAGGATTTGGGAGTGGAATACCTATCGCAGGATTTTTAACACGCCCAGAATATGCTGCAGATTATACTATTACAGATTCTTTCACTACTTTTGGAGGTAATCCTTTATCATGTGCAGCAGCAGTGGCCGTAATTGAAATAATCCAAGAAGAACAGTATCTTAGAAAAGCCATTAAACTTGGTGAAAATTTCAAGCGGCATCTACAAACATTGAAAGCTGATCACAAAATAGTTGGCGATGTGCGCGGACAAGGAATGATGTTAGGAATAGAACTCGTTTGTGACCAAGATTCAAAAGAACCTGCTACTCAAGAAATGCTTGATGTAATGGAGATTTGTCGTCAAAATGGACTTCTTATAGGTAAAGGTGGTATTGAGGGTAATGTTATAAGGATTCAACCCCCACTTGAATTAACTCTTGAGCAAGTTGAAAAATCATGTCAAATTCTTGATGTTGCCTTTACTGAGGTTGAGAATACAATGAAGAAAAGAACATAGAAACCAGAACTTAAATAAACTAGAATTAAAATTCAAAATAAAAAAATTGTAAATAAATTTATATCGGCTCAAAACCCAAATCTACTCTTGTTTCTCCTCTAATTTCAGTTTCAATAAAAGTTGCTTTAACTGGCATTCCTATATTGATGGTATCAGGTTTGCTTTCATCAACTCCAATTAACTGTCCACTGACCATTGGACCTTCATCTAATTTTATAACTGAAAAGCAATATGGCTTAGTTCTATCGTAACCTTTTTCAACAAAAAAAGGGGTCCCAACAGTAATACTCGTGAACGCCGCAATTTTTCCTTTTCCTGACATTTCAGACCATTCCATATTTATACTGTTACATTTAGTACACAATTTTCTCACTGGTACATATGTAGCACCACAATCTTTACACTTTGAACCCATTAGTTTCTTCTCAGATAAATAATCTATATAACTTTTAATAGTAAATTCTCTTTCACTCTCTGACATTTTTTTCCACCTCTATTTTTCAAAAATAGTTACAACACATGTGGCTCCTGAACCACCTAAATTATGAGCTAACATACGCTCTATATCAAATTTCACCTGACGATTCCTTTCAGCAATACCTCTCATTTGCTTAAAGACTTCTACACAAAATGCTGCACCAGTAGCACCTACAGGATGACCTTTACTCTTTAATCCGCCACTTGTGTTAATTGGCAAAGAACCATCTCGTTTTGTTTCTCCATTTCTAATTGCCTCAACAGCCTTACCCTTTTCATAAAAACCTAAATCTTCTAAAGCAACTATTTCAGCGATGGTAAAACAGTCGTGAACTTCTGCTACTTGAATATCTTTAGGTTTTAATCCCGACATCTCATAAGCTTGTCGTGCTGCCTCTTTTGATGCAATAAAGCTGGTTAAATCTTCTCTATCATGCAAAGATAATGCTGCACTTCCTTGACCAGTGCCAGCAATCCAAATTGGGGTATCAGTATAATTTTTGGCAACATTCTCTGCGGCTAAAAATACACACGCGGCTCCATCTGTAATTAAACTACAATCAAATAACCTTAAAGGATAAGCTATCATTGGATTTGAGCTACTTTTAAGATAGTCAAACTCATCTTTCCAATCGGGAACATTACCTCCAGATTTCTCTATTTTGGTAATTTTACTGGCCATTAGATCAGAAATTGACCTTTGCATTTGAGCATAAGGATTCTCTTTTCCATTTTCATGGTTTTTTATTGCTACTCTCATTAAATCTTCTACTGTAGTTCCGTATTTATGGAAATGAGCAGAGGCTAGAGTCGCATACAAGCCTGGGAAAGTGGCTCCCGCCGGATATTCAAATAAGCTGTCTGAAGCTGTAGCTAATACATCTGTTACATTCACAGTAGGTTGTTCTGTCATACATTCAACCCCGGATACAGCAATAACATCGTGTACTCCTGAAGCTATAGCTAAAATTGCTTGACGTAAGGCAATCCCACTACTAGCACAGGCACCCTCAAAACGACCTGCTGGTTTAGGGGTTAACCCAACTAAATTTGCCATTTGTGGTCCCAGATGTCCTTGGTGATTAAATAGATCTGAAGAATAATTTCCTACATAACATGCGTCAACATCTTTTGGCTCAATTCCATTATCCACTCTGCTTACTGCATCTAACCATGCGTCAATCCATAAATCAGGGTTTCTTTTATGAGGAAAATGAGCACCAAACGTACTCATTCCCGCACCTATCATTGCTACTCTTCTAGCTAATTTACCCATAATTTCACCAATTTTTTTTACTTCAATTTTAATATTTTTAAATTCAAAGAATTGAATTATCGCAAAATTAAATTTGTTATTGTTTTATAAAAAAATCTTTATTTAATCATGAAAATATTTGGATAAATACCAAATTTCAAAAAAGATTCCAATAGATGAAATAACTAATGGCGCTAAATAATGAACATTTTGAACCAGAAATCCACCAATATATCCAGTAGGGATGAAGCCTATACCTCTTATCATTCCAACAATACCATATGATTCAGCCTTTCTGGTTTCATCTAAATCGGTTAATGTCATCTGTTCAGACGGAATAAATGTACAAACACTCATGGCAAAGGGAATATGACTGACAATTAAGGCGGGCAGTAAAAATGCAGTAAACCCACTATTCCAAATAAAATAAGCTAAGATATTAATTGTGAAAAATGATAGACCAAAGAATTGGCTTAAAATGAGGGATTTCTTTTTCCCGAATTTATCTGCCATATGTCCACCAGGAATTTGAAAGATCATATTTGAGGTATTAAATACTATTGTTATCAAAGCAAGTTCTTCTCGTGAAATTTGATAAAAATCTTTCAAACCACCCCTATAAATTGATAAGCTAATGTTATAAATAAATAAGTCCAAAGTTAAGAATATCAACACAGCTTTACTTTTAGGATTTTTAATAATTTTGAACCAAATCCCTTGTTCTGAATCGAATGGTTCTATTAGTTTTGATTCTGGATCGTTAGTAAATCGAAATTTTTCTGATAAGAATATCAAATTAATCAATCCTTTAGTTATTAATAATCCTATATTTATTAAGAAGAAAAACTGCGTGTTAAAAGCTCCGCCAAATAGTACAAATGTAGATCCAATTATAGTTCCTCCAAAAAAAGAAAATAATATAAAGCCATACATCAAACCCTTCGATTTATTACTATTTTCGGAAACTAAAATCCAACTACTAGAAGCTTCTAGTACACCTCCAAAGAAAAACAAAACAATTCCGATAATAAGAAATGTTAAGGTATTTGAATTTGAAAGAATGAGAAAAAGTAATCCTAAAACATAAAGCGGGATAGCACTTAACATTAATTTCTTCCGTCCAAATCTGTCTGATAATTTTCCAACAAAATGCATTGGTAAAAATTGTACAGCGAAACCAATCGTTACTAAAATACCAGTGATAAGTATAGAATTTGTAAGGTCCAAAATAAATGGTTGATAGACTACGTTAAATATACCAGCACCCAATCCACCAATTAAGTTGATGAAGAATAGTGCTTGCAAATTATTGCGTTTTATTTTATCAATTTCCACCAAGCTTATATGTTTACTCATAGTTTGAGATTCTTTTATCAATTTTTTATAATTTTAATTATACTAGATAACCATGTTTAGCATAGTAACGAGAAATGTTACAATTCATATGAGTTTTTTGACCAATATTCCCTCTTCTTTATTTTTGTCTATTTTATGATATTTAATCCGGAAAATTTTTTGATAAGAACCATAACATGAAGATGATCCCCATTATTCCAAATATAAAAGGGGTGATATAATGCACGTTCTGGATCAATAATCCTGTGATTGCTCCCGTAGGTATTATCCCTATTCCTCTAATAAATGAAACTATCCCTAAAGCTTCTGCACTCCTGCTCTCTTCTAAAGTTGTCAGACTTATGCCTTCTGATGGTATAAATGTAGTATTATACGCCGCCTTAAGAATTTGTCCTATAATTAATAACGGAAGTAATGAACCTTTAAGGCCACTTGACCATAAAAAGAATGTTATAATACATAAGAAGGATAATGTTAAACCAAATGATTCACATAAAATTAAAGTATTTCGCTTTCCAAATTTATCAGTGAGACGGCCTGCGGGCATTTGGAACAACAACGTACTAATATTACTGCAAAGAGATAAGAGTGCGATATCTTGCGGAGTGATGTGGTATTGATCGATCAAACCTGCATTATAAATCGAGAAAGAAATATTAAGAATGAAAGCTTCCAAAGTGAAAAAAATGACAATTGCTCTTAATTCGGGTGTTGTAATTATTTTCAGCCAAATTCCTTTTTCAGTCTTAGAAGATTTATTTGGATTTATAGAAAGATTAGATTTTCTTGGAATAGGATCAGAAACAAAAATCGCAAAGAAAATCTGATTAACAACGAGAACAATGATAAAAATGAAGAAATAGAAGCTAGCATCAAACCGCGAATCAACCAATACAAAGTAACTACCAATGATATTTCCCCCAAATAGCAAAAAAGTCAAGATTCCAAAATTAAAACCTTTTTTCACTTCTTTACTATTTTCCGATACAAATACCTGGTAAATTGAAAAGGTTATCGCCCACCCAAAGTTAAGACTTAAAACACCCGTTATGAGAATAAAAAGATTATCCGCAACAATGAAAAGAAATAATCCAAGAACCATGAAAGGTGTATCAAAATACCACACTAATTTTCGTCCATATCGGTCCGATAACCGTCCTAACCAAGGCATAGGTAAAAATTGTACTATACTCCCTAATGTGATTATAACTCCTGTTATAAAAATAGAACCTGTGAATTCATATAGAAAAGGCATATAAACGATAAAGAACAAGGTTTGACCTATTCCATAGAGAAGTAAATTGAATGACATAGTGTAGAAATTTCTACGTTTAATTGATTCAAAATCTCTTGGATTTCTATATCTTTTCATGATTTTCACATTATTCACTCTATTTTTTTTTATTATCATGATTGGTTGAACTATTTCTTAAATTATTTCTTGATCTATCTTGATTATTTAATCTACTTAATCTAAATTGAACTAATGGAGCCCACCTACTCTGGCTATATCAATTGAATTTCATATTCCTGTGCTTCTTAAAATGAAGCTTATTACGAATTATCATATATTTTTGAAGTAAGTCAATGTAAGGTAGGTTAGATAAAGTTCATAGCAATATTCTATAATTTTGATAGCTAAGACTAGTACTTAGAAAAAAAGTTTAATTCAAAAATGATAATCGCTATAAACTTAATCCATTTTTTATCACTATACATATTAGTACATAATAAATATTTAAATATTTGGGTTTGATAGGGGTTGTAAGAGTTAGAGAGAAATATTCCCGAAAAAAAACCAAATATTAAAATTATGAGCCAAAAGCCCTCACGGTTTTTTATTTAAGTAAACAATTTTTAAATGAATTTTAAAAAAGTAAAAAAATAATTTAAACTTGATTAAATTTAGATTAAAATTAATTATCTTATCTTGAAGTAAAAAGTAAAAGATCTTAATAAATTAAAAAAATTATATCATAGATTAAACTCTACAATTTCTAATAAGGTAATTTTCTGTTTGAATGGCGAAGTAATTTTCTACCGGTTAACGGATGTGGGACGTAGCATCGATTTGAAAAGAATAACAAATGTTATTCCTGCAATTCAAGATAAAAAAATTATTAAAACTAAAGATACTCCTTCATATGTGGATTTTCCAGATCCCTTACTTTTAGAAGTTACTCAAGTCATATCTTCTGAATTAAAAAATGTTGAAAAGGTAACTTTGCATATTAAATTATATTCAGATGGTGTGATTTCTTTAATCGCCAGACTCATTTTTCGAGATTTCTCGTTTAAAGAATTACACACCTTAAGGACAATTAAATTTAAAACTATTGATGGTGAATTTCAAATAAACAATTTTTTAAAATATCATCACGATAAAGTATTTAAACAAATAAGAGATTGCATTAGTGAAGAAGGTATTAGCGAATCTGAACATGAAAAATACACATTATACTGCTTAACTGATGAATTTAAGAACCCTAAAGAATTTATTGAGAATGAGAGAAGTTATATTTCAGCTCTTCTTATGGGAGAAAATCCTAAACTAAACCTTAGTAATGATCAAATTAATAAAATACTTAGAAAATCTTTTTCATTTTTGAAAAATGATTTGACAATATTTGATTTTGAAAGAGGATTAATAATTGATCCTAATTATGATTATGAAGATATTTTACTTGTTGTTGAGATTGCTAATTACCAATTGCTTGAATTGCGTACTTTAGATAAATTATTAGATAGAAGATTAACAGTAGCAGAAGAAGATATACGTAAAATTTATTTTAAAAGTCGAAGTTTATTTAGAAGATTTAAAAGAAAAGTTGGGCGGTTAATTCGATTAAGGTATGATTTGTTATTTTTGTTAGAGAATATTGAAAATGTTTCAAAATTATTTGGAGATTATTATTTAGCTGAAATATATACATATTTAGCAGAATTATTTCAATTAAAACAATGGAGTACTAGCATAAGACACCGGCTTGAAACAATAGAAGATATTTATAATGTCACACAAACGAATATCAATGAAAAATTCCTACTTTATGTTGAAATTCTACTTAGTTTTATTTTTTTCATGGAATTTATACTTCTATTGTTTGATTTCTTTTTGAAATAACTATTCCTATATTTGCGACTCAACTTACAAGAAAATATTGGGTGCCGGAGAATCCTCTATTTTGTTTGACATAATTTTATCAATCGCCATAATAAAATCGTCATGCGAAATAATTTCAGAATTTCTTCTAATAGCATACATTCCTGCTTCAGTACAAATACCCTTAATATCTGAACCCATTGCACCTTTAGCAAGAGCAGTTAAAGTTTTTATTTCAACATTCTCTTCAATATGTAGATTTCTCATATGAACTCTGAAGATTTCTTCTCTTGCTTTTTCATCAGGTAAAGGAAATTCAACAATTCTATCAAATCTACCTGGTCTTAACAATGCAGGATCTAAGATATCAAATCTATTCGTTGCCGCGATGAATTTTATATTGCCCCGTTGATCAAATCCATCTAACTCACTTAATAGCTGCATTAATGTTCTATTAACTTCTCTATCTCCTGAAGTAGCATCCTCCATTCTTATAGAGCCTATTGCATCTAACTCATCAATAAATAAAATAGTAGGAGCTTTTTCTCTTGCTAGTTTGAAAATTTCTCTTACAAATTGAGCCCCTTCACCGATGAATTTATGAACCAATTCAGTCCCTACTACTTTCATAAAGGTAGCATTTGTTTCATGAGCAACAGCTTTCGCTAACAAAGTTTTACCTGTTCCAGGAAAGCCATGAAAAAGAACTCCTTTAGGGGGATCAATCCCTATTTTTTTAAATAATTCAGGTTTCATTAAAGGTAATTCTATGATCTCTCTTACTTCTTGAATTTGGTTATCCAATCCTCCAACATCATTATAAGAAACATCGATTGGAGGATCTATTACCTCCATTCCTTTTATGAATGGATCAATTTCTGTTGGTAAAATTTCCATTATAGCAAAATTTCTTTGGTTTAATGCGACACTCAAACCAGGAATTAATTTCTCATTTTGGAGTCTACTACTAACACTCACAACATAACTGGCATTTGGGGGGCTATTTACAATAGCACGCCTATTTTTATCATCTAGAACATCAATTATATTACCTGTGATTAAAGGTAATTCCCCCAATCGCTCAATTTCTGCTTTAAGACTATTTATATCATAATCTAACTTTGATAATTCAGATTTTAATAAATTTACCTCGGTATCATAATCTCTAATTTTCTTCTCAAGATATTGAATATATAAAGAAATTTTTTCGTTATTCTCTGGTTTCCTGAAATTATTGTTAATTTCCGTTAATCCCATTTTCTTTTACAAATCTCCTATTTTAATTAAAGTCAATTTAATCCAATTCTTTTTTCTGCTCCTTCTAAAATTTTTTTTAACATCTCTTTATATGAAATATCGGCAAATTTACACATCTTTGCGAGGTGCCCATCCCAACACCATCCAGGATTTGGATTGATTTCCAAAAGTTTTGGATTTCCTTCTTTATCTAAACGCCAATCAAATCGAGCATAATCTTGGCATTCCAAACGTTCGAATAAACGAAGTGAACAATTTTCTATAAAATCAACAATATCATGAGGAAGATTTGCAGGGACTGATTTAATATTCCAATAAGGGGAATCAGGTAACCATTTAGCTTCATACCCACAAATTTTTGGTAATTCCGGAGGTAAATTAGAGTAATCTTCTTCTATTATAGGAAGGATAATGTAATTATCGGGGGGATTTCCAATAATCCCTATAGTTAAATCTTTACCTGTAAGAAATTGCTCGATTAATATAGGTTTATCATAACCGAATTTATTGCGAATTTCGGTGATAGCACTTAATAGTTCCTCCCCATTATGAACTACAGATTTCTGAGTAATCCCGAAACTTGAATCCCCAAAATTAGGTTTTACAATTGCAGGAAAATATAGCGGTAAATCTATAATTTTATCATCAGGTTTTATGTAAATAGCTTCAGGAACAGGTATTTGTAGTTCTTTTGCTATACCTCTGACTAAAGACTTATCATAACAAAAGGCAAGACATTGAGGTCCAGAACCTGTATATGGAATTCTAAGAATTTCTAATATTGCTGGTATATGTAATTCCTTTCTAGCATCATTAAAATAACCTTCATCACACAGATTGAAAACATAATTTAATTTATCTTTTAAATCTTGTAAATCTGGGATTAACTTATTATGGTTATTCAAATATGTAAATTTATAACCTTCCAACTCGTTTAATGCAACCTTTAATTGATCTATTGTATAAAGATCATCCTCATCAAAGACATTTGAAGGCTTAAGCATATCTGGTTTATTAGGGTCTCCAAATATAACTACAACCTTTAGATCTGTTGTTTTTGCCTTTTTTTTGAATTCTGACCACTCCTTCTTGACTAGCCCACTAACTATAATTCTTTTTTCCATCATACCTAAATCTTGATCTCTCTGGGATTCAGGAGTTATCGTCCCGTGAAATGTTATATCACTAAAACCAACTTTCTTTAAAACTTCAGAAATTTTTTCATTTGAATATAATCTTTCAGCATAGAACTGATCCACTAAAACTCCTTTATTCACATGGGTAATTACCTCACGGGAGATTAATCTTTGATTATCTAGAGATAATGATCTTTCACGACAAACGAAAAGATCTTGATCAAGCCATTCCCATGAGCGTGGTTGAAAATTATTTTTTAAATAATCTCCATCAGTAACATCAATTATAACTTTCCCCCAAGGTTTTAGAACTCGATATATTTCTTTAAGAACCTGCACATCATCATTTATCGATTCAAAATATCCAAAACTGTTGCCCAAAATCATTACATAATCAAAAAAATCTGAATTATAAGGTAATTTTCGAGCATCTCCTTCTCGAAATCTACAGAAGATCCCATTTTTTTTGGCGTTTAATTTAGCTTTTTGAATTAGATATCGCGATCGATCTAAACCATAAATATTTTCAAATCCTCTTCTACCTAATTCAATAGAATGCCTTCCTTGACCACAACAAAGATCTAGAATATAATGTTCTGGTTTAAAATTCAGAACTTCTGAAAATAAGTCCACTTCAAATTTAGTTATTTTTTGATCTTCAACTACATCACCATCGGTTTTTAAGTAAAAAGAATTAAAAATTCTTTTCCACCAATCTTTCTTTACATATTCTTCTAAGTTAAGAACTGGTCCTAAACAGATGGTGCTATTTCTTTCGTTCTTTTCAAAATTTCGATTTTTACTAAGTTTTTTCTCTGTTTGGCTCATCATTATTGAAGTTTATTAGATTTTTTAATTTTAAAGAAATATAAGAAGTAATTCGATTTTTGTGATGGTTTTTATTTATGAGTAGAATTAATTGATTCTTAATAAGGTTCGCTCTTATGAAAATGTTTCTTACGGATTTAATGTTTTTATGCATTATCATTAAATTTTTGTAATATTTTTAATAGTATATTATCAAAATTTCATTATTTTTAATAAAAATTAACAACTTTATCTGAGGTTAAATAAAAACTAACTTCTATATAAATATTTCGAAAATAATTTCCATTAATTAAGTGAAATTTAGAAAAGGTTTAGGTTTAGTTTTAAGTAAAAAATTTCGTAGAAAATTAAATTGATTTTATTCTTAAATTTTAGGAGATAAATACAAATTGGATTAAGAATACCCACTTTATTTTATAATTGTTTTCGAAAATTACAGAATTATTTATAACGGAAAAACAATAAGATATAAAAGAAAATATATGCTACAGCTTCGAATTATGAAAAAATAAAATTAATGCAACAACATTAATATACTCAAATTTATTAAAGATTCCATCACATTTACGAATTATGTATTAACTTCTAGGAATTAAACATATAATATAATAATAAGAGATTAAACCATCTTATATTTAATAAAAATTAAGTTCTCAAAATCCTATAAATAATAATTCTCCCTTTTGAACTATATTCAAATTTATTTAAACTTATTAACTTGAATAGTTAATATTGAAATTAGAAATATTTAAATACAATATAAGTCTTTTATCGTATTTGAAAATATATGATAAATTTAATCTATTATAAATAATAATAAGAAAAAAAATGGAGATAAGAAAAATGGGTTCGAAAAAAAAGGGAGGAAAGAAGAAATACGAGGAAGATGATGATTGGGATGATGATAACGAAGATGATGATGAAGATTGGGATGATGATGACGAAGATGATGATGATGAAGATTGGGAAGATTATGACAATTTTGAAAGAGATTATTGAAAATTCCTTATATAAACGCTCTTAAACTACCTTATATCATCTTATTCTATGAAAATGCATAAGCTGACTGATTTTTTCTTAATCCTTTATATATATAATACCTTAAATTGATTTTAAATAATGGAGAATCAGAAATATTTAGCGATTTTAATTTTAATTGGTGGAAAGAGTACTCGGTTTGGAACTGAAAAAGCAATTATTGAGTTTTATGGAAAACCCTTAATTTTACATCAATTAGAAATTTTATCTAAATTTGATCAAGATATCTATTTAGTTGCACATTCTGAAGAACAAGTATTTAATTATCGAAAACAAATTGATTTTCCAAAAGAAATTACTTTTCTTATAGATGATAGAGATATTTTTGCATATCCAAGAATCTATAAACCAATGCTAGGAATATATTCTGGCTTGAAAGTATTGAGCGAATTAAACTTTGAAAAAGCTCTTTTATTATCATGTGATATGCCTTTAATTAAAGCTGAAGTAGTGGAATTAATGATTAATGAATCAATCGAATTTGAGTGTTGTATACCAAGGTGGAATAACGGTTATTTAGAACCATTTTTTGCGATATATCCTGTTGAGAAAGGATTTCAAAGAGCTAAAGAGATTTTAATCACGAAAAATTATGGTTTAATTAATTTCGTTGATAAAAATTGGAATATAAATTATATATCAGTAGAAAAGTCTATTCAGCCTTTAGATAAAAATTTAGGAAGTTTGATCAATATTAATGGTCCAATTGATCTTGTTAAAGTAATAAAATTACTTGAGTAAAATTATTTTTAACAGTTAAAAATAATCTTTTACGCTCGTAAGTTTGGTAATTTTAAAATCTCCCAAATTTAGTATGAAAATGAAAAAAAATTTCTATTATTATAGTATATATGTTATTAATTACTAAACAATAATTTGGTACGAAATGTTATTTTCCTTAAATGATTTAATACAACCCTTATCTTGCTTTAGTAATCCTCCCTATATTAATTTTTTTAGCACGAGTTGCAGAAGTAAAATTAGCTACTTTAAGAATAGTATTTATATCACAAGGAAAACGTAAGTTAGCACCATTTATGGGATTTTTTGAAATATTTATTTGGCTTCTCGCAGTTGGACAAATTTTCAGTAATTTAACTAATTTACTTTATTATTTTGCTTATGCTGGGGGATTTGCCATAAGTAATAACATTGGATTAATTGTTGAAAATAAATTGTCCTTAGGGTTATTGAGCTTACATTTGATAATTCGAGATGATCCTGATAAATAAATAAAAACTTTAAAGCAGAAGGGGTATGGATTAACAATGTTAACAGCAGAAGGGATAAGAGGTAATGTTAAATTATTTGTTATGATTATAAAACTTAAAAATCAACTAAGAGTGCATGAAATTATTAGAAATGTTAGACCTAATACATTTGCTTCAATCAACAATGTTCAATCTGTTGAAGGTGGTAAATTTCCTTTAACTCAGAAAACTCGATGGTATTTACTAAGAAGAAAAAAAGTATAATTATCTACAAGCTAAAAATAGGGAAAAATAATTATTTTCATTAAAAACAAAACCAAAACAAATTGTTGAAAATTTAGTAAATTACAAAATGTTGAAAAATAATAAAATTCTTTAGAAGAAGAATACATCAAATTAAAAAAAGAGATAACCCATCATAATGAGGAAATCCTCCAATTAAGAAAGTTAATTGAAGAAGATAAAGAGATTTAAAAATTGTTTTAAATTATATTTAAACTTTAATTTATGAAATCATGCATTTGTGGGAAATTTAGTAGTAGGAGGCCTTATTTTTTCTCTTTCTGCCAATTTTTCTGAAAGTTCTTTCTTTAAGTCAGCTAATTTATCTTCGTTCACTCTTATTTCTACACTTTTTCTATAAACGTTTTTTATCGCTTTATTTAACATTTTTTGTTGTTTTATGCATAGATTTTCTGCTTTCGTTAGTTTTTCATTTGTTGCTGATATTTTTACAAGTTTAGCATAATTTAATTGATTTCTAGCTAATTTTTCCCGTTCTTTAGCAACATTTAGCTTTTCTTTAATAATTTTTAGTTCCTCTTCAGCTATTTGTTTATCAAGATAAGCAATTTGTCTTTGAACTTCAGCAATTGTTTTTTTGATTACTGCAATTTTTTCATTGTAAATGGCATAATCTTCTTCACTTTTTAAATTATTATTGGAAAAATTTAGTATATCTTTAACTTCTCCTTTCCTCTCAACTAGTTTTTTACTCTTTTCGGCTAATTTTTGTTTAAGCTTAGCTAATTCAATTTCATTTTTTACAAGAAGTTCTCGTGCTTTAGCGCTTTTAAGTTCTTGCTTAAATGTGATTTTAGAATCATGATAAATTGATTTTTCATCTTCTGCAATATCTAGATTTTTTTGTGCTTTTATATCTAAATTCTCAACATTTTCCATATTAATAACAACTCTTTTTTTAATTTATTTACATCTAATTAGATTTAATAACATATTGAGTATCTCTAGAATTTTAATATATTTAAAGAATTTTCTATTCTAAAATCCTTAAGTTTTAATTTAAATAAGTTAATTATCATTTAAATACGGGTTATAGAATAGTTAAAATCAATACAATTCCAAAAATGATATATTTAAAATAATTGGAAAGATTTAATTTGATAGAAATTAGGATCGAGTAATTTAGAGATAATTTTATTAATGTTTTTATAATTTTCCTCGTAGATATCATCTTCCTCATTTAATTCATTATATATATAAGTGACTGACAATAAGTTATTTAAAAAAAAACATTTCAAATATTTTAAAGAATATCATAAAATAGCCCTCGATTAATATACTTAGATATTTTTGCCTGAATTCTAAAATATAAAAAAATTTAAAGGGATAAATTCTGTTAATCTTATCTATAAAAAGATAGAGAATATTTTTACCTGTTTAAAAACAGATTACATTTTTAGATTTTTTCTTTTAACTTAAGAGATTCGAAATTGCAATTGATAAGATTTAAATATGTTTGTTGTTTATTAAAAGACTTGGTAATAAATATAATTACGAATAGAATAAAATAAAAATAGTTTTGGAAGATTAAAAATTAGAACTTAAAATATTAAAAAATTAAAAAATAAACGAAAGAATAAGGTTTTGGAAAAAAAGTGGCACAATGAAGAAAAAAACTTATGAAATGGATAAAAAATGATAAGGGGGAGATAAATTAAATGCAAAATGGTAAAAAACTTAAAGGATGGGTTAAGGAAACCTCAGAGATAAGAGTAGATCGGGAAAATTTAAAGAAGGAAATTGATATCCTGAATACTGCAGTTAAAAAGTTACAAATTGAAGTTGATAGAATTTTAAAAGCGTTAAATATGAAATCTTATGGGGAAGAATTTAGAGAGAGAATGGAAAAAGCCGAAAAAAGGCAGTCTAATGAAATAATCTTGTGAGACGCTTGGAATTAACGATCTCAAACTAAAAATGAAACTATTAAGAGAGAACTAACAATTAAACAACAACAACTATTATTATGAAGAAAACGATAGATGTAATAAGTAAGAGTATAATATATCTAATTAAATAATTTTTTATATTCTTTTATTTCATATAAAGCGGTTTTAATGAATTAAATTTATATTGATAGGAAGTGTTAATTTCTTAAAAAAATGAAATCCTATCCTGATACTAAATACCTAAAAACCAACGACATTAAAAAAATAAAAAAAATGTATATTAGATCCCTAATTTCTCTCTATTCTTTTCAATATGAACCAACATCGCATCAACGGCTTGAATTGGATCAGTCTCAATATGTAAGATTCCACCAGTTATATCTTCTAAATCTTGAGTCAAAAGTTTAACTAGATTGGCACCTCCAGTTACAGTAGGCACAGGATTGACATATGTATAAAGTCCATATGCTAAAGCGAATATTGCATCAATAGTGGCTTTTTGTTCCATATATTCTGGAGCTACGGCTACTACAGGTAAATCTGGGATCGGAATATCACCAAGTGCGACAGAAATTGCACCTATCAAATCGGCAACTCTTCCTGTATCTGTACATGTCCCATAGCTAAGTACTGGTGGGATTCCCAATTTTTTACATATCGTTTTTAAGCCGGGACCTGCTAAATCTATTGCTTCTAGTGAACATAATCCTCCAACTTGTAAAGCACCATTCCCGCATCCCATTGATAATACCAAAACATCTCTTTTGATTAATTCTTTAGCTATTTGAATTGTATGCACATCTTGTCCATAGTCTCTAAGAGTAGTGCAAGATATTAATCCAGCAACTCCTCGTATAGTACCTTTTTTAATAACTTCCAGTAATGGATCAAGTGCACCTCCTAGAGCTGCTAGAATGCTCTCACTTGAGAATCCAACAACAGCCTCATTCATAGCTAGTCCTGTTATTGGTTCAATACTTGCCTTTCTTTCTTTAAAGTTATCAATTGCTATTTGAAGAAGTTTCGCGGCTTGCTCTTCAGCTTTATCTGGTTTATAGTCTACTCTGTCAGTTATACCTTCAAAAGCAATAACTTCAGAGACAGGAATTAACTTAAATTTATATTTCTCAGCATATATTGGATCAATTGGCATACAACAATTCATATCACATATGAATGCATCAATGCAACCACTTCCCAAAACAGCTTCTTGCATAATCCAATTTCCCGTGAATCCATAAAAAACATCATCCATTTCCCATCTTTGTATCATTTCTTGTCCAGTCTCAATATTTGCGATAATTCTCAATCCTTTGGCACCAAATGCTTTCGCTTTATCTTGCCATTCAAGTCTTCTGGCAAGTTGGACCATTGCAAATCCTAAGAACGGTTCATGTCCATTTGGAAGTATATTTACATAATCTGGATCTAATACGCCTAAGTTAACTCTCATTTTATGAGGTCTAGGAACATTAAACAGAATATCTTGAGTGAATTCATTGACAAGCTGACTTTGATATGCCATAGCGATCCCTAATCTCATTGCTTTAAGAGCTAGACTAGCATAATAACCATCAACATTTGTCAAGCAAGAGCTTGTGGAAAACATCATTTCACCATATAATCCACCTGGGAAAATTCCTAATTTATCCCATACTTCTTGCCTTTCAGGTGGCGCTAATTTTTTCACTATTTGACTCTGTTCATCATAAGGTACATTAAAGTCCTCCTTTACAAAATGATATAATCTAAGTGCAATATCTTTTTCTGAACCGATTGTATCTAAGCCAAGACGCTCAGCAAAAGTTTTTAGTTTTTCAGGTTCAGAAATTTTAAACGGGGTTTTTCCCTCTACTGTAGCTTTTAAAGTTTTTAAAGTTGTTTCAGTGTGATAATGATATGTAGATGCCCCCATAACATTCCTAAGTAGCATCATACGCATTGCCATACCATCTGCAGTCATTCCACATACACCACGCTTATCTATTGATGAATCTGCTCTGCATGGGCCATTAGAACATAAATCACAACGTGCACCTTTTAAACAAAAAGGACATCGTCTATCAGGAACTCCTCCAAATCCTTGTGCCTCAAATCGATCCCAGATTGTATTCATTCCATCTTTTTTGAGTTTCTCATATACTTTTTGAACAGATTTATGATAAGAAATTCTTTCATTTTCCATAAATTATTACCTTTTATATTTGCCAATTTTGATCAGAATAAAAAAAAATAATAGTATTTAAGTAATTTTCGAATATAGTCAATAGGACACTGTTTTATATTACAGTTTATTATGGTCAAAATTTTTATCTACCTCTTCATTAATTTATTTTATGTCAGATTTAAAGCCTGTTAAATATGAGGATTATGAAGTAGGACAGTCTGCCTCATTTACTAAGAAAATAACCGAAGAAGATGTTATGAAATTTGCCGAAGTAACTGGAGATTACAATCCTATCCATGTTAATCCTGATTTTGCAAAGACTCAAACGTTTGGAAAACAAGTAGCACATGGAGCTTTGAGTTCTGGTCTAATATCAGCAGTTTTAGGTACTAAGTTATTTGGACCAGGTATATTGTATGGGGGTCAAACGGTTAAATTCGTTAAACCTGTGTTTTTTGGTGATACATGCACCGCAGTTGCCACAGTAAAAGAAAAATTTACGAAAAAGGAAGGTAAGTTAAAATTCATCATATGTGATACCATAGTAAAAAACCAAAATGATGAAGTAGTAACTACGGGAGAAGGTACAATAGTTTTTATTTAAATTTTTAAATTTTTTTTTTATATTATTTTTAAAGTGTTAATATTCAATACCATATCGTGCAGTTAATCCTTGGGAGGAATAATAATGCTTTATCATTTTCATTTCAGTCACTAAATCAGCAAGTTCTTTAATTTTAGGATGCATCTTTGGACCCCCAGTAAGGATTAATTCTACCTTCTCCGGTTTATTTTTGATCAATTCTAATACAGGTTCGACAGGTATTACATTCATAGATATAGCAACACCAACTTCATCAAGAATAACAATATCATAATCATCGCTCATGATAATTTCCTTAGCAAAATCCAGTGCTTTCTTTCCTTCATCTTTATCAAACTTACTAGGTTCAGATATAAGTTCTGGGCTTCCAAATTGTTTCAAATCAAAATTAGAAATACTTTTAATAGCTTCTATTTCTCCATATTTATAATTCCCTTTCATAAATTGAATCATATAAACCTTAAATCCATGCCCCGTGGCGCGCACACCTTGACCTATTGCAGCGGTTGTCTTGCCTATAGGCATTACTATCTAGTTATCTATAGCAATTTTACCCCGACCAAAATAAACTTGTACAAGACCAACTTTTAATCTTTTTCTATTTGAGCTCATTTTTTTATTCCTATTAATTTATTATACTTTGAAATACTCTATCATTTAATTATTTTTTAATACCTAAAGGTTGCGTCAAATGGGAAATTACGAAAATTTAGATAATCAACTCAATAAATATCTTAGATTAGCTACATTTCCGGTTGGCGTGAAATTACTTGAAAATTCTGAAGATTTGAATGCTATAAAATTCATAAAAAAACCAGATCATAAGATAGCGTTGTGCCAGATATTCAGTTATGCTAGATATTATGGATGGACTATGGGATGTAAAAAAGAAGATAATTTATGTCCTTTAGCAGAAATTACTGTAGGTTTCGAAAAGTCACATGCACTCTTCGAAGAGGGGGCATTTTTTATAGGAAGATATAATGAAACCAAAGAGGCAGCTAAGAAAACAACATCAACAATGCCTAAACTCACCTATGGGAAATACTCTGCTATAGTATCAGGAGCATTAAGTAGAATTGATTTCAAACCAGATCTAGTATTAATATGGGGTAACTCCTCTCAGATCATGAGGTTAATACAGGGATATTTATGGAAGAGAGGTGGAAGGATTTCAATGTCAACATTTTGTGATGGCGTATGCGCTGATACAATTTCAAATGCATTATTGACCGGAGAACTCCAAGTTGCGTTCCCTTGTCTAGGTGATCGTCGTTTTGGATTAGCAATGGATACTGACTTAATAGCATCCATACCATTTGAAATCCTAGAAGAAATTATTGAAGGTATGGAAAAAACTCATAAAGCGGGAACACGATATCCAATTCCGTATCAAATTTCGACTCCTGAATTCTTTTTAAAACTGAAAAAACAACTAGGTAAGGTTAAAAAGAATTAAATTAGAGATTGAACTATAATTAAAAAATAATTTTTGAGAATTGATTTATTTTTTTCTCATATCTTTTGCTTGTGTTAAAAACTTATCTAAATTCTCTCTTATTTCAATTTTGTTAAATTTTCCAACACTAGTTCTAGGGATCTCATCTACGATTGCAACAAGTTTAGGAAGCATCCATTTGGTTATCTTACCTTTATCGACACCTTCGATTGTAAGAAATTCAATTAAATCTTGTTCAGTTTTATTAGAATTTGGTACAAATTTTACTATTGCCATGGGTATTTCTCCCCATACTTCATCTGGGACACCAACAACCGTTGCTTCAAGAACAAATTCCGCCATAGCAGATAGATTTTCAAGTAATACGGTAGGGACCATTTCTGCTCCGCTTCTAATGACATCTTTCATCCTATCTGCTATTACTATAAAATCCTCTTCATCAACATAAGCTAGATCTCCTGTATGAAACCACCCATCATACCATACATCAGCAGTTTTTTCAGGATTTTTATAATATTTTTCCATAACCCAAGGACCACGAATGACGATTTGACCAATAGTTTCATTATCATGCGGTACTGGTTTCCCATCTTCATCTATAACCTCAACTTCAAGTCCAGGCATAGGCAAACCTGTCTTCACCCTCACTTCATCTAGCTTTTCTTTAGACCAGTCTCTCATGTACTTCTTAACAAATGCTCTGATCGTAGTTGGTGCTGTTTCTGTCATCCCATACCCAGAAGTTGCGGTAAATCCAGGAATCTTTTTTTCAACTTTGGCTTTTAATCCTAAAGGTAATGCTCCGCCACCAACAGAAACCGATACCAGACTGCTTAAATCATATTTATCGAGATCTGGATATTCAATAAGTAAGGCTAAAATTGTTGGAACTACAGCAACCGAGGTCACTTTTTCAGTTTGAACTAACTCACAAAAACCTTCTACTGTAAATGTACCAGGTAAAACCATTTTCACGGCAAGAAAGGTATAGATGAAAGGAGCACCCCAAGCATGAATATGAAATAACGGTGTAGTTACCATTGGAACGCTGTTTTCACCTAACGATTTATGAGTTGGATCATTAAGAAAAGTAGTGTAGGCAATCATATGCAGGGTAAATATATAAAGAGACCTATGGGTGAACATTGCACCTTTAGGAAGACCTGTAGTTCCAGTAGTATAGCAAAGTGTAGCATAATTATGTTCATCTAAGTAAGGCCATTCGAAATTATCAGATTGCTGATTTAGTAATTCTTCATATTCATAAAGATTCTCAATTTTTGTATCTGGTAATCCCGGTTTATCAGACATATATATAAATTTTTCGACGGTATCTTTTATTTTATCATATGCTGATTCTAATAGTGGCAAAAGTACATCATCAAAAAATATTATTTTATCTTCAGAGTGATTTATTGTATATGTTATATGATCAAGAGCAAGTCTTACGTTGATTGGATGTAATGTAGCTCCAATACAAGGAACTGCAAAATATAATTCTAAATGTCTATGTGTATTGAGTGCCATTGTTGCGACACGATCGCCAGGTTCTCCAGGTCTCCCATGCTTTATATCCAAAGCCTTCAAAAGATTTGCTAAACGACACGTACGTTTATACCATTCAATCCAAGTAAACCGATGATATTCTCCAGTAATATGATTTCTATACACTACCCCAATCTCGTTAGGATATGTCTTTACGGGTCTTTTCATAAATGTTGTAAGTAATAGAGGATATTGAGAACTAAATTCAGGGAAGGGTCCATTAACCATTTTAAATCTCCATTTTTAAATGATTTATAATTTTGATATTAAAGCTATCATTATTTTTATTTTAATCGTTTCTGCTTTAATACTGTGTTTTTATATTCTATATGGAGTGAAAGTCAAGGATTTAATATCAATATAGGGAAAAAGGCACAAAATAATCAAGATTAACTGTATTTTTAACATCTTTAAGAAGAGAAGCTATGTTGAACACCAATAGTTTAAACTCTTAAAAAAAAAAAAAGAAAAAATATTTGGCTTTTAAAATATCTAATTGCTTTTCATATCTTTTGCTTTTGCCAGGAACGTATCCAAGTCTTTTCTAATTGCTATTTTGTTAAATTTTCCAACACTTGTTCTAGGTATCTCATCTACAATTGCCACTAGTTTAGGAAGCATCCATTTAGTAATTTTTCCTTTATCCACACCTTCAACCGTAAGAAAATCAATTAGATCTTGTTCATTCTTATCTGAACCGGGAATAAGTTTTATTATAGCCATCGCTTTTTCGCCCCATACTTCATCTGGAACTCCTACTACAGTAGCTTCGAGGACGAAATCAGCCATAGCAGCCAGATTTTCAAGAAGTACAGTTGGAACCATTTCAGCACCGCTTCTAATAATATCTGACATCCTATCTGCTATAACTATAAAGTCTTCCTCGTCAATCTTTGCCATATCCCCGGTATGAAACCAACCATTTCTCCAAACTTCTGCGGTTTTCTCAGGATTCTTATAGTATTTCTCCATTACCCAAGGACCACGAATGACTATCTCCCCTAGAGTATTATCATCATGAGGAATAGGTTTTCCATTTTCATCTACAACTTCAATATCTAAACCTGGAACAGGTAGACCAGTTTTTACTCTTACCTCATCTAATTTCTCTTTAGGCCAATCGCTCATATATTTCTTTACGAATGCTGCAATCGTCGTAGGAGCGGTCTCAGTCATTCCATATCCTGAACTTGCTGTAAATCCTGGTAACTTCTTCTCGATCTTACTTTTTAATCCTAAGGGTAGTGCACCGCCACCTACAGCAACACTAACAAGACTACTTAAGTCGTATTTATCGAGATCCGGGTATTCAAGAAGTAACGCTAATATAGTTGGGACTACCCCTACAGTAGAAACCTTCTCTGTTTGAACAAGTTCGCAGAAACCTTGGACTGTAAACGTTCCTGGTAGCACAATCTTTACTCCCATAAAAACGTAGGAAAAAGGTGCTCCCCAACCATGAATATGAAATAGTGGGGTGATTATCATAGGAATCGTATTCTCACCTAGAAAGACACGAGCGGGATCGTTACTAAAAACAGTATAGGCTGCGACGTGTATACACAATAAATAAATTGCTCTGTGGGTGAACATAGCCCCTTTTGGAAGCCCGGTAGTACCTGTTGTATAGCATAAAGTTGCGTAATTGTCTTCACTCAAGTGAGGCCATTCGTATTCATCTGATTCAACTTTTAGTAATTCTTCATATTCATAGAGATTTTCTATCTTAGTATCAGGTAATCCCGGTTTATCAGACATATATACAAACATTTTGACAGTATCTTTTATATGGTCATAGATCCCCTCAACTAATCGAAGAAGTATATCATCAAAAAATAAAATTTTATCTTCCGCATGGTTTATAGTAAAAATGATGTGCTCAGGTGAGAGTCTTACATTGATTGTATGAAGCATTGCTCCACTACAAGGCGCCGCATAATAAATCTCTAAATGCCTATGAGTATTAAGCGCCATAGTTGCAACTCTATCTCCAGGTTTTCCAGGTTCTCCAGGATTTATATTTAATGTTTTTAAGGCATTTGCCAGACGACATGTTCGTTTATACCATTCCATCCACGTAAATCTAAAATATTGCCCAGTAACCTGGTTTCTGTAAACCACACCAATCTCATTTGGATAAATCCTCACTGGTCTTTTCATAAAAGTTGTAAGGAGGAGTGGGTAATGAGAGCTATATTCTGGATAGGTTTTATTTACCATATTTAATTACCAGTTTCTAACTTTTTATTCTTATTTTCAATATTAATGATTTTAAGATTTATGATTTAGATCATAAAATCATCATTATTTTTATTTTTATTATTATCACTTAAATACTTTAAATTAGTGAAATTTTTCGTAATTCATTTACCCTATCAAAAAAAAGGGGAAATTATATTATAAATCATAGAAAATAATGGAAAGTAGAGATTTTCTAGACTATTCTTGAACTTGAGTAATTTGTTTATCGCTTCTCATATCCTTAGCTATTGCTAGAAACTTGTCTATATTTTTTCTAATTTCTATTTTATCAAATTTCCCTACACTAGTTCT
>JBHLKM010000018.1:0-100323 GCA_048886685.1 Candidatus Hodarchaeota archaeon
TTAAGATTTTCTTCAAATTTTTTGTTTTCTATAATATCTCTTATTTCTATGAATAAATTAAGTGTTGGAAAGAACATTAAGGCATAGGGGACAAGAGAAATGAGATTTGAAAAGTAAACAAGCCAAATGAATCCAACATGTTGATTTAATATCCCTATTATAAGAATCATTATTCCAACAATGATGATTACTATCCATAATACTAAAATTATTAAAGAAATTAGTCTTGAATAATCTTTAAAAAACAGATTGGAATTCTTATTTTGGGACATAATATATAAAAAACAAAAAAAGTCAAATATTTAAGTTTTAACTAAAGTGCTAAATAAAATCAATATTCAAGCATCTCTGAAAGTCTTAGATATTTAAAACATAGAAAAAATTATAAATTGAATACGGATTTTAATATTAAAAGGCTTGCACTGTGGTTATATAAAAGAACTTAAGTCATAGTAATTTAATGTTTAGATTTTTTAGTTCTAAAATGACTCAATTAAATATTAACCTCGGTAATATTAAAGGAATATTAACCGATATAGACGGTACTCTTTATTTTAAAGGAAAACCGATTCCTGGAACAATTGAAACACTTTCGAGACTTCGTAAAAAAGGATTAAAATTTTTATTATTTACAAATACCGATAGCAAATCACCCAAAACTATTCTAAAAATACTACATAACTACGGATTCACCGTTAATCAGAATGAGATCTTTACACCAATTATCGCTTTAAAAGAATTTCTATCGAGTTATCCGGATAAAAAATCATTTTTTGTCACTACTGACGAAGTTGAGAATGAATTTCAGGAGTTCTCTAAAGTTAAAGGGGCTGAAATACCGGATTTTGTTATTATTGGAGACTTTCATGACAATTGGGACGTAAATCGCTTAAATGAAGCGTTCAAATTTGTGTTCAAGGGAGCAAAACTCCTTGGAACTCAAGGAAATTGGTATTACCTGGACAGTAGAGGTGAACCAGTTATAGATACAGGATCATTTGTTAATATGATTGCTAAAGCAGCTAATGTTGAACCTTTAATTTTTGGTAAACCATCAAAGGAGTATTTTCTCCAAGCATTAAAAAAGATAAATTTAAAGCAAGATGAGGTTCTTGTAGTTGGGGATGATATTGATTCTGATATCCAAGGAGCAATAAACGCAGGCATTATGGGAATTTTGGTAAGAACTGGTAAAGGACAATACTTTGAATCGGATAAATCTCAAATTCTTCCCTTTAAAATAATTGATTCTTTTAATTCATTGATAGAATTCTTCTAAAATGATAAAATTGATAAAGAACTTCGCCTGAGATTTATTATAATATTTAAAAGATTTATAGTCCAATTTTTATTATTCTTCTTATTTATTTGAGTAATTTGGTTTAACAAAAAGATTTATATATTCTCTATTGCGTATCATTCGTAGAAACTTAATTTAACATAAAAATGAGATGCATAATCCATGGCATTAACAAAAAGTGAATTTTTTGTAAGAGATCTTGTAATTGACGACGAATACGGAGTTATCGACTCAAATGCAACAATTCAAGAAGCAGCCAAAAAAATGAAAGAATTAGGAGTTCCCGATTTAGTTGTAGTAGAAGGAGAAGAACAAAAAGTCCTTGGAGTTATCGCTGATTTTGATATTGTTCAAAACGTTGTAGCAGAAGGGAATGACTGTAAATCTGAGATTGTTGTTTCTACAATGTATAAAATTACTCCTGTAAACTTAGATACTACTGTAAATGACGCCTTTTTAAGAATGCGTGATCTCAATGTAAATGTAGTTCCTGTAGTTGAAAATGGAAAACTTATTGGTGTTTGTACCATTCAAGATTGTTGGAGTTATATTCCAGATAAAGTTGTAGACGATATTGGGCTAATCCCCGTGAGAAATACAAGGGTTGCTGAGTTTTGGTTTGCGAGCGCTTGTGTAATAATAGGGTTTACGCTTGGTATTCTTCTTCCACTTGCGGGAGTTTTTGGATTTTTTACTGGAAGATATAGTGACCTATCACTTCTTCTTGGAAGCTTACCTCCATCTGGAGATCCGATTTTGTTCTTTACATTATTTGATGTAAGAGGGGCTGGGGTTTTTGTGCCTTTTATTGAATTGAAGGAGCCAATATGGATAGTAATTGATGTTTTTAGCATTTTAATGTTGATATCAACGATTTTTGGGTTATTCTCAATAGTTTATACGAGTTTTTCTGATACTAGAAATATGCAAACTGGATGGTTAATGAGAACTGTTGTGCCCGGAATAGCAGTATTCTTTATGGCTTTTGAATGGATTTTGTTTGGTATTGCTTTTACATTGGAAACTCCGCAACCCACCATTACTATTGATCCAATCGGATTAACGCTATCAATTATATCAATGATCTTATTTCTATTAGCTATAAATCGAGATTACGTATTCAGACAAAAACAAATTCCAAGCTCTAATGGAACTGAGGTGAATGTATAAAAATGCCTCGCGGCGGTGGTGGTTTTCGAGGTGGAGGTTTTAGAGGGGGTGGATTTGGTGGAGGTTTCCGTGGTGGAGGTTTTAGGGGGGGTGGATTTGGTGGACGAATAGGAGGAGGTAGACCTTCTGGGAGACCTTTTGGAAGAACTGGAGCAAATAGAATAGTTTCTCGTTCCCCAAGTGGACCTTACAGACATAATCTTTATAGACCTTATCGAAGGTATTACCGTCCATGGTGGTGGTATCATCGACCATGGTATTATAGATGGTGGTATTCTCCATGGTGGGCAGGACATTACTATCGTCCCTGGTATTACTCTCCCATGTACATTGGAGGGGGGATATTATTTATAATTATTATGGCTTTAATTCTTCTCCCTATTTTTGGTGTCGCATTTCTATTTCCCTTTAGTGAAGCTGATGTTGATGGATATGTAAATTACCGATCAACTGAAACATTGTATTTTAATGAATTTTGGTATGAACGTGAATATATAGAAGAAGGGAATGGTATCACTTATTATGTTGATTCTAGTCCTAGTTTAATAAATTTTGCGATATCTGACAGCCCTTTTAATTCACTACCTACAAAAACTGTGGATATTTCGGAAATTGGACCCATTACCCTTCTAAATGATCAATATGAATATGTCTGGATGTTTTTAAGACCAGGATCAGTAATTGATTATGATTTTAACACATCAGGGCCAGTAGATTTCTTCATTGGGGATGGAAATGATGTATATGTATGGGATCAAGGAGGTTCCCCCATTTTTTATGTTGATGAACCGAGTACAACAGCAGAAGTAGGATCACTACCAATTTTTGAAGCTAAAGATTATTTCGTTGTATGGTATAATAGTGGTGGTTCAAGTGTAGATGTGGATTTTACAATAGTTTTTACTGCTACTGGTGTGGTAGACTTTACTGCTGCTAATTTTTATATAAATCAAACTGACTTTATCTCTGAAGATACGTATTATGTACCTTATTCTGGGAATTGGTATTTTTTCATTTACTTTGATCCAATGAATTCACCTGAAGAATCCACCTCAATTACTTTTGATGTAACTTATGATACAGGAAAAACTTCTGTTGACAGATGGTTCGATGTTCAATGGATCCTAATCATTATCTTAGTAGTGGTTATAATTCTCTTGGTTGCAGCCTTGATAGCAAGAAGAGGTCAAAAGAAATTGAAACTAAAAGAACCAGTAGAGTCGACTCCTAAAGTATCACCGTATAAAAAAGTCGTAAAAAAAGTGGAAGAACCAAAAGAGGAAAAAAACTGCATACGATGCGGTGCTCCTCTTAAACCTACAACAAAATTCTGCACCCAATGTGGTGGAAAAATTGAGGGAAGAAAAATCGGTGAGACTTCAGTAACTACTCCTGCAGAAGCGAAAAATTGCTCTCTCTGTGGTAGTAAACTTTCAGGAACTGAAAAGTTCTGTAAATGGTGTGGTACTAAGGTAGAAAATTAGTCTTAAATATTTTTTTTTTTTTATTAATTTGATTAAAGAATTTTAGACATTTTCGTCTGTAGTCTGAGTTCCACCATTATTTATAAAAGAAGCATAAGCTCCCTTTATTTCGTTAAGTTCTACTGTCATAATGGTATGAGCTGTATGTTTTCTTTCAAACTTTTTAATATCAACTTGATTTATTGGATTTTCTGGATGAATAACTATATACTCGCGACATTTAATGCATGCACGGGCTCTAAGACTCAAATTTAATCACCTAATAATCAGACATAGTAGTTAAATCACAAATGTATTTCAAAGTTTTGGTTTTTTTTTAAAAATGTTCTTGAAGAACTGACAAGTTCGAACATAATTTTTAAATAGATCTCATAATTGAATAAATCTTTTCAATTTACGAAAAATGAAAAAATGTTTAAAAATCATATTTTTTCTTAAAAAATTTGTTCCATTAACACGTAAAATTATATGGAAATTTTCCTTTTTCTGCAAAAAAGATTATTGGATTCAAATTCTCTAAAATTATTAAATTTCCATGAAGTTAGGGATTGTAGAATCATATAATCTCTTCATCTTCAGTGAATCAAGTTTGAATTGTTTTGATTTAATTCCACTAATTATAATTTCCGGTTTTGAAATTAACATTCCGATTTTTTTGAGAGGTACCTTAAATTGTGTAGCAATATCGACTATGGTATCACGATCTTTTGGATTTGTTTCAATAACAAATCTACCAACAGATTCACTGAACAGAAATTCATCATCTCTTAGTTTATTGTCATAACAATTAGTAAAGTCAAGATTTGCACCTAACTTATTCTTAAAACACATCTCCGCAATTGTAATTACAACACCACCTTTATTTACATCATGATTTGCTTTAACAAGATTGCGATTATATAATACAAAAAGAAAATCCCAGATAGCCTTTATTTTTTCTTCATTGATGAAAGGAGGAGTGCCACCTTCTATATCGTGAATAACTGAATGGTATTCAGATCCTCCTAATTCAGCTTTTGTTTCTCCTATTAGAAAAATATCATTACCTACTTCCTTAAAAGGAAGAGTTATAATTTTCTCCTCACCTTCTATGATACCTACAATCATAATTGTAGGTGTTGCTTTGATGGCTGTCTTTTTCACTTCATCTTCATTATAAAACGATACATTTCCCCCCACGATAGGGATTTTCAGCATCCTACAAAAGTCATTCATACCATCAACGGCTTTAGAAAAATACCAAAATGATTCGGGTATTTCTGGGTTCCCAAAGTTGCAACAATTTACCATTGCCATGGGTTTTGCCCCATTTGCTATAACATTCCCACATTCTTCAACTAAAGCTCCTTTAACACCTTCATAGGGGTCTAAAAAGCAATGTTTTGAATTAACGCCTACACTTGCTGCAATAAATTTATTAGTACCTATAATTCTAAGAACACCTGAATCTCCTTCACCACATTTTACAACAGATCTGACACCAACCTCATGGTCATATTGACGGTAGACCCATTCTTTACTACAGATGTTTTCTGAAGCAATTAATTTATAAATAATTTCATCTAAATTTAAAGAAGGTTTAGGTGTTTTTTGAGAGAGAAGATCGTCTAAATAATATGGTCTTTTTTCTTCCCTTTTAAAAGTAGGAGACTCTGAAAGTGCTTTTGAAGGAATGTTTACAACCAGATTTTCTCCATCAAATACTTTAAGTATTTTTGAATCATCTGTTCTACCAATAACAGCAAACGCCATTTCATATTTTCTAAATATATCAAGTACAATATCTAATCCTTCTGGTTTAACAATAAAAGCCATTCGTTCCTGTGATTCAGATAACATTATTTCATAGGAATTCATTCCCGGTTCTCTTGTAAATACTTTTCTTAAATCTACCTCTGCACCTGTGTTTCCATCACCAGTTAATTCACTTGTTGCGCAAGTTAATCCTCCTCCACCGAGATCTTTTAATCCTCTTACATAACCTGTTTTTACAGCTTCTATTGTTGATTCAATAATCATCTTTTTTGTAAAAGGATCACCAATCTGAACTGCGGGTCTATCTGCTTCCGACATTTCTGTTAGAGTGCGAGAGGCAAAAGTTACCCCATGAATTCCATCTCTTCCTGTAGAACCACCCATTAAAACTACATAATCACCAGGATTATATGCTCTACTTGGGGCATGTTCGAAATCTTCTATTGTTCCTAAACCTATACAAGCTACATTCACTATACAATTACTTTCAAAACTGTCATCAAATTCAACTTCACCTCCAATAGTAGGAATACCAGTACAGTTTCCATAATCTGCAATACCTTTAACGACATACTTAAAAAGCCATTGTGAATGTGGATTATCCTTTAAATGTCCGAATCGAAGTGGATCTAATAAAGCGATTGGTCTTACACCCATGCATAGAATATCTCTTATTATCCCTCCAATCCCTGTAGCAGCTCCATGATAAGGTTCAATTGCAGAAGGATGATTATGAGACTCAATTCGAAATGCTAATGCATAGCCATCACCGATATCAATTACTCCCGCGTCTTGACCAGGACCAGCTAGAACATAATCATAATTATTCTCAGCATCTTCAAATAATTTTAATTTTGGGCGTGATGATTTATAGGAACAGTGTTCACTCCACATAACGTCAAACATGCCTAATTCAGTAATATTCGGATCTCTATCTAGTAATTCCTTTACTTTATTATATTCTTCATTAATCATTTCGACGTCTACTTCTTTCCCATTAACATTTACCTTTGTGATTAAGATAACCTCTGTGTAATGAATTTTATTATCGACTCAAAAAATTTTTTTCCATGTTCAGTTCCTTTAGGGCTTAATATTGCTTCTGATGCTCGTTCTGGATGTGGCATTAATCCTATGCAATTATGTTCTAAATTACACACACCAGCTATATTTTCTAAAGATCCATTAGGATTCGCATCCTCAGTTAAATCTCCGCCTTCAGTAGAATATCTGAATACAATCTGGTTGTTTTCTTCTAATTCTTCCAGGATATCAGTATAATAACGTCCCTCACCATGAGCTATAGGAACAGCAAGGACATCACCAACATTCATTTTATTTGTACAGGCTGTTTTATTATTTTCTACTTTGAGATTCACCCATTTACAAATAAATTTAAGAGATTCATTCCGCAACAATGCACCAGGAAGAAATTGAGCTTCGGTTAAAATCTGGAACCCATTACAAATACCAATTACAGGTCTCCCATCTTTAAGCATAATTCTTGCTTCATCTATTGCGGGACTATGGGCAGCAATTATTCCTGCTCTTAAATAATCTCCGAATGCAAATCCACCTGGTAAAATAACTCCATCAAATTTCGACTCCTTAAAATGGTTATGCCATACTAAATCTGCCTTAACATTAATAACATTATTTAACACATGAATTGCATCTAAATCACAATTCGCAGCAGGGAATTGGATAACTGCTATTTTAATATTCATGATTTGGATACTCTTAAAATAGTTAAATTTTGAGTAACAGGATTGAATATTCTTAATTTATTACACATATCTTCAACAATTTCTTTTGCCTTCTCTTCATTTTCAGAAGAAATATGAATACGAAGATATTGACCACTACGAACATTTGAAATCATATCATAACCTTTCTTGGCTAGGAGATCACGTTTTATAGTTTCACCAACCGGATCTCTTGCCATTTCTTTGTTAGTCATGATGATTTCAACTATAAAATTAGTTTGCATCATTATCAGAAGAAATTAGTAAATTTTTTTTCTGTTTAAGGAACATAAATTCTAGGCAATCCATTTATGAAAAGAGAGGTTGTATATATTATTATTAATTCTTATTAACTTAAAAATAATTCCCTTCGACAAAAACGACGAGAACACGTTTTTTATTAAGAAGAAGTATCTTAGTAGTATGCTAAGCTAATAATTACAGCTAGTACTAAAGATAAGAGACTGAATAATAAGCTTTGTGAACTACGCTTAGGTAATTCATTTCCTTTTAAATCAATATACCGGTTACCTTGATAACTTTTAATATCAAGTATTATAAAGATGAAGCTAAGCAAAAATAGTGCTAAATCAAGAAATAAAAGAATTAAAGCTAACATAATACGATAAAATACTGTTATTTATTATTTAAAGTTTTCTTAAATTCTATAAATAATTGCTTTCCTTTAAATTTTTAAGTATTCTCTGGTTCACATCCGCAACTTCTGCTTTAAAATCCGATCCTGTAATCTTTTTATAACTTCTCATGTATCTCTTTGCTAATTCTATTTTAATATCCTCTGATATTGGAGGGATTTCTTCGTTAGGCTTAATATCAGGAAAGATTTCCGGATAAGTATCCATTAACCATCCTCTAAATATCTCTTTATCTAATATTTCCGGTTCCTCATCTTTTTCAAATCGTTCTTCATAGGAATCCAATATCCAAAATCTTGATGAATCTTGGGTATGGATTTCATCAATGACCATTAATTCCCCATCTTTCAATCCAAATTCATATTTAGTATCAACCATAATAAGTCCATTTTGCTTACAAAACTCTTGGCCATATCTGAATAAATTTAACGCAGCTTCTTCCATTTCTTCATAGATTTCTTTTCCTACCATTTTCTCGCTAATAATTTTTTCTTTAGAGATATAAATGTCGTGGCCAGATTCAGCCTTCGTTGAGGGTGTAACTAAAACCTCATCTAATTTTTGATTTTTTTTTAAACCTTTCGGCATTATTATCCCTGAAGTAGGTTCACCTTTTAAATAATTACGCCAAGCAGTCCCAGTGATATATGCTCTCACAATTATCTCAACTGGAATAGTCTGACATTGATGGACAACCGATACACTTGGATCTGGTACCTCAATTATGTGGTTCTTTACTAAATGTTTAGTTTTCTCAAACCAGAAGGAAGAGATCTGGTTTAACATTTGACCCTTGAAAGGAATAGTAGTAATTACCCTATCGAAGGCGCTTAGGCGATCAGTGGCGATAATAATTCTTTTATCCTCTTGAATGTAATTATCGCGAACTTTTCCTCTATATAAATTTCCTAAATTAACGAAATTAGTTTTATTTAGAGTATAATTAAGCTGTTTTTTAATTATCTCTTCAATATTTTGTGCAAACATGATTTTCTTATAGTTGAAGAAAAAATAAAAATTATTATTATTAATTAAGGAATAAAACTGGTTTAATCAACATCGACGTTAATTCCGCATTTATTACATCTATTTGTGCCTCGAAACAAGGGATTATCGCATTCAGGGCAATGGTACCTTTTTTCCTCTTCCTCAACCCACTTCTCCGTTCCTATTTCCCTCCACCTTGGAATTGCTCTTAAAATTACTTTTTTTCCGACAGGTATTGGAAAATTTTCTATAAATTTACATGGAAAATCATCACATCGATAGCATCCATCTATTCTTTTATTTATTATACAATCTCTTATGGGGCATAATTGGCAATATCCAAATATATCTTCTTTATTTTCAGAAAGACACCCTTTACATTTAACATCTTCAATCGTTTTTGAAAAAGGTTTATATACATTTACAAGACGTTCTTTAAATTTCAAATTATTATCTCTATGAGCAATATATATAGCGCAAACGCCACAATATAATCCACATGGAGCTAAGAGTTCTTTATTAATGTTAACCACATCTTTTATTTTTTTACTTCTTATAATACAATCCGTTATTAAATTCTTTAGTGCTATATTTTTTATTATTTTTTTCCATTTTTTTTTCAAATATTTGACTCAAATCTAAATCCAATGCATTAATAAGGCTAATTAAATAAATAAAAACATCTGCTATTTCATCAGAAATATCAGTTAGAAGTTCTTTATCATTCCAAATATCTTCCTTTCTATAATCTTTAAATAGTAATAATTGAGAAAGTTCACCAGCTTCGCAGTTGATTGCTTGTACCAAGTTTTTAGGAGTGTGGTATTTTGCCCAATTACGCTTATTAACAAATTTTCGAACACTTTCTTTAAAAAAAGAAATTGTGGTATTCAAATCACTGAGATCGTAAAAATCTTTCATAATTATTAAATTAGATGTAATTAAACAAACCTATGTGTTATATTCACTAAAGATCTCTAATAAACTCACATATTAAATCATTAATAACATCTTTTCTTTGAGCAGGAGCAAAATGACCTGCCATATCAATGATTTTAAGAATTGAATTTGGAATTTTTTTATGTAATTCTTCAGACATTTGTTCGGGAGCAAAATTATCTAATCTTCCACCAATTATTAAAGTTGGACAACTGATATGAGAAGGATCATATTCATTTATCTCATTGATCATAGTAAAGATTTGATCTTCAATTTTCATATACAATTCATCTTTAGTTAGATTGATTCCTGCTAAAGAATCTGATAAAGCAGTAATTATGTAAGGAATAGTTTTATCTAGGATCTTCTCGATGGAATTTGCTACAACATCCAAAAAGTTCATACGAATGAAATAAGGGAGTAAATTATAGAATATATTTCTAATAACATTGTCTATTATAATATATCCTGAATTCATCAAGATTAGGAATTTAATCTTATCAGGATGTTTCATAGTAAATAATTGCCCTATCATCCCTCCAACTAGAGAGTGTCCTATAATTCCATATTTATTCTCTACACTTAAAAAGTTTAGAAGATCTTCCAAATCTCTAATAATGTCGTATCTTAGATTTTTTGAAAGGTTTAATTCCTTAGGATGATCGCTCCTTCCATGCCCTAATGCGTCGAAAGCGATAATATTATAATTATCCTTCAATATTTTTATTTGTGCTTTGAAGAATGAAGCAGATGAAGCAAATCCATGAAGTAGAATAATAGTACAATCTGAATTCGGGTTTATATTCTCGTAATATAGATTATAATCCTCTTGGTTCTTGAAGTAAGGCATGGATCTGAGACATTATTCTATTTTATAATCTTTGAAATATAAGATTCAAAAAATACTTTTCTAAAATAGAAACTTTTAACAAAAGTGAAAACAAACAATAAAAAAAATTATAAATCTTTAGTAACTCTTTTCTTCTGATGAAGATCCAATAGGGCTGGCATAAATATCCTATTCAATTTCTTGTAAACCTTAACATTTTGCTTTATGGGTTCTTTAGTATCAACAAATCTAACCATATTATCGACAGCTGCTTCAATATTTTCGAATTTATTGGTACCACAAAAACCTAATATTGCGGCACCCATAGCAGCACCATCTTTTACTTCAGGTACAAGGATTTTCTTTGTTGTTATATCTGCTAAAATTTGTGTCCACAAAGGACTATTCATAGCCCCTCCGTCTGCTTTAACTTCTGAGACTTTTGCACCACCCATTGCTTCTAACATTTGGAGGTACATGTGAGCTGTTAATGCAGCAGATTCCATGATTGCTCGAATCATATGACCCCTTGAGTGATTCCATCCTAGGCCATGAATCGTACCCTTTCTAAACATATATAATGGTATAAAAAGCAATCCTTCACTACCAGGTGGAATTGTTGATGCTTCATCTGCTAAGATATTATATACATTGACCTGTTTCTCATAACTCTCCTTTATTTGTAATTGAGAAAAGTTATCTTTAAACCACTTCATAGCTGTTCCTGTTCCTGGCATTGCACCTTCAATAGTCCACTTTCCCTTGATAGGCATAGGTAAAGATAAAATAGGAACGTCTCCAGCAGGCTTAATAGGTCTGTTTGTAACATAATCAACAAAAGTTCCAGTTCCCGTAGTAATTTTTGCTTGACCTTCTTCAATTACTCCTAATCCTAATGCAGCACATTGTTGATCTCCAGTTCCCATAACTACAGGAATATTATTTGGCAAATTTAAATCTTTCGCTGCTAAGTTAGAGAGCTCACCTACTATCTCTCCAGCGGGGTAAAGTTCAGGCCATAAATCAATAGGGAGTTTAAAACGCTCGGACAATTCCTCATCCCACTTCAACGTTTCTAAGTTAAGAATTCCAAAAGTTCCATTCGTATAATCTGTTAAAAATACATCACATAATTTATTATAAATGATTGTATCCCCAAAAGCAATTTTAAATGTTTTTTCATAAAGTTGTGGTTTTTTTTCTTTCATCCATGCAATCCTAGGCAATGATCTTCTAGTTCCGCCATTTTGGTCAACCCATTCTTTAGTACTTGGTTCCCCTCTATCATCCATCCATGTTATGGCAGGATGTAAATGATTCCCATTATTATCTATCAAGGTAAACGTATCTCTAAGAGATGCTACAGAAATGCCTATGATATCATTTGTATTAACTTTCTGTGAAACATTATTACAAGTTTTTTTTATGGTATTCCACCACATAAGTGGGTCTTGTTCTGAAATTCCAACAGGTTGCTTAAAGATTTGATATTCTTCATAATCTCTTGCTATTTCTTTCCCATTGATATCAAAAACAACCGTTCTTGCTCCAGTTGTTCCGACATCAAAAACACATATTAAATCACTCATAATACGACTCATTAAATTTTTTTTAATTTGATGTTTTTCAGAGTACTTTTATTAATATTTCAGATATATCTAATATATTATATTTCTCTTTTTCTTGTTCTTTTAAACCATATGCTAAACCTAACTCACAAAGAGGACATGCAGATATAATTGTATTTGCTCCTGTTTCCTTTAATTCATTTACGCGATTCTGAGCTTCCTTAATAGCTAATTCTCTATCTGCCCAGTGAGCTGTACCGCTCCAACCACAACAGTGTACAAATTCTTTATTATAAATTGGTTCGACAAGTTCTAAGCCTTCAATACGATTGAGGATATTTCTTATTGATTCAGTATCATTTAAATTTCGTGCAATGAGACAAGGATCATGAATCGTAATCCTATTTAATCCTTCTGGAGATCGCTTAGTGATTTTTAATTTTCCATCATAAACCAATTTCGCAAAAAATTTAGTAATGTGCAAAATTTCTTTATCTATTATAATACCAGCTTTCTTATATCTGTTTGATAAAGTTAATATACATCCAGGACAGTCTGATATAATAATCTTGGCTCCTGTAGATTCAATAAGTTCTTTATTCTTATTTGCGAACTCTTTAGCAGTTTCTATATCTCTTATATTAAAAGCAGGTCCGCCACAACACACTTTCTCGTCCAAATTGGTAGAAAATTTTATTCCAGCAGCTTTTAAAATTGCTATATTTGCTTTAACAACTTCTGGAAATTTCATTGACTCACAACCAATGTAATAAAACACATCATCCTTTCCATCAGTTTCAACATTTTCTATTCCGTTTTCTTTATAAGTATTGAATATATCATAACCTTCTATTGTATTAGACATTTTCAATTTTTCAATTTGTTCTTTACAGAAATCTGGCATAAATCCTTTAGCGTTGATATCATCTCTTACAGTTTCAAGTATTGATACAACAGAAAAGTCAAAGGGGCACCACAACTTACAAGATTCTTCATTCGTGCATTTATACATCAATTTGACAAATTCAGAATCAGTATAATCAATTTTCCCCATAGTTAAATAATATCCAATTTTAGATTTATAAGCGGGGCTCATAGTCTCAGTTAGAGATGCTTGCAATGTTCCACAATCGAATCTACACATATTTGGACACAACATACATTTTATTAAATCATCCACATTGGCATTTAGATCACCTTCTGGAAAGAAGTTTTTCTTTCTTTGCCTAAGATTTTTCATTAATATTGATCTGGTTTCTCTATCAGCCCTTTGAAGTAACGGAACCATCCATTTATATTTATTTAAAGTCTCCTCTATACCCATTTAAATCTCACCCCTCTTCCAAGCTTCAACATAAATCTTGCCAGGATTTAAAATATTATTAGGATCAAGAACCTTCTTAAATTGTCTTAAAATATTCATCGCATTGCCCCATTCATAGTTCATCCAACGAGATCTATTAAGACCAATCCCATGATGATGAGCAATGGAACCTCCTGCGTCTAATACAGCTTTAATAGTTGTGTCCCAGCATTCTTGATAAAACTTTAAATCGGAGCTTCCTCTAGGTGGCACCCCACCAAATGAAAAGTAAATTCCAACTCCATTTGGGTAAAAGTGAGATACATGAGCAGTAATCATTAGGATTCCCTTGAATTGATTCATTTTTTCGAGAACATGATGGTAAACTTCCGCCGCATTATCCCATAAAGATGCTACTTCAAGAGTATCGAATACGATTTTATAAGGAGGCATTGAGGAAGTTTCGGTCACTCGAAATCTTGTTTCAAACCAATGTTCTACAGGATGCTCACCGCATTCTACTCCTGAATTTCTTTCACATTTGTCCCTTGTAATTGAATCCTCTAAATCAACTAGCTTTGAATTTCCTTCACAGATGAAAATGGTCATAACTTTATCTGTGGCATTCTTAACATCAGGAAAATGTCGGGCTGTTTCAAATTTATCATAAATTCTTACTACAGCAGGATAAATTTGTTCTCTTAAAATCTGCCTTACAGCATCAAATGATTTCTCAATTGAAGGAAAAGCATATGAAATTAAAGCTCTTTTTTCTGGGTAAGGCCAAATTTTTAAGGTTGCTTTAGTAACTATACCCAGTGTTCCTTCTCCTCCAATGAATAGTTTATCAAGTTGGGGGCCAGTAGATGCTCTCGCAATTGTTTTAAAATTTATGACTTCACCTTGTGGTAATACAATTTCCATGCCCAATACAATATCTTCAATTTTCCCATATTTTGTGCTGAATTGACCTGCAGCTCGATGTGCAATCCAACCACCTAAAGAGGAAGTATATAAAGATTGGGGAATGTGACCAGAAGTGTATCCCTTGGCATTTAGATATCTCTCTAAATTCATGCCATTAATCCCAGCTTCAGCAGTGACAGTTAGGTTTTTATCATTAATTGTTATTATTTTATTGAATTTCTTCATATCAATGATAATTCCCCCATAAATAGGTATAGCGCCCCCAACTACCCCAGATCCTTCACCATAAGGTATTACTGGAATTTTTTCTTGATTTGCTAGTGTTAAGATTTCACTAATTTGTTCTACAGTTTCAGGCCATGTAATTAAATCAGGAAGTCCTGCAATTTTACCTTCTATTTCCCAATTAAATGATATTAATGATGAGTCTTTAGTATAGGCTAATAAATCTATTTCTTTAGCAGATACATTGTTTTCTCCAACAATTTTACTTAATTTATTTTTAATCTCTAATTTGTTTTTAATGATAGCGCGATTATCTTTATAGATTAATTCAAAATCTTCTAAGTCCATGAATAATCAGCATAAGTTTTAAGATAAGTAACTTACTAAAATGATTAGATTTACTTTAAAATTTTTATTTTAAAATTGTGAATGTATATTTTTATAAGATACTACAGAAAAACTAATTATAACTAATAAACGGTTTCTCCAGTAATCCTATTTACCTTTAAATGCCTGAATTTAGCTTTACTTCTTATAATTTCCTTACTAGTTGAAATTTTTTCAACAATTTCCTGAGGAAATAAGAACTTAGCAAGATGAATTATCATTTCCTTTGTCTCTATGCAATTAAACAATTTTAAACTCTCTAATGAATAGAATAGTTCACTTACTAAATCAAAATTAGTATCTATTGAAAAATCAAGGAGTTCTAAATTCCTGTAAATTCTTGAGACTATATTATCTAAAATATCATACTCTCTTAACTTTTCAAGGGTGTTGTTCATATAATGGTGAAATAAAACATAATAAGTAGCTTCTGAAGAGACAAACCCGTCTCGAAACTGTTTTATTCCTTCAGGAGTAATACGTCTTTCTATTTCTTCAGTTAAAGCGTTTATTTCGCTTTCCATTTTAGGAATATTTAAATAGCGATAAAGTTTTAGAATAACTACTAATTGAGATGTCTCTAGATTCTTCAAATAATTAGGTTCAAAAAATTCTGGTTCTGTTTTAATTAATGCATTTATTTGTTCTTGACTCAGCCATAATTTCATCAGTTCAGTTGATTTCAAAAAATAATACGCACCATCAGTGGCTTCAATTAGCGGTGAAACATATCTATCACCAGCTTCAGAATTTAAATTTAAAAGAAAATTTTTGATTTTTTCCTTATCAAGCTTTACTCGCAGGTGTTTAGCCAAATAGATTCCACAAAAATAAATATCCGGATTCTTTAAAGTCACTAAAGGAACATCGATTAGCCATTCATCAATATTTTCCTCAAGATAAGATTCTATATGCGAAAAATCAAATGCTATTTGTAGGTGAAAAAAATGAATAATTCGATATATTAAATAAATAATTTGTAGTTTATATTCAGGCTCTTTAATATCTTCTAAACTTTCAATATTTTTCTTGTTTTCCCAGAATTTCTTAATAATTTGTTTTTGAATTTGAATATATTTCCTTAAATTCTCATGTTTTTCTCTATCACGCTCAATTAAATTTTTCAAATTTCTTAGTTCCATAATAAATTCTATTGGTAAAAAACCTTCATCCTTAAATTTTAACATTAAAGGTGCCACTTCGGTGTCAACTAAATAATCTACAATCTTTTCGAGAAAAATTTCATAAAGAATAGGGGCTATTTTTTTTTCATAAAGTTCGACAGGAGTGTAAGTAACTTGAATATCATCATCTTGAATTTGTAAAAAAGGGTCTAAGAATTCAGCTTCAACTTCATTGAGCCTAAAACCTAACTCAACAAAAACTTTTATCAGAAATAAGGTGATCTCATCTAGTATTTCTTGTGTATCCTCTTTTTCGATATGATTAGTTCCAAAAAAATCAATAATTTTATCTCGAAAATAGTGATCTATATTATTATAAAAAAGGTCAATGTCATTAAAGTATAAATCTAGTATATTAAATAATCCTTGGAAAATCATTTTACATTAAAAATAAACTTAATATACATTTTTTTTGTACTACTTGAAGTAAATTATTGGAAAAATTAATATTTTATCTTTTCTAATTATAAGGTCTAATACAATTAACCTATTGTTTCTTATGATCAAATCTTCTAAAATAATCTAAATAATGAAGAAAATCAGAAATTAAATATAAAAAGAAGAAAATCTTCTTATTCTTATATTATATAAGAGTTTTATTCATACCAATTATATTCTAATTCTAGAAAAAATTAAAAAACCAATGAAAAATTCGATTTTCGGCACATCAGGCATAAGACGTGTATTTCAAACCTACTCAGAATCTGATATGATGTTTACACCGCAAATGGCTTTAGATGTAGGGCTATCATTAGGAACATATCTCAAAGGAAAAGGTACGGTTGTAATTGGGAAGGACATTAGGTTGTCTGCTTTACCGATAGAACACGCATTAATTTCAGGAATTATTAGTACAGGGTGTAATGTCCAAACTCTTGGAATAGTAACAACCCCTACTTTAGCTATGTCAGCAAACTATCTTAAAACTGATGCTGCTGTAATGATAACTGCTAGTCATAATACACCAGAATATATCGGTTTAAAGCTATGGAATCCTTCAGGATTAGGATTTTCACCGGATCAAGAAGAAAAAATCTCGAGAATTTATGACAAAAAGAGATTTCTGAATATAAATTACGATCAAATTGGAAAAATAACGCACATAAACGAGATCAACGACATTCACATTTCTGCTATAACTGATAAGATTAGATTTAATGGAGCTAAATTAAGTGCTATTGTTGATCCTGGAAACGGTTCTGGTTGTGATATTGTTCCCAAACTTCTTACTAGATATAACGTAAATATCATGACTATTAATGCGCAAATGGATGGTAGCTTTCCAGGTCGAAATTCTGAACCAAGTAAGGAAAATCTCATACAGATCTCAAAATTTTTAAAAATCTCAGCTCAAGAAAATATAGGAATAGCTTTAGATGGAGATGCTGACAGAGTAATTTTCTTAGACGAAGAAGGTGAGATAGTGGATCCAATTAGATTACTAACATTAATAGCTAAGCATTATATTAAAGAAAATCAATTGACTAAGGATGAAATGAAAGTTGCCACACCTGTAAATTCTTCTAGTTTGGTAGAGGATGTCCTAAAACCTCTTGGATGTGAGGTCATAAGAACAGAAGTTGGAGATATTAAAGTAGCTCTTGCGTTACAAAAATATAATGGGTTTTTAGGTGGAGAAACTTCAGGCACATACATATGGCCTAAATTTCATTTGGGTCCCGATTCAATCATTACAATTGCTAAAGTATTGCAGATGATAGTAACAACTGGGAATAATCTAAAAGCTTTACTCAATGACATTCCGAAATATCCATATTATGCTGAAAAATTTAATTTGAAAAAAGATATACCTTTTTCTGAAAGTGAATATGAAATGATCGCTAAAAACATGGAAGATGTATTTGATACCTTAGGAATAAAAATAAGATCTATTAACAAATTAGATGGATGTCGTTTTGATTACGATGATGGTTGGATTCTAATAAGACGTTCAGGTACAAGCCCATACTTGAGAATTTCAGGAGAATCAAATACTGATATGGAAACCACAAAGATGTTTAATAAATACGCAGAAGAGAAAATGCGAAAATTAGAGCTAATATAGACGAAATATCACTTTTTCCAAAATTTGAAGAAAAATTTAATAATTTTAATACTTGCTTAATAATTAAGTTACTTATTATTAACACATATACTCATAATATACGTGTTCCTACATGTGTGGGATATTTGGGATTGTTACTAACCAAGAAAGGGTAGATATCGGGAAAATAGCACTTGAAGCAATTAAAAGGTTAGAATATCGGGGCTACGATTCTTGCGGGATTGTCTCGCAATATAATTCCAGATTGTTCGTGAAAAAAGATGCTGGAAAAATTAATGATATACATGAAAAGCTCCGATTAGATGAATTTCCTAGCGGTTCAAAGCTAGCCCTTGCCCATACACGATGGGCCACTCATGGAGCTCCAACAAAAATTAATAGTCATCCACATTTAGATTGTACGGATAAAATAGCAGTGATCCATAACGGAATTCTTGAGAATTTTATTGAATTAAGAAAAGAATTAACCTCACATGGACATATATTCAAATCTGAAACAGATACTGAAATTATATCTCATTTAATCGAAGAAAATATGAAAAAAGGGGATGCTTTTAGAAATGCCGTTGCGAAAGCAATAGGAAAATGCGTAGGTGCATATGGGATTGCGATTTGTCATGCTGATTATCCTGATACAATTATAGTAGTTAGAAAAGAATCACCTTTAATTGTTGGGATTGAAGAAGGTAAAACCACTTATTGTGCCTCAGATATACCTGCATTTTTACCATATACTCGTAATTGCTACATATTGAATGATGATGAAATGGCTGTATTGACACCAGGTAAGGTTGAATTTTATAACCTTTTGAATAATGCAGCTCCAATAGTTAAACAAATGAAACATATAGAGTGGAACATAGATGCTGCGGAAAAAGGTGGATATGATCATTTTATGTTAAAAGAAATCTATGAAGAACCGAATGCGTTAAGACGTACATTGAAAATTTCAAATGATTTAATAAACAAATTTGCAGAAATTTTGTGTAAAGCAAAAAATATTTATATTACTGCAGCAGGAACTTCATTTTATGCGTGTTTAGCCGGAAAATTTATCATTACCAAATTTTTAGATAAATACATTGATGCTATTGAATGTTCAGAATTTCAAGTTCAATTAGGAGATGCCCTTCAAGAAGACACAGTAATTTTAGCTGTATCCCAGTCAGGTGAAACTATTGATCTGGTAGAAGCAATTAAATGGGCGAAAGACAAATTCAAAGAGAAAATAACAGTCTTATGCATTACTAATGTGGTAGGTTCTTCTCTTACTAGAATCTCCGATCAAATTATAGTTACACAAGCAGGTCCTGAAATTGGGGTAGCAGCCACTAAAACGTATTGCACCCAAGTCCTAACTATGGGCTTAATCGCATTAGAAATTGCTAAAATCCGTAAAAACATACCTGAAGATGAAATTTCCAAATTTAACTTTGCATTAACTTTCACTCCTGATATAATTGAAAAATTTTTAGAAAGCAATATAGATATAATAAAAAATGTTGTAGATGGTTTAAATACAGAACACAACTTTTTTTATTTAGCAAGAGGTATTTCTATCGCAACAGCTAAAGAAGGAGGATTGAAATTAAAAGAAGTTGCTTGTCGATTCATTGAAGGATATTCAGCAGCACATGCTAAACATGGACCAATTTCATTGGTGAGAGAAGGATTTCCAATAATATTTATTGCTCCTCCAGATGAAACCTATCAACGCCTTGTTGGAAATGTGATGGAATTTAAGGCTAGAGGTGGTAAAATTATTTCAGTTGTCGTAGAAGATGATGAGGTAATCACCAATTTAAGCGATATAACAATTAGGATTCCACAACCATCAGAAAAATATTATAGTTTATTTAGTCCAATAACATTCATTCCGGCTTTACAATTATTATCTTATTATGCAGCATTAAAACATGAATTAGATCCTGACCAACCATTAAATTTAGCTAAAACTGTTACCGTTCATTAGAAGTAGAATACATTAAAAAGATCGATTATATTAAGAAACCTTTAAATATCAATACCATTCCCACATCTATAGCAATCAAGGCACTAATTTCGAGTAAAATCAAACCAAACATACCACCAGCTAAATTGATGAAAAGTCCTATTATCACGAAAATTATACCTGCAAAAAACCACTGTATTCTGTTCTTAGTCTCTTCCCCTATTTTTCTTGTAATCATGGCATATTTGTACACAACATAAACAAGTAATATAATCCTAACAAGATTTACAGAAATTTGCAAACTAAGTTCAGTCTTAGTATTAACATTTCCTTGCGCATATGCTTCATCATCTAATGTTGGGACCCAGATGAAATATCCAAAACTTATAATTATAAACAAAGCAATCATAGTTCCAAGATATTTAATGCTCATTGCAACCTTTTCATACTTCTCAAGGATAAATACAGTCATTACTAAGGAAATAGGGATAAAATTGAAAAAGATCTGGGCTGTTATCATAATTGGAATAATAATTTTTGAATTAAATGTGATTAGATGGTAAGCGGTGTAAGCAATAAATCCCAGAGCAGCGGAGATAAAAAATGCGAAAAACCATCTATTAAGCCAATTATCAGGATTTAAACGTAATTCATAAACGCCAGCAATAACTGCTAGAATTAATGTAATTATAGCAGCAATAATTTTAATTATATTATAAATATCCATATTTTAATCTACTGACGCAATCATATATAATATTTTTTTTAAATTTTTGAGATTTATATAATCTTATTTTCTTTTGATTTCAAAAACATGTCCCTCCCAAGCGGGTAATTCTACATATAACCCATATCTAGATAGATCTTCTCCCTTATATGAATAGTTCCTCTGATTTAATAAATCTATAAATATCCAGTTATCGGAACCATAGACTATAGGATCTATTTTTATATGACCTTTTGAAAAATGTGTACTATAATTAACAACGACCAAGAAATAGATATCATCTATCCACCATATATATGAAATCAGATTCTTGAAAGAGGGGTCATCAGAACCAACTGGATCTATTTTACAAATGGACCATTGGGCATCAGAAAGATCTTTTCCTGGAATGATTCTTAGTAAGTTTTGATAAAAAGCAAAGAGATCCTGGTTTCTTTCTTCAGTTTGTCGTCTACCTAATTGCACGGGTAATTTGATTTTAAAACCTTCCATTTGTCCTTCATGTATTAACCTAGCTCCAGGTAATGTCATTGCAATTATTGCAGCTGCGCAACTGCGTTTTTCACCAAATTTAGTAATGGCTCTAGGTTCATCATGGTTTTCTATAAATCTTATAAGTTTGCTTTGATAATTCCAATCCGCATCGAGATGTGCTCTTATGTTTTGAACATCTCCATGAGATAAACGGTCATACAATCGTTTATCATAACAAAAATCAAATCCTTGTTGTTGAAGTTCCCATTCCAAATCCCAGTAAACTTCAGCAATAAACAAAAAGTGTGGAAACTTTTCCTTAACTGCAGGAATAATCTCTTCCCAAAATTCTTTTTCAGGTATAGATCCAGCTTTCTCTCCCCATGTTTTATTGAATACCTTATTTGTCATTAACATAACCATATCACAGCGAACACCATCACATAATTCAGCTATACTTAATAACGTACTAATTGTCTTTTGTCGTGCTTCTTCCGAGAACGCATTAATTTGGATAGTATCAGTCCACCCTCCGATAAAATTGGGATCTCGACCATGAGCATATACTTTTTCTGAGAGACTAAAAAAATTATAAGGATGGTTCATAAGATCTTCCAATGTTCCTTTAATAAATAGATTAGAATCCAATGTCCAAAGAGAATCGATTGAAACATGATTAGGAACATAATCTAATAACAAACGTATTCCACGTTTGCTTAATTGACTTCGAACCTTTTTTATTCCGTCTATTCCACCAATATTTTTATCAACATGATAATAATAAATGGCGTATGGAGACCCTACTACATCATCTTCACGAAACTCATGTAAAGCTTTATGAAATTCTTTTTGTAAGTCGGGATGTTCCAGAGCGATTTTTTTACTCGCTGGACTCCTTTCCCATACACCCATTAACCAGACAGCATCAAATTTATTAACATATTTATTAAAAATCTCATCTGGGATGTTTTTAAGTGATATAGCAGAACTAAATTTTTCTGATAAAGAGTCTAACCACGGCCATGTATTTATTTCATAAATTTTTGGATTTTTTAACCAAGGTTTATGCTCGATCGGCATTATTCTAGTAAATTTTCGATTTTTTAAATAAATAGATGAATTAAAAATAGATTTCTTAGCTTATAAAGAAATACTTAATTTGAAAGGAAAAATTTTGCCCAATTTATTGAAGAATAATGAAATCCTTTAAAGAACATCATTAATTTATTTTTTTTTTAGCTTTAGTATCGTTAGTGAATGAGGTTTCAGTAGAATCTGCATCTCAGGGCTAATTCCTTCGATCGTTTCTTCCTTAATCTCAATTTTAGTGCGGTTTTCAATTGTATTATAATCAAATGGAGATTCACTTGTTAATTCTACTTTTAATCCCTTCTCGGTTGGTATGAAACCATTTAATTCTAATTCTAATTCTATCTCACTTTCAAAATGTTTATTAATGATTGCAATTGAAATCTCATTGTTAGTATCATTGATTGTAGTGTTTGATTCGATATAGGGAACATTTTCAAATCTTGGTATAACTCCGTACTTATTAGAATCAAATGTGGGAGATTGAATGTGTACATCCTCAACTAGGCGATTGAAGCAATTATCAACAATAGTTTTAAAAGCTAAATAAATGGGAGTTAGTATTAAACCTTCGGGATCTGTTTGAATTGTCCCCATACAATTGACTAATTGAGCCCAATTTGCCATTGGACATTTATCTGTCATTTTCTGAAGAGTCATTAAAACCATCGCTGTCCATAAACCATCTTGAAGATTAAAGTTTGTTTTAACAGCATCTTTAAATAAATACCACACCCCCCATTCGTCAAAAGCTATTCTAACATGTGTATCATCACCTAAAGATTTAATTATATCATCCCATGTTTTATTTATGTAATTTTCTATCAATGATTTTGAAGCCATAAGTGCATGATAGCAGCTATTATTATCAGGATGTTTTTCACCAGTAAATTTCCCAGCACCATGAGGAAGGTATCGATGTATACTTAAATAATCAACAAAAGTTTCCCCAACCTTATGTAATAGCGGTTGATTCCAGTCAGAACGCCACGATCCACACGCAACTAATTTAATTTTAGGATCTTTTTCTCTCATTTTCTCTGCGAACTTTAAATATTTTGTAGCATAGTCTATTGGATTCTTCTCATAGCCTGATTCCCAAAAGCCAAAAATTTCATTTGCTATTCCCCAAATTTTCACATTATAAGGATCTTCTCTACCATTTTTAGCTCTTAAATTACCAAATTGTGTATCTATAGTTCCATTACAATATTCAACCCATTCAGCTGCTTCTTCTGGAGTGCCAGTACCATAATTTATATTAATATAGGGTTCCGCATTTATTTCTTCACAAAATGTTAAAAATTCATCTGTACCGAATTGATTTTGAATAATTGGGGCCATACCAGGGACCTTTTTTTCTAATCGATTCCAATGTATATTTTCTACAACTTTCCGTGAATCTCTATCACCTATTGCATCCTTCCAGTGATATACATCCGAATAACATCCCCCAGGCCATCTTAAAACTGTTACCCTCATATCCTTCACAGCTTTTAGAAGGTCTTCTCGAATCCCAATTAAACGGGGATTTCCTTTAATTAAAGACACTTTTACAGGATCATATGCCCAAATTCCGTTATGAATGCATTCTCCTATATGTTCAATGAAATTACTATAGATCATAGGATTTATGTATTTTTTATTAGAATCAATATTAATTACAATCTTATTCCCTATTGACATTAAACTAGCTCTCGAAAGAGTTATTTTTAGATAATATAATTATATAACTATAGGAGATATTATGTTCTTTTGAAATAAATAGATTTAAAAAATTTTGATATCATATGTATTATAAAGAAAAATATAAAGAATAAAGTATAAAAATGAGTGAAGAGAAAGAAGCCTTACGGAAGCTAATAATGCTCATATCCGACTTACGTGCAAAGGATGAAGAGCGCTATGAAGCCCATGTTAATTTTATGAATGAAACAATTAAAATGATTAGCGCCATTGAATCTCAGATGAATAAGCATTGGAGTACTGTATTGGAATCTCTAAAGGAATTAAATGAAAGTATAAGCGAAAATTTAGATTCTTTACTTACAGGAATTAATCCAAAAGGACTACGAGAAACATCCAAATCATTAAAGGAAATAATGGATACAATGAACAAAAGTGTACAAACCATGAATTTAGAAAAAGTAATGAGCGAACTAAAAGTTTTGAAATCTGGAGGTGTTACTTATGTACCAACTCAAGCCGTAGCAGTAGGACAACAACCAGAACCAATTTCTGCATCTACAGGCATAAACCCCGTAGGTCTCAAAACTCCAGGAGCAGCCAGTAAAGCAAAAGAGGAGTCAGAATGGGTAGATCCTCATGAAAAGGCAAAAAAGGAAGAAGAAGATCAGCACTTACTCAAACCATCAGATTTCTTCGGTACGTGAATTATGATGTATTTTTTATTGAGTAAATAAGTTCATAAAAGGAGTTAATTTTTCTTTAATATCTTCAATATTCTCCCCGATTTTCTTAAACCGAATAATAACAGTAGGTTTTCTAAGTTCATTCCTAATTTTATTTTTCAGTAATTCATAACAATTTGAAGAATTTGTATAACAATCAATTACTTGATTGAAGACAACACCATTAAAGCCCAATTTTTTAGAATACTCTAAATATGAATTAACTAGCGCATCACAGTTCTTTAAACAATGAATTCCCTTCTTTGAAGCATTCAAAAGAAAGTTGCCATAATCCATGATCGGATCTGAATCTTTGGAAACGGGAATTTCTTCCAATAACCCTAAAATATCCCAATCTGCATAAATAGTTCTTCCCCCATATTTATAAATGAGTTCATGAATTTCTGGTTCCCATCCATTAAAAATAGGGGAAACCAGTAATCGGGGAGTATTTGAAACATCCATACCTATACCCTTCTTCACTCTTTCTCTCATTTCTTTAACGAGCTGACTCATATTTTCGAGGTATCTCTGGGCATTCGAATTATAATCTTGGAATGAAATTGTAAGAAGGCCTAAAATCTCTGCGAATGTAGCTGGATTACAAGGATAAAAATCGGACGTACTGATTTCATGCAGAATTGTTTTATAATATCGTTTTACTTGATTCCCTATACGAAATTGTTTTTTTAAACTATTGTCCGAAACAATATTTCCTGTGATGTTTTCTAACTCAGTTATAGCTTTATCTATACTATCTTTAATAAGTTCTAAAGATTTTTCTTGATTTCCCTGCTGATTAGAGGGAAGATCTACCCAAATTTGGTTTGGAATTATCGTTTTTAAAGATTCTGAGTATTTATTCCACTCACTACACCTTATTCTGAATTTCAAATTAGCATCAATATTTTCGTATTGAGATTTATGCATACCATAAATTGCATTTACCCCATAACACAAATTAGGTTTCTCATCAATTACTCCTAAATCATACATTTCATTATATTTCTGATTAATTGTATTTAACACATCGTTTATAATTGAGTCAACAATTTTCAAAAAATCTAATTGACGAGCAATACCTAAGAGATTCGTAGTAATATTCCACCCAAATAAACTTTTTGCAGTATTGAGTGCTAGCAAATATAGATTAATTTTAAATTTCTCCATACGAATTGGAAACACAGGAATAGAATCTGCGGCATAAACTAAGTCTGGAAATCCTAAAGCAACAGAAATAAGCTTCTTTTTTTCTTTAGTCTTTTTCTTTATTAAATAATCTCTCCCAGTCAGGAAATTGTAAGCAATTTTCAACACTGAGGTAAAACTTACAACATCATCAGCGTATATGCTCATTATAATATATAATGCATTAATTTCAAATAATAATATGAAACACTAAACTCTACATTTTAAATTTAATCATAAAAGTGTATTAAAATTTATGAGAATTAAAAGATATACTCGAATTTTTTAAAATTTGACGTGAATAGAATAAAATTATCATTTAAAGGGTCGATTTAAAGAAATATCAAAAATTTACAATCATTTACCGAAAAAATTAAATATCTTGATTTATATTAATGAATTAGAATTAAAAATGATTTGATATCTATTTACCGGAATTGTTCCTTTAAATTAGTTTGAATATAAAATAAAATATTCAAGTAGTACCTAAATATAAAGTTAGTTGTTCCTATTTGGGAAATTTTAACTTGTATTAATAGAATTAGTCAATTTAAAGGTTAAAATTAAAAAAAATTAAAAAAATTCTGCGAAGAAAGTTATAAAATTAAATCCAAATAATAATGTAAAAATTTATAGGTGATAGAATGAACAAAGACGAAAGTTTTTTAAAACGAGGATATGAACTTGCTTCAGAGATGAAACTCCCATTAATAGATGAAAGGGTACAAGTTAATGCCAAATTCAAGGCAAGTAATGCAACTACTATAGTTAAATTCACTTTCGATGAAGATGAATCAATTATACGAGGTTTTCTAGGATTAGCAGAATATTTTCATTCAGTAATAATAAAATCAAAAAATAAATTTTACATTCCTCATGACCATAAACTGTTTATTTTAGTAACTGTCTAATTTTCTTATTAAATCTATCCAATTTTAAATGTTTTAGGAAAATTGGTATTTATATCATTAATAAAAAATGATTACAGTTAAAATAAGAAATAAATCTGTAGATTTTAAGAGATTTTTTTTACTAAAATCTGTTTAGATGCGTTGATAATTTTAAGTTTAGGCATTTCTTGGATCTTTTTTATTAGTTCAATTTGGTTTTTAATAGTATTCCAATTTGATTTAGCTTGTTGAGAGATATCGCTTATTGTATGATAATTGCCATCTCCTAAAGCCTTATAAATATTTTCAACTATCTTCCACGTGGTTTTCCTTTGAGTTTGACTTATCGAAATATTTATCCACCATATGATTATATTTGTTTTATAAATAAAAAATAATAATTCCTTAATATATAAATTGTATATAAAAATATATAAGTTTACTTATTTTTTGAACAAATATCTTTAAATAAAAGGTTATCTATTTAATTAAATAGTAAGATTATTTCTATTTAAATGATCATTATACTTAAATATTAATCATTTCTATAATTATATAGTGTTGATTATGTATATTTGTATAACCACTCAGAAAGTAGCAAATATGCCTATTTTTAAATTACAGAAATCGACTTGGGGAAATCCTATAAGTCGATTTTGTGAATAATTGAGAAATAACACAACAAAAACTCCTTATTGGAGGTAATTTTATGATAAAAATTAATAATAGTATCAAAAAGGAAAAAAGAGAAAAGATTTTAACCGCATGTATTGGTCAATGTGTACATGTAGCAGGAACCTATAATTTTATGAATATTGCAACCCAATTGGGATTTGAATGTTTATTTTTAGGCCCTGCAACATCTAATTCTGTAATTATTGACAAATTAAAAGTATTTAAACCAGATATTTTAGGGCTTAGTTATCGACTAACACCCTCTACTCTCAGACCGATACTTCAAGAATTTAAAGAAAATTATGTAGAATTGAAAGAGAAACCTCAACAACTATTTTTTGCAGGTACTCCGGAAGTTGTTAGAGTTGCCAAAAAGTTTAATCTTTTCCATGAGTACTTTATCGGGGGAGAATCAAAGCATAAGATAATCTCGATTTTAAGAAAAGATTTAGCAGCTCAAGAAGAAAAGATAAAAGTTCCTTTTGATTTAATTTCTCGGATAAAATGGAAAAACCCTTTTCCTATAATAAGAGCCCATTTTGGATTACCAAGTATGGAAGATACTGTAAATGGGATAAAAAAAATCGCAGATGCCGAGATATTAGATATAATCTCAATCGCTCCTGATCAGAATACTCAAGCAAATTATTTTCATCCTAAGAATCAAGTCAAAGAGCTATCTGGGGCGGGAGGGGTTCCTATCAGGACTAAGGAAGATTTTTTGGAATTACATAGTGCTAGATTAACGGGAAATTATCCTTTGTTGAGAATTTATGCAGGCACTCGTGACTTTATAAGGTTAGCTGAATTATACCGAGATACTATACATAATGCTTGGGCTGCTATACCGATTTTTTGGTTTAATCAAATGGATGGAAGAGGGCCATTAACGTTAAAACAATCCATAAAACGACATTTAGAAGTAATAAAATGGCATGGTGAAAACAACGTCCCCGTCGAAATCAATGATTCTCATCACTGGAGTTTAAGAGATGCTCCAGATGCTATTGCTGTAGCTGATATGTATTTAAGTGGTATAATAGCTAAAGGATTGGGAGTAAAACATTTTATCGCCCAATATATGTTTAATACACCGCCTTCAAGTTCACTTGATATGGATTTAGCTAAAATTCTAGCAAAAAATGAATTACTTCATACTTTAATTGACAAGAAATTTTCAGTAATTAAACAAGTAAGGACGGGATTAGCCAGTTTTCCATTGGATTTAAGTAGAGCTAAAGGTCAATTGGCAACAGCAACTATAGTTCAACTAGCAATAAAACCAGATATTGTTCATGTAGTTAGTTATTCAGAAGCTGCTCACGCTGCTCTTCCAGAAGATGTAATTGAAAGCTGTAAAATTGTTGATCAAGTTATAAATAGGATTTATTCAAGCGAAATTAATGTCGTTAATGAAAAAATATTAAGAAGAAAAGCAGAATTAATTAACCAGGCGAAGTGGATAATTGATTCAATACCGTATCTAGCTAAGAATAAAAAGGAAATTCAAAATCCATATATTAATTATAAGGTTTTAAATCGTCTCGTAAAATATGGAATATTTGATGCACCTCATTTAGTAAACAATAAATATGCTCAAGGTAAAATTAGAACTAAAATAATTAATGGTGGGTGCTACTCCTGGGATGATTCAAGACAGAAAAAATATGATGAAATAGAAAGAGTTAAAGACATTATCATTAATCTCCAAGGTTTACAGTTGATTAAATTATTAAATAAAAGAGAAAAATCTATATTTGGGGTGATATATAAATGAAGTTTTGTATAATAGGAGCAGGAAATGGTGGTCGTGCATTCGCCGCATATCTTTCTTCCAGAGGACATAAAGTGAATCTCTATAATCGTTCATTTTCAAGAATCGTGGATATAAAGAAGAAAGGTGGAATTAAAGTGTCTGGAGAAATAAAAGGATTTTTTCGATGTAATTTGGTCACACAGAATTTAAAATTAGCAATAAGAGATGTTGATGTAATTTTAATAGTTGTCCCTGCTTCTGCACATAAAGAAATTGCTGATAAGATAGCAAAATATCTTTCTCCCGATCAAATAATCCTATTAAATCCTGGAAGAACTTTTGGCGCTATTGAATTTCGACGTACAATTGAAAAAAAAGGTCTCTCATTTCCTATTTTCATTGCCGAAACTCAAACATTAATTTTTACATCAAGGCAACTAAAAAAGAATGGTGTAAAAATCCTTAGAATTAAAGATACTGTCGATCTTGCTGCATTTCCCGAAAAAGATACCTTCTTTGTATATGATACCTTAAAAGACGTATTTCCTCAGCTAAATGCTGTAGATGATTACCTAGAAATGACATTAAATAATATTGGAATGTTATTGCATCCAACACTTTCATTATTAAATGCTGGTGCCATGGATTGTGGAAAAGAATTTAAATTTTATGCAGAGGGTGCAACCCGTCGTACATGTGAAGTCCTTGAAACTATTCAGAATGAATTGAATAAAATATTTGAAATTTTGGGTTTCAAACTATTAAGATTTTGTAATTGGGCAAAAAAATCATATCATGTAAAAAAAAATCAGATCTACAATACTATTCAAAATATAAAAGCATATGAAAATATTAAAGCACCAAAAAAATTAATAACTAGATACTTTACCGAAGATGTCCCTACTGGACTTGTTCCCATCTCCTCTTTAGCAAAATTTTTAGGAGTTGAAACACCAATAATTGACTCTATAATAAATATCTCATCGATTTTATGTGGAATTAATTTCAAAAATGAAGGCAGAACTCTTGAAAAACTAGAAATTATAGATTTTATAAAAAAGAGAATAATAATTAAACAAGATTTAGATAAATTAGAGGAAATCTCAATAAAAACTACTATTTAATTTTATATCTTATTCCTTTTCAATTTCTTCTTTAGAGAATTTCTCCTTTATTTTTTCTTTAATATCTTCAATCATTATTCCTTGTAACTTCAGGAGTTTATTTACAAAAATTATTGAAGCAATAGAGATTCCGATAAGATAAAATATATTCATAGTCCATAGGAGATTTTCAATAGTGACATAAAGATCAAATCTGAGGATAGGAGATAAAACTGCTATTAAGCCACTACAAATAATGGAAATAAGCAGAGCATATTTTTCATATATCTCGGGATCTTTATCAATGATAAAAACTTTTATCCAGAATAATAAACATACAAATGTTATAGGTGTAAAAATAAGGGTACCAATTGCAAAGGGAATCAAAAGATATATAGCAAATTTATGTCGCCAAACCTCTAGTAAATCTTTTAATGTCTTCTGGTCCTGTATCTGCTTTTTAGCATATTCCTTTCTGAATCCATAATACTTTTTTTTAATCCCTCGCCCAACCTGTTTTGCACCTTTCTTAAATCTCTTAAAAAAACCCTGATCAGCTGCATCTTGAAATTCTTCTCTGATAATAGGGATAATATACAACGTTATCAATAATGAGGCTATACCATAAATATATATGATTAAATCAAACACTAATCCAAATCCTTCTTGAGTTCCGCCCCATTCAAAATAGCTCGAAAATATAGCATATGTGGCATAAACAATTAAAACTATTGGAATCAAAATCTGGAATATGACAATATAATTTACAAATTTTTTATTTTTAGCCATCTTTTCTTTTGTTTTATCGAGAAGGATAAGAAAACCATTAGCAATGCTTAAGATCAATCCAAATCCCGAAAGAAATTTAACGATCCAGAAAAAAAATAAAAAACTGATAGATAAGATATTTATGCTGAATAGAATGAAAAACATCAAAACAGTAGTTATAGCTAGCCCAATAATATAAAGAATAGTATAGTTTCTATCATCCATGTGAAATATAAAAGATCGCGGTATTTAACTTTTTTTATCCATGGTTTTTATTGTAAGAGCATAACCATAGAAAATTTTCAATAATTTCCTGCCCGATCATCCTTGTTTTGTTAGCAATTCGTTCATCAAATAAGCTTGGATGAAAATAGTAAGGATTGTGAGTTTCTGGGTGAAATTGAAGAGCAAAGATTGGTTGTTCAGTATGTCTCATATACTGAACCATATTGTATCCTATTGTTCTAGAAGTACTGAGGATTTCAAAATTATTTTGAATATTGCAATCATTGGGAGAAATAAAGTCAAGGTGATGAACATTTACGGGGATATTTTTTTGTGTTATTAATTCATCAGTTTTTTTAATTAAGATAAAAATAATTCTTCCTCCTAAACCAAGAATTCTCATACGACATATTTGAGCACCAAAAGCATAGGCTACTAAATGAAATCCAAAACAAAGTGCAAGAATAGGTTTTTGATTGCTATTCTGAATTAATTCTAATTGAGAGTTAAATTTCCTTTTTAATCTCTCATCATAGTAAAAACTGGAAACATTCAATTCAGAGCCTGATAAAATTACTCCTTGATAATCCTTTACCATTTTTAATTTAAATTGAGTAAAATGGATAGTTTTTAGCTCCAATTCCGCTATACAATCTTTTATGATAGTTTCGATTCTTGCTATTCGATCTGTTGGAAAACCTCGAGAATAATTGTCTATAAGAAGTATTTTATTTTGTTTATCATTTTCAGACAACTTTTCTTCAACCATCTATCTCATCTAAACACTTATGTAAATTTTTTAATTAAAATTTCAGAAGGATAATAAGTAAATGCATCTAATTCTTTTCTATTATCCAATACTATTTTCACTAAAATTCTATGGTATAATTCTCCTTCCCCCTCGATTATATCGATTTGAGAGATAAGAACATGGTCTAAACCGTAATATATTTCACCGTTAACTCTAGAAGAATCATCTCGAATAATAAATGGAAATCCCAAAGAAGGAGGCGTCACTTTTCTATAATTAAATAGAGTAGCTTTGTCATACTTCAAACCTCTAAGGATATAATTTCGACTTTGCCCATGTTGTAATGTTCCATAGACAAAAAGATTGTAAAATTCACTCTTTATTTTCATTTCCATCCCAATTTTTCTTCTAAAAAATTAACGAAAGAAATCACCAAACAATCTATCAAGTAAAGATTCTGATTCAGATTGTACTCTTAACACATGATCATTTTCTCTTAATGGTATTTTGAGATTTTGAACAACAAGATTATTAATTACTTTTATCCCCGTGAAATTTGTTGCCATTCCATCTACTTCATCATAGCTAAAATTATATTTTGCTTCCAATGTTCCTCGAACTTGTGTACCGCTCTCAATCCTATAACGATTTCTATTTCGGTCAATTACAATTCTTGGATCTATTAATTCTACCATCACATAAGTTTTACCTTGTTGTCTTAATTTCTCAATTTTTCTTGATTGATATTCAACATCAAGCTCTTGTTGAGACATTTCTAATTGAATTTTTTTTGTTGGTAGATTTTTTATCTGAATACCTAAATATTCTTGATATTTCTTAGTTTCTTCGATCCAAGTTGATATGCTTTTTTCTAATGATTCTTTTTCCCCATTCTCTCTCTGAAAAATTGCTCTTGTTCCATTTGCAATGGCATTTTCAAGATTAATCATATGATAAGGATCCTGCAAAATTTCTCCTGTTTTTTGAAGTTTCATCGCATGCAGAGCAGAAACACAACATAGATAGGCAATATCTATTAAATCTTCAGTATTATATTGTACATCAACCACTCTAACTTCAATTCTATTCCGGGAAGGTAATTCATCATTATCATCACTAATATTTGTAAATGGACCCCTTGGTGTAATATCTACAAGACGTTCTCCTCGACTATTTGTAATGACCTTTTTAGAAAACTCGTCCTTTTCAAATCCTATTTTAAGTTTATATCTCATACGCCCATAATATCGCATTGGAACCAAAGTTGGACGATTTTCAGGAATTTCTATTACTGCAAATCCGTTTGATTTGAGGACGCTACTATTAGCACATCGATTACTAGCAATATTATTTAAATTTCCCTTAAAAATACGCGAATTTGCTGATATTCCTATTATTTCTGGAAGATAATTCCATAAATAATTATAAACCACTTTCATCTCTTCAGGAGTCATCAATCCTCCTTCTCTTTGAACAGAAACGTTAATATGGGTTCCAGAAATTGGATTTGGATCGCTCTGTACTGGATGAAGACTCTGAGCAAGGATTTTAACTCCAAGCTGTTTCGCTGCGTCTGTTAATAATTTTCTTCCTTCTATAACAGCTTGTAGTAAAGATTCTGGAGGGAGTGGTAGAGTGACATATTCTATTTGTGAAGGTGACGGTTCAGCATCTAGCCCTCGTATTTTAACTTGAAGTGAACTCAAAAAATTTTGATCTCTTTCCAGAATTTCTGCAGATTTTACCATTATATCATCCGCAACTTTAGCTAGAGTGCCATTTTTATTTATGATTAGAAATTCTTCCTCAATTCCGCATAATACTTGATAATCTTTATGTAGATCTTGGTCTAATTCTTTTGTTTTCTGGTGAAACCTCATAGAAATCCACTTTAACTTATAAATTTCTTGTGATATTAAAAAGAGATCCTATTAAAAAATTATCACATGATTTATAAGATCCTTTCCATGATTCATTTAAACATTTCCATGAATGCACCTAGACGGGTCTTTACTTGTTCAACATTTTCCCCCATCTTATTGAAATTAAGTGCGATACTTGGTATTTCTAATTCTCGACGTAGTTTTTCTTTTAACATGGTATAACAATTCGAAATGGAATGGCATCCGAATACTTGGACAAAAACAAGTCCATCAGCATTTAAATTCTTAGCTAATCTCACGTAGGAATCTGTTAAAGTATTATTATCGCATCCAATACCATTTGAAGATACTTTCATTAAAAAATGGGCATAAGCTTCGATGGGATCAGTCAAATTTGAAATAGGAATGTCCTCTAAAAATAATAATAAATCCCAATCCCCATATAAAACTCTTCCTCCTAATTCATAAATTATATCATGACACTTTGGTTCCCAACCACCAAACATAGGAGTAATTAGAATTTTAGGCATTTGTGAAACATCCATTCCAATCCCTTTTCTAATTCTCCCTCTCATTTCCTCCAATAAAGAAGAGATGTTGTCTCTAAATCGGGTAGCATTGGAATTATAATCATGATAACTAATGTTTAATAAAGCAAGAATTTCACTAAAGGTTGCAGGATTGCAGGGATAAAAATCTGAGGCACTTATTTCATACATTATTTTTTTATAAGCTTGATGAATTTGGTTAGCTGTTCTAAAGTGGTCTCTTAATGCGTTATCAGTATAATTATGGTTACTAATTTTTTCTAATTCATTTAACCCTTTAGCAATATTATCCATAAAAAGTTCCGTAGAATTACCTATATCTCTAGGAGGTATTTCAATCCAAATTTGTTTAGAGGGATTACCTATTGCTTTTATTGACTCAAGATATTTATTCCAAGCACTACATCGTATAGTATAATTTAAGTTCGCATCACAATTCTTCCCTTTTGATACATTCATTCCATAAAGCGATTTAACACCATAACAGAAATCAGTAGGGATACCACATTCCTCACCAAAATCATACATTTCATTATACTTGTCATTTATAGTAGCAATAACATCTTCGATAATATTATCAACGGTTTGACTTATATCTTTAATCCCAAGATCTTTTACAAAACCCAAAAAGTTGGTAACTCTATTCCAGCCAAATATATTAGATGCTGATCCCAAATATGTAAGATATTTGTGAATCTTGAATTCATGCATTCTAATTGGGAAGACTGGAATTAGATCTGGAAATGCATAAACCAAATCTGAAAATGGTAAAGCAACCGAGATTAATTTCTTTTTTTCTCTGAACTTCTTTCTCTTGAGATAATCTCTTCCCGTTAAAAAATTATATGCTATTCTTAACACTGAAGAGAATCTAATCAATTCATCAGCAACTAAACTCATCTTTTACATCATCTCCAAAAATGCTTCAATTCTTGTTGATAATTGTCCTCTATTAGCTCTAGAATAATCTCTTTCTAAATTTAATACACTAATTCCTTTCTCTTGTAGTAGGTTTTTTAAATGTGAGGACATAATTGACATGTGATCACAAAATTTAATGATGTGGTTTATTACCCCAATTTTTTTTCCCGTAGTGCTTTTATGAAGCTCAAAAAATTCTTCTATATGTGAGATTTTGGTTTCTAAGAAATTCGGCACCGCATGATCTCCATATAAATTGTTTTTGAATCTGTGAACTAATAGATCAATTGGATCATCTGAGGAATTTATTATTTGCTCATCAATAATTTGTGAATAATAATTAAATCCAATCCATGTATCAAAAAAAACGACATTTCCACCACCCTCCTCAATCAAATCGATTAAATAATCATTAATGAAAATAGAACAACCTGTAAGTAAAACATCCTTAGAACTGTTGAAAACCTGAGCTATTACGTGGTCTTGGAAATATTTTTCTAATTTTGGAAGAAATTCAGGTCCATATAAGATTGCTCTTTGTAGAAATTTTAATTTTTGAGAACCTTTTATGGTTAAATTGCTTAATTCTGATAATTTTTTCTTAAAATTATTATATTTTTCAATACTTTTTGTCAAATCCTGAACTTTTATTTCAGATCCTTTAATTTTTTCAATTTCTTCTTTTAAAGCCATTAATTCTAGCTTAAAATACTTTGAACTATTTTCCGTTTTAGTGTATGATACATAGAATTTCAGATAAGGAATATTGTGATATTTTGCTATTATTTCTGATGCACAAATGTCTGAAACACAATGATTTGAGATTATAAAATAATCAACCAAATCTAGAAATTTATAATTATTAGGTTTTGTAGAAAAGGCTCCAATACATGATTGAGCAAATGAACAAGTCGAAGGGGGCAGAAAATCATGACTAGCATCCATTAATTCATCATTTCCAGCAAACATCATTCTTAAAGGAATAAAACCAGCAGCATCGATTAACTCTTCTGGAATATTATCATGAGATATGAAAGCAATTACTTTTTTACCCTCTTCCTTCTTTTCTTTAAGATAAATATAATAATCTGATAGAAATTCAGAATCTTCCATTTCTATAATCATAAAAATTTTGAATTATTAAACAAAAAAGAGTTAATTGTTCATAAAATTTATTGATATAAAAACTAAATAGAAAACAGATTAATCGTCATTATGTTCTTGAGCAATTAAAGCTGCTCCGATTGCTCCTGTTAACTGGGGATGATTTGGGATTACTATTTCATAACCTAATTCTTCTTCTAAGAACTTTTTAACTGCTACATTTTTAGCAACACCTCCACAAAAAACAAGTAAAGGTGCTACTCCTATACGTTTAGCCATGCCTGCGACTCTCCTAGCAATGGATTTATGAATTCCCGCTGCTATATCATGTTTTGCTGTACCTCTGGCAAATAAGGAAATTACTTCACTCTCAGCGAAAACAGTACATGTAGAACTAATTGCTGAGGGTTTATTTGAGTTTAATGCGAGATCTCCAATTTCTTCTATTGGAACTTCAAGTGCATGAGCCATGACTTCTAAAAACCTTCCAGTTCCTGCTGCACATTTATCATTCATTTGAAAGTCCATAACATTACCAGTTTTTTTGGATATAAGAATGGCTTTAGAATCCTGACCTCCAATATCAATAACAGAGTGTGCTTCTGGAAAAAAATATTGTGCTCCACGGGCATGTGCTGTAATTTCTGTGATTCGATCATTAGCAATATCAATTGTATTGCGTCCATACCCAGTAGACATAATGAAAACATCACTTTTACTCAAATTATTTTTTTCCAAGATCTCATTAAAAAGATTATTACCTACTCTTTTAAAATCGAATGTAGATCTTTCAACTCGAAAATCAACCAATTTTCCCTCATTCACTAGTACAATTTTAGTAACGAGAGATCCGATATCTAGTCCAATAAAATTTTGCATTTTATTTTTTCCATAATATAGTTAGATGGGTAAATGAAAATCAAAAAATAAAATTTATGATAATAATCGAGATAATATTTTAACCTAATAAGAATATAGAAATAATTAGTGTTAATGTAAACGCAAAAACCATCTGAAGTATATTTTTAACTATAGATTCTTTAGAAATGACTCCTAAAAAGACCCCGAGTAAAATAATACAGATTAGAATTATACTAAATGAAATAATAAAAGTAGAAAAATTAGCTATTGGTGCATAAAAGAACGGAAATAATGGTACAAGGCCTCCTAAAAATGGTGATAAGCCATTTACAAACGCTACAATAATACTTGCAAATCTTTCAGCTTTTTCTTGGATGTTTTTAGTTCTTTTTTTCTTTTTTTTCTGATTATTATTTGTATTAATCTCAATACTGTTTGCTTTAATATTTATGTTATTCCCTATTTTAGTTAACATTGCTTTTTCAATTTCTTTTCTACTTGCTTCTTCATCAATTTGATCTTCTTTTTCTTCAGTAATTATCATTGCTCTTTTTAATTCTTCTTTTATTTTTTTTTGTTCTGCTTTTTCTGAAAGATAGGATCCTGTTATCCCTGATATAAACATAGATATAGATGATCCTACTCCCGTTAGAATAACAAGATGGCTATCGACTGAGATCTGTCCTTCCTTAAGTATTAGTGCAAAGAATCCCAAGAGGATACCCAAAACTGTTAACATCCCATCATAAAAATTATTCACAAAATAACGGCGAGCAATTGCCCACAAATTTGTTATTTTTGAATATACTCTGATTTTTTCGAGCATTCTTATTAATCTAATTTTACTTTAGTTTGGATTAAAAATCTGATTTATTAACACACCCTATAATTTTAGATACCTAACAATATTGATATAAGAAGAGTAACAATCCCAGCAGTAACTAAATGTATGGCATATCTTACACGTCCCCCACCTGAAATCTTTCCTAAAAAGTTACCTAAATAAATAAGCAGTATAGCAAGTACAATATAAGAAAAGATAAAATGTATGAGAGACAATTTTACGCCAAAGAAAAATGGAATTAAAGGTAAAGAGGATCCTAACACTGGAGCACCTCCGTCAACTAGGGAAGCAACTATAGTTGCGAAATCCTCAGCTTTTTCTAGTAAAGTCTTGTCTTTTTTATTTTTCATATTATTTTTTAAATCGTGTTCCAATATATCGCTATTTTCATCTTCTTTTTCCTCGATCATTGCCATATCTTTTTTCATGTCATCAACTTTCTTCTTTCTTTCAGCTTCTTCAGAAAGAAAAGCACCCCATAGACCACTTATACCAATAGCTAATGCTGTAGCGAAACCAGTAACAGTAACGGTTTGAGGGGTGAATTGAGTTGCATTTTTACTCAGAAAAATAATGAAAATACCACTCACGATTCCAGCGCAAGTTAAAGCGCCATCAAAACAGTTATTGAAAAATTTACGTCGAGCAATTATACCCAAATCGGACATTTTTGAATATTCTTTCCAACTTTTTAACGTTTCACGAAATTTTACCAATTCTATTCCTCAAAAATCGTTGTTAAACTAAAAATATAGTCTCTTATTCCCAAATTATTCAAGTTGTTTTTAAATACTTATTTAATAATATATTTTATCTTTATTATATTTTTATTGGGAGTGATCTATGTATATTGGATAATTTTGGTATTATAGAAAAAAAAAGTTAAAAAAAATATTTTAGTTTCCCTTAAATTTACCTTCACGCTTTCCGAAAAATGCAGCAACTCCTTCTCTTAAATCTTCCGTTTGAAGGGTTAACATTAATTGATCCATATCCATATGCATTATTGCTTGATCTAAGGCACCACAAATGTGATTAATAGTTTTTTTAATCATTTGAGCAGGGATTGGGGGCATCACAGCATATTCTTTACCGATCTCAATAGCTCGCTCTAAGAGATTCTCCTTTGGAACTATTTCACTTATAAAACCCCACTTTAAAAGTGTTTGAGCATCATTATTTTTGCCTAATATTGTCATTTCTTTTGCAAATGTAGGACCAATTAGATGAACAACAATAGGAAGTATAGTCCAGCTTAAACTCATTCCTAATCGGCTCTCCGGAAATCCTGCCATACAATTTTCTTCTCCAATACGAAAATCAAGTGCTGAAGCTATACAACAACCTCCTCCAAATGCACCTCCATTAATGGCAGCGATTGTAATTTGATCCATCATGTATAGCTTACGAGTCATTCTCGGCCCATTTTGCATTGCTCTTTGTCTTCCCAGTAATGTAGTTGGACCTTGTTGTTCTCTCAAATCTCTTCCACCACTAAAATGTTTACCCGCTCCTGTAAAAATCACAACACGCGTTTCTGTGTCTGATTGAAATTCTTCTGTTAAATATTCAATCTCTGTCATTAAAGCAGTACTTAATGTGTTGAGTTGTTCTGGTCGATTAAATGTAACAATAGCGATGTAATCGTCGCGTTTTTCTACTATTAAATTTTTATACTCCATACATACTCACTTTAAAATAAACTGTCAACTTCATATAAAATGTAATTTTAGATCTAAAAATCCATAATCATTGAAAAACTAATGAGAATTTTCCAAATAAAACAATATAAACTCTCCCTAATTTATATTCTACAAATACTAAATTTTTAATAACCTAATTATTAATATTAATATCAGAACAAAATATTTTAAGGGAATTCTTATGAATAAGATTAAAGAAGAAATTATTTCAATGTTAATTGAACATTCAAGAATTATATATTCTGTTATTTCGGATATGGGTGTTTACTATTCAACTTGGGCAGAAGATTACGAGGCTAATAAGGAAACCTTAGAAAAGAAAAAAAGTAAAATGCAACTCCGTGAAGAAGATGCCGATGCTATTAAAATTCAATTGATACAGAATTATTCTGAGGCAGGCGCGCAAGGTTTAGGAGATTATGTTGCTCTTATTCTCCGGATGGATAATGTAATAAACTATCCGTTGGAATTTGTTGATATGCTTCCAAAAATCAAGTTAGACGGTGGAGGAGATGATGAAATAAAGAAAAGATATGAAAAATTGATTAATAAAACAATTAATATGGCTAATGTCTTAAAATCTACAATAAAAAGTCTAAGAGATAAACCTGAAATGGTTTTGAAAAATACCACTACTATCCATGAGATTGAAAATGAAGTTGATACAATATATCGCCAATTTTTAGAATATCTTTATTCCAATGATCAATTAAATATGAGGAAACTTCTTAGAATAAGAGATAGCATAGTTTTAATGGAACAGCTTTGCGATAGAATCCATGATATTGCTGATCAAATAAGAATTCTTCTCTATCAATAAAAATCTTTTTTGATTCCGTTCTTTGTTGTCAGATGGATAAGAGATCTTTTTTTTATCTTCTTTTAATAACAAAATTTATACGCGTAATTTAATTTGTATTATTTAAAATTAACAAGTTTTTTAAACAAAAACAAAGATGTTAGATATATGAAAGGTAAACAGAAATTTTACTTATTACTTGGAATATTTCAAGTGGTATTGATTTTCTTAGTAATTTTCACATCAAATGGAATTGTAACTTTTGTTAGTGCTCAGGGTACTACCTTTGATTATTATGATTCAACAACAACAGTTGCTTTAGCGATAGCTGTAGCATTATCCGTAAGTTTTTCAGTGCTCGGAAGCGCTTGGGCTATGAAAACAGTAGGAACTGCTGCTATAAGTGCACTTTCAGAAAGAGAAGAAGCGTTCTTTAAAGCATTTCTTGTGGTTGCCCTATGCGAAGCACTAGCAGTCTATGGACTAATTGTAGGAATTTTACTTTGGACAAAAATCCCTACGCCCGTATGAGTTAATTTTTTTTAAAATATTACCACAAAAAATTTTGATTTTGGTGATTTTTGGACGAGTGTTATTGTTGATAGCTATGCGTTTACTCTAATCAAAATTGGTTTTCTAAAACAACTAATAATGGATGAAATAACTCTAAAAAAGTTAGAAGATATAACCAATATTGAGCAACTAATCGAATATATTGATAGGTTTTACCCAGGCTTGACCTTTAATACATACACTATTGAAGAAATTGAGAAGGCATTATTTCATACTTATATTAAATTAATTGGAAGAATAATAATGAATTCTCCAAGAACTATGCGTATATTTCTTAGAAATTATCTTATGAAGTATGAAATAATGAATATCAAAAGAATTATTTTAGGTACAATTCTTGGCATGAGTTTAAACGATAAATCAAAATTAGTCAATAAACAGGTAGAAAAATACTTAAACAACACAGATTTTATTAATGAGCTTCTAGAAATTACATCTTTAGATCAAATTCAATTATATATGAGGCATACCAAATATAACAAAGCCATAAGAGAAGGAATTCTTTACTTTCGAAATACTAAAGAAATTTTTGTCTTGGAAGCTTTTTTAGATAAACTCTATTATGAAACTATGGAAAACGAAATAAAATTTCTAAATCCTAAAGAAAAAGTCATGATTTCTTTCTATGTGAAGTATAAATCTGAGATATATAACTTGAATATAATTTATAGAGGTATTAAGAATAATATTGACAGGAATCTACTTTCACAGTTCCTTGTTAACAATTATATGTTCTTAGATCAAAGCTCTCTAAATGATCTACTAAAGCTAAATAATGTTAATGATTTTATTACACTTCTATCTGAATTTTTGATTATAAAAAATGAAATAAGAACTAATCTACTACGATCTCCGCTTAAAGGAAAACACTTGATTTGGGAAATTGAAAAACTATATTTTAATTACTTTTTTAAGAAATTTCAACTTCAAATAGACGATATAGAATATCAATCAATTTTCAAGATTATGGAGTTATTAATTAGAAAAGATAATGAAATTAAAATTCACGTATTACCTAAGGTTGTAGATATTTTACATGAAAAATATAAGGTGTTAACATAATGGATCTTTTTGAAAATTTGAAAGATATCGAAAGGGTTTATGAAGAACTTGTGAACAATGCTAAGAATTTAAACTTAAAAGAAATTGAGAAATTCAGAGAAAATGAACAAATAGCATTTGAGGACTTTATTAACGAAAAGAATAAGCTTGTGAATGAGGTATTAGGAAAACTAGCAAAAGATGTTAAAATAAAAATTGATAGTTTTAAAAATAAATTAGATACGGCAATTAAAAAGATTGAGTTACAATTTCAAAAAAGAATTGGAAATCTTCAGAAATTGATCATCGAAGAGGTGGGATTAGACTTTTAATGTTTGATAAAGAAGTTTATGTAGTGGGGGATGAAGATATTGTTTTAATGTTCGGACTCTTAGGAATAGAGGGCACAATAATCGAACATCGGGATGAGTTCCTAAAATTGTTTAACGATTTGGTAACTCAACCAGAAATAGGAATGATTATTATAACATTAAAATTGTCTGATGAATTAATTGATTTTCTGTTAGATTTTAAATTAAATAACAAGAAACCGTTTATATTTATTCTTCCTGACATTTTCCAACCTAATATCGAAAGAATGGATGTCCTATTAAATAAAATCTCCAATGCAATTAGCGAGATAGAGCTATTAAAATGAGTTGATTAATAATTTCTGAAGAAAAAGTGTTTAAAAAGCAATTAGGAAATTTGGGACGTTATTTAATCGAGAGAGCCCAAATTGAGATAAAAGAATTAAACCAAAAAACTCTTTTTCAAAAAGCTGAAATAAAAAAAAGGTTTATAGAAAGGAGTGAAGAGAGAACAATTAAATTGAAGCAACATTTTAAAGAGAGCTATGATCAATTTTTAAATCAATCATTATCTTCAACTCTATTAAGTGGTAAAGAAAAATTTTTGAATATAAAAAATAATCTAATTAAAGAATTAAAGCTGTCGTTATTTAAGCTTATAAAGCAAAGAATTGATAATAATTATAAATTCTACATTGATTATCTTTTGAATTCAATAAAAAATGTCACGAAAACTATAGATAATCCCCAGGAAGTAGAATTAATATTTAATAATAAAGATTATGACTATTTTATTAAGAATTTTGATAAAATTGTAAATCTTTTTAAGAATCCAATAGAAATTAATAAAGATAAAAGAGATTTTATTGGTGGATTTAAAATTTCTCTAGTTGGTGGAGTAATATCTTACGATTACACCATTGATAATTTAATTAATAGAAGTTCGTCTTATCTACAGATGGAAATTTCCAAAATCATTGATGACTCTGAAATTAAAGAGATTGAAATTGAATTTGAAGAATTTATAAAAAATCAAAAGAAATTAATTACGGAATACTTAACTAAGTATGATCAAATCCAAATCTAATAAAAATTCTCAGCATGGATATATTTCTGCAATCATTGGTTCTTTAATTCATGTAAAAGGACTAGAGAATCAAATAAAACTACATGATTTGATTAAAGTTAGAAATATGTTAGGAGAAGTTATCCAAATTTATTCAGATCATATTGTTGCTCAATGTTTTGAAAATACAACAAATTTACGAATTGATGAAGAAGTTATAAATTTAAATGAACCCTTATCAATGGAACTAGCACCAGGATTGTTGGGAAATATTTTTGATGGAATACAAAGACCACTTCAAAAAGCTTTTGAAATACTCAAAGGTGGGCAATTAGAAAGAGGATTAGAAATACCATCACTGTCGAGAACAAAAAAATGGCATTTTATTCCACTAGAGAGAATCAAAGCTAATGTTATAGGAGGAGATGTGATTGGAATTGTCCAAGAAACTGAGATAATAGAACACAAAATAATGGTTCCACCATATACTAGTGGTATTTTAACCTATCTTGTAGGTGAGGGAGATTATACAATAGAACAAGAAATATACAGATTAAAGAATGGGCAAGAAGAAAAATCTTTTTCAATGATGCAAAAATGGCCCATAACAACCCCTAGACCATTTAAAGAAAGGTTATTACCTGATGAGCCGTTGATTACGGGGATACGTGTTATAGATTTATTGTTTCCAATAACCAAAGGGGGGACTTTTGGTGTTCCAGGAGGATTTGGAACCGGTAAAACAGTTATTCAACAATCATTAGCCAAATGGTGTGATGCTGATATAATTTTATACATAGGTTGCGGAGAACGAGGAAACGAGATAGCTGACGTATTAAAGCAATTTACTGAGCTAGTTGACCCCAAAAGTAAACGTCCTTTACTAGAGCGAATAATATTAATAGCAAATACCTCAAATATGCCCGTTTCGGCACGTGAAGCAAGTATTTTTTCTGGAGTAACTATTGCTGAATATTATAGAGATATGGGATATGATATTGCTGTTCTTGCTGACAGTACTTCAAGATGGGCAGAATCTTTAAGAGAAATATCTGGATTATTGGAGGAAATGCCTGCTGAAGAGGGATATCCTGCTTATTTACCATCCAAACTCTCTGGATTTTATGAAAGGGCTGGTATTGTCAAACTTATTGGTAATAAAGTAAACGGAAAAGAAAGAATAGGATCATTAACAATCATAGGTTCTGTTAGTCCTCCCGCAGGGGACTTTAGTGAACCTGTAACAGCAACCACTAAAAATTTTGTACAAGGGATATGGGCTTTGGATGCCGGATTAGCCTATTCTAAGCATTACCCCGCTATAAACTGGTTGGATTCATATTCAAACTATCCTGATTATATCTCTGAATGGTGGTATGAGAGAGATATAAACTGGTCGGAAATTGATATTGATTGGTTTGACTGTCGTAATCAAGTTAATGAAATTTTATCTCAAGATAATGAATTAAAATATATAACTCAACTAATCGGAGAAGAAAATTTACCTGATGATCAACAATTAACTTTATTTATTGCCAAATTAATTAAAAATGGATTTTTAATTCAAAATGCCTATGATGATATCGATAGCTTTACAGATATAGCGAAACTCTTAGGTATGATAAAAATTATTCTATTATTATTTAAAGAAAGTAAAGAATTATTGAAACAAGGATTTTTAATCGAAGATATAAAATCACTTTTAGTTATTAATGATATTTTAAGAATAAATAGAACAATAACTAATGATGATTTCAATAAAATTAAAGATATTAAAAAAAAGCTACTCAGTGAGATAGAATCTTTAAAATTAACCAGAGGAGTATTCAAAAAGCTATGAGTGTTATTTATAGAAAAATCCAACAAATAATTGGACCCCTAGTATTTCTTAAAAATGAGCATCATGCTCAATTTGGGGAGATTGTTTTAATTAGAACAGATGATGATAATATTCGTATGGGACAAATTGTAAAAATGAGTGAAGAACTTATAGTAGTGGAAGTATTTGAGGATACTACTGGATTATCTACAGAAAATGCTGAGATAATTTTCACAGAAGACACGTTTAAAGTAAAGATTTCAAAAGATATGCTTGGTCAAACATTTAATTCTTTAGGAAAACCAATTGATATTAAAACAAAAGCTTTATTAGATTCAGATATTTTATCAGATGTTCAAAGAGATATAAACGGAGTTCCTATTAATCCATTTGCAAGGGAATATCCTGTAGATATAATTCAAACGGGAATATCAGTAATTGATGGCCTATTCACATTAATTAGGGGTCAAAAACTCCCAATATTCAGTGGACAAGGATTAACTCACAACAAATTAGCTGCTCAAATTGCTACACAAGCAAAAGTTTTAGCAGAAGAACCATTTGTCATAATCTTTTGTGGAATAGGGATAATTCAAGACGAAGCAATTTATTTTTTAAATCGTTTTCAAGAGAGTGGATCCATTCAAAACATAATTTCTTTTATAAATTTTGCAGATGATCCGATAATTGAAAGATTAATTATCCCAAGAGTTGCTTTAACAACTGCAGAATATTTTGCCTTCGAAAAAGATATGCATGTTCTTGTTATTTTAATTGATATGACTAACTATGCTGAAGCTTTAAGAGAACTTAGTTCAGCAAAAGAAGAGATCCCTAGTAGAAAGGGTTATCCCGGATATATTTATTCCGATTTTGCTTCAATTTATGAGAGGACGGGGAAAATTAAAGGAAAAAAAGGCACAATAACTCAAATCCCGATTCTTACTATGCCATCAGATGACATATCACACCCTATTAGTGACACCACGGGCTATATAACTGAGGGACAACTAGTACTTAGCCGCAGTTTGCACAAAAAAGGAATTTATCCTCCGTTTGAAGTATTAGCCTCCATTTCACGATTAATGAAAGATGCAATAGGTAAAGATAAAACAAGAGAAGATCATGCTGATGTTAGCTCACAATTATTGTCTGCATATTCAAATTATCTTGAAGTTAAAGATCTTATTTCAATCGTAGGAGAAGATGGTTTAAGTTTTGAACAGAAGAATTTTTTAAAATTTGGGGTAGATTTTGAACAGAAATTTTTAAAACAAGAAATAAATGAAAATCGAGATTTTGAAACTACACTTAATTTGGCATGGGAAGTGCTTTCAAATTTAACTATAGATCAATTGTTTAGAGTACATTCAAGATTTTTAGATAAATATTATAAGATCCGGGTGTAGGTTATCAGTTTTCGTGATATAAAACCAACAAAATCAAATTTGATAGGATTACAAAAGAGATTAGTTTTTGCTGTTAGAGGAGAAACTTTTTTAGAATATAGACGAGAACAGTTAGTCTTTCAAATTAAACGATTAGGGAAAGAATATTTGGAAATACGAAAGAATTTTATTGATTTATTTAAACAATCACTTATAAAATTAAATCAAACTTATGAAGAAATGGGTAAAAATGGAGTTGTTCTGATTAGTAAATTAAGCAGAATACAATATAAACCCATGATAGATATTCAATATCAAAAGAAAGTAGGAATAGTTGTTCCTAAAATTAATTATGAATTTTTTCAAGAGGAAAAATTACCTGCTTATACCTTTGAAGACACAAGTCATTTTCTCGATGATTTAATTATTTTATTGAAAGAATTTTTTAAGGAAATGATAAAATTTACTGAAATTGAAGATTTACTATTGAAACATGCTGTTAGCTTTAAAAAAGTAAATCGCCGGATTAATGGACTAAAAAATATGATTATTCCAAAAATGAAAACGGATATAAAACAAATTAAAGAAATTTTAGAAGAAATTGAGAGAGAAAACTATGTAAGACTAAAAAAAACAAAAGATTTAATTATTAGCCAAGGAAAAACCACTTGAGTATGATGAAAAATGGTAAAAAAAAGTGAATTTAGTTTAATAAGAGCAGAAATAAACCATAATTATAAAGATCAATTACTAATTGAACTCTCAGATCTAAATATAGTTCATGTAAAACCAAGAGCAGAAAAAAACAAAATTAAGAAGGAATTAGAAGAAAAAGATCCTCTTAAGGAAAAAATTAAAGATATAAGGAAAAATTTAAACAACCTGTATAAAAAACTTGAAATAAGTGAATATGATGTTTTAAATTTAAAAGTTGCTGAGGATGATAGAATAGAATTTATTGCAAGAGATTTACCAGAATTAATAGACCATATCGAAGAAGAAATCGATTTTTATACAAATAGAATGGTTGAGTTAAATAGATATATTACTAAAGGAAAAATCGAATTAGAAAATTTAATGACAATTAAAAATTGTTATAATTATGCAAAAAAATTAAATCTAAATGTAGAAAAAATAGATAGTTTGGAAATTTTTAAATTTCGAATTTTCACAACTTTTAGCAAAAACTTAACCAATTTAAAAAATTTATTTGAACATTCAGAATTTCCTAATTTTTATGAAACATTTATGATTTCTGATGATCGAATTGGTTTCTATATTATCTATCCAAAAGATAAGGAGAATGAGTTTAACGCAAGGATTCGATTAATACATTCTGAAGAAGTTCCAATACTTAAAAGATATTTGACAAAAGAAGGAATAAATTTCCTAAGAATTAATAAGGAAATAAATTTTATTGAAAATTTGGTTTCAAGATATAAAAAAGAACAAACTCGAATAATAAAAGATAATATGTTAAGATTTGCGGCGATTAATGAAGTTGTGCAAAATATTGAGGAATATAATTGGGCGGAACATCAATTTGAAAAAACAACATCAAATCGTCTAATCTTTAAATTCTTTATTCCCTCACAGAAAAAAGAGGAGATTCTTCAACATTTATTTGCAATCTTTAAAGATAATATTACCATCGAATCAAATGATATCTCAAAAAAAAAACCCATTAAAGAAGCTATTACTGCAAAAAAAAGAAAAACTATGAAATACAAAAAAGAACCAATACTAAAAGAAGAGTATCTAGAACGAAGTGAAAATGATGGGATAGATAATGGAGTAGACTTAAGAGAATCTACTCCTACAATAATGAAAAATTTCTTTTTGATTCGCCCATTCGAAACAATTACCAGATTATATGGCACACCAACTTATTCTGAAATTGATCCTACTCCGATTATTGCTTTTACTTTTCCAATATTATTCGGTATGATGTTTGGTGATATTGGTCATGGGCTAATTTTAATAATCGCAGGATTTATAGGAGGAATAGTATTTAGGAAAAGGAAAGGAGACACTGCCAATTTCTCATGGATAATTTTTTTCTGTGGATGGGCTGCATTTTTCATCGGATTTTTATACGGTGAATTTTTAGGAAAACATGAACTAGAAATTTTTGGCAACATAATTTGGCATCTCGAACCAATTAATTTATTAAGTATTCTTCCTCCCCCATATATTTTAAGAGCTACAGCAATTATAGGAGGGGGCATAACTATACTGGGTATAATAGCACTTACTTTAATTCATTCCAGATTAAAAAGAATAGCAAATTGGATTATTGGTATTGGATTAACATTTTGTTTGCTGTCATTGATCCTATTAATAATTTCACCAACGTTAGATATTACGTTATATAATCCTTTGCAAAATATAATGAATGTATTTAAATTTGCAATTTATATTGGTGTATTTCATATTAATTTGGGATGGTTCATTCAATTTTTGAATTATTGGAAACAAAAAAGAAAATATCTGGGATTTAGTGATTCTTTAATGAAAATTCTATTGTTGACTGGAGGAACTATTCTAATTTTTGGATTTGGATTCGATATTTATGGATGGTTATCCTCTCCTTACCCAATTTTACTAGTCTTAATCCCTGGGGTGCTTTTATTGGGATTGAAACCATTTGGAAAACTTCTTGGGATTTCTTATCTAAAAGAAGAATCTTTTAGTGGATTATTAGGTGAAGGTTCGATTGAAGCCTTTGATACTGTTTTATCAGTAGTGAGTAATGTAGCTTCATATATTAGATTATTAGCTTTAGCATTAGCACATATAGCATTGTTATATTCGATTAATGCTATGAGTACCTTGATTGAAGGTGACAATTTTGGAATTGAAATAGTTAATTTAATTGGTCAGATCTTTGGGAATATAGTCGTAATCTTAATTGAAGGTATACTAGTTTTCATCAACACCTTACGTCTTCATTTTTATGAATTCTTTTTTAAATTCTACCAGGGCTCAGGAATTGAATATTTTCCATTTTACCTTGATAATAATTACTCTATGCTTAAGTTTAGGCCAGAGACTGAGAAAGACATCATTTCAGAGGAAATTGAGAGAGAGATTGATACAGAATTTGTAAAAAAAGAAATAGATAAAGCTATTAATTATCTTTCAAAAAAATTTGAATAATGTTCATTATCAATGAATTGAATAATTAACCAAATTATGATAAATTGTGCCGGAAACCAAAGAGAAACTATTAAATCGAAAAGTACTTATTATTCGGTTATTAATTTTGATCAGTTATTTGCTTATACTGCTTTTTTTTTTCTATTTTTTAACCAAATTTGGGGCTAATCCTTTCATTGTTCTTATCTTGCTTCTGTTCACGTTTTTGATAACTATCGGTCCATTTTTTAGACGAGGTAAGAGATCTCTTTACTCTAGGATGTTTCCCAATAGAAAAAGAAAAAGCTCCCTTGAAGGGGGACAGAAAGAAAAGGATCGTAGAATTAAGAGAAAATTTGAACAAGCTGAACCTAAAATCTATAAAAAAGTCAATCTGGAAATTAATTATCGTAAACCAATTGTACTTAAATGCGGAAATTGCGGAAATACAATACCCAATTTTGTAAAAAAATGTCCATTTTGTAATAAACAAGTATCCTACTAAATTAAACAGAGGATTTTATGAAAAATGAAAGAATTGAGTCAAGGATATATTTCTGCTATTATAGGTTCCTTAATAAAAGTAAAAGGATTAGAAAATGAGGTAAGACTTTATGATATGGTTAAAATCTCAAAACATAATATTCTGGGAGAAGTTATTCAAATACAATCAGATCACATTGTGGCTCAGTGTTTCGAAAATGTCATTAAAGTAAAATTATATGAGAAAGTTGAGAATCTAAATGAACCACTTTCGATGGAATTGGCTCCGGGTCTAATTGCGGGTGTTTTTGATGGAATTCAAAGGCCTTTGGAGATGATTTTTAAAAATTTAGAATCTGGAGGCTTAGAAAGAGGGATAAAATATCCTTCTTTATCAAGAAAAACAAAATGGCATTTTACACCCCTAAGGAAATTAGGTGATGAAGTTAAAGGAGGAGATGTGATTGGATCAGTTAAAGAAACAAAAGATATCGAGCATAAAATAATGGTTCCTCCTAATTCTACTGGGATAATTTCATTTATCGCTGATGAAGGTGATTATACAATAGTAGAAGAAATTTATAAACTAAAAGATAAAAATAAAGAAAATTCCTTCCCAATGTTACAAAAATGGCCCATCACTCAAAATAGACCTTTTACAAAGAAAGAAAATCCGAATAAACCATTAATAACAGGAATACGTGTTATAGATTTACTTTTTCCAATCGTAAAGGGTGGCACAACTGCTATTCCTGGAGGATTTGGAACTGGCAAGACCGTTATTCAACAATCATTAGCTAAGTGGTGTAATGCTGATTTGGTAGTATTTATTGGATGTGGAGAGCCCGGAAATGAAATTGCAAATATCTTGAAGCAATTTTCAGAAACTGAAGACCCTAAAAGTGGTACTCCTTTATTAGATCATATAATACTTATAGCTAATACCTCCAATATGCCTGTATCAGCACGAGAAGCCAGTTTATTTTCTGGGGTAACTATTGCGGAGTATTATCGAGATATGGGATACGATGTTGTTGTGTTAGCAGATAGTATATCGAGATGGGCAGAATCTCTCAGAGAAATCTCAGGCTTATTGGAAGAAATGCCAGCTGAGGAGGGATATCCTGCATATCTACCTTCAAAACTTTCAAACTTTTATGAGAGAGCTGGCTTGGTTAAAACTTTAGGCTTAGATCACATAGGTGCAGAGAAAGAAGGGTCTTTAACGATTATTGGAACTATATCACCACCAGCAGGCGATTTCAGTGAACCAGTTACCTCAACAACAAAAAGATTGGTACAAGTTTTTTTAGCTTTAGACCCAAAATTAGCCTATTTAAAGCACTATCCCGCTATAGATTGGCTTAATTCTTATTCGAATTACCCTTCTTATATTGCAGATTGGTGGTATGACAGAGATATTGATTGGCCTGAAATTAATATTGATTGGGACGAATGTCGAAATCAAGTGAATGACATTTTATCACAGGAACAGGATTTGAAATATTTGATTCAATTAATAGGTGAAAAGAACTTGCCAGAAGATAAACAACTAGTTCTCTTTATTACAAAATTAATTAAGAATAGCTTTTTAATCCAAAGTGCTTTTGATGAAATTGATAGCTTCACCGATGTTGAAAAATTATTAGGTATAATTAAATTAATTCTCTTTATTTACAATAAAGGGAAAGATCTTGTTAATCAAGGAATATTACTTGAAGACCTATTAGATTCTGAACTTATTAATAAAATAATGAGAATCAGTCAAACAGTTCCGAACAATAACTTCAATCAAATTGAGAGAATAAAGAATGAACTTATAAGGAAATTTAGACTAGTAAGTATCTAGGATATTTTACTTATATACCTTTCAATAATATTATGGCTTAAACCACTCAAAGAAATAATATGAATTTGTAAGAGGATTTGCTATAACAAATTTTTTCCTTACAGATGTTGCTAATCTCCCTGCACGCACCATATCTATTGCTGTAATTTCAGCATCATGTGGTAAAACGTGTACCATAAAGAGTGAATGTTCAAGGCCAGGACCACGGCGATAAACTACAAAATCCGCACCGAACTTTAATCCTGGCCGTGGAATGTATCCTTTTTCCCTTAGATCTTTATAAATTATGAACTTTTCCTCAAATTTATGGTGTATATTCTTCGCTAGCTTATAAAACTCCTTTGGGCTTAAATCTTTTTTTTCAATTACATCAAATATTGTAATTTCATCTTTTTCCAATAGGAAATATGCCTCTATTAAAGATAGTTCACTTGGTTTGGAGAAATATTCCAATCTTGGCTTATTAATTCCAAGTGGGGAACCAAAAAAACCTTTCTTTACATATAAATAAGAAGCGTATAAAGGATTAAAGACAATAACTCTAGAATTTATGAATTTGGTTGGAATTCTTTCTGGTACGTCAACCTCATCAAGATTTATTTGATTATCCTTTACTTGATTCATCATAAAAGATTATTAAAGATAACTTAATAAATCTTACAATTTCTTATTGAATAGATTAAATTATTTAAGCTTCAAAAATATTAAATTTTAAATTTAATATTGAACGTTTAATGATTGGTGATTGGTAAAATGGTCCTTAGAAGAGCAACTCATGCGGGCAGTTGGTATCCTGGGTCCAAAAAAGGCTTACAAGAAGCAATACAGGGGTATTTTATGGATAAAAAATTTGGTCCCGGTGAAGAACCTTTAACATTGAATAAAGATGAAAGAACTGTTATAGGAGGTGTCTCTCCACATGCGGGTATGACATATTCAGGACCTTGTGCCGCTTTTACATACCTAAATTTATTCAAGGAGAGAATTCCTGATACAGTTATAGTTTTAGGTACAGATCATATTGGGTATCATAAAATTGCATTAATGAAAAAAGGAGAATGGGAAACACCGTTAGGAAATTTGGAGATAGACGAAGAATTCGCAAAACAGATATTAATTAATAGTAAGATAATTGAAGAAGATAATTCTCTTTTTATAGGTCTTACTGCTGAACAAGAGCATAATATAGAAATTCAATTACCGTTTATTAAGTATTGTTCTCATGATAAAGAAGTAAAAATTGTTCCAATTAAAATAGCTGGCACTAGAGATTTTAAAACTATGGAAGCAATCGCTATTGATATCTCCAACGCAATAAATTCAAGCAAGAATGATATTGTTATTGTAGCGTCTTCAGATATGTCCCACAAACAAGTAATGGATTCAAGCCAATTAAAAATATTTAAGGAGATTGATTTTGCAGCAATTGAAGAATTCAAAAAATTAAATCCTGAAAAAACACTTGAAGCTTCTTTAAAAACCTCCATATGTGGTCCACAAACAATTACTACTATGATGCTAATTTGCCAAAATCTAAATGCCACCAAAGGTGAAATGATGCAATATTATACAAGTTCTGAAAGAACTGGAAGCATTGGAGGCTATTGTGTAGGATATTTTTCAGGAATTATTTTGAAATAAAATTAATTTATAGAATAGAAATAAAAATTAGCCTTAAAAATATGCCAGAAGATAAGGAAAAGGTTGAAGATTTTATTACTTTATGGCGTAAAAAGATGATGACTGAATCCGATAAACCAAGTGCCATTGGGGAAACCTTAAAACGAATTCAAGAAGTTGAACAGGAAAACGAACAACTAAGGAATAAAATTCGGGCAAATATAGATTTAATAAGTAGAACCGAAGAACTTGTAAGAAATACCATTTCTGAAAACGAAAGATTAAAAGAAGAATTAAGAAAGTCGGGATCTATCGGGGGAAGGAATATTAGTGATATACAACAGGAAAATCTCGAACTTAATAATAAAGTTAAGAGTCTAACTATGATTTTAACAGAAAAAGATAACGCATTAAGCTTAAAAGACAATGAATTAGCTGAATTACGAGTTAAATTAAATGAAGCAACGATGACAGCACAATTTTTAGCTGATACTGCTTCTGAAGAACCTCCTGATGTATCTAAAGCTTTAATTGAAGATTTACAATCAGAATTATCAAAGAAGAAAACTCAAATTTTTGAATTGGAACAAGTGATTACATCACTTAATAATGAACTTGTTAATCTAAATGAACAACTAATCGAAAAGGAGACTAAATCACCGGTTGATTACTTATTACCTATTGATACATCAAAATCGACTAGTATAAAACCTCAACCCTCTCAAACTTCTTCAGCATCATTAGAAATTCTATGTCAAGACCTTCAAGCAGATTTAAACAAGTACAAGAGAATAGTTGAGAAATTAAATCAAGATAAATCTGAATTGCAAAAAACTATCGAAAAAGGAGGCTTTACACTTGAACCAGAAGAGTTGAAAGAACTAAAAAAAGAAAATGAAGATCTAAAAGCTGAACTTTCTCAAATACAAGAAATCCTTAAAATAAAATCAAAACCCACCGTTGAGACTCTATCTATTGTAGAATCTGAGAGATTAATTGAAGATCTCCAAGCACAATTAAAACTTAAAGATCAGGTAATAACAGAATTAAAATCATCAAGCCAACCTCAAATTATCACACCACAAGGTCCAATGTCTAATTTAGTAGAGGATTTGCAGAAAACAATAAATAAATTAAAAATAACGATAGATGAAAAGAATAAAATTATTGAAGAATTAAAATCATCATAGATGAGTAATCAAAATAAAACCAACACTTCTTTTTTTTTTGCTGGGCATGTTGCTGTAGATAATGTTATTAGATATAGACGCTTAGGTAAAGCTACTTTGGGAGGCAGCGTTTGCTATGGCTCTTTAGCTCTAAGAACCTATACTCAAGATGGTAAAATAAGTATTATCTCACATATAGGTAAAAAAAATTTTAGCAAATCTTTGTTGGGTATTATAAAAAATAGAAATATTGATTTGAGAGGGGTAAAATATTCTGATGTAGAAAATACTAATTTTATTTTAGATTATTTCGATCACAATAGAACCTTAACTCTCAAATCAAGAAGTCCAGATCTTGAATTTAATGATATTCCACAAGGTTACCTAAATAGTTCACCTGACATTGTTATTTTAGCCCCATTATGCAATGAAATTTCATTTGAGTATGTTTTGCAAATATCAAAACAATTTCCGAGTGTATATATTGGGATTGATTTGCAAGGATTTATCCGTAATATTGATGACAATGGAAAAGTTTCCTATGTTTATAAGAATCAAAATATTGCAAATCTCAAAAAAATAATAGAAATAATTGGAGATAGATTGATACTTAAAGGATCAGAAGAAGAAATGAAACTTTTAGCAAATAAGCATGATGATCTTTACGAGGTAATGAAATTTTTTGAAGTTTTTGATACAAATGGAATATTCATAATGACTTTGGGAGATCAAGGCTCAATGCTTTATAGAAAAGGAAAAACAATCTTGAAAATCCCCGCATTTAGACCAAAAAAAGTGAATGACGAAACTGGAGCAGGAGATGTCTATTTTTCGATATTTTTATATGAATTTTCCCTCTCTGATAAATCCTGGGATTCAATTAAAAAAGTAGCTTTGCTAGCATCCGCAGCTGCTTCATTTTTAGTAGAAAAAAAGGGACCATCTGGTTTTGCATTAAAAAAGAAAGTATTAAAAAGAGTAGAAAGAAAAGATTATTTCAAATAGAATAGGTGGATGTTCATACATATAAATTTACATTTTGCTATTGGAATAATTATTGCTTCAATCTCAAAAGAAGTTCTAAAGCTTAACTTTCTGGAATTTTTTTTAATAGTATTATTCGCCTTTGTGTGTGATTTTGATATCTTTTTATCAAAGTATGCATTAGATAACAATCATAGAATGCTGATTACTCATTCCATTATCCCTGGAGTAGTTATTACCATTTTAGGATTAATACTTAATTGGACCGTTTTGATAATTAGTGGTCTTAGTTATTCAATTCATATTATCATTGACACCCTTGATTGGGGTACTAATTTCTTTTACTTTCAAAAGAAACAAGTAGGACTCAAATTATTAATCACAAAAGAAGAATTTAACAATATATCTAGATATTTATCTCAATTTAAAAGACCAGAATCCTTTTTTGATAAAAAATATTACGGAAATGTCGCTTGTGTAATAACAGAAATACTGATTTTCGTTCTAATGATATTATTTATCACATTATTTGCGTTAAAATACTTATTCACTACCACTATTTATTTTCTCTTTCTTGCGTTCCATCTGCAACGTCATTTCAATTTGAAAAAAATTGAATCAAACTAAGTGGAAAGATATTAAATTCTTTTCATATAATAAAAAATAAACATTAAGTATTTCTATTGAAATAAATTCAAATCTAACTAAATATAGGTGATTATTATATCAAATGATATTAAAACTAAAGTTGGGATTAAATTAGATGAAGCTGAATCTCAAATGATATTTAAATGCGATTTAGGAGATATGAAGGTCAAGGATTGTTATATTGATGAAGAACATCCCGAAGAAATTGATATGGTTGGGCCTAATCCCTCAAGACTACTAGCTTTGGGTATATTAGGATGTTTAAGTGCAAGCTTTATTTTTTGTTTAAAAAAGCGGAACTTTAAGGTAGATGATTTTACAGCAGAAGCAGAAGTTGTAATTGCCCGCAATGAGAAAGAATTTCTGAGAGTTAAAAAAATTGATGTTAATATAGTACCAAAAATATCAGATTCAAATGCACTTAAAAGAGCAAAACAATGCTTAAAATCTGTTAAAGACGGTGCAAGTTTCTTTGAACAATATTGTATTGTTACACAATCAGTAAGATCTGGCATTGAAGTAAATGTAAATCTTAATCTATAATTAAAATTTATCATTATAAAAAATCCAGAGATGATTTTATATGCCAGACGAGTTGAAAACTAAAGTTGGTTTAAAACAAGAAGAAGAAATGATTTTTAAATGTGAACTTGGCAACCTTAAAATGGATAATCTCTATATTGATGAAAGGAATAAAAAAGAAGTCGAAAAAATAGGATCTTCTCCTACAAAATTATTAGCTTCGTCTGTTCTAGGTTGTTTAGCTGCAAGTTTTTCATTTTGTCTACAGAAGAAAAATTTTTCATTATCGGGATTTGAAGGAAAAGCTGAAGTTACAATTGCCAGAAATGACAAAGGATATTGGAGAGTTAGGAATATTAATATAGAACTGAACCCAAAAATTGATACTCCTGAAATGCGTAAAAGGGCAGATCAATGTGAGAAATTTTTCGAGCAATATTGCATTATTTCAGAATCGTTAAGAACCGGATTCGAAGTAAATGTTAATCTAAAATATTAGTTCTGGCATTTTTATTAAGTTCTCTGAAAATTAGTAGAATTATTCGGATTTAATCCTTTATCCCTTCTTCAGTTATAGTAAAGACAGTATCACTCTCAGGAATATTCGGAGCATCAACAACTTTCGCAATTCGTTGTTCTCCTTTTCCTTTCCTTAAGAATATCCGAATAGTAGCCCCATGAGCTACAACATGCCCGCCTGTATGTGTTAATGGATTACCATAGAACACGTCCGGTTTAGCAGATACCTGATTTGTATAAACAACAACCATCTCGTCATATACTTCAGATAATCTTAATAAATCATGGATGTGTGTATTCATAATTTGTTGACGAGATGCTAAAGTTCCTCTTCCAATATACTCACTACGAAAATGACCTATTAAGGAATCCACGATCACCAATTTGATGTTTTTTTTATCAATTATTCGTGGGGCTTCTCTGATTAAAACAATTTGATGATCACTATTATAGGCTCTACCAATGGTAATATTTCTTAAAATCTCATTATAGTCCAGATCTAAGGCAGTTGCCATCTGGATAATCCTTTCTGGCCGAAAAGTCCCTTCCGTATCAATATAGAGAGCATTTCCTTCAAGACCTCCACTTTCGTATTGTAGTTGTACATTCACACATAGTTGATGAGCTAACTGTGTTTTTCCCGTACGATACTCTCCAAAAAGTTCAGTTACTGCCCCAGGTTCAATGCCTCCTCCTACTAATTCATCAAGATTTTGACTTCCTGTGGTTAATTTATTTAATAATTTACGTTTTTCCCAAATTAAATCAGCTGATTTGAATCCCATTTTCTCTACATCTTGAGCTGTTTTAACTAATTTTTCTGCTGTTTTTATACCTAAACCTACTTCATCGGTTAGTTTAGTTAAGGGATACATTGCAAGTGTTCTAACTGATAAGATTCCAGCATCTTTTAACTTTTTTATGGTTGCATCTCCAACTCCAGGCAGATCTTTTAAACTATAAGAAGATTTTGGTAAGGATTCTTTATCTTGACTATCTTTATCTAAACTACCTTTTTTTTTTGCCATCACTGAATATAAAGAATCGCTACTATTTGAATTACTCATAAAGTATTATTATATTATGAAATAAGTATAAAAATAAAAATAAAAAAGTAATAGAAGTTCTATTTTATTTCTTTACCAGACCTAGTGATGAGAAGCAGAATAATAAACAGAATCACTGAAAATAGAAATGTCAATAAACCTACAGGGGTTTCAGTGCCCCCAATCCAGATAAAATCTAAATACAAGAAAGGCAAGATGAATATCGCAACAAACACGAATAAAATTGGTAACGGCGCCTCCTCATCTTTAATATCAAGAATTAACGGTACAATAATAAGGATTATCATTAATGTAGCTGCGAGCTTGAATCCTAATGCGACACCCTCTCTAAAAATTGCTGAATGAACATTTGGTAACCAAAAATATCCAACCCTTTCAGTATAAGTTTTCAAATCAGAATCTATTTCTGGTAAAATTGCACTTGCAATTAGTTGAACAAGGATCCCTAAAGTAAGGTACAATAGAATTTCATTAATTTCTTTATCCTTTTTTAAATAAACTGCAATAGTATCACGTAATAAAGTAACAATCCACAAGCCAAAAAGGATAATATATGCGAAGAGAACATCATATCCTAATCCCCAATAGATATTTACAGGAATGACCGCAACTATATAGGCGAGATACCCGGCCTTCTCATTCCTACCGAATAAATCAAATGCAAGGAAAACGGCATATATGATAAAAAAAGTTGTTATAATTATAATCGAACTAGCATCAACTTCTACCATAATATCATCTTTTACTTGTTCTTAAGTTAATTTTTTATTATTATATAATTAGTTCTATTTTTTTTAAATTTTTAATTCTTAATGGAAAATTAGAGTTTTGAAATTATTTTTTCCAATTTATCGATCATTTTTTGTGCAGTATTTTTATCTTCAGACTCAGCAGATAAAAGTATTGCATCCCTATGTAACGCTACTTTAATTAAAGCATAACAATTATTATCTATTATTTTTAATTCGTTGATTATATCATGATATTTATATCCTGTTTCCTCCGCTACTTCCCTTAATCGATTATGTATGTTATCAATAAGATCTGGTGAGATTGGTATTGTTTTGTTTATCTTTGTACCTTTGGGAAAACCCCTAGTCAATGAACTTAAAAGATCTTCTTGTTTTGTCATAATCTCAAGTATTTTTAGTAGTATAAAGTTTCCATCACTGAAAGGTGCGAACTCTGGAAAGTAAAACTTAAGAGTATCTGCTGCAGCAAAACAGGCACGTTCTTCTCTAATTTGCCTTGAAATTTCTCCTGGAAAATTTTCAACTTCCTTAATTGGAAACCCACCATCCGCAATAAAATCCCTGACAACAGGAGGGAGTGATGGTGTTGTTAAAATTGTATTTGCTTTAGAATTTTGTATGCGTTTATCAAATGATACGAATAACATCAGTAAATCTTCAAAACTTATCTCCAACCCATTCTCGTCAACAACCAATATTCTTGAGCCATCAACATCAAAACACACTCCAAGATGACTATTTGAAGCTTTAACAATATCAGCGGTGTTCCTAATTGTATTGATACTTGGAACTGGGCTTGAAGATCTTTCACGATAATGGGTATTTAATGCAATCACTTCAACGCCAATATCATTTATTAAAAGAGGTGTGATCTTACCTGTAGGCCCATATGAACAATCTACAACAATTTTTAAATTTGCCTTTTTTATATTCTTCTTATCTACAAATTGTTGCAATGATTTAATATATATATCAGCAGTTTGAGGAATCGCAGTTATTTGCCCTATTTCATTAGGATCTACACGTCGTACTTTTCTCGGGTAGGTATTATAAGAGTTTATTATCTTTTGAATCTCACTTTGCGAAAGCTCAATCCCTCCGGCATCTAAAAATCTAATGCCCACATCTTCGCTATATAAATGGCCTCCTGAAAAATAAACGCCACCACTAGCTCCAAAACGCCTAATTGTAAATTGTAATAAAGGAAATGTACAATCTGATAAATTTAAGAGATTTATTCCTGTAGACATCAACCCTGAAGTATAAGCTCTTTTTAACATTCTGCTATCATTATGATAATCTCTCCCCATAACAATAGACTCATTTTGATTAAATATACTACCATGAATAGATCCAATTGAGCTTGATATTTCTGGTGTGAAAATATAATTTGCTCTACCTATAATTCTTCCATTCTTATTTAACTCATTAAGGTTCTTTATTTGAAGATGCTCCATTTATTATAACTTTTTTGAATTTACGATTAATTTTCTATTGGAAATTGTATATTATACCTAACTAGACTAGAATATATAACTTTACCGATTTTTAAAAATTATCGTTTTCTTTTTAGTATATAAGATATGAAAAATTATATACAAACAAGAAATTCTCCTGAATTAAATAATAATTGGAATTTATAAGGTATTATGATTGAAATTGGTAGTTATTGTCTAGTGTTACATGCTCATTTACCATGGGTTTTGGGACATGGTATATGGCCTCATGGAATGGATTGGGTTAATGAAGCTGCAGCTGAGACATATATTCCACTTCTTATGGAATTATATAAATTAGTTGATGATGGGTATCATCCCAAGCTTACTATTGGTCTCACACCAGTATTATGTGAAATGCTCCGTCATCCTAGATTTATTGATGGATTCTTAGGGTATCTGGACGAGAAATATAATGCTGCTGTCCATGATTATAATGATTTTACAGAAAATAGATATGAAGAGGGAAGGATCAAATTAACAAAATGGTGGCAAGAGTTTTATTCCCGAGTGAAGGAAGATTTTATACATCGATATAATAAAGATATCATAGGTGCTTTTAAAAATCTACAGGATATGGAACTTTTAGATATTTTAACATGTGGAGCTACTCATGGATATGCACCACTTCTTTCTAAAGAAACCTCTATAGATGCTCAATTTAAAACAGCTGTTGATAACTATAAAAGGCATTTTGGAAGAACTCCTACAGGTGCTTGGTTACCTGAGTGTGCGTACCGTCCAGGATATCGATGGAAAAACCCTATAACAGGTGAAGAATACAATCGTCCTGGTGTGGAATATTTTCTTGCGAAAAATGGTTTGAAATACTTTTTTATTGATACTGCATTACTACTAGGAGGAAAATCACAGGGAGTTTACGCTGCTCGGTTTCCTTTGCTTGCAGAGCTTTGGAAGCAGTTTGAATCCCAATATGAAGAAATCCCTATTTCATTTGAAAAATCTCCATATGAACCATATTTAGTGTCAACTGATCCCAGCACTCCTGGTCCTATTGGATTTTTTACTAGAGATGAAAAAACTGGAATAGTGGTATGGAGTGGAGAACATGGATATCCTGGTTGTGCAGAATATCTTGATTTTCATAAGAAGCACTATCCTGGAGGGCTTCGATACTGGAAAGTCACGGAAGCTAAGCTAGATTTAGGAAAGAAAATGTTATACTGGCCAGATGATGTTCCCGGGAAACTAGATGAAAATGGAGGGCATTATATAAATCTGATTAAAGATATTTTAAGAGATTTTAAAAATAACTTTGGGAGGAAAGGTATAGTTGTAGCCCCATATGATGCAGAATTGTTTGGTCATTGGTGGTTTGAAGGTAATTGGTGGTTATCGAGAGTTCTTCGATGGGTAGAAGATGACCCAGAAATTGACTTGACAAATACAAGAATATACTTAGAAAATAATCCCCCAAATAAAGTTGTAAGTGTGATTGAGGGATCTTGGGGTCAAGCCTCATCTCATTGGGTATGGCTTAACGAATGGACAACATGGACGTGGGAAAGAATTTATGAATGTGAAGCTAAGAGTGAAGAGATTATAGCTAAACATAAAAACTCACATGATCCTAATTTAATAAAGATTCTTAAACAAATAGCAAGAGAATTATTGCTACTACAAAGTAGCGATTGGCAATTTTTAATTACAACATGGTCTGCCCGTGATTACGCAGAAAATAGAGTTGCTTTACATTATGAAAATTTTAATAGGCTCTATAATATGGCAAATACGTATGCAAGTGGTCAAAATGTTGATGAGGGAGAGTGGCACTTTTTAGGTACAATAGAAGCGAATGATGGATTATTTAAAGCTTTAGATCTTGAACCGTTCGCAAAAAGTAAGATATAAATTGGTGAGTTGCTTCACCACCTAATGTATTAAATTTTATTATGCTTAAGAATTTTATATTTTTGTCTAAAATTTTTATAATATTATTAAGATAGTTTTTTCTTTAGAAAGCTCAAAACCTAAGTAAAATAAAACTTTCGAATCGAGATTTAAACCTACAGGTGGATGATATTTCAAATTCATTTTTGTATAACAAAAAATCAGCAATAAATCATGTGAAATCTCTAGCTTTTGGGAGAAAAGTAGGAACTGAAGGAGAAATAAGAACTATTAACTATATTAGAAATAATTTAAAAGAAGAAGGTATAAAATTTGAGATAGAACCGTTTTTATTGTTTTCGATTTGGCGTACTTTAAAACTTTATTCGATAGGTATTACTTTTCTAATTTTTGCTGATAGTTTAAGTAGTTTTTTTATGATTGGATTTTTGCTATTTAAGTTAATGATATTAATCCTTCTGTTCTTTCTTATAAAGCAATTTATAGATTCCACAAATTTAAGTTGGTTAACTTTTAAATTAGACAAAGGACAAATCTTTTCAAAACATCCTATTTCACAAAATCTTCTTACAACGGTTATAGCTAAACAAGATCGTAGAAAAAGACCGGTTGTTATTCTTTGTGCTCATTATGATTCTCTTTCTGTAAATTATAGTGGAAGATCTTTAATTAGTACTAATGTGAGTTTTTTTTTTTACTTTATTGTTTACTATCCAATAAATTATTATAGTAATATCTATTTTGCGATAAAATTACTTAATTGTTTAGTAATTTTAGTATATCTAATCTTTCTCCTGACCATCAAAATTGATAATCAATCAAAAGGTTCAATAGACAACGCAAGTGGAACTGCTATATTAATCGAGTTATCAAAAATATTTTACAACAAACCGCTTAATAATTTAGATCTAATATTCTTATGGACTGGTGCCGAAGAATTAGGATTATGGGGATCTAAAAATTATTGTACAAACAATTTTAAACAGTTAGATAAAAAATACAATCTAAATAATTCATATATTATAAATATTGATATGGTCGGATCTTATATTGGATTGGTGGATAATGACAAGTTTTTTAAGAAATCCATCCATAAGGAAAGTCTAAATAATTTAATAACAAATATAGCAAGAGAGAAAGAAATTTCTTTAAGAAAAGAAAAAAGTATAATAAAACTTTCGAATGACTATATGGTATTTAGAACTTTTGCTAAAAAACTAGGAAAAAAACTGCAAATTTGTTCGTTTAATTCAAGAACAGATAAAAAGTTTATACATAGTCCTAAAGATACACCAGAAAAGTGTATTTCAAAAAATCTTAATGATTGCATAGAGATTTGCTATTTTACATTAAAAAAGATAGACGCCGATTTAGTTAGAACTCCAGATGAATGAAAAATTAATATCAAATTTGATTTTATATGGGAGAGATATTTAAAAACCTCACTCAAATTAGAGATGTAAAAAAACGACGGGCTTTCCTTGAGAGAAAAGGTCTGAGCAAACCGGAAATTGAAAAAATTCTCGAAGAAGTACATATTAAGGTAAAGGGAAAAAAGAAATTCCCAAGAGCAAACTTAATGAAGTTCGATAGGGAGGGTTTAGCCCAAGCGTCCTCAAAATACGTTGCAGAATATCGAACTTGGAAAATGAGACAAAGATTAGGTCCGATCAACTCATCCCTAGATGTTGGAAGTGGTGTCGGTGGTGATACCATTGCTATGGGAATGCGTTGGAAAGTTTATTCCGTAGAAATAGACCCTTCTACTATGGAAATGTTAAAGCATAATGTAAGTGTTTATAATCTAGAAAAGAATGTTGATTTTATACTTGGGGATATCTTGAACTTAATTGATGACAAGAAATTTCAAGATAAAATAAAAGAAATTGACTGCATCTTTTTTGACCCAAGTAGAAGAAGTCAAGGAAAAAGGACTGTAAAGATTGAAGAGTATGATCCTCCTTTAGAATTAGTGGAAAAATTAAAACAATTTTCTGAAAACGTATGTGTAAAAATAGCCCCTGGAGTTGATCTTTCTTATCTCACTACTTATGATTGTGATATTGAAGTTATCTCTTACAAGGGCGAAGTAAAAGAAACTGTACTATGGTTTGGCAAATTCAAAATTAAATTAGAAAAAAACTCAATTATAGCAACCAAACTTCCGGAAAAAATAACCTTAATACAAGAGTCACTAGATTACAAAATACCTATAAGTGAATATAAGAATTATATTTATGAACCTGATCCTGCTTTTATAAAAGCACATTTAATAGGAGATATTGCCAAGAAATATAATTTATTTCAAATGAGCAACAAAATTGCCTACCTTACAAGCGATTCTTTTATTGACACGCCCATTTTAAAAAGCTATAATGTTCTTGCGTACACAAATTTAGATTATTACTCAATCAATGAAAAACTTAATGAATTAAACCTTGGCAAAATGGACTTTAAAGCTCGAGGAGTTTCAATTGACTTGAAACATATTCATAATAAAGTTAGGGGCACTGGAAAAAACAGGGGTCTCATCATATTTACAAAAATTTCGAATAAACCATGTGCTATTATATGCAAATACACAAAATAATGATTTTTATAAATTACATAAAAAATTGTAAATCTCTCATATAATAACCAATGATCCACTGAAGCAAATCAATTCCCTTATATGGTGTCCAAGCAGTCCAAGAATCTGAGGGGATAAAACCATGGTCAATCATTAAATCAGGAAAAGGTCCGATATCATTCCCATTCCATTTAATATTTGCTGTGATTATTGTCCTTCCTTTAAAATCTTCTGTCTCAGGGATTTTTATAGTAATTGGTAATTCCATAAACGTCTTTGGTTTGATATTAAATGACTCTTTTTTATACTCCGATTCCCACTTTTCTGGTAGGTTTAATTCAATTTCTACAATAGAGTCTTTTTCAAGATAATTTCTTATAATTAAATTCGTTTGGCATGTATTACCTGGTTTGGAAATAATTCTAATTGGTTTAAAGCATATCCAATTTGGATCAAATCCCATATTTGGGTCGTCTTGAGCCACTAGATCTCCAATAAGTGATTTATACGTTGAAACATGGTCTCTGTAGCTTTGTAATATTTGTTCATTTACCTTAAAAAAACCAAGATGGCTCGATGCGAGATATTCAGGTTTACAGTTTAATAAGATATCTGCACATTTGACTGACCCTAGATTATCACCTAATTGACATAAATTAATACAATTATTATTTGTTTCAGGTCCATTTAGTAATAAAGGTTGCATACTATCCCCTACGAAAAATGCACTCTTTCCATCTATTTTCGTAAATAAACCCATGTGATATTCCGTTTGACCAGGGAAATGGAATATTTGAAATTTATAATCATCCCAAGTAAAACATTCGCCATCCTTTAGTACTCTATCCACTTTAATTGGTGTATCTATTAGACACCCAATTCTATAGTGAGTAGGATTTTCCAAAACATCCACTAAATTTTCAAGAGCATATACTGGTATATCATATTTTTGCTGTAAAAGAGGAATCCCTCCAATATGATCATCGTGGTAATGTGTGGGAATTACAAAATCAATTGTTTTTACATCATTTTCCTTTAAGATTTTATTAAGTTGCTCATAATTGTACGCAAAGAATACACCATCTCCTGGAAAGTCAATAAGAATGCAATTCTGGTGATTTCCTAATAGAACAAAGGTAGTTCCAAATCCTTTGCGGATAACATGAGGAAATAAGCTTTTATCCTCGCTTTGTTCAAGTTGATTAACGAAATCCATAGCATTATTAATATCCATTGGTATAATTTTGTTAAGGCGAAATGCTGAAGTTACACGGTCGAATTTCTTTTTTAAAATTTCAATATCCTTAGTTGGTTCTTTAATTATCTCCCCATGAGAAGGTAATAAAACATCAGGATTATATTTGAGTAATTCTTCAAAAGAATTAAGTGAAAATCCTATTCCCATATTTCCCCCATCTCCAGTATAGCTGTATTCTAAATCATAATAATTAATTATTTTTCCACCAGAATGAATTAAATCTCCTGTGAATGCTAATGTTCCAGTTTCATATTGTAATAAATAAGTAGCACTTCCTGAGGTATGACCTCGAGTTTCAATAATCTTGAATTTATGAGAACCCCAAACAAAATCTTCTTTGTCCTTAAAAGTTCGATCTAAGGGGATATTGTAAGTAGAAACGAAAAAACTTGGTTTTAAGGAGTAGATATCATAATAAGATTTTTTCTTCCAGAATTCTTCTGCTTCTGTGAATAGTTTCTTCTCTCTGCTTGGTGCTGCAATCTTTATCTCTTGTTGTAGTGCGATATTATCTCCGAAACACTGATCTCGATGATAATGAGTATGGAATATGTAATCAACCTCATTGACATCTATATCTGAAAGGAAATTTAAGATTTTTCCTGATCCAAAATCGATTAATATTGCCATATTCCCGTCTCTTACTACATAAACATTGATAGAATCCTCAAATAAGAAGATATTCTCAAAGATTTCAATTAACTCCATAAATTCTATCCCTCTCAATTTTCAATATTATATATGATATGTACTTGGTATGTTTTATTATTAATGATGAAATTAAAAATTTCATCTCTTCTTCCCTATACATATTGGATGCTAATATATAAATTAAATCATGTTTAGAAAGCTCACTTCTTAAAAGCATTTTAATTGAAATAAATTAGACTCCTCGCGTTGCTAAGAGTATTCAAAAATCGGTCTACAATAATTATAAATAGTCGTATTTACTCCTTGATCTTAAGGTAAAAGGAAGTATAATTAGGTTGTTAAGGGTAAAGGTGTTTAAATGACAGTTAGTCTCAAATATCATGAAATTTTGGAAGAAGATTTAGTGTTAGAATTAGAATGGTTAGAGGAAGAATTCGAAATCTTATTTGATTCCAAAATTGAAGAACACACTGCGATGGACAAGAAATTTGCTAATGATATTTTAGATTATATACTCGAAAATACCGATGTAGATGGTAATATTAGATTATTAGATCTGTTGAATGAGGTTTTAGAAAAAATTGAGAACAGATATTCTCCATTATTTAATTGAAATTAATATTCATTTAATAAATTCTTATCCTAATTGATTTTTTCCTCAAGAAAGTCTCTATTTAATATATATTATTAGATTTATCGCTTTTTTATAATAGCAATATTTAGAAATTTCATAGATCATTTTTCATTTTTCGATTTGATTAAATATATATTACCTATCTTTATTAATTATTTAGTCCAAATAATGCGTATCACGAGGATTGAATTATGGAGATACAAGGAGAAGATAACTCTGATGTTCGGAAAGTAATTTTTGTTGGTTTGGATAATGCAGGAAAGAGTTCTATAATTCTATCACTTCTTAGAGAAATTTCAAAATTTGCTGTGATAAAACCAACTAAAAATGTCGAGAGAAGAACATTTGAATTTCTAGGAATGAATGTTTCGGAGTGGGACTTAGGGGGACACGAAAGATATCGTAAACTCTATTTAGAAAAAGCTCAATTGATTTTTCGGGGAACAGATATTTTGATATTTGTTGTTGATATTCAAGATAATGATAGAATTGTAGAATCCTATATATATTTAAAAGATATAATAGATAAATTAATTGAAATGAATTTAAATCCCCCAATCTATGTTTTTATTCATAAGAATGATCCAGATTTTACTAAAAGTGTTCAAATTAAAACAAATGAGACAAAATCTTATTTAAAAAATAAAATTGAGGATATTCAAAATTATAATAAATTTTCTTTCTATGAAACTACTGTTTTTGAACCACATTCTATTATAAATGCCATGTCTGAAATTCTTCTAGATTTGTATCCAAAGTCTAAAGTAATTGAAATAGCAATTCAAGAATTTTTAAATAAAAATAGTGTTGATGGTATGATTTTAATGGATGATAACTCATTGATCATTGGATCATACTATAAGACTGAGGTTATTAAAGAAATATTGTATTCTTTATCACCATATTTCTTAAGACTAAACGATGCATTTGAAGAATATGTTAATATGGATGATCATGTTGAAAATCAAATGATAGTTGAAAAGCTCGAGAAAAATTTTCTTTTCAAACAATTTAAACTTATAGAAGATAAAATACGATTCTACATTCTATTGTGTACAGATGAGCCGTTTTTAAATAAATTCGAATTTAACGCCTTATTAAATTTATTAAAAGAAATAATTTCTTATGAGGTCTAAATAAACTGGGAGTTTAATAAAATTATTTCAAATTATAGACCTAATTTATATTGATAAAATATCATTTATCCATTAGAAAAAAATAGATTAAATAAACACTAGTGAAAGCATTTGAAAATTATAATATTAAGCCATTTTAATCCAAGATTTGGCCCTAAAATCCTATTGAAAGCACCAGAATCATTAAAAGAAAATGATTTTGATTCTCTTCCTGCTTTAATGGACCTTTATAATGAGGGATTTTTCATTCACACTTTTGGAAATTATAAGAGTGCTAATTATATTTTTAATATTTTTAGCAAAAAGGCAAGGGGCATGACAGAAATGCTACTTATTTCCATCGTATTCGACGTTAATAATAATATTAATTATAATTTATCAAAAGAACTGCTTGAAGGATTTGTAAGAGAGTTTGAAAATATTGAAGGTGTTTATAAAGCTTTTCATAGTAATCAATATGAAGATGCTATGGAAAAATTAGATAAGGTCAAAGAATTATTTTTCACCTTCTATAATTCAATTCCCGAAGAAAGCATTATGTATAAACATAAAGATGCAAAAATCCTCGTGTTTGGGCTTTCTTATGCTGGAAAGACGACCTTGATAAATTGTTTAAAAGAGGATATGAATAAAAAAACACTTCCGACTACATACATAGATGTTTCGAGGATTGTAATAAATAAAGTATCATTGTTTACTTATGATACACCTGGACAAATAAAATTTAGGAATTTATGGAAACCTTATTTAAAAAATCAAGATGGTTTAGTTTTCGTACTTGATATTGCAGACAAAGAACAATTTAGTGCTGCTCGAGAGATATTGCATAATGTTGTAGATTTACCAGATATGGAAGGCTTACCATTACTTATTCTTTTTAATAAAATTGATTTAGAAGAGCCTAATATTGAAGCACTCAAGAAAGAGATGAAATTTGACAATTTTACTAATAGACCAATTCAGTGTTATTTAACCTGTGGCCTTACCGGTGAAAATATTAATAACGCCTTCCAATGGATTTCAGAAAAACTCTCAGAAAAAATTTCTCCTACTCCAAAAAGCGAATTGGGCCTACTTTTTTCAAAATGGAATGAAGATGAAGGTGTAAAAATAGTAGCAAATTATCCTGTTGATGCATTTGATGATCCTGAAGTCATTGCGATCCGCTGCTTCTCGATTTCTCAATTTATCTTTGGAGGAGAGAATTTTAAAAGAACTTCTGTGATCTTACCCTTCACACATCTTAAACTAAAGGCAGCAATTTATTTTGATATTATTTCGGATGAATCAATAAGAGGTGGAGCACTACCTCTTTCACTAGTAATATTTTATGATGAGAATATTCCCAGAGCAATTATAGAACGATTTAATAGTTTTATTTTTGACAAATTTACTCAAATTAAAGAATTATACACAGATAAATCTCAAGTTTTAATTGAACTCAGAAAAATATATGATACTATTTTAAAAAAGTTAAGATCTGTCGAACCAACAATACAAGCATTAAGAATAGCAGAAATGCGTTATCAAGCATTATTCATGGCTGCTCGAGATGCAATTCTCATTATTGATCGTAAGTCGGGAATAATTGTCGATGCAAATAAACAAGCAGAAGAAATACTTCAACGACCTTCAGAAATTCTTATTGGAATGCATTCTACTCAATTTAAATTGGAGGGAGAACAAACAGATTTCAAACAAATTATATTTAAACAGATTGAATTGGAGAACCCTCGATTAATTGAAATTCAAATTAAGAATCCAAACAATAGTAGTATACCCGTGGAAATAAATGCAAGCGAGATCCAAATGGGTGGTCAAAATTTAATTCAATGCATTCTACGTGATATTACTGAACGTAAAATTGCAGAAAAGAGGTTAATTAATTCTGAAAATAAATATCGTCATCTATTCACAAATTCTCCTTTTTCTATAATATTAATTGATTCGAATGGAATTGTTGTAGATTGTAACCCTATGATAAAACAGTTGCTAGGATATAGTAACGAGGAATTGATTGGTAAAAGGTATGACAAACTTCCATTTATTCATCCAGAATATTTGAAGTCAATATTAGAGAGTTTAAAAAGGCTAATTAAAGGTGAACCAATAACTATTTTAGATGTTCAATTGAAGACAAAGGACGGAGGTTTAATATGGGTAAATATTCAAATATCTGTAGTTATAATTGATCAAGAAATTTATATTCAAATAATCGCCAACAACATTACTAACCAGAAAGAAGCCGAAGAAGCTTTACGAGAGAGTGAAACACAATTTCATAAAGCTTTAGATCGAGCCAATTTTTATAAAGAATTATTTGCTCACGACGTAGACAATATTTTTAAAAAAATACAAAACTCTATCACAAGTTACAAACTAACTCAAAAATCTACAAAAAAACCAATTGCATTGAATGGTATCTTAGAAGCTATTAAAGATCAAAGCCAAAGTGGGATAAAGTTAGTATCAAATATACGAAAATTATCCCAAATTGAAGATACGCCTCTGTCTTTAGTAAAGATTGAATTAAATTTGGTTTTACAGAAAGCCATAGAAAATATATACGAAATTTTTCAAGACAAAAAAATTGATATTAAAGTATACCCTCCAAATAAAAAACATTATATTAACGCAAATGAGATTTTAGTAGATGTATTCGAAAATATTTTGATACATATTATTGAATATAACGAAAATACAAATGTAGATATTCAAATTCTGATATATCGCCAATTCAAAGAAGAAACTAATTATTTAAAAATTGAATTTGTCGATAAGGCTGTTGGATCTTCATTGGGTAAAAATGAAAAGGAAAATAGCTACAAAGATTCCAGGAGCATGCTTTTAGGGCTATCTTTTGTTGATCAAATAATAAATAGTATAAATGGAGAAATGTGGGTTACAGGATCGAATTTCGTTATTATAATTCCAGAAATAATTTAAATTTTTAAGGGATAAGCCTTCTCCTGATATACTTTATTAACTCTTCAGCTTTATTGTAATAATCTTCATCATTTTTAGACATTACAGATAATTTCTTCAATTTTTTTGTAATTTCTGGTGAAAATTCTCCATATTGGCTACTATAGGCTTCTGTCCGTCTTTTTAGACTGAATTCGATTTTCTGCTCTGGAGTTAGACTTAAATAATTATCTATGGATCTCAAAATCTTCTTTTTCTCAATGGGTAGGTTTCCCCAAATTTCAAGTAATAAATTGGCAGCAGAATCACTAGTAATAGTCGTATTACATTCAATATTCTCTACGAGAATTTTTTCTTCCTTAACTACATCTTCTTCATTTAATTCTTCAAAAAGTCCAGATTCTTTTTTACCATATAAGATTGTGTTAGGAAAGATTTCTAATGTTCTAAGCCTTACGAACTCAGGCTCAATTTCATTAATCACTTTTGCAGTCTCAAGAGCGTGTTCTTTACTCCACTTTTTGCCTCCTAATCCCGGCATAACATATGTACAGAGCGAAATTCCTCCATCCTTAATGCTTTTTCCTCCAATTATATGCTCTTTACTAATTGCGCCTTTATTCATAAATTCTAGTACATTATCCGAACCTGATTCTAATCCAACATGAATTCTATCCAGTCCCGCATCATGAAGTCTTCTGAAATATTCACAACCTTTTTTTGCCGCTGTTCTTGTTCGACCATAACTAGTTATTCTATTTATCGTTGGAATTATTTGTTTCCAATAAATAAGGATATGTTCTAAAAAATCGCATTTATAAAGAAGTGGATTTGCCCCACCCAAGAACGCAGTAGATGCATTCGCATATAAATGCCAATAGATTAAGTGATTAATGCATTGATTCAATTTTGGGAACTTTGTAAATGTATCCAATATTTTAGCTTTATCCAAGTATCCAGAACTAAATAAATATTCATTCAATGCAGCAGCATTATCAATATCTTTTTTAATTTCTTGCAATAATCTTCTCTTAAAGTTTCTTGAACTAGTTTCGCTACCACAGAATGCACATTTACCCCAAGGACAAGAAAAATGTGTGCTAATCGAAAGACTAAAATTTTCTGTAGGAGGTCTTACAGTAGCAATTTGAAATTCTTGCATAATAAATTCTATTATTATAGATATTATAACATTTTTGATACATTTCTGCTAGAGTTCTTCTTCTTAATAATCCTTAATTGTATCAAGCTAGTAGTTTTATTTCACTATTAAAACATCACATAACACGTTATTCATGACTTGTGTTGGGATAGAACCTATTAATCTACGCTTTAGAATTCCATGTTTTCCACTATAACCGAGAACTACGAGATTGATGTTCTCTTTCTCAACAATATTTTTGATGTAATCTTCTGGTTCTACATCGACTATTAATCTCGTTTCGATTGAAAGACTCGCTTCTTTAAATAACTTTTCAATCTCAGTGAAAACTTTTTTACCATGTTCTTCAACATCCTTCGCATCTGAATCAGATTTGCGATGCAATATTGAGTGAAATGCTATTATTTTACCTTCATAATCCTTTTGAATTTCAATCACACGTTTAGCAGCTTTTAATGATCCTTCTGATTCATCTATTCCAATTAAGATTTTATCAAAAATAGGTTTTTCACCTTTTGATATTTACATTTATTATCTATATTAAAAACCTAGAATAGTAGATAAAGATGATTATAAAAAATTATAAATTACTAATTATTAATTAGCTTTTTTGTAGGGTTAAGTTTGAATAAAACCAAAAGAAACATACCATCTTTAAATTATAAATTAAAGAAAGTAAATTTAAAAACAAAAAGCTGTTAACTTTTTATTAAGCAATAATCGGGAGATTATTTACATGTATAAAAAGATTTTATTATCTACAGATGGTTCTAAGCATATTAATCGAGCAGCTGCAATTATTATTGGATTTTATAATAAGTGGGGTAGTGAAATTGTTATATTCCATTCAATTAAACATATGTTAGAAAAAGTTTCTCCTCCTTCTCATGGATGGTCTATCCCTTATGCTTCTGATGTATATTTTACTGGATCTACTTCTACTAGTCCCTTGTTGATAAAGGGAGCGAAATATCCTAATATTGAAAGAATAAGTGAAGCTGAGGTTTTACAAATAGGTGAACGTATATTGGAGGACAAAAAAGCAATATTTGAAGAAGTCCAAATACCAGTCAAAACTCATTTGATCACAAAAGAGTATCCTGAAGAATATATCGAAAGAATGGTTAAAAAGAAGAAATTCGATCTTGTGGTTGTGGGTATTAAAGGAATTCATTCCAAGATAAGCCAGATATTTTTAGGATCTGTTGCAGAAACTGTCGTGAAAAACGCATCAAGCGATGTTCTGATAATTAGGTAAAAACAGAATTTATCTTCTCCTAAGGTATTCAATATTTATATCTTGAAAACAAGAGTCAATTGACTCAAATTCTCCTAACTCATTCAATTCAATTTTATTTGTATTGTTGAAATTTTTCGCTGCCCACAACAACTTAAGAAATCTTTGATGGTGATGATGAAAACGTTGATTGGCGTATTCTTTTGCCTGTTCAGTATAAAGAAGAAAAGGCCAATCACTTCCTTCCATTAATAATAATTCTCTGGCCATTTGTTTTAGGATCCTTAATTGCGGATCATCAGGAGTTGGATTGTAATTTAAAATTTCTTCAAATTCTCTTATAGAACCATTTATATATGGCCATATCCAACCATGGTCAGGGTTTTTCCAAACCCGAAAATCCCCTCCTTCACCCCAACTGCTCTCTTTCATTCTAATTATAGAGAACTTTTCATCATAGTGAGTAACATAATCAGAAATAGTAATCATTTCAACACTTTCATTAACATTAATCAATTCAAAAACTCTACTCAACCAATCAATTCCTTCCGCATACCAATGACCGAATAATTCAAAATCAAATGGGGAAATTACTATTCCTTTCTCATTATACTTATCTGAAAAGGTTTTAACCTCAGATTCTAAAATATTCATAAAATGGTATGCTTGAGATTCAATTACTTCTTTTGCTTTAGCAATATTATAGAGTTGCTTATTATTAGCACCAATATCTTTGCCAGTAATTCTCCAATAGTGCAAACCAGACTCAATATCTTTTTTATGAAATTCTCTGTAATATTCATTGCCAGGATAGCCAATTTTAGCATCCCATACTTGCCTACTTGTGCTTTTGTTTCGCCCGAAAACTGAAACGCCAGTTTCTAAATTATAACCAAAATTTGTAGTTAAACCAATATTATTTTTCTGTTCAGTAATTTCTGCATCAAGGATGCCATGAGAATCAACAAAAAAATATTTTATACCAGAATTATTCAACCAGTAATCAATACTCTCTCTAATCTTACCTTTCCTATATTCTCTGGGTCTGTAAGCACATTCAGGAAGCCAAAAACCCTTAGGATCTCTACCAAAATACTTTTTATGAGTATCTACAGCTAATTGGATTTGAGAAAATATCCCAGAATCACTTTCAAAAAGTGGTAAAAGACCATGTGTTACTCCACATGTTATCAATTCAATCATACCTTCATCTTGGAGCCACTTGAAGCTTCCTAAAATATCTCGATAGAAATTATGATAAAATGTATCTAGTACGTATTTAAAATTGCTCAAATGAAAATCTGCTATTGCTCTTCTTTGGGGATCGTTTTCAAATCGTTTAATGTCATTTTGCGCTCGTGAAATCAGGTTTTCCATATATTCTGAAAATTGCTGTTTCATATATTCATCTGCTAATTGTTCGGCCAATATTGGAGTAATATTAATAGTTATTGCCGTTTTTATTCCTCTCTCTTTTAATTCTCTCAAAACATTTAATAAAGGAATATATGTCTCATTCATAGCTTCAAATAGCCATTCCTCTCCCGCAGGCCATCTTCCCGATTTTTTACACCATGGCATATGCCCATGAAGTATTAAACCAAAATATCCTAGTGTCATAATTAAAAATGGATCATTTTTAAAACTTATATTGTCTATTTTGTATTTTATTAAAAATCTCTGGTGTTAAAGCAATAAAATTTGATTTATCTGGTAGCATAACATAGATTTTTTCAGAGATGATATTTATATCAAAAGCTTCTTTTTTCAAATCTAATTTTCTAAATTTGAATGTTGCTGTTGCTGACAAATGCGATTTAAACCTTAAAAAGATAGGGATCGCATAATAAGGAAGATTCTTTTTAAGATGTTCAGTTAAATTTTCAAAATCGAAATCTCCAAGATTCACATCAATTACAATGGATGCCATTCCAGCACGTCCATCAGTACCTGGTATTTTCACCCCATAAGCAGATGACATTGATATTTGTTCAAAAACATTGAGTACTTCTTCTACTTCAGTAGTGGATACATTATGTGCCTTCCAACGATAAGTATCACCTATTCGATCGATAAATTGTACGTGATTACATCCTTGATCTCTCATTAGATCCCCAGAATTGAACCAGACATCTCCTTCTTCAAAAACATTTCGGAATAATTTTTTTTCTGTAGCTTCTTTATCAGTATAACCAACAAAAATATTTTCTTCTGGAAGACCCCAAAGAAGTAATCCAGTCTCACCCAAGTTAACTTTTTCCATATATCCATTTTCATTCATTATTGGAGTTTCTTTATCATAATTATATTTGACAATTGCATAGGGATTGGCACAATATCCAACTGTACAATCAAAATTAAGATAATTACTGAAAACTAATCCTATTTCTGATGCTCCATAAAATTCCCCAACCTTCGTGATATTGAAGCGTTTCTTAAAGTCTTTCCATATATCTGGACGTAGACCATTACCAATAATTGTTTTTACGGGATTTTTCGAGTCATTTGGGCTAGGAGGCTGATTCATTAAATATCGACACATTTCTCCTACATAATTAAAAGCTGTCGCATTAAATTTTTGGATATCATCCCAGAACTGCGAGACGCTAAATCTTCGACTCAAAGCTACAGCCGCACCTGCACCAAAGGCTGCTGCCCATCCTAAACACAGCGCTGTAGTGTGAAATAAAGGAAGTGGGATATACATAGTATCCTCAGGAGTTAATTCACCTACAACAAGTCCAATCATGTAACAGCTACCAACCATGCGTGAATGGATAAAAATCGATGCTTTTGGTAAACCTGTGGTACCAGATGTAAATATATAGGCTAAGGGATCAGAGCTTTTGACATTAAATGTGGTTGATGGATTGTTTACTGGAAAATCCTTAACAACTTGAGAGAGATCAATAAATTCATTTGGTGTAGATATCTTACCCTCATCTGGTAAAAAGAGGAATTTAACCTCATTTTCTGTACTTAAGTTAGATTTAACTAAATCGAAAGCCTTAAAGCTTTTTTCATCAACTATAATAATTTTTCCAGGCACAACATTTAAACAACGTTCTAAGGAACTCTCTCGTAAATCTGTGTTAATTAATGAACCTATTGCCCCAATTTTCCCAATAGCCGTAAAAATTACTAAATATTCTGGACGGTTAGTCACCAGAATCTCTACAACATCACCTTGTTTTAATCCTAAAGAAATGAAATAATTAGCATAACGGTTAACCCATTCATTAAATTCCTTATAAGTAAGCGTACTATTCTTAAATTTGACGGCAATTCTATCAGAATAGTTTTCTGCATTTCTTTCAACAATTATTCCCCATGTAACTTTATTCTCAGCAAGTATCTGTAAAAGCTCTATTACTTCCTTCTCATATTTCTTATTAGCTTCCTCCAATCTTTTTTTAAATTCTTTCTCATCAATAAGATCTTGTTCTTTTGATTTTTCTTCTTCTAATATAAGGATCCCCATATTTTTTATATTTAAAATGTAGTAATTACAATTTTTTGAAGTTAATGGTTAATATCTAAGATAAGATTTAATATATTTGTGTATTATTCATAGAAAGTTTTGATCTTAAAAGCTTAATTTTTAAGTTGGAAAAGTGTTTTCTTAACTTTAGATCTTCTCTTTAACATTTTATTTGAGATCTTCTCGAATTTTAAAAGAAAGTTATCCAAACCATTTTTTCTATTCTTTTTCTTATAGTACAAAAACCAGAGCATATCTTTAAAAAGAGGATATTAAATATTAGTACCCAGTTCTAAAGTTTGGTCTCTTAACTGGGAGTTATTACTAATTTTGCAGTTCGGAGCGACAATTGATCTCTCTAAAACGACATTGTCACCAATTTCACAATTATTACATATTATGCTTTCAGTAATAATACAACCCGCTCCAATCTTGATATCATCCCATAAGACACTTTTTTCAATCGCAGTATCTTCTCCGATAATAACGTTTTGTCCTATAGAGGTGAGTTCCTTAATTTTCACCCGATTTTCTAATTGTACAAACTCTCCAAAGCAAGCTGGTTTATCAATTATAATATTTTGTCCGGAATTGATTATGCCCATTACATAAATCCCGTCATATTCTGCACCATTGGGTAAAATAGGCCAAGCATACTTCCGAAGTAAATCCCAATTTGACCATAAATATGTAGTAGAATTTCCAGCATCCATCCAGTAATAATTTCTGACAAATCCGTATAAATTATACTGGTTTTCAAGGAGATAAGGGAAAACTTCACTCCCAAAATCCATTAACCTTGTTTCATAAAGAATATTCCCAATATCTTTATCAAAACAATAAATTCCCGTATTAATAATATTAGTGTGAAGAAAAAGATCAGCTCTTTGGGCCATACTAGACACATATAGTTCCATAGGAGCTGGCTTCTCTAAAAAGAGATAAATCTTGCGATTTTTATCCAAAAGAACCACACCATATTGAGAAATGTGGCTTTCAACTGTTTTCATTGAAATTGTGGTTAACCCTCCCTTTTCGGTATGAAATGCCATAAAATCTTTCATTGGAAGATTTGTGACAATATCTGCCATACTAACGACGACATTTTCAGAATCAATGCGATCTGTTAATAACCTATACGCATCAGCTGTACCTTTGCTCTCTTGTATTTCACATTCTAACTCTACATCCCCCAATCTGTCAGGAGTCCAAGTTTTTTCAATATATTCTTTTAAGATTTCTCCTTGATATGCTAAAGCTAACACAATATGTTTTATATCAGCATATACTAAATGTGCGATAGCATAATCAACCATAGGAACATTTGTAACTTTTACTAACGGTTTTGGAATTAAAGAGGTCAAGGGCATTAATCTTTTACCCTTACCACCAGCTAGGATTATCGCAGACCATTCACGAGTCATTTTAAACTAAATTTTAACTTGAGGAAGAAAAAACATGAATTCATCAAGAAAACATTCATTATATATAACATATCCAATAGATATAAATCTAATTTTATTTGATATAAAAAACTTATTAATTTAGACTATAAAGAGTGAAATTAGTTAATCATCCAATATACTTTTCTAGTGACTCTCTTATTTCTTTTGCTGCGATATGAGGCAATTTTCGCGCAACACGCATATCTTCTAATAACTCCAATCCTCCAATTGTCTCATGAGGAATTATATCTGCAAACATATGAAATTTAGCATCATAACCAAATGGACAACAATTAAATAAAATATTTCGGTTTTTATCAATTTTTATATCATCTAATGCTTGAAAAATTATTTTCAAAGAATACGCTAAATCTTCGATTTGATTGATTTTCAATTGAGAAAATCGTCTTAAATGTTCATTTGGATGGAATCGAATATGATAATTTCTTACTGGACTCCCAGTGTTATAAAAAGTCCAGAATTCAGTTTTCAATATGATTCTATCTGTATCTCCATGCGTTGTTTGGCAAAGATGGCAGTTATCCCCCATTTCTTTAAAAGCCTCGAGATATCCCTCCAATCTGCTCCCATGTCCGTCCATGTTTAAGTCAATATAGGTCTGACTATGAAACCGAGGTTGAGAACCACCAACTTTAGTTCCAATATTAAAAAATGGCATTACAGGGATATCATAATAATCCTCTTCAATAGCTACTTCAATACAATAAAGAATTGCAGCTTTCATGGAAAGGAAAATTCCAGCCAAAACCTCCTCAGGGATTAAGTTAAAACATAAGGAGGGGTAAAAGTGTCTTGAAATTGTTACTAAATTTATTCCTCTCGAAAGCTTCAAGTGAGGAGGTAGTTGTTTTTTTACATACTTTTCGATATCAGTATCTATTATTCGAGCCATTGAAGGGTATCTATTAATTAAAGTAATTGCTTTATTAGCGTCTGGTATCCTGTCAATCCGATGTGGTTTCTCTGAAAAAGGATTATCCCTCCTAATTTCATCTTGAGTAATTATCATGGTATACCCATCACCAAGAGGTACACCCCAATCATCATACACTTGTTTTCCCTCTGTAACAGAAGAAAACACATCCTTATGCTTTTTTAATATTTTCTTTGAACAATCATAGAATTCTTTCTCTTCTTCTATTGTCTTGAATCCTTTAGGTCTTTTGCCTCGAATGGGAGATATATAAGAGTAATGGCCATAATACCTTGTTCGCTCACTCCGAAGACCAAAATCCTCTGAAGTAATCTTTACTGTAGATAGAGGATCCCATCGTTTAATCGGTATTTCATAGATATCCTTAAAATTCTCTTTGTTGATAATGCCCCACTCCATAAACCTTGGTTTGTATCCTTTATTTTCAGATTCCGCTTTTTTACTAGATATGAAAATTACCTCTTTTTTCAATTCTAATTGAATTTATTCTTAGAGATTAATAATATTATCTTATTTATTTCTTATTTAAATAACTATTGATATATTATAATCATAAAATAAAACTAAAAAAAGAAAATGAGGAAAGATTGGCACCTTCTGACCTAACAATCCATCAGAATATTAATATTCCAGCCTTTTAATTATCTTATAAGTTTTAAATTCTCGAACAGGCTCGTTATTTTCATCCATCTTTTCAATAGGTACACGTACATAGTTTTTATCGTCGAGTTCCTCAACCTTGACTTCTTTATATCTAATCATTTCATTCGCTCTTTTTAACTCTTTTATTAGGAAGTCTCTTACTGCACATCGTATAAGTTCAGATCGCGAAGGATATAATCCATCCTCCCCTATCAACTTCTCAATACTTTCAAGATAAGTTTCAGGTATATTAACAGTAACAATTTTCATTTAATTTCTCCTCATTCAAAATCAAAATTCGGTATATTGTCTAAAGCCTTTTTTAAAACAATCGCCTTAAACCACATTTTTTTTTATATGATCTTAGATGATAAGATAATATATAAACATTTTTTTTTATCGGATTAATATATTTAAAGCAATACTATTTTGTCATGTTTTTCCAATTCCAAAACGTTTATTAATACATTAATTTTTAAAACAATGCTGTAATCCTTGAATTTAATGGTATTTTTAGGGTTTTAATATATATATATATTGGTTAAAAAAATTTTAACTATTTACAAATTAAATCTGATACAATTTAAAAAGATCTTAAATTATGATAAAAATTTTTTATTTATTTAAATAATCTTAAACATATCTTCAATTCAAATAGTCGATCGTTTAAGAAAAAGATATTAAATAGATATACAGCTTAACCATTTACTTTTAATTAATTAAGTTATTAGAAGAGCAAAATAATTATTTCTTAATTTTCGATAAATAGGGGATTCAAATAAATTTTTATATGCATTCTGTTGCTATATTTATAAATATCTATTATACAAAATTATAAAGGAAAAAGGAATGTCAGAACAAAAACTTTTTCAAGTCTTCCAAAATAAGCTGGGATTTGATCCTGAAGATTACTTAGTATCCAGTGAAGAACATGAACTTACAGATTTTCAGAAAAAAGCTATAGAAAATGCAACTGCGATAATGAAAGATAATATAATTGGTGAAGTTAAATCATTCGGAGGTAGTGTAAAGGCTAATGAGGAAAAATTTAAGGAACTTGAAAAAAGAGCAAACGAAGAATTGGAAGATGAGCAATACGAGAAATTAAAGAAAGAATTGAAGAATTATGTTAAAAAGTTGCGGGAACTAATTGAAAAGACTTGTGCTGCAATAATACCTGTAAAAGAAATGCCTTGGGTAGACGTCTTGTTTCGAACAGTCCCTCGTATAGTTTTCGATAAGAAGGTAGAGTTTTTAGATAATGCGATTGCATATTACGGAGAAATTAAATGTATTATCTCACGTTCTACTATTTTTGGTAAAATGAAAAATGAAAAACCTTTGTTTGCACCAATAATGGGATCCATTGATTTAGGTGGATACAAACTCGATGAGACTAAAAAAGGGCCTAAATCTCAGATATATTCTTATGTAAGTGCTATAATTGATTCTTTTGATTCTACAATGACTAGAAATCATCTTGCGAAATATCACGAAGCTTATCAAAGACATGGCGATCCAATTTGCGATTTTTTAATGAAAGATAATGAGTTAATGAATTCAATGGAAAGAGTCACTTCAGGTTTCGAATCAAATCGACTTTCTTCGGATATAGCAGTTTTTAGTATAGCTGTTCCTCAAAATGCCGATAAAACTACTTTATTAGTAGTGGTTGACGAAGGGAAAGATGCGAACAAATTTTCGAGATGTTTTGAAGCTCTTTTAAAATTTTCTGCGGAAGGTTGTAACCTCCCTTCTAGTGCCCCACCTATTCAACAACCACAAGCAGCAGGTCAACCTCAACAACCTGGCGGTGTGAGAACTCCAGGAGGTCAAGAACTTAAAGTTTGGACAGCAGAAGAATTAGCATCTGAGGCTCAAAAGCGGATGGAATCTCAGCCGGATATTCCTGAATGGACAGAAGAGGATTTAAGTAAATTTGCTTCAGAACGTGGATCTGGTTTACCAGAAGGAATGGAAGTATGGACTGAAGAAGATTTACTGGAATTAGCCCGTAAAAGGCAGGGAGGTTTAGATATACCTGAATGGGAGCCTGATAAAGATTTAAAGGAGTGTACAAAGTGCGGGTATGCATTGAGACCTGGATGGAGTAAATGTCCCCACTGCGGAACACCTGTAGGCGCTGAAATTGAACCTGGACCAAGTGAAGAACTAAGTCCGGACCAAAGTGAAGAATCGAAGGAAGAATCCGATGAGCTCAAAGAAGAAATATCAACGGAAGAGCCTGAAGAAAAAAAGGAAGAGTAATTTGTTAATCTAATTTTTCAATTTCTTATGATTTTGTTCATTTATAAATAACAAGAGAGTAATTGTCTTTTATAAGTTAAACCGAAAACTTTAAAAGTGTATAAAATATGCAAGATTCCAAAATTTTTTTAAAGAGCTTTTATTTTCAACCTTATAGGAATTAAGAATTTCGGAAATTTAATTGTTACACAATATTTTTTTATTTAAGGGTAAGAAAGATTTGGAGGATCTTAATATTTATTGTTACCCTAAAGAAATTATTAATATAAACAATAAACTCCTTGTTAATAATATTATAAAAGGACATGATAAAGAACTAATAAATGAAAACGAAGAATCACCCTCAAACCGTAAAAACTCAAACTATTATAAAATTGAGAAACCTGTTGCTCAATTTATTGATGATTATAATATCTACAGTTCGTGCATTGATGAAGATATAATTGTTGGTCTAATCTTTGAAGATGACGATAATCCTTACGATTATAAAGAGATTTTTGAAGAATTATTATGTGAATTGCTGAACAACGGCAATGGTTATTCTTTCGAGGATGAGATGGAAATAGATAATCTGTTAATCTCTATGTTCATTGATCTTCGAAGATATGGAGATGAAGTTGTAGAAAAATCTCCAGAAATAGAATTTTTCTACCAGAGAGAGGCATTTTTTAAGGTGTTCCTCTTCGGAATTGACGAGTCAGGAAAATCTAGTCTTGTAAGGCGATTAAAAACTGGAGAATTCAATGATAATTATTTTACCCCAACTCGTAAATTCGAAATTGAATACATTCAAGCAAAGGAAAAAGGATTACTAGCTGTTTGGGATATGCCTGGACAAAAAATTTTTAGATCAAAGTGGCTTAAAGGATTACAAGATTCTAATATTATTGTATATATGATAGATATCGCAAATCAGAGAAGATTTGAAGAATCAAAACAGGAATTTTGGAAAATTTTAAACAATAATGAATTGAATAGTGTTCCCCTCTTAATTTTGGGAAATAAAAGTGATTTAATAGAACAAATAGATGAAAAACTTGAAGCTCAACTCCAGAATTTAAGGGAAGAAGTTTATACATATTTTAATTTTGAAAAAATTAAGAATCGGAATTGGAAATTCTTATTTACTTCAGTAAAAACCAATTATAACATTGAGAAATCAGTTCAAACGATTTTCAATTTGATGTCAAATTATAAACATATTCAAAAATAGAGCTCTTTACGCCAGTTAGTTTTCAATCCAATGGATTTAATCATTAAATTTAAATATCTAGCTATTTAAATTTCTATTATAATAAATAACATCTTTATACAGAATTATTAAACCTCCGTGAATATCAATTTAAGGGATTGTAATGTCGAAAAGGTTAAAAAAAGAATTACAAATTATGGTTGATGAGAAAGAGGGGCACTTGTTTTTTGGAGAGAAAAAGAAAGATTTGAAATTATTGATGTTACGACCTCTTGATTTAATCGAATTCTCTGAATTTGCTGGTACAAATGCTGATGATATACTTATCTGGGTTGGTAAGTCATTAGGAAGAGATTTTATGGAAAAATTTTTTTATCATAAAGACTGGGGAACTGAGACTATGGCAACCAGAAAAGAGGTTCTTCTTGGATCTTTTGAAGCTTTAGAACTTATGGGATATGGGCAAATAGTAGGTAAATTTAGAAAAGACCATATTTTAATCGAAGTAGAAGAATCACTTGCTTGTGAGGAATCTGATAATATAATGGCTAAAAATCTATGCCTATTATATCAAGGAATATTCAGTGGATTATTCGACATTTTACAAATGGATGTGGATGGAGAAGAAATCGGATGTTCTTTATTAGAACAAGAAAAATGCACCTATAGATTTGATGTTATTGGTGGAGAATTTGACGATAGTTTAGTTGACGAAGAATCTGAAGCAAACGTTTCTGACTTTTTATCAACTCTTTAGGTCTTGTTGTATTTTTTAATCTTTTTCTTTGGTAACCAAGGTATTATCATTGAAACTCGGTTTTTATAGTCTGAGTAATCTGGTTTTCTAATAAATTGTAAATAATCTCTTTTTTTATAATGCAATATATTTTTAAAGATATTTGATAGTATATAATATTGAATCAATTTGGAAAATAAATAAGAGGGTTAGATTTTCATGAAAAGAATTCACTCTAAAAGAATACTTCTTTTTATAATTTTGATCTCTTTATGTACATTTGAGACTAATACGCCTATTATAACAAATTTTGGATTAAAAAAAGCAATTAAACAAGAACCATATACAGCTAGTAGTGCTAATTTAGGGGCCTGGATAATTGTATGTGGTGATAGAAATGATCATCACTTATTAGGGGCAATAAGAAATGGATGCGATGAAACTTATGAAACATTAATAAATCGAGGCTTTGATCCCGATGATATATATTATTTGGATGCTGATTATGGGACACCTTCACCCCATCGAGAAGCTATATCATATCGAGTGAACATTCAGGATGCAATAGAAACTTGGGCAACAACCAAAGTAGATCCTACTCATGGTCTCGGAATTTATCTAATTGATCATGGTGGGACCGATTACATTTGTCTTCCAGGAACAGATCTCACTGAAACAGATTTAAATACGTATCTGAATAATTTAGAAACTAGTACAGGATGCAGACGCTTTATTATTATTTATGAAGCTTGTCATGCTGGATCTTTTATCGACGCTATTAGTAAGAGCGATCGTATTATAGTTACGTCAACAGATAGTATCCATGGCGCATATGTGAATGATGGTCGAACTCATGCTGCTTTTTCTGAAAAATTCTGGTCATCTATTATTGAATGTAAAACTATTGGAGTAGCATTTGAGGAAGCTGTTGAGTTTGTTGAAGATTCTATCGAAGAAATTCAACTTCCTAAGATAGATGATAATCATGATGATATTGGGCATGGAGTAGATTTATCAGGACATTTGCCATATCTAGGTGATGGAGATGATGCATTAAATATCTGGATTGGATCAGGAACAAACTGCCCTTCAGAGATATTAGCCTGGTGTCCCTTAAGAGGATTTTTGAATTATAGTAGGTTTTATGCTCCAATGTGGGCTTTAGTGGGTACTGGTGCTAATACCCTAATTGATAGTGTGTATGCAAGAATAATTCCCCCTGGTTATGATCCACCTCCAATTGAAACTGATCAAGAAGGTTCAAAACTCGGTTATATTTCTGAATTATTTCATATTGTTGAATTAACTGATCCTGATACAGACGGGAATTTTACAGCAGATCTTTTTGATCCAAATGTTTTTACTAATCCAGGAGATTATAAAATCAACATCTATGCCAGAAGTAAAAATGGGACTATATCTGATATTATATCAACTTATCTTACTTTAAATGATGATGGATTAGCTCCTCTTGATACGACACCTCCAACAATATCAATATTAAATCCAAGTTCAAGCGAGACTCTAAATAGTATAACTAACATAATTGTCGAGGGAGATGACGACCAAGCACTTGATAGAATTCAAATTTATATTGATAAAGAATTAGTAAAAGAAGAAATAATGCCAGTTTATTATCCTTATCCCGAAGTTACCTACAGTTTAAACCCAACAGAATACTCAAAAGGATCCCATAATATAACCGCAACTGCTATAGATGAAGCAAACAATATCAAATCAAGCTCTATTAATATAAATATTGAAGAGCAAGAAATAATCCCAGGTTTTAGAATTACTATATTGATTATTGGTTCAATCATCGGAATAATAATAGTTTTTAAGTTGAAAATTATAAAGAAAAAGCTAGAGGCTATATAAAATCGAAATTTTAAATCCCTTATTTTAATATTTTTTATTTCTGAAGCCCTATATCTTTAGTGGTTTACTTAACAACCTTTCATAATCGCTTCATATGTTTTTAAGCGTGTGTGAAGTTTCACACTTTTTTTATTTAACCAATTTAGCCCGATATTTTTTCTAATATAATAATTAACTTTTAAATTCACTAAAAAATATCCAAATTAGGAAATTTGAAATTTTAAAATAGAATCTAGTATTAATCTAATTATTATTTAGTCTAAAAAATTAAAAAAAAAATGAATTAAAAATGGAAAAAAGAGGCGCTAAAGTTAAAATAGACGAATATAAAGGGCTACTTGGTACCATTAAAGGCTTCGAACTCACCACAGGGAAAATTTCTTACGGCGATGAGACTGAATGGGAACCTATGGGACCTCATCCAATGCCCCATATCCCTACACTTCGGAACTGGTTTTTCACCCTAATGGACAGGTACAAGCCAACATATATGCCGATATATATACACAATTGATTCGTGTATGTACGGAAATTGCGATATGTGTTGCCTGTGTACTTATGGAAAGTGCAATCTCTCAAAGGGCAGAACAGGTGCTTGTGGTATTAACATGGAAACGCAAAACGCACGTATAGTAGAGATTGCATGTTGTATAGGTGCAGCATGTCATTCAGCTCATGGTGATCATCTGCTTCATTGGCTTAAAGAAAAATATGGAAATGTGCCACTTAATTTTGGAAATAATATCGCAGTTGAGATGCCACTGACACGTTTAATAATTGGAATGAAACCTGAAACTTTGGAAGATTTAGAAACAGCTATGGAATGGGTTCATTATACATTAACACAACTTTTAGCAGCAGGTCATACCGGCCAAGAAAGCTCCCATTTAGATTATGAAGCTAAAAGCTTTTTAGCAGGATTGGCAGATTCAGTTGGCATGGAAGTATCTGATGCTATACAAATTGCCGCTTATGGAATGCCTGTGGGAGACCCAAATGCTCCAATTGTGGAATTGGGTATGGGTACCTTGGATACTGGGAAAGCAACAATTTTAATGATTGGTCATAATGTTGCACCTGGAGTAGAGTTAGTAGATTATGTGCGAGAAAAGGGTTTAGATGATAAAGTAGATATCGGTGCTATATGTTGTACCGCTCATGATTTAACAAGATATTATGATGGGGCAAAAATCATTGGATCCTACTCAAGACAATTACATTACATTCGATCTGGTTTAGCTGATGTTGTAATGGTTGATGAGCAATGTGTTGTTTTGCAAACATACGAAGAAGCTAAGGCTGTAGGGGCTCCTTACATTACAACTAACGAAAAAATTATGGGAGGATTACCAGACAGAACTGAAGACCCTGTTGATGAAATTGTTGACGATTTAGTCAGCGGAAAACTTGATGGTGTATTGATTTTAGATCCTATAAAAGCGGGTGCTGTTGCTGCTGAAACTGCAGTAAAGATTAAACCTATAAGGAAAGCTAAGAGTGGTGTCCCAGATGAACAGGGATGTATTGATATGGCCATGAACTGTAATGGTTGTGGCAATTGTCAGAGAAATTGTCCTAATGATCTACCCCTTGTTGAAGGTGTAAATTTAGCAAAGGATGGGGATTTTTCAGTACTTCAAAGTGTTTTTGATGAATGTCTTGGATGTGGAAGATGTGAAAAGGATTGTATGAAGGATGTCTCTCCTTTAACCTTAATAATGCACGCATCAAGAGAATATATCAGAACTGAGAAATATAATTGTAGAGCTGGACGAGGACCAATCCAAGATACAGAAATCAGAAATGTAGGAGCACCTATCGTTTTAGGCGAGATTCCTGGTATTGTAGCTATTATAGGTTGCTCTAATTATGCCCACGATATCCACGAATTATACACAATGGCAGAAGAATTCTTAACGCGTAATTATATTGTTGTGGTGTCGGGGTGTGGTGCTATGGATATTGGTCTAGTCAAAGACGAGGAAGGCAAAACGTTATACGAGAGATTCCCAGGAGATTTCGACCGTGGCTGTTTAGTTAACGTTGGAAGCTGTGTTGCAAATGCCTGGATAACTGGTGCAGCCACAAAAGTTGCAAATATCTTTGCGAGAAGGCCATTACGCGGAAATTTTGAAGAAATTGCAGACTATATTTTGAATCGTGTAGGTGCGGTTGGTGTAGCTTGGGGTGCTTATTCTCAGAAAGCAGCTAGTATAGCAAGTATGGCTAACGGATTAGGTATTCCAGCAGTGATTGGACCACATGGTGCTGAGTATCGTCGCATGTATCTTAGCAGATCTGATGATGAAGAGACGTGGAAAGTCTATAATGCTCGAGATGGAACTGAAGGACATATTGTAGGTCCTGGACCAGAACATCTTTTAACTCCAGCTGAAAGCATCGAACAAGCTATTTGTTTAGTCGCTAAATTAGCACTACGACCTGCTGATAACAGTAAAGGACGGATGATAAAATTATCTCATTGGATTGACTTAGAACGTAAATATAAGGGAGTCAAATTCCCAAATGATTTAGAGAAATTTATTCGACTTGAAGCAGATATTCCTATTAACATGAAAGATGAAATTCAAGAATATCTAAAAGAAAAAGACTGGGAACCAAAGGAAATTGTGGACCCAACTTTACTCAAAAGGATGTGTAGAACTTAATTTTATTATATTTTTTATTTTTCTTTTTTTTATTAATCTGAATTCTTTAAATCTAATTCATGAATTACATCAATTGCTCTTACTATCATCTCGGGGAATATTCTCCCAAGTGAGATTCTGGCGTTTTTCATCTAAAGAGATTTCACAACTCGGCTTATAGTCTATTTCTAATCTATTTTCAAAAAGTTTTCGCCCTAATTCCAGCGCCTTTTCCATATTTACGGACGTCCCATTTTGATTAGGGTGTCTTTTTTCCCATTCTTTAAGATTTTCTTCTGATGTAAAGAATAAAGTAGTAGAACATTGTGATCCAAGGTATACTACTAAATTTTTAGGTTGTTGGGAAGCAATTCGTTCGTCTTTAATCTCAATCTTAATTTCTTGATTGGAAATAGGATCTTTTGAATTAATAGTAGCATCTTGATTATATGTAAAAGGGAGTCCCAAAGCATCAATAGCACATGAAGCTTCAATTGGGCTTAAAATTCTTCCATCCTCTAAAGTTGTAATGTGTTCATATCCAATTTTAGGCATTCGAGGAATAATTTTCTCATCCCGATTTTTTTCCTTAGTGATTATCCCGATTCTCTCAAGTTTAGATAGAGCATCATCAAGTTCTTGATCTGAAAACCTTAAATTTCGTTCAATTTCTTTGAAAGTATGGATAGAATCATATTTAGAATACTGTTCTATTATATAATTAAAAAGTACTTCCTGATTTGGCGACAATCTTACATGAGGAAACCCTCTTCTGGCAAATTGCTTAATTATTTTTTCTTCAATTTTTTCGTCATATTGAATTCCTAAAGCTTTTTTAGTTTCTTCAATAGATAAAAATTTGCCTGTTTTCTTATATTCACTTAATAGGAATTTTAAAATCTCCCTTTCTTCAGAATTTAATTCAGAATCTAAACTCTCCATTATAATAAAACTCTTTTGAGATAATGATTTTAATTATAATAATCAATTCTAATTAATAATTCTTTAATATTAAGAAAAAAAGGGATTTTTTGGAATTTTGATTATCTGTCTTTAATTTAAATTATTTAATCAACCTTTCTTTAGCTTCATCCATGGTAGAACACATTTTTGCACTTAATCCTGTAAACTTATTTACAATATTTAGAAAAATTGTTTTTACTCCAGTTATTTCAAGGATAGCAGTTCCTTGGTTTTTCAACCAAGGAATTTAAAAAAGCATACTTTAATGTGTTAAAGAAGATTTTTATTTATCAGTTAGTTTAATAGTAATTGCTTAACCAAATAGTAAAAATGTGAAAGGATTTGGAAAAACAAGATAAAGATATTTTAAAACTATCAAAATTGTGTAAGCATTGGGCTGATCATAATGATTCTCATAAAGAAAATTTTTTAAAATGGAGAGATATTGCGAAAAGTAAAGGTCTGAAGACTGTGGTGGAGAATTTAAATTATGCGATTGAAATGTTAGATAAATGTAATGAATATTTGTTAGCGGTTCATAATGAACTGTAGCATAGTTTTGAGATGATTTATAAGTACTTCGAAAAGATTTTACTGAAAAAGCTTAACTAATCTAAATTAACAAGAGATCTACAAGAATTACATTTTTGGGCTCCACGAAATAAAGATTTCCCGCATTTTTGACACATATACCTTTTCTCTTCTTCTTCAACCCACTTTTCAGTTCCAAGTTCGCGCCATCTATAAATTGCTCGAAGCATAACTTTTTTACCCCTTGGACTTGGCCAATTCATGATGAGAGAACAAGGAGAATCCTCAAATTGACGACATCCTTCAATTTCTTTATCCTAGATACATTTTTTAATTGAACAAGTCTGACAGAAAGAAAAGATAATACCTTCAGATAGACATCCTATACAGGCGATGTCATCTACACTTTTTGCGCCCCAAGCTTGAAAATAGGGTAAAACTTATTGTTTTAATTTTTGATTGTCATCTCGATAAGCTATATACACTCTACAAACACCGCAATACAAACCAAGCGGTGCGAGAAGTTCCCTTTTAGTGTCTGCTATTATAAAATTATTTAGAGGAAAAGATTAATTAATGGTAATAATTGCTCTTTAAAATAGTCTAATTTACCCTCTAATTTTTCAGCTTCTTCAGCAAGAGCCCAAAGGTATACAGGAATTTGAAGATCAGAATATTCAAATAGTTTTTCTCCTCGAATTGAAAACCCATTAAGGGGTAAATCAAGCCTGATTGATTTTTCACGTATTAAACCAATAGAATTATAGAAATTGGAAAGAGTTTGTAGAAGAAGAGCCGTATTATTTACCAACATCTCATCTGTATCAGAACTTGTATAACTACCAAAAATTAAGCCATCCATAGATACTAAACTTGAGGCTTTAGAGTCTACTTGATTACAGAAGTCTTCAAGGATATTTTCGATTATTTCTGAAGTATCAGAAACTTTCTTTAACGCAATACTAAACATCTGCATTATCGTTTCTCTTTGAAATACAGTAGTATCACAAAAATCAACCGAAAACTCTTCAAATTCATCTGAGATTTTATTAAACTTATTTTTTATTGTAGTTACATTATTTTGCCATTGAAGTGTTTTTCGAATATCTTGATCGCTTTTGCTAAGAACAATGAGAAGAGCAGGTTTTTCCTTCAATTCAGTTAAAACCTTTAAAACTTCTCTGAAATAGTTTGCGGATTCTGGAAATCGATCAGGATCCTGTGTATCAACAACATATAAAATAATATCTACTTCTGTAAAGAAAAGTTCTGGTCTACTGAAGTAAAGCTTCTCAATATATTGAGTTTGACCACCAAGGTCCCACGAAATTATCGGATACCCGAAAAAGTCCAGTTTTTCTCTTTTGACACCTCTTGTGGGTAATAGTGACTTTATAATTGAGAATTTTTCTTGAACTGCAGCTAGAATAGATGTTTTTCCACCATTATCAAGACCCACCATAAGTAATTTCTTATGTCTCCTTAGTTGTTCTTGAACATTTTTCTGGATAACTTGAGCTATTTTAATCCATTTTTGTAACATCGATGGTAATACATCTTTTACTTCAGGAAGATTCGCAACAGATAAACTCGCTAGATCTCCAATAGATTTTATACCATTTGCAATTAATTGATCAGAACTAACTTTATCGACACCTATTAATGTTTCTGGTTTGAATCTTAAAATATCTTCAATTTCACTAATTAATACATTGCGTTTAAAGAAATCCTTTAATATTACATTTTTATTGGTTTGATCTGACATTCTACATCAGAATTATAAACATTTATCTTTATACTTTATATCTTAATATGATATTATTAAATTTTAGTAATTTTACTAATTTATTAATAATTAATTACTATTTAAAAAATAGATTAAATAGAATAGCGTTATAGTTAATTTTTATAAATACGCCCTAAAGACTGTAATGATCACATGATTGAGCAAAGAATACCCGAAAATATTGTTGTGTGCTTAGATACTTCAAGATCGATGTATAAGAAGGATTTTCCTCCTAATCGACTAACCTGTTGCACCAATGCCATTAAAACCCTCATTAAAAAAAGATTTGAATTGGATAGTCTAAGCACGTTTGCTATAATCAAATTTTCTGATAAAGCAGAAAAAGTTATAGATTTTACCACCTCAACTTACATAGATAACCTTAACAAGGCCTTAGATTCTCTTACATGCGGAGGATATTCTGCATTAGGCGATGGATTAGCTTTAGCAATCAAAACAGTAATCGCAGAATTGCGTAAAATTGGGGCAAAACCTCCAAGAATCCTTTTAATCTCTGATGGAAAAATTATGAAAACTGTTGTCGATCCTTTAAAAATGGCACGGTTAGCACAGGGATTAAATATTAAAATTGATACTTTCTTAGTTGGAGAAATTGGACAAATAAATATGTTAAAAAAATTAAGTGATATCACACAAGGTAGGTATTTTTATAACAGTGATTCTGAGAGTTTAGTTAGATCAGCTCAAGAAATAGCTGATGATAATTATAAAAGATATGGATCTAACCAAGAGATTTTAAGTGAAAATCCTGCTTTTCTGAGAAAGATTGCTGCAGATTTATTAAGAGTTCAAGATTTAACTAAAGATCAAGAACAACGAGCAAAACAAATAAGAGGGGAAGTAGATTTTAAGAAATGTTCTATCTGCTTTTCCGATATAAATCCCTATACTAAAGGATCTTTTTATGTTACAGGTCGGTATTGTCCTAATTGTACTACTCCCTTTCATATACATTGCTTAGCGGGATGGGCAGATTCTCAAAAAGATCATATCGTAAAAAGATCAGGAACCGCTAGATGTCCACATTGCTTTTATCTATTAAAAGTTCCAACTGAGGTTACCCAAATACAAAAATTACGCATTCTTTCGCGTGGCCCAAAAGAAGAACCAGCAAAAAGACCTGAAATTCTTCCAGCAAAATATATTGAAGATGTAGCCTTGCTTGGAGAAGATGCTCTATTTAATGCATGTCCAGTGTGCCATTTAATTTTTGAAAAGGGGCAAAGAGCAGTTCAATGTGGTAATCTTGAATGTAATACATTTTATCATGAAGAATGCTTTAAAAAACTAAAAGACGGTCATTGTAGAAGCTGTGATGTTAAACTCCATCTATATTGAAAAAAATTTGTAATCAATTAAAATGAATGATATAAATAATAATATAAGCAATCAGATAAATATTGCTGCCTATTATCTTTCCCAAAGGAACTATACATATGATACTTTATGTTGGATGCTTGCTGAAAGGCAATTAGTTGCTCAACAAGATCCTAGATATGCACATAAAGAACGAATTAGGGAAAAAGCAGCGGAAATATATTTCAGTTCAACCCCGTATGATATATTAATCTGGTTGATAGCAGAACTTGATATAAAGCTAAAAATTAAAAAGTCGAGAAAGCCTTTAGATAGAATCATTTAATATCTTAGGTTAATTTTATAATTTTAATACTTTTAGCTATTTAGTCCTATTTTACAAATAATAGGATATTTTAATAGTTAGTAAGAATTATGAGTGAACTCAAGTTCTATAGTTATGGAGATATTAAAGTAGGAAGGGGGAATTTTGAATTACCTCCCTTACTAATAGGAACTCTTTTTTATCAAGGCCAAAATTTCGTTAATAGAAAAAATAATGAAATTTTCGATGAGAATAAGGCATTAAAACGAATAAACACACAATTAGACTTATCTAATCAATATAAAATTCCTAATCTCATTGAAATTTCAGCAACTACACCAAAAGCTATGGTTAAATACTTGGAATTTTATTTAGGAAACTTTAATCCTCCCTTTGTTTTGGGAGGGAATTTTGAATCTAGAGTTGCTGGAATAGATTATTTATCAGAGCATGGAATTAAACCTGATCAATACATCTATAATACGATTTCAAATCTCAAAAATAAGCAAGAACTAGAGATTCTAGAAAAATATAGAATTCAATCGGTTGTTGTGTTAATTCTCGGATCAGAAAATATGACCTCTACTCAAAGATATGAATATATAACTGGAAAAAATCAACCTAATAATGTGAGCATATTAGCTGGATTAAAAAATTTAGGGATTGGAAAAATTTGGATTGATGGGGGTGTAATTAATTTAGAAAGTTTAGCTCATGTTTTAGAAACGCAACAATTGGTTAGTGCCGCGTTAGAGCTTCCGGTAGGCACAGCCCCGAATCTTTTTCTTTTTCAATATTCTTCACCTCGTTTGAATCTTAAATTCCATACACGTTATCGAAGGGCCAGTATTATGTTTATTGCTGCATGGTACTCTAATTTTATCTTTTATGGAGCAATTGAAGATGCGAAAGAGTCGTTTTCTTCAGCGTATCAATCGTTAGAATTTAAAAAAATTGTTAAAAGTCGAAATATGAACTTATTTAAATAACAAATTGGTTTTCCCTTATCGATATTTATCAACAATTGAAAAAAAATGGGAATAATAGAATAAAAAGCTATTAATACTAAGGTTTTAATATTTTAATTAAGTCTATGCAATTCGTATAGTAATTTTAATTGAATCAGTTTTTAACTAATATTCTAATTTAAAGGAGAAAAATATGAGTAACAGTAGCTTTAGTGATGAGAAAGAGCTGGAAGCTATAAAATTAATAGACCAAGCGGAAACTCTTGCTGATCGTGGAAAAGGTGAGGAAGCTATCAACTTCTATGAAAAAGCAGCCTCAATCTATCTTGATCTTGGAAGTTATATTAAATTAGATGAGCTCTATATAAGGATTACTCAAATAATCTCGAGATTTAAAAATAATATTCAAGCTATTTACCGATTGAAATCTATTATTAGAAAGACTGAAGATTTAAAACTTTATGAGGTTTCAGCAAAATTATTGATCCAATTGGGAAATATAACCTATAATATGCGAGATTGGGAGACTGCTGGAGAATGTTGGGAAAAGGCTTCAGGATATTTATATGAAATTGATCCTGAAGAATATATTAGCCTAAGTTCGATCTTTCTATTAAAAGCTGGTCAAGCTTTTGAACGTTCAAGGATAAAAAAAGACTATGGTAAAAATTTAATCCTAAGGGCTGTGATGAAAATAAATAAATTCGATGAATTATACCAACAGGAGGAAAAAAGAGCACTCGATCTCTTATCAAAAAAAGAATTCGAATCTTCTGCTAATAAGTTCAATGACATAGCGAATTATTTTAAGAAAGCATTGGAAAATTTAGGAGATCTTATAGATGAGGAAAAATCGAAAGATACAATGCTTAATGCAAAAGCTCGTTGCATTCATTTTGTTGCTGAATATCAAACTGTTGCTGCTTTATGTTTAAGAGCATCTGAAAATCGTGAATATAATGAGAAAATTAAGAAACTTGGAACTGATTCTCTCCAACGATTTAAAGAATCGATTTCTCTTCTTAAATCTTATCTAAAACCTCAAGTTTCTGATTTTGATAATGAAGTAATATTAAGAATAACGTTTGATACAATGTTGATGGCAATTATCCAAGGAATGTTGGGAACCTCTCAACTAAATCCAATCGACTTTTTATTGGAAAATGTTGAAGAGAACAAGAAATTAGCTAAAGAACTAAAGAATTCTCCTTATTTTAAAATTGCGAATCGAATCGAAAAAGTGGGTATTAGAGAAGTTTTTGATGACCTCTTAAAGCTTCATTTAGGTCATTTTGAAAGTATAAAAAACACCTTAATTACTTATTTTCAATAACTTAATATTTTCTAAATTGTATCTGGACCGACTGTTCTTATTAATGTTTTTATTTGGTCCTCTGTTTTAGCGAAGACACCAATATTTCCAATTTGTATTTGTTTTAGACCAATCTCCTTTACAACTTCATATGTTTCTATGATTTCTTCCAATAAGGGCGCTCTAAATTTAATTAGTTTATATTGTGGAAAAAAAGCTAAGATATGGAATGGAATTTGATCATCTATGCTAACAATTAACTCCGCAATTTTCTGGAATTGATCAACTTCAATTAAATTTGGGATGTAAACGGTAAGAATTTCTAAATTAAAATTCCGTATAATAATTTCTTTTGGAGCATTAAGAACTGTCTTATTTGAACACCCACACAGTTTCTTGTAGATATCAACATCATAAGCTTTGATGTCAAGCCAATAGGAGTCTAATCCCGCTTTTTGAAAGATATTTAAATTTTTGGGGGTGAGTCCAAAACCGTTAGTCTCTAATAAAACCCATAGATCTTCACATTTCTCCTTAATCTTTTTTGTAACTTCAACATAAAATTCTGCCTGACATGCAATATCTCCTCCTGTAAATGCTGCTATATTCCTTGCTGGACCAAATCCTTGTGGACCTAATACAATTTGGTCTTTCGAGAGTTTATTTGGGCATAATGGACTCCTTTTCTTAAATAAAATACATGAACCACAGTGCTTACATAAATCATTAGCATAGAACATTAAAGAACGTTCTCTTGGTTCAAATACAGTTACATCTTTTTGGTAATTTTTACACATTATTGCGATTTCATCAGTAGAATACCATAACCCGTTAAAAAATTTTGAAAATTCCCAAGAATGGCATTTTAAGCAATTATGATTGCAGCCCGACTGATAAATAGAAAAGTAATCTTCAGGTCTTGATAAATGGGCTGCTGATATTACTCGGTGATACTGATTATTTTCAAATTTTAAAGTTGCCCTACAGGCTGTTTGTAAAGAACCATCTTTCAACTCAACCTCACATGCCCCTTTACTATATCCTTGCTCTACCATAGTACATGGTATTTTCGTTTCTTGCATACCAATGGAAATAAAAACTGAGATTAATAAAAATTTAATGGTAAATTTTTTCAACTATGTAGAAATAACAAAGTTTAAAAATCTTCATTTCTATAATTTATTTAATTAAATAGAAAGAGAGTTTAGTAAAAAAAATTCTCAAAGCTTTTTCTATTCTATTAGTTATATTCAGCTCGAATATCATATAGAGGAGATTAGGCTAACTATGAATTTAATAAAATACGACTACGTTTAGGGGATTTAAGTTTTGAAAATATTATATGTAAATCCTGCAAGACTTAGTTCTGGACTTGACGCAATAATTAAAGGACCTCCTCTTAATCTTATCTCGATTGCAGCAATGGTTCCAGAACATGACGCCAAATTATTTGATTTTAAGGTTCATAAATATAAAGAAAATAGATTTCGTACATTATTGAATCAATCGGATATTGTTGCTATTACTTCTATGACACCACAAATCTCTCACGCCTTTGAAGTTGCTGAGATGGCTAAAAACCAAGGGTGTACCACAATTATGGGTGGATACCATCCAACATTAGCACCTGATTATGTAGCAGTAAACCCTGCTGTAGATTATACGATAAGAGGTGAAGGTGAATACTCATTTCGAGAGTTAGTACAATATCTTGATAGTAATAAAAATCCAAGTTTACTGAAAGAGATAGATGGGGTTTCATACAAAAATAAAGAAGGAAAAGTAATACATAATAAAGATCGAAGACTTGAGCCCAATTTGGACAACTTTCCTATGCCTCGTAGGGATCTTTTAGATGATAAAAAATATATTTATTTAGGTGCACGTGTAGCTCAACTTGAATCATCACGTGGGTGTCCTCATAATTGTAAATTCTGTTGTATCATAAAAATGTGGAGAAATTCGGATCGTCCTGTAACCTATCGTACAAAATCAACTAAAAGGATTATGCAAGAAATATACAATATTGATTGGAAAAATGATTTTATCTTTTTCTGCGAAGATAATTTTTCAATTAAAACAAAGCGTACTAAGAAAATTCTTGAAACTATGATCCGTTCAGGAGTTCCGAATAAGATTTATTTCTCTTGCCAATCTCGAGTTGATACATTATATAGAAATCCATGGTTAGTTGATTTGATGCATAAAGCAGGCATGAGACAAGTTTTTCTTGGTATCGAATCAGTACATCAACAAAGCCTTGATGCGATGAACAAGCAAAATACTACTCCTGATATGGTTAGAAAAGTAGTTTCCTCACTACAAGACCGTGGAATCTCGATTTTTGGGGGGATGATCATTGGATTTCCTGGGGAAACCAAAACAATGGTAAGACAAAACATTCAATTTGCTCGATCGCTTAATATGACATGTGTGCAATTCACCCCTATAACAGCATTTCCTGGGACCGAATTTTATAATGAAATGAAAGAAAAAGATATGGTTACCAGTCATAATTATAAACATTATAACTTATTTCATCCAATGATGAAAACTGATCAACTATCAAGTAGAGACATGTATCGACTAGTAGCTGAAGCATATTCTGCTTATTACCTCAGTAAAGGTTGGCTTAAAATGCTCGTAAAAAGATATACTAATCCATTTGGAGAATTCAATTGGATGGGTCGAAATATCCCACGGTTCGCTAAAACCGTGATTAAAAGCGGATTAGATATGCTTCATTCAATGGGAATGACGAAATCAATAATATCCGATGAGATGAAAGAAAT
>JBHLKM010000019.1:0-20006 GCA_048886685.1 Candidatus Hodarchaeota archaeon
TATACATCAACAGAAATAGTAACAATATTTCCCAATTCTAAAGGATCCTCACTCATAGTAAAATTTTCAATGGTAGGTCCAGTCGCTTCTACAACTGTTATATTTCCACTGGTCACATTCCAGTTATTTTCCATATCTTGCATATAAATGGTATATGAATGATTTCCTATGGCAGGTTTCCACTTACTCCAACTCCACGTATCTCCTACACTATTAACCATTGTATGATTTGAGGAATCATATTCTAAAAGAACTTGATTCACTCCTGATCCCGGGGAATCATAAACTTTAATTGTGATTGTTTCATTTTGGCCTAGCTGTAATGGGTCCGCACTTTCAATTAGATCAGAAAAAGTTGGTGCTGTAGTATCTATCACTTCGATGGTACCGATAGTAGAATTCCAATTATTATAGTTATCCTGCATCCATATCGTATATGTATAATTATCTAAGCTGTTGGGAGTCCATGAGTCATATTGCCACGCATTTCCGGATATATTTGCCATGGTATGATTTCTGATTACATGATCAGAGTCTTCAAATTCGATTTTCACTTGATTAATTCCTGAAGGATCAGAAACATTAATAGTAATAACCTCCGTATCTCCTAATTCTAGTGGATCTGAACTTTCTATTAGATTGGAATAAGTAGGGGGGATATTATCGACATTTTCTTCTGAACCTACAGTCATGAAAGATTGAGGATTGTATTGGTTGTTATATTCCGTTGCAATCCAGGCTGCGGGATGGGCAACATCTACAACTCGAACTTCATCGATTTTACCGTTCCATTCTTGTTCTATAATTCCAGAACTTCTTCCAATATTGAGATAATGATTCCCTGTTTGTGAACTTCCACTATATGATGCTGTATTTCTTTGTATACCATCAAGATAGATTCTTAATAAAGAATTAGTTGAATCTGCTACTCCAACGACGTAATGCCAATTATTATCATTAATCAAATTTAGATTGATTGAAACATTTTGATTAGAATCGACATAAAAAGCAAAATCACTATTATTAAGCTTTCCGAGCCAATAATTTTGATTAGGCGGGTTTAAAGACCATTTAGTTATAACGACCTCTACATCAGGTTCATTATCGCTTGTTTTTATCCACGCTGAAATAGTCATATCACTATTCAAATCAAGGCTATTGTCATCCGAAACATTTACACATGCTTCATTTTCATCATTAAATATAAGCCCCCCATCTATTTTCCCAGAAGTTTGATTTGATGAAAATAAATTAACAGCTGTTCCATCATTGTTATATGCTGTACTATCAGAAAATTGAGGTGCAGGGGCTGAAGGATTCTCTTTAAGATGCCAAACTCCCTTATAATTTGTATTCCATACTCCTGAAGGATTTTCTTTTGAGCTCATTGTAGAATTACCATAATACATACGAATAACGGTATCAAAAGATGGTGATAACTCTGGTATACGAACCCAAGCTACTAATTGAGCATGACTGTCGTTATAAGACTTATCAAAGAATTCAATTTCATGGTCTAACCAAGAAAAACCATTAGAAAAAGCAATATCATTCCCATTTAATTGAACTTTATCATCCAAATCTTCATCAACAATAGAAATTAAAACTGGGAAATTAAGAAGATCCTCTGAACCACTCACCATTGAATGATCTATTATTATATCTTTATAATATGCGAAATATTGAGCATTAGGTATATGATCTATTACGTGATCTTCTTCTCCAATCGAATAAAAAGAACTTGGATCATATTGATTATTGTATTCTGTTTCAAACCAACCGGGTGAACGAACACTTGAAGTGATTCTAAATTCCTCAATTATTGCGTTAATAACATCAGTGTGATCTAAGTCAGTACCGATTGCATAGTTTGTCCACGAAGAAGAATTCCCTAAGGCTTCGCTATCATAATCATCTACATTTAATGTTCCGTTAAGATAAGCTCTTTTACGCCCAACTGATCCACCTTCCCATGTTATAACTAAATGATAAAATTGATCCTCCCATCCATCGAAGGAACATTCTATATCAAAAGTATTTCCAAGATGATTTTTAATCCGACTTATAATCCTGTTATCCCCTCCCAAAATTATATCAGGTCTGGCATTAGTTGCGGTAAAATATCTTTGATACTGAGAATATAATTGAGGTCTAAACCACATTTCAAGAGAGAGGGTGGTTGTCGGATTAGAAAAGCCTGAAGTGATTTCAAGATATTCTGAATTACTCATTCCATAATTTGTCGAATCGAACCTTATAGCTTTACCGATAACCCCATCTACAAGATCTCCAGAATTAAATCCTGAACCAGGAGTCAAGTCATAATTATTAGCAGTGCTATCCAGAACGGAGGTCGAGCTTGGATCTTGATTCATATGATAAACTGCATAATAATTACTATCCCATACACCTTCAGGATTTTGTCTCGAATCCATTGTATCATTCCCATAATACATGCTAAAAACAGTATCAGTGGTGACTGATAATATTGGAATTCGAACCCATGCCACCAATTTAGCATGAGTGCTATTATAAGTCTTTTCAAATAGTTCAATTTCATGGTTTAACCACGTTGTATCATTCGCAAAAGCAATATCATTTCCATTTGATTGAACCGCATCATGTAAATCTGAATCAAAAATCGAAATTAGCACAGGGAAATTATTATGATCCACTGTTCCATTAACCCGATTATGGTCAATTGTTATCGTTTTATAATATTTAAAAAAGTGTTTATTAGGGGGTCCACTTGAAGAAGTATGAACTAAAGTTTTTGAATCATCCATTAATTTTTCATAATTTCTTGCATTGATATCGCTGTTTGGAAGGAGAAAAATTGAAGTTATGTTAAAGATGAGGATAAAGGAAACGATATAACAATATTTTCTTCTCTTAATATACCTTTTTTCTATCGTTGTTCTTTCATCTCGTTTAACTCAAATTGATCGACAAAAAACTACTAATCTTTTAACAAATCAGTATAATATATTCTTATCTTTAAAAATAAAGAGAAAACGCTTATATAAATTTATTTAAATCATCTAGTGTAGTAGAAGAAATTATTTTGAAGGAATTTATCTTTTGTTTCTTAATATGAGAAAAACTTAAGCGGGATGAAAGATAAACTGCTTTAACTTACTAAATTTTATCTATTTTTAGATTTTCAAAAGTTTTTTTATATAAAAAAATTCGAGATCTAATAGATTTTTTTAAAAGTTATTCAAGCCATCTCTAATCAAGCCTAGAAATTATTTTGTTTTCTAAGTAATTTTTTTTAAAAACTCAGTTTTTTAGTTTCTAAATTCTTCAATATTAATTACTTCTCCATCTTTTTCTAATTGTACAAATAATTGAAGATTTCTAACAGATTAACCAGAAATAAGCAAATATTACCTTATTTAATAAATTTCAAAAAATTTCCATATTCTAAGGAATTTCATATTTGGTATTTTGTATTTTTCGTAAATCTTGGGAGCATCTAATCCAACCATAATGGTTTGTATGTTTTTATAACAAGCTATTTGCATAACGGGATGATAATCTTTTTCGCTACATACAATTCCAAACCCTTTAATCCTACATCCTTCCAGAATTTCTACCCCATTGGCAATTAAATAACTGTCGATATCACTGCAAGCTCGTCCTTTAGGAACTTTTAAGATATGAAAAAATTCGTTATTTCGATTCTTCATACAAAAGTTGATTATAATTTTATTTGATAGTTCGAGATCAGTATCCAGTTTTGAGAAATAATGAATTATGTAATCGTCTTGAGTGTGAAAAGAGTGTTTAATAAATTCTAATAATAACTGATGAGCTCTCTCTAAAACAAGTTCAAAATTAAAGGGGATTATTTCTCTCAAAGATCGAATAAAATCAGGAAGATCCACTAAAACGACGAATTTATCTTTATGATATTTTAGAAATCTATTATAATCACTATATTTCATATTTAATAGTGGCATTTCCTCCATTTTAAAAATATGATTCGGTATTTCTTTTAAACCTGACTCAATTAAATTTTCCTTACTTATTTCAACATATCGCATATTATTTATGCGATTATCACTTTTTTCTTGATTATAAGCTTTAGAATTAGTGTTTTCGTTATAGTTGATAAAAAGCGGAGGAATACCTTCCCATTCATCCCGAAAAATATTATAACAGTAAGGTTTTAAATGAGTTTCACAATCGTTTCCAGTACAACTGAATCTTATTAATAATCTATGATTCCCATTATCTACAAGTTCTCGATTGTAAGATTCTCCACAAGATTCGCATACAGTTTTAAATAAATCTTCATACTGAATGTAATCTTTTATCAAGGCGAATGGTGTATCTTTATACTCACATTTTATATTCCAGCATTGATACTTGTCATACATCTCATTTGAATCTACTTTTTTCAACATAACATTCTTGCAAAAAGGGCAATATACCCTCCTTTTTATGTAATTTTTATCAATATCAATGCTTTCAATCTCTGATTTTAATAAAAAATACATTTTTTTATACCTAAACCCAAATATTAGAGATAAACTAATTATGTGACATAAAATAAATTGCATATCTATTTAATAAATGTTTACATTTTTATCGGAAGTCTTCAGAATGGATCTCAAAAATTAGTAATAAATATCCTTTTTACTGATAAAATCTAGTGGGGAATATAAAATTGCTAATTAAAACAAATTATTATAGAGGTTTTCAATATTTTCTATCTTTTCATTCAGTAAATTGAGTAAAATGATATTATCACCAATATAGGTATTTTCCAAAAAGTAATTTATAATGTCATTTGCAGTTTTCTGATCTTTTTTACTGTATTTATTCTTTTTAGATTTAAACAAGATCTCAAACTCCATTTTCAACCATTCCAAATCTTCCATCAAATTCTCTTCCAAAATTTCATCAAGTTTACTACTTACTCTCATTCCTTCCCCTTATCCTAATTGGTTTTATCCTAAAAATTTTATTCTTTTCGAATAGTCGATGAATTGAGATTAATTAACTCAATTCTAAATGAAAAACCTTAACCATTAAAATGAAGAAAATTCATTTTAAAAAATTTATTCATTTTTTAAAAGATTTTTCAAAATTAGTTATTATCAAATTTTTTCATACAGGCATTCTTTTTGTATCTAAATTCTTCTATACTCCTTATTTCTTCTTCCCTTTCAAGCTGGACCAATAATTGGGAAATTTTTTCACATCTTTCATATAATTGAGCGGCATTTTCAAAATAGCTATTCTTGTATAATGATTCTGCTTCTTTATCCATATCAGATCGATATTTTTCTAAATCTACTAATATCCAATTATTATTTTGAAAGTAATTAATTAATTCAGCCTGATAAAAACTTGCAGCTTCTGGATCTCTTAATTTTTTCGATATATTAATTAGATCCTGATGGATTTCAAAAATTTGTACCGCATTTCTCTCAATTTTTGCTTGGTCTAATAGTTCTAACCTCTTTTCTCGTTCTTCTATTAAACCATCAATTCCAGCTAGTAATTCTGAAAATAAGTTTGCTTCTTCCGCTCTTCCTACGTTTAAAAGAAGATCTCTTCCAAGCTTAAATTGCTCTTGAGCTTCCAAATATGCCCCTTCAGCGAATAACTCCTCTCCTAAAGATTTAATTTTGTTAACTTGAATTTCTATTTCTTGTTCTTCGGTTAATTGTTTACTAATTAATAGTTTATCTTGTTTATCATCGAAGATAGGGGCTGAAAGGTTATTAAGATGGGAAGTAATAATTTTAAGTGGTACTTTTTTGCGTGGCGGAGCGATCTCCTTTTTTAACCTTTTTCTTACTATAACTATAGCTGTTACAGAACCAATTACACTCGCTATTATTATAATGATAATAATAAAATTGTTGTTACCAGGAGGACCACTCTCAATTGAGATAACAGTGAATGTTCCTGTAGTGTAATTACTTTGCTGCCCTAGTCCGTCAATTTGAGCTAAGAAATAGTAATATCTCCCTATTGGGAGTTCTTCGGGTAATTCACAATAACTACTTTCTGTATCTATATTTGTAATATTAAAAATATAAACATGATCTGTTTCGTTATCAATTATCAAAATGTAATATAAAATACCTGAAGGATCAGAACCATCCACCCAATCAAAAACAAGAATGCCACTAACGTCTCCACTTGGACTGATAGCAAATAATGGAGATGAGGGCGGGGTAGTATCCTGAACAGTAATATTAGCTGTTAAGAGATTCCAATTACCGCTCATATCCTCCATATAGATTCTATATTGATGCACAATCCAATTAGTTGGAGTCCATGAATCATATTGCCATGTATTCCCATAGATATTTGTCATTGAATAATTTACACCTTCAAATTCTATTAAAACTTGGTTAATATCAGCCACATCATAAACATCTATTCTTATGGTCGGATTATCCCCCAACTCTAATGGATCAGCACTTTCGAACAAATTAGAGTATGTGGGTAAAACAGTATCTTGAAATAATATCGAACTACTAACATAATTCAAATTATCATTGTTGTCTGTAATATAGATTTTATATGTATAATTACCAATTGAATCTGGCCTCCAGGAATTATGTTGCCATATATCTGGACCTATGTTCGTCATAGTATGATTAGAGTTTTCATATTCTATTAAAACTCCTCCTGGATCCTTGATGCCCGCTAAATCGGTACAATTAATCGAAATAATTAATTCACTCCCCAATTCGACAATGCTCGCGCTTTCATTTAAGTCTGAATACATCGGAGGAGTTAAATCTTGAACTAAAATTGAATCACTTACAGAGCCCCAATTATTGTTATTATCTTTTACCCATATTATGAAGGACCAATTTCCAGTAGGAGGACCTGGACTCCAAGAATCATATTGCCATATATCTCCAGTCATATTTGTCATGGTATGATTATCGATTATATGATAAGAGTCTTCATACTCGATTAATGCTTCGTTAATACCTGATAAATCAGTGGAATTTACTGATATTATTATTGTATTTCCCAGTTCTAAAGGTTCCTCGCTCTTGATAACATTTTCTATCACAGGTACAGTTGTATCAACAACATCGAAACTACCTGTAAAAGAATTCCAATTATTTAATGTATCATTTGCATAAATTACATATATAACCGTTCCTACCCAAGATCTCGTCCAAGTACATTCGTAGGTATTCCCCACAGTATGATTCATTGTATAATTAGCACTTTCCAATTCAATTAAAACAGTCCCTATAGAACTATTATCATATACATCAACAGAAATAGTAACAATATTTCCCAATTCTAAAGGATCCTCACTCATAGTAAAATTTTCAATGGTAGGCCCAGTTGCTTCTACAACTGTTATATTTCCATTGGTCACATTCCAGTTATTCTCCATATCTTGCATATAAATGGTATATGAATAAATTACTGGGGATGCAGGCTTCCACTTACTCCAACTCCACGTATCTCCTACACTATTAATCATTGTATGATTTGAAGAATCATATTCTAAAAGAACTTGATTCACTCCTGAACCAGGAGAATCATAAACTTTAATAGTAATTGTTTCATTTTGGCCTAGCTGTAATGGGTCCGCACTTTCAATTAGATCTGAAAAAGTCGGTGCTGTAGTATCTATCACTTCGATGGTACCGCTAGTAGAATTCCAATTATCATAGTTATCCTGCATCCATATCGTATATGAATAATTATCAACGCTGCTAGGAGTCCATGAGTCATATTGCCACGCATTTCCGGATATATTTGCCATGGTATGATTTCTGATTACATGATCAGAGTCTTCAAATTCGATTTTCACTTGATTAATTCCTGAAGGATCAGAAACATTAATAGTAATAATTTCAGTTTCCCCCAATTCTAACGGATTAGAACTTTCTGTTAAATTTGAATAAGTAGGAGGTGTTTTATCTAACTTTTTTTCTGAACCTATCGTCAAGAAGGCTTGAGGATTATATTGGTTATTATATTCTGTTTTTATCCAATCAGCAGAGTGAACCGTATCTAAAACGCGGACTTCATCAATCTGACCATTAAATTCATTCGGGAAAATATCAACATTTACATCTGCTATCCTCAAGGGCGCGTTACCTGTATCAGGCGTTGCCGTGGCACCAGTGTTTTGAGCGCGCTGAACGCCATTGACAAAAAGGGTTAGGGTGTCCGCACCCGCATCATGCACTCCTACTACATGATACCATTGGCCTAAACTAAGCGATGTTACCCAGCTGGCTGCAACCGCATTACCAAATCCCGTAGAGGGTTCATAATAAACCTCAATCGCCTGACCGGCAGTTAGAATTGCGTTCTCAAGCATAATTCCATAATTGTGGTTCTCACCGGGGTTATCGCTGGACATCCCCTTCCCCACTACGCTCCGTAGATCTCCAGCCGGGGGCAAATCATTGGTATTTATCCAAGCTGAAACTGTAAAGGAACCTGGAATGGTAAGCGAGGAGGAATCATTAGCCTCTAAATAATCATCGCCCCCGTCAAAATCTAAACTACCGTCGATCTGTCCTGGCACTTGGTCACCGCTCGTCATACTTCCGTAATCTGTGCCATCATTATTATTGGGAGTTGAATCCTTAAATGCTGGACTGGAATCCGTAGGGTCTTCGCTTAAATGCCACACGCCCTTATAATTAGTGTTCCATACTCCTTCAGGATTTTCTCTAGAACTCATTGTTGCATTACCATAATACATGCGAACAATAGTATTTTCTGACATTGATAGTCTTGGTATAGATACCCACGCAATAAGTTGAGCATGTGTACCGTTATAAGTTTGTTTAAAGAGCTCTATTTCATGATCCAACCATAGACCATTATAGGCAAATGCAATATCATTTCCATTTGCCTGTTCCACATCAAATTTTAAATCTGAATCTAAAATAGAAATTAACAAGGGAAAATTAGTAAGGTCATATGAACCACTTACGATGGTATAGTCTATTATAATTTCTTTATAGTATTTGAAATATTGAAAATTAGGGAGAATACCAGATAGTGGATATTCTTTACTAATTGAATAGAAAGAAGAAGGATCATTTTGATTTTTGTATTCTGTTTTAATCCAGTCTGCGGAGCGAGCACTGTCAGAGATGCGAATTTCGTCTATTTTGCCATCTGCGGACCATCTATAGGTGCTCCACCCGGGATTTGCGATTCCAATTCTTAAAGCACCGATGTCATAATCCCAGGGAGTAGTGCCACCAGTCCAAGTAGTTTGATCTTCAAGGTTTCCATTTACGTACAACTTAAGATAACCATCAAGGTTACTTACAACAGCAACTATATGATAATATTTTCCTGGACCATAGGTTCCACTTGAGACAGCCCTTACAGAAGGTCCCCCGATATCAAGCCAGTGTTCCATAGCAAAATACTGATCATGATCATAATATAGCCCATGATGCGGATTCCTTTTGATCATAATCCCATATCTGCGGCTGTTATTGTTAAGGGGCACTCCCGGAGGGACTTGATCAGGGTAAAACCAAGCCTCGTAAGTATAATAATCTCCTTCATTGATACTGTTGAGTGAAGCATTAGCTGGCAATTGTACATACTCATCTTCAATATCACCCTTAAAATCGATAGCACCATCTGATTTACCTGTTGAGCCAAATGTAGGGCTTCCATAATCAGTTCCATCATTTCCATTAATAGTTGAATCTTTTATTGCATCAGTTCCACCAGTTGATTCACTTAGATGCCAAACGCCCTTATAATTACTGTCCCATACGCCTTCAGGATTTTCTCGCGATCCCATAGTTGAATTCCCATAATACATTCGAATAATTGTATCCAAAGATGTTGAAAGTATTGGTATCCGAACCCAAGCTACTAATTGTGCGTGAGTCCCATTATAAGTCTGATTGAAGAGTTCAAGTTCATGGTCTAACCATTCTGTATTATAGGCAAATGCAATATCGTTCCCCGATGATGAATACACATGATCTTTTAAATCTGAATCTAAAAGAGATATCAAAACAGAAAAGTTAAGAAGATCATTAGAACCATATACCATCGAATGTTCTACTACTATTTCTTTATAATACGCGAAGTAATGAGCATTAGATGGATGACCTGACACACTTTTTTCTTTTCCAATTGAATAAAAAGAATTTGGTTCATTTTGATTGTTGTAAGATGTGCTTACCCATCCACTCGAAAGAGCTATATTCAATAACCTAGACTCATCAAGTTGTCCATGAAACCCCTCGCTTACCATACCATCGTAGCCAAGATAGAATGGATCATTACTGGCTAAGAAATGATCAGAAGCGGTGTCACTTGCTATGCTAACTCCATCTCTGTATATTTTCCTAGTTTTGGTCGAGGCATCGTAAGTACAGGACCAATGATGCCAATCTGTATCAGTATAGCTCAGTGAAGTATCCAAGTCATCCGCCCAAAAGGCAAATGTAAAGCTATTATTGCTACGGAATCCTACATGAAGGCCTGTATTTAGACCGGCGGGTCCTTGTTGAAAAATAATATCCGCACTGGTTGAACTTCCCCGTTTGGCCCATGTTGACACTGAAAAGCTTGATGAAGCGATATCGATTGATGAACCCATATCGATATAATCATCAGTTCCATCGAAATCAATACTACCATCAATTTGACCGTCTATTTGATCCGCTGAATTCATACTACCTTGAGGAGTCCCATCATGGTTGTTGGAAGTTGAGTCATATATTGTTCCCGTAGGTTCTTCTGATAAATGCCACACTCCCTCATAATTTGTATTCCATACTCCTGTTGGATTTTCTCTTGAGCTCATTGTAGTATTTCCATAATAGAGAGATATTTTGGTATCTAAATAGGTAGAAAGGGATGGTACTCGAACCCATACATTTAATTTTGCATGAGTTGAATTATAATCCTGTTCGAATAATTCTATCTCATGATCTAACCAACCTGTATTGTCGGCAAAAGCTATATCATTCCCGGTTGATTGAACATCATCATGTAAATCTGAATCCAAAAGAGAAATTAAAATTGGAAAATTTTCATGGCTCCCAGTTCCAGAAACCTTGGAATGGTCAATAATTATTACTTTATAATATTTGAAGTAGTGTCTATTAGGAAGACTGCTTGAAGACGTTTGAATTAAGGATTTTGGACTTCCCAATGAATTTTCATAATCATTTTCCTTAATAGCGCCAATTGGAAGAAAAACAATAGATATAAGGTTAATAATGAAGAAAAAAAACACTAAATAACAATACTTTTTTCGCTTATAATATCTTTTTCTAATCATGCTTACTTAATCTCGGTTGAATAAAAATTAAACTTATAAAGCAAGCTTTATCAAATCCTTAGACAAAAGGGTATAATATATTCTTAGTTAACTGATACAAGTCTATCCATTTATATAAATTTATCTCAAGCTTAGATGAATTTAATTTACATTATCTGGAGTAAGATATGAAATTGTTTTGAAGTATATTAGATTTCTAAATTAGATATTAAGTTAAATTCAAAATTAAAAAAGATGAATAAAAATAGATTTTGACTAAATAATTTTTACCTCTTTTTGGATTTCTACAATATCCTTCATAGTTTCATCAATATATAGTATTATTTTAACAAATTTGTTAAAAAATTATAGTTTTTTCTATTGTTCAATTTTTTAATTTTTTCTAAATTACTAATATAAATTTTAAATATTAAGATGATTTTCTATTATCTGTTAAAGCAAGAGCCAAGTTGCGAATATCATATAAAAATTGATTAAGTTTAAAAAAATGAATGAAATTCTAAAAACAGAGAAGAAGAAGATCCATAGCTTATTTATCCTCAAAGAGACAGGCACTTGCATTTATAGTAGAAATTTTACAAACAAATTTGAAAAAGTAGATCTTGATTTAGTATCAGGTTTCTTTGCTGCGTTTTTTTCATTTGCAGAGGAGGTCACCTCTGAAAAAATAGAAAATCTTGAAATGGTTAATGTTAGATTACTATTTATATCAAGCAAGGATGTTTTAGAGGATCCGAAGGAAAATCTTATCTTTTGTCTTATGGCTGATATTGATGAGAATAAGGTGTTTTTAAGGAACAGTTTATTTATGATAATGTCGCATTTTTACAATGTCTATGAAGATTTAGTGCCAGATCGTGTAAAAGGGACTCCCAGAACGGTGTGGGATACGAAGAAGGATCATATTGTAATAAAAAATGATGAATTGAATTCTATTATTGATTCAATTATATCAGGAGAATGGGAAATAGATAGTTATGAAAGTTATTATAAAGAGGTAGAAAATTATCTTCATGATCTGATCGCTGAAAATGAGATTTTGGGAGCTGCGCTATTATCTATTACGGGAAAAATTATAAATTCTAGTTTATCACAGAATATATTTGCACGTGCTATAAAAGAATTGGAAATTAGACTCCAGATGGGATATTCAGATCTCCCTCTATTAATTTATGTTTTACAAGATGATTGCAAGGTTTTTACCAAAGAAATTGTAAACAATGAATTTTTAATTCTCCATTTTGACTCTTCAATTCCCTTAGGAATGTGTAATTTAACCTCAACTAAAATAGCAAATACTATTAAGAAATTGTTTAAAAGCTGGAGTTAAATAAATTACAATTTTTGGTTCCCAATTCTCTTGAATTTGGTTTGATGTCATACCACTTTTTAAATCGTCCAGGAATTTTTTAATTGATGTGTCTCTTGATATATCTTTTTCCAATCGTCGCTCTTCCATCTCATTTAATTCAATTAGATACAAATTAAATTCTTAAAGGATTTTAGGTCAATCTTAAAAGATAAGATTTTTTAATAAGCTTTCGAGTTTCTTCCGTGTTTAAATTTATATCTTTTCAAATGGACTCTTTTTTGAAATTAGAAGGATTGAAAAAAAATAATTTCCCTCAATTCATGGGAAAAAAGGGAAAAAAGTTGAAAATATTAGCAGATTTGTGATTTTCCATTAATTTCTGGGAAAAGAATGAAAAACTGGTCAATAATTCACTAAAGATTTAAATATAATCATATCTATTTATATAATTGAACTATTTTCATACAAAAATGGCGTATTTATGAAAAATTTAGGAAAAGGGTTTTTAGCACTTTTAATAGGTGTTGGGGTGTTTTTAACTCCAGGTTTGAGCATATTCTCACCTGAGGGGTTTAATGAAGTAGATTTTGAAACTTCTGAAGAAAAAGAGGAAGGATTAGGTAAAAAAGTTAAACCTAAGAAAATAATAGCGACTATTGATATCGATCCTGATAAACTTAACTTAAAAAGTAAAGGAAAATGGATCACTGCTTACATTGAATTACCTATTGAATTCGAATTGATTGATATTGAACTTGATGGAATATTATTAAATGAATTATTATCTCCTAAAGAGACTACTCACAAAATAGGAGATAATGATAATGATAATATTCCTGATTTAATGTTAAAATTTGATAGGTCAATTGTGCAAAGTATTGTTGAAGTTGAAGGCTCACAATTCTGTGAGATTACCATTGAAGGTCAATTAGTTAATGGTAGAAGTTTTAAAGGTAGTTGTGAAATAGAAATATTAGGAATTTAAGATTACGGAATAGCAATTTTATAGAGTGATCTAATATTAAATTTTTTTAATCTCAGTTCACATTAGTTCCTATGAATTGAATAAGTAGGATTGCGGATCTGAAATAGAAGAATCTGCTATGGTGATTCTAACTAGTTTGCTTCATTGTATCATAAGCTTTATATAACACTTCCTTTTATTTTGGATTGAATGTCAAATTTAGATTTGAATTGAAATTGTAAGGATAGAGTAAAGAAACATTAATATAACCTTCAAATAAATTCTTAATCTCTTCAAATCAAGAAAAGATATTCGTTTGATAGTTTACCTATCGTTCATGAAATTTGATTAAAGAAGTTTCTCATAAAAAATTCATGGCCTTTAATTAAAAAAAGAGTAAAATTTCCCATTTATATATAAAAGCATTAGAGAATTGAGTGATAAATAAATTCTTAGAAGTTAGTATTTCATAATTTTTATAGATGAATTTAAATATGTCGTAAAAAGTTCTATCCAAAATAAGATAAATAAGGTGAACATCTATTTCAGTATTTAATAAAAATAGCATGGGGTTAACAGAACAATTATCAGATATTAACATTAAAATTATTCTGGCGGATTTGGGTAAAAATGAGGCTCTTCAACGAGATATCGAAGATAAATTTGGCGCAAATTATAAATTATCAGTGGGCATAGATATTTTAAGAAAATGTATAACGTTTGAGAATGGGCTAAATGGAAATCTTTCAATATGGGATGTATGTGGAGAAAATATATTTGAAGTAGTTAAAGATTTGTATCGTAAAGAAGACGGAATAGCATTAATTGCTTTTGATCTAACAAAAATAAAAACTTATAATCAAATGATCAAATATCTTTCAAAAATTCGTCAATTCAATTTGGAAGAATATCCATATGTATTAATAGGAAATAAGGCATCCTTTTTAATGAAAGACGGTTTTTTTATGTACTCAGATGACGCCAAAATGCTTGCAGAAAGTGAAGGATGTATTTATCTGGAGACTTCCTCTCAAATTGATTTAGATATTGATAAAGCTTTTAACCGATTAGTAAAAATAATCCTGAGACCTAAAGTACTGGCATAATTGGATAATGTTAAAATAGATAATCATCTTCACATATACGCTATCGCAAAAGAAATATATAATAATTTAAAAATTAAATATAAATATGGATTGGAGAGAGTGTTTTACATGGAGAATAGATCATATTTTCAGGAACTTCATGAATTTAGGATACTATTAAATAAAGTTGTAATTCCGTTTGAACAATTTTTTAAGTCAGATGAAAAAAATATCTATGGTTCCCAGATTTTGGATATAATTAGCTCTGAAATAGAAACCTGATATAATTTTTATAAAAAGGGATTTGGGGATTGCGGGAGAGAAGAAATCATATTTTAAGTAATTGCATTAAATTAGAAAGATTTCTGATATCTCTGTTAGTTATATTTATAATAATAGCAAATCTAACCTCCTATTATTTCGATATCACAAAATTTTCTGAAGAGCTTTATACTGTTAGAAAAAATGGTTTTCTAAGGACCTCCTCATCTAGTGGTGGAGGTTATATCATGGATTATAATGCATCCTATTCATGGATTGAGATTTCAACAACAGGCACTCTAATGAATATTTCAAATGAAAATGATGGTTACGAGGTACTTTCTTTTAATAGTGACGGTTGGAATTTTACATACTATGAAACACAATATGATACGGTTTATGTTAGCACGAATGGATGGATTAGTCTTACTAATTTAGGAGACACACAATTTAAGTGTGCACCAATACCAGATTTGAGCAACGAAAATATAGACTGTGTAGCTTTGCTTTGTAGCGATTTAAATCCCATAAATGGAGGAGAGATATATTATGAATTTCGTGGACTAGCGCCTAATAACTATTTGGTAATAGAATATCGTAATATTTTCAGTGATGACAATAATTACGTTGGAAATTTTGAAGTCATATTTAACCGATCTGGAATGATTAAATTTCAATACCAAAATATTAATTATTTAAATCAATATGATGCGATAGTTGGATTGGATCACGGAGATCTGATAAATTACAACATTTATTCAGGAATTAATAAAAATAATTTGCCTTACACAAATAAAGCAATAGAATTTACATTTAATGAGATTTCTGAAATTGATTATTCACTTAATGTTTCAATTAACAAGGAATACACTTGGATTGTAGCAGAAATAGATAATCTTATGATGAATCAGATTTTTGGTTCGGATTGGGAAAGCACTTATGGAATTTTTACTGATCCTGAGAAATTTACTAAATTTAAAATAAATATAACTGCCATTATAGAAAATTCAACTCATTGGAATATAAATTATTCCATGTGGAATTGGACTTATAAAGAAAATAATTTTAATAATACACCGGATGGAAATGATCTGTTAATATTTCGAAAAGAGCCATTAAATTATACATCTCCTCATAATTTAACTCATATTTTTCCATTTTTTATACCAAATCCTATTTTTCATTATCTTAATAGATCAAATCTTGCTGAATCTTACTCAAGAATAAGTAGTTTTGGAAGTGCTGGGGATTATGTAGAACTAGGAGATATAATAATGTCTTCGACTATAATAGGGGGTCACAATATCCAATTTGGTAGAAACGCGCATTACAATAAATATGGCATATTAGATTGGATGGATTTTTATTATGTAAATCAATCATGGGAATCTACTGATAAAAAATCAATTTTCACAATATACAATTTTTTTGAATCATCTAAACCCTCATTTATAGGGGTGAATGAATCTGATATTTATAATTATGGTGTTTTCTATAGTGAAAGAAATGCTCCCCAAATACCTTTAAGAAATTATAGTAAAATGCCTAATATATTTAGTTTAAAAATAGATTTTATAGGGGGTTTTGATCCATATTTCAATCGTTCTTTAGTTATTATTAATAATTCTGATGCTGCTTCAGCAATAGATCCTTATCCTGCTGGAAAACATCCTGAAATATATTATTTACCCCAAAATTTGACTAGATTTACTTTGCTAAAGAGGTTTATATTACCAACAGAAATAAATTGGTCTTTACTTGAGTCAATCCGTTCAGATATTATTGCCATTTCAAATGGATTTATCATTAGTTTAAATATAATGGACGATATTTTCGAATTTGAGTACACATACACATCATTTGGTTTATTAAATACTTATTCAGAATATTATAATGGAAAAGAATATTTCACAGTTAGATTCAATAAATTTAATTACCAATTTGACGATTATGAACCTGACAAAAGGCTGATAATGTTTTTAATCTTCACCGTAATAATTGCTTCTGCGGTTGCTGTATCAGGCCCTTCATTTTATTATTATCGGAAAATTTATAAAAGAAAAACTAGGGACATCTCACCTCTATTTGAAGGAGATGAGGAAACTTATCAATCCTGGCTTGGACCTTCAGCAAAAGAAATTTTGAATATTATTTCTAATAAAAAGTTAATATTTGACATAATTAACCAGGATGAACTTGTTAAAAAAGAAGTAAAATTGACAACCATGAATATTGAAGTTCTGAGAAAAATTGATGCATTAGGTTTTGATGAATATGATAAAAGAGAATTCCTTCGGGAAATACTTGCTTTATCTCCTAAAGAAAGATATGAAATCATTAGAAATATTATGTCAAGACAAAGTGTAGGGTCAGAACAATTTTCAAAAGAAATTTTAAGTAAATTGAGTTATAAAGATTTATTACTTCAGATTTTTGATGAGACTACCCCTAGAAAGAAGAGAATTCAATTAGAAAAAATAGAATTAACAATTGTTTCAGAAAAATTTTTAAATAAGGTTGATGCAATAGGGTTGACGGGAGATAGTAAAATCAAGTTTATTAAAGAAATGCTTGCATTATCTCCTAAAGAAAGGGAAGAAATAATAAATAACATCTTAGATAAAAAGGAAACTTATAGTTAATAAGAAAAATAAGAGAGAGACCCCATAAAATGGTAGAAGTCATTGCTAGCAATGAACAAACCGTATTAGAAATAATTAATGAATACTTAGATAAGAATAGATTTTTCAGCGTAAATGATATTATCCCCTTTATAAGTTCTAGATTTGCAAAATCTGGTATTAATATCAACGTAAATGGTATCAGAACTATTTTAAAATCTCTTGTAGAAAAAAACTTTATAGTAGAAGGATCAAAACTTACTAGAGATGAAATACTATTTAATCCTAATAGAAAAAAAATTTATGAGTTTATTCAACAAAATCCAGGAACTCATTTTTATAATATCGTAACTAATTTAGATCTAAATATCCCCGTAGTGGAGTGGCATCTGAATATTTTAATAAAATTTATGTATATTAGCAAAGAGGAAATTGAGAATATAGTAGCTTATTTCGATGTTAACGTAAAACCTGAAAGTAGGATGGTAATTTACTTGTTATCAAAAGATAAATGTAAACAAATAATAAATTTTCTTAAGGAAAATCAAGAAGGTATGACAAGATATCAAATTTCAGAGCAATTAAATATGCATTCAACCACAGTTGCTAAATATACTGATAAACTTAATGAAAATGGTATTCTAACTAAAAAATCTCTGTCGAACAAGACTTTATATTTTCTTAACAATGAATATTATGATAAACTTGATCAAAATTTTTTTTGATCATGATATACTGAAAAATAAAAATTATCGATCAGTAAATTTCTTTTTTTCAAATGAAAAAAATGAATTTTTCTAAATTCTCAATCGACAAAAAAATCTAATCTATACAACGAAAGGACAGGAGGAATATTAACTGGTTAATAACTAATAAAAAATCTCCAGTCTTTTAAGAATCTTTTCTTTTAACTCCAAATCTTTCGATTTTCCTTTCTCTCATGCGAAAAAGCGGAAATTGGTTAATTTCCTTAATATTTAAATATGCAACAATAATTTCTTCATTCGACAGAAGTAAAAATAGACATAACTTTTTGAAAAAGATATACATATTTTATGAAGAAAATTAACTTCAAAGTAAGAATAACGTTAGTGGGGATATTTTTTTTCTGCATCTTTGTGGCAGTAGTCATAACTCAAAATAATTTCTTTAATAGTGAACCCACTAATAAATACCCAAGCAAAGAGGTATCAAATCTTGGTTTGAATGATGTTCCACAAGAACCTGAAAATCTTTCGGCTTATCAAAAGTTCCAAGAATTTTGGACAGATGTGTATAACCAAGATGCAATTAATTGGAGTTATTCAGATTGGCGGGATTATATAATCCTACAGATATATAATAATACCGAAGAAAATTTAAATAATACAATTAAAGATGATCCTCTTTTTGAAAATAATATTAATATCTTCACTATTTATGTTATGGGGAAATATAATGGCTCTCTGAGTATTGAAGATATTACGAATTTAAAAAGTGAGTTAATCCATAATACTGTTAGTATTGGAGATATCTTATTTTTGAAGCATGACGATGCCCAAGTAAGGTTATTAATTTATATTGAGGTAGAATCATCACCATCTATGTGGTACATCGCTGATCATTTGGAAATCTATTTAAAATCTGAAAATTCTACTGGAAAATGGTACAATGCATCAGATAATCATTATGTTAAGGTATTTGACATACCCAATTTAGAATTAGCTGATTCAATCTATACAGATGGGAAATATGAAAATCATATTGTTGGTCCGATAACAATAAATACTAATGCTATTGAAGAGAATATATCCTTAGTCGCTAAAGTAGATTATTTTCTTAATTTCTTAATGGAGGACTATGTTGCCAGATTAGAATTATTTAATCTTGTTGATGATGATGAGCTGTCACCTGAAATTTTATACACATATACAGGCAATTATACTGATGGAAATCCAGGAGAACTTATTATTTCAGCTTTAGATGATTCTGGTCTTTCTGCTGATCCTAGCGGTACTTATAGTGTTCCAAACAGTTTAGGTTCTCATAATTTTACATTTACTGCCATAGATGCTGATAATGATAGATCTAATGATACATTAGAATCTATTAAAGATATTTGGATTAACATTACAGATGATGACGTTTCATTTCCAGAAATTTCTTATATTTATACCGGTGATGGCACTGATGGAAATCCTGGAGAGCTTATTGTTAACGCTTCAGACATTTCCGGGTTATCTTTAGATCCCAGTGGAACATATCACGTACCCAACACGATAGGAAACCACAAGTTTGTCTTTACAGCTAGCGATGCGGATGATGACCGGCCTGATGACGTATTAAATACAACTATTACAGTATGGATAAATATCACAGATGATGACATCTCATTTCCAGAAATTTCTTATATTTATACTGGAGATGGCACTGATGGAAATCCTGGAGAGCTTATTGTTAACGCTTCAGACATTTCCGGGTTATCTTTAGATCCCAGTGG
>JBHLKM010000019.1:20106-89627 GCA_048886685.1 Candidatus Hodarchaeota archaeon
AACATATCACGTACCCAACACGATAGGAAACCATACATTTACTTTTACTGCATGTGACATGGATAACGATAGACTTGATGATATATTAAACATTACTATAATTATACAGATAAACATAATAGATGACGACGATGAGGGTCCTATTATTAAAAGTGTTAATATTACAAACAATCGTGTTTATGATCATTATGAGTTTATAATTATTGATGTGTTAGCTGAAGACAAATCAGGAATTTCTGAGCTATTTATTGAGTTTAACAATATTTGGTATTATGATGATAACGGGGATGGTCAATTTTTTATTGAAAATCCAAGGACTCCTGGGATTTATAATTTTTCTGTTGTTGTAATAGATGCCGATAACGATCGAGAAGGAGATCATGAAACTACTCAGGTAATTTTATCATTTGAAGTTTTCGATGATGATATTACGCCACCTAATATATATCTTTATTATGAGAATTATAATTATCAAATATCCATTCTTGATAATGATGGTATGATCGATAGTAAAGCTACCGGAGAATATCATTTAATCGACGAAGAAGGTATGATCTTGGAATCAGGTATTATGTCTCTGGAAGATTTTAAATATTTAATCACTATCCCATTAAAACCAGGAAATTATACTCTAGAAGTGTATTCAACTAATAATGACATTGAATGGGAAGGTGATGAGGAATTTAATGTTGAAATATTTGATATATCTGTTGGGATTAAAGAATGTTTTCAAAAAGTTGATACATTAATTGAAAATTTAATAATTTATGTTGATGCGAATCTCTACTCAATACTAGCAGATAATATAAGATTTAAATTGCGTTTAGCTCAAGAAGACTTAAGGGATGCTTATGATTTGGTTGAAATAGGGAATCTTAAATGTTGTTTGTTTAATGAACTCATAGTACAGGCAATTATAGAATTTGTTGAGTTCGAGACAGAAATCTATAATAATATTGATTTAATAGTTGATGAGATAAGAGATGAAATTATAACTTCTTTACATGAAATAAGAAATTTTGTTGTATTATTAATAGGAACTTCTGTTGATTATGTTTTAGGTCTTAAAGGTATTAGTAGTGGATACAATATTGCTCTCATTGAAGTTGAACTTCTGAATCTTGCGGATTTTGTTGAAGAACTTGAGGATTTGGATACAAAATATTTAGAAAAACTAATAAGATTGTCTGCTCTGCATTTAGAACTTGCCATTATTAAACTTTCACGGGGTATTAACCCAGATTCAACATTATCAAATGCTCAAAAGTTTATAGAACGCGCCAAGGAAGAAGTAAATAATTTATTAGAGAATTATGAGATCACAGAAGATATAGTAACAAAATTGCTAGAAACACTTGATTATTGTTATTTTAAGATTGAAGAAATTAAATTGGGAGAATAACCAGAATTATAGAATTTTATATAAAAATTAAGGAAGAGGAAAATCATGGCGGTATATCAGAAAAGGGGAAATATTATAGATTATTGCCATAAAATAAGAGAGTTGTGTCGAAATGAATTTGATTCAAGAATATTTAGTAGTAAATTAATTAAAATTCTAAGAAGCCTTAATGAAATCAAACAGAACGCTAGGTTAAAAATTTCCATATATATCTTTGAGAAATCCGTGAATAGTGAGGATAAATAAGTTAAAATGAGAAATGCCTCATTAAAGAATTGAGAATATCCTCAATCTCAAGCACTTGACTTGTTATATATGTAGTATTTCGTACACTATAATTTTCTTAAGTAATATTTTAATTAGAAATTTATTTTTTAGAAATTAAGAAACTATAGGTAGGGCTATGTTTAAAAGTTAAATGAGATTTAATAAAAACAGTGATAAAATTATGGAGCAGATAATCTCACGATGTGGTAACTTATGCTCAGAATGTCCTTGGTCCATGTATATGCGTAAAAAAATCAGTAAAGAAAACTGGGAGGAATATTCTGAAGAAATAAAGAGGTATACTGGATTCAAACCAATTAAGTATGAATGGGAAGGTTGTGTTGGGTGTTTAACCCCAAATGAAGAATTACCAAAACACCCTTTTTTTAACTTATTACGAAAATGTCGTACGAGAAAATGTGGCAGTAATAATGAGGTTTATAATTGTGCATATTGTGGAAGATTCCCATGTGGGAATACCGTATCTAGTACTAATTTTACAAGAGAAAAAATATCTGAAAAATTGGAAATCACTATTGATGATAAAACATATGATCGATATATTAAGATGTTTGACTCTATGACAAATCTTAAGAAAATCCGAAGTACTTTACCCAATGATCAAATAAAGAATCCTAAGCCCATTTCTAAAAAAATTGATATTACTCCATTAAAGGGGGAATTTAAGAATGAAGCTTATAATAAAATTTATAAGAAATTTCTTGAAATTGTAAACTCTAATCTAGGGATTAAAGGGATTGATACCGTTGCCGGTTTAGAAAATTATACATTAAGAAAGGATTTTCTATGGAAATTTATATGGATTTTCGGATTACATGGAAAAATTGAGGGAAATGATTTAAGTATCGATAGCATTACATTATATGAGAATCGAAAACCCAAATCTCTTCCGAGTACTGAAGATCAATGGAAAATATACTTTGAGATATTGGCAGGTTTTGGGATAAATGCGAAATTGGAGATAAAAACTGATAAATTATACACACCTGGAGGTTATATGCGAGTAAAAATACCTCAAACAAATAACCCTACATATATTATTAAAATGAACCTTGATCCAATTCTTCAAAAATTCCAATTATTTAAAGCATTGAATGAATTTTTATCTGAATTACAAAAAAAGACAGGAAAACGGGCGTTTACAAACTTTAAAAAATTAAATTTTAATCCGATCCTCAGCTAAGAAAAACTGGAATGGAAAGGTAAATTCAACATCTGATTTCAATGAAAATTCTAAGGGAAAATTAGATAAAAACAATTTTAATTCTTTTTGAAAATTTCCAATAACTAATGCTTTAGGTTTTTACATTATATAGAATTCTTCTGAAAGAAAATTATAAAAACTAAAAATAATAAAAGAATAAATAATAGATGGTTATTTACAGGTAGTGAGGTATTGATATGGAAGATGTAAAAAATGTGTGGATAAAAAGAATTTATGAAAATTGCAGTGGATGCAGAAGATGTGAGATTACATGTTCTCTACATCATGAGAGGAAAATATGGCCGGAAGCTTCAAGGGTTAGAGTTTTCATGCTTGTTCCAGGAGTTGAAATACCTCATCTCTGCTTTCAATGTAATGATTACCCATGTGTTGAGGAATGTCCCGAGGAAGCTCTATCGGTAGATGATCATACAGGAGCTATAATCACTGACAAATCGAAATGTACCGCATGTGGAATATGTATTAATGCCTGTCCTGGAAGAGTACCACATCTCCATCCTCAAAATGAATATATAGTAATTTGTGATTTATGCGGAGGAAAGCCGAAATGTACAACTACTTGCCAAGAAGGTAAGTGGGATACTTTGATTCTCTCAGAGAGCCAAGATGAAGAAACGGAAAAAATCCAAGCTAAAACTCCTAAGAAACTCACATATGAAACTGCAAGAAAAATATTAGGTAAAAAGGCAACTGAAGAGGTGTATGAATGGTGAATGGTTATGCTGGAAAATTTCTGGAAATAGATCTGAAAAATAAGAATGTTGAAGAAATTACATTTTCAGAGAAAATTATTCAGGATTACATGGGAGGTAGGGGTTTAGGAGTAAAGATATTGTGGGATAGGCTTGGAAATAAGTGGGAAACGATTGATCCTCTAGGTGCTGAAAATATTTTACTCATGCTTACTGGACCTTTTACAGGATATTTTCTTGGTGCTAGAATTTGCGTAACTGGAAAATCTCCTCAAGGTAATGGAATTATAGGTTCAACAGTCGGGGGAGAGTTTGGTGTTGAATTAAAATGTGCCGGTTATGACGGAATAATTTTTACGGGAAAGGCTGAAAAACCGAGTTATGTATTTATTTGTGATGATAAAATAGATATTAAAGATGCTTCACATATATGGGGTAAAACTAGCAGAGAATCTATGCGTTATCTCATAAAGAATTCGATTAATGATATTAAAAAAATTTATCCTAATTATGGGGAGTTTAAGGAACCTTCCGTTCTATATATAGGTCCTGCTGGAGAAAATAAATCCAGAGCAGCAGCCGTAATAGCGAAATATACACATGCTGCTGGTTACGGAGGATATGGTGCTGTAATGGGATCTAAAAACTTGAAGGCTGTGGTTGTAAAAGGTTTTGGTCCCTTACCAGATGTGTTTGATCAGGATAAAATGCTCGAGCTGTCGCATGAATTTTCAGATAATTGTTTTATGATAGAATTTTTTAGACGTTGGGGTACAGGATCGGGAGGATATACATTTGGAGCGGACTCAAGTTCAGAGCCAGTTAAAAATTGGCAGGAAGAATGGCATAATGAGGAAAGTTATAAAGGTGAAGAATTCGATAAACTTTGGGTAAAAAAATACTGGGGAGATTTCGGTTGTCCTGTTACATGTCTAAAGTTGGCAGTGTTGAGAGATGGAAAATATAATGGGGCTGTCTGTGATAATCCTGATTACGAACTTGAGGCATTCCTGGGGCCAAATTTGGGTATTTTTTCACCAGAACAGAATATTTATCTATCGTATATAGTAGAAGAATTAGGATTTTGTGGTATTCAAGGCGGTGCAATTTTGGGTTTTACAGGGGAATTATTCCAAAGAGGTATCATTTCAAAAGAAGATTTAGGAGGAATTAATCTTGAATGGGGAAATGTTGATGCATTTGCAGAATTAGCTAGAAAAATTGCTTTTAGAGAAGGTATTGGGGATATATTAGCAGAAGGGATATATCGGGCGGCTTTGAAACTTGAAGAAATGAAAGAAACCGAAATCCTTAAATATGCAATTCATCTTAAAGGCATGGCAATCGGAGCTCACGGTCTTAGAAGCGGTAAGGACATGGTAACACCAACATCAATCGGATATAGTGTATCAGTTCAAGCAGGAGACCATACATCATCGGCTGCTCTTCCTATTGATGGACGTGGAAGTGAGTTACGCTCAATTATGAGTGATTCTGGAGTATATTGTAACTTTACTACCTTTACCCTAGCTTTTGCTCAAATTGCTAGTTTCTATCAAGCAGTTACGGGTTGGGAATTACCAAAAGAAAGATGGTTCAGTGAAAAAGCATTAAGAATTTTACAATTACAGAGAACTGTATCACTGCTTGGAGGACCGGATGCTGAATGGAGATCAAAGCAAGATGATACTCTACCGTCTAGATTTTGGGAACCTCTCCCATCGGGACCATTCAAAGGGGAATCAATAGATAAAAATACATTTGAGAAATTAAAATCCGAATATTACACAGCAGTGGGGTGGAATGAGGAAGGTGTACCTAGTTCTGAGATATTGCAAAAGCTAGATTTAAAAGATGTTGAATCGAAGCTTAAAAAAGAAGGTTTGTTATAATTTAATAGATACAAAATCGGAGCCAGATGACCTTATATGAACCATTTATGGTTATAGAGCAATTTGAAAAGAATAAAACATTATCAGCTGAATCTCGACGTTAATTGTTTTCCAATTCCTTTTGCTTTTTGTACCAATGTATTTTGATTATAGATAGCACCAATCCTACGGAGTCCAGGCGCAATCATTAAATCTTTAACATTATAGCCTAAAAGATTAAATAATCTCGAAGCATTGTCAATATATTTTTTAAATAGATCGATATTAGGATTACCATGAGTAAAAACTAACACCAAATCCTTTTTTCCAATTTTGCTTTTAAATCCCGCACTTATTTGGGAAAAATGACGATCAACGAATATTTTTAATTGAGCAGACATTTGCCCAAAATATATAGGAGACCCAATTATCACTGCATCTGATTGTTTAATTTCTTCAAATAGATGTGGCATATCATCCTTTAGTGCACAATCTTCATCATTAATTTTACAATGATAACAACTTTGACATCCCTTTATATCCATTTCATTTAAATTAAATATTTCAGTCTCTGCACCATTCTCTGCGCCACTTTCTAGAATTATCTCCACTAATTTTTGAGTATTTCCCTCAACTCTAGGACTACCTACAATACCAATGATTTTCATTTGATTTATACACCTTACATTCGAAGTTAAGATATTTTAATTTGAAATTCTAAAATTTACTTTTTCTGAGTGAACTAATTAGATATTACTTTATGTAATTTGATAAAAATTTATAATTTTTTTTATTTCTTCTTTAATTATAAATTCCGAGTCTGATTTCAATGAAAATGTTAAGATATGAAAATTTATTCTAATAAGAATTTTTGTAATACATTTCTATAATGAGTGCAATACCAAATTAGAGGAGAACTGTAATTCTTGACATAATTAAATAAAGAAATTATTGGATCTTCATAAATAATGGTCTACTATTTTTTTATAATACAATTTTCTTTAAATTCTAATATGAATACGAATAATGATTTAGACAATCTTTATAAATTAACACCGGAAGATGTTAAAAAGGCATGTGCGGTAGCAGGGAACGCTTTTCAAGATGATCCTATCATGGTATTTGTATATCCTGATGAGAAAGAAAGAAAAGAAAAAGCGCAATATGGATTTTATATGATCTATAATTATGGCATAAAATATGGATTAGCTTATGCTACATCTAAAAACTTAGAAGGAATTACAATATGGTTACCACCTGATAAAGTATATCCTTCTTTTTGGTCGATGATGAGATATGGTGGTTTTTATGCCATGCGCAAGGTAGGTTTAAAATTACAAGCGATGAAAAGATCTATGACGGTTTTCAAATTTGAAGAAGAGAGGCATAGATACCATGTGCCCGATAAACATTGGTATTTTCAAAATATAGCCGTTGAGCCAGAAGAACAAGGGAAGGGATACGGTGGACTACTCATAAGTACTATGCTTAAAACTATTGAGAGCGAGGGGTTACCTGTTTATGTGGAAACTAATACCGAAAAGAGCGTGTCAATTTACCTGAAATACGGATTCGAAATACTTGAACATACAATAATTCCTGAAACCCCTATACCTCTTTGGTGTATGTTAAGAAAACCAAAACAAACTTGATTTATGAGTCTCATCAATATGATGATAAACAATCAAACTGTCTTCTGTCTTGCTCATTTTCAGAGGCTGGATTCCAAATAAATCTCTTTTCTTGGCACATATTATATATAGCCTTATAAAGAATTTTATATTTATATTTAAATAAGTTTTTATTTTCTTAAGTTTTTGATAAGTTAAAATTCGAAATCCAAGTGATTGGTATGTATTTGAATAAGTTTGATGATGCATCTTCAATTTTACCTTCAGCAATGATCTCTTTCACGAGTGTAAGTTTCTTGGACGCTGAATTGGACATCTGAGGATCTTTCAACATAATTGAATTCAAAAATAAGGAAGATTAGACCCCTTAAATGTATACATATGACCTCAAAAAATATTAGTATCACTGAAGAAGTCTATAAAAAACTTATTAAAATTAAAAAAGACAATGAAAGCTTTTCAGAATTATTCTTGAGACTGCTTAAGATCCAAAAAGTTAAAATGGAAAATTGTTTTGGGGCATGGAATCTTTCAGAAGAAGAAAAAAGAGATATTTGGGATGATATTACAAATCGAACTGGTCGAGATTGGAAAAAGACCAATTTGGTGAAGTAAAATGATTATACTCGACACTAATGCATGTTTCCATTCCAAATTTCACAGAAAATTGAGATAAAATTTAAAAAATCTCATCGATCACTGTTTTTAGCACGGGGGGTTTATCGAGCTCTAACATCTCACTGGTTTTGACTGAATTATTGAGTGCTTGCCAGATTTCTGGATTCTCTCTTATCGCTTCAGAAAAGCGCGATAACTTCTGCAACGCGGGATAGGACTGCCCCTTAATCACATAACATGCCAAAAACGGTTCAACTGGATTGATCAAAATTGTATTTTCTCCAACTCGTATACGATCAATCGATTTTGAAAAGATCTCATCCATGAACGTATTAAAAGCGGACATAAATGAACTAAAGAGATCACTGTAATCCCAGTTGGCTATAAAAGGATGATTGAAATAGGTTACACCGCTACTGTCCATAATAAGAAGCAGGATGGGTTCTTCATTTTCTAACTCGGAAGTTTCAATTACCCCCCTTCCCTTCAAACGTTCAAGTACACCCTCAATAGATGCCAACTTCAGGCGTTCTGCCACTGATGCTTGAGTTTTCTTAAAAGATTCCCAGAGGCTTAACTCTTCCAATAACTTATCATGTTCTCTCGAGATATCATTAGCCAGTAGTTGGAGATCATGCTCACCTGCTATTCTTTGTGCTTCAGCTAACAATCTTCTCGCTTCCACCAAATTTATTTGAAGTAGAGCTAATTTCGCCCGGAAGAGCTTTACATTCGCTAATAAATAATAGGAGTTTATACTTATCGCATTTCTGTGTAAATGATCTATAAGCGGATGTATATCATCTAATATTTCTATCTGATTGGTTAACTGAAATTCTTGGAAATATATGTCACATAAATGAATTAATGCTTCAGAATTAAGACCCCCCCCTTCTTCTATAAGATTTTTTAAAATATTTTCTGCTTCAGTACGATCACGCATTCTACTACTTGATTTCAATATTAGAGCATTAGTTAACCGATAAAAATAATTTATACTAGCATTAGACTCATATTTTTCCTTGAGAAGTTTAAATTCGTGGAAATAGCGCTGCACTTCCTCATTTTCTTTTTTGATAAGAAAAATACGTATAATTACATAGTATGTTGCCGCCAAAAAATATCCTTCTTCAAATTTTTTATAGATTTCAAGACTATTTATATGATATTCTAACGCATGATCCATATCTCCTTTAAAGTAATATATTCCTCCCATAAGACGGTAAAACTCTGCTTTCTCAAAAAGAGGGCCTTGATAATTTAACTTAGAAATTAAAGATATGGCTTTTTCACCACATGCTAATGCGAGATTTAATTCTCCTTTGAATAAATAGACCCAACCCTTTAATCCCTGCACGAAAGGGAGTAAAAATGAAAGTGGATCATTTTTTTCATAATAAGTTATACAATTATCAGCATATTCTAAGCTTCGGTCAAGTTTTTTAAGGAAAAAGTTTCCTACAGCATAAATACAACCCATTTCTGCTTCTATTTGAGGATAAGTTGATAAATCTAGCTGACGAATTGATTTAAAAAGGCTAACAATCAGTTCATAATTCTTGCCATATTCAATACTGCCCATTGTCGCAAAAACCAGTGCTTTGACAAAAAGCGCATCAAAGGAAAAGATAGCCTTACTAAATTCTTGACTAGTTTGGTAGAGGATTTCAGCGGTCTGAAGTGCTAATTCGAATTTTCCGAGCAAAAAGAAGAGATAACTTTTAATCCCTTGAATATTTAATCTCTCATCAAGCGTTAAAGCTTCCTTTTGTTCTAAATCATTTAAATATTCAAGAGCTTTTTCAAATTCTCCATTATCAATTAACGTTTTTGCTTTAGTTATTTTCTCAGAAGGTATTACAATCATTAGGGAGATTTTTCATTTTCATTGAATTTAAAAAAATGGAAGTACCTTTTCCTTTTAAGCCTTTTGTATTATAGTCTCGATTTAGAATTTTATTATTTCGTTTTTTCAAAGTAATTTTCAATGAAATCAGACTCTGAATTTACCTTTCAGGAGATTTTCCATTTAAATATAAATAACAAGATAAACATTCAAACTTTTATTTGCCCATTTAAATCATGGGATGATTATAGTTGGATCTTCCTTAATTCGGTCTAAAACGAGTTGGGTTTTGACTTCTTCTACTTCGGGAAGATTTCGAAGGTTTTCGATAAGATCCAAAATCTTGTTCTGATCAATTGTCAAATTAAAATGAAATGGTTTTTTATTCAGTGATAATAATTGAGTGATCTCATTAGAATTATTAAATTATTATTATCAATTGCTAATTCCTAATTAGGTAGGTTTTCTTTTCCAAATTTTTATCGATTCATATATAAACACTGAAGTACAAAAAATTATAAAAAATAGAAAAAGCAAGCTCGCAGGATTGGTAATAAATGTGTCACCATAAATCCATGCAAGAAATATATATCCTAAAACACCCAGAATATTAACAACTAAGTATAAAGAATACCGGGGTATCATAAAAGGTCCGAAACGAAAATAAAACCCTAATACACCCTTTTTTATACCTTCTTTCACGTAATATTTACCATCTTCGTCGTTTTTTGAAATAATCCCTGCTTTCATTAATTTATCTAATTGATAGGCTACCGTTCCAGAAGACACCATTTTTAATGCCTTTTGAATTTCCCGTACTCCCGCCTGATGATGAGTCAAAATGTACCAATAGATTTGGAGAGTCCTACCCTGCAATACTTTTTTTTTATTATCCTTTATCTTTTGTGCTTTTACATCAAGATCTGTCATTGCAAGTAAGGTATCATTTTTTGATTTCGATGATATAAATGTTATTCCTTTCCCTTCATTTTTAAACTTTCTTCTTACTGATTTCATAAGAACTCTAAGTCCTCTTGAGGTTTTCTAAACCTTTTATGATTTTTATATATTACAAAAACAGCAACTCCGATTATTGTGATAGAAATAATGAGAATAATTGGAAAGTAATTTAATGATGGCGTAAGTGTACAAACATTATCTTGAATTACATTTCCTTGGCAATTCACTTCTATGATGCATTCCTGATTTCCTATTAATCTGTTTCCCGAAACGGTGTTATTATCACTTTCATATAATAATATCCCATATCTGTTGTAATTTGCGGTGTTTCCCGAAATGGTGTTATTATTACTCCCAGCTAAAATTATCCCGTTTTCATTGAAATTTGCGGTGTTTCCCGAAATGGTGTTATTATTACTTGAAGAATTTATAAATATCCCAATTAGATTCCTATAAATTAGATTGTTTGAAACATTGTTATAGTTATCATTATATTTGAGAATAATTCCTTCAGCAAAATTATTATGTAGCTCGTTCCAAGTGATAATGTTATGATCTGAAAACTCGTATAAAACTATTCCTGAAAAGCATTCAAAGACATGGTTGTTTGAGACGTTGTTGTAATGGGCGGAATGAAATCCAATCCCTGTCCAACGTTCCCTAAAAACTAGATTGCCTGATACCTCGTTATTGTTGGCTCCATCCCATAAGACAATTCCTCCTTCATTGTGATGAGCTATATTTTTAAGAATCGTGTTTTTATTCGAAAATCTGAGAGTTATTCCCAAGTTATTACTTGATATCGTGTTTTCCGAAATTGTATTATTATCACTTAGCGATAACCTTATCCCATCCCAGATATTGTTGCATGCTATGTTTCCCGAAATGGTGTTATTATCACTACCTGTTAAATATATCCCATTCCCGTTGTAATTTGTGGTGTTATTCAATAGGGTGTTATCATTGCAAATATCTTCTAAATATAGCCCGTACTGAACATTATTGTTGCATGTGTTTCCCGAAACGGTATTGTTAATACTATGATAATATAAATTTATCCCACGAAGGTTGTTATTTGCGATGTTTCCCGAAACTATGTTATAACTACTTGGAGATAAACATACCCCCTCCTCATTGTAATTTATTGTGTTTCCCAAAATGTTGTTATAATTACTATCTTCTAAAACCATCCCATGATAAATGTTATTACTAGCGATATTTCCCGAGATGGTTATATAATTACTATATTTTAAAAAAATCCCTGCCCAATCGTTATTTGAAACATCATTATTGATTAAGGATCCATTACTAACTGATTGCAGCTTAATGCCAGCATCCCAATCATAATTAATATTATTATAAACTGTACAATTCTCAATCTTAAAATGCACATCAGAATTTTCAATCAAAATGCCACTCCCCAAACCTCCGACATCTATTATCAAATCTTCTATAACATATGGATCGGAGTAAGTGCCATTCCCCGTACAATTTCCCGCACTTCTAAAAGCAGCCCATCCAGAATTATTGATGATATGAATTTTTCCCGATACTGCTGAGATTTTTAGATTTTCGTTATCTAAATTAATTACATCGCTGTTGCCCGTAATCAAATTTGGATTAACGGTAATCATTGGTGCTAAAGCGAAAAGGATTCCTATGGTGATTAAAATTATTATTTTTGATTTTGCATTTAATTTCATATTGGTTTCACCATTATAATAAATTTTTTTTGGATGCGATTTTGCTTTAGTTTCTCCAAAATTTGATTTGTGAGATAAATTGGTCAAATATTTAATTATTCTCATATCTTAAAAAAGTATTTTTTGAACATTCTGTTCAGAGATTTGAACAATTTAAAACGCACCACTCGCATTTAATATATGATTAGCCATGTCTTGATCACAAACCATTACAAAAAATAAAGAGATTTTAAAAATAGAGCTAGTAATTTCCTATTTGTCTTAGACATTGTCTACCTCTAAAATACAAAAACAGACATTGATTTTAATCCTGATATCTAAATAATAAAAAATAAAAAAAATTTAAAAAAAAAAAATAGGTTTGTGGAACAACCCCATTCTAGAAGAAATTATTTATGATATTTTTTCTTTAGGGATATTGCTGTTATCGTTGTTATCACACCAATTACACTAATAAACAGTAATAAATCATAACTAGAAATTGCTGGTTTTTCTTCTTTTTCGCCATATTTCACTAAAAATATATCCAAACCTCCCTCCCCGAAACTAAATGTGCCTCCAGTAAGATACACATTGTCAGACGAATCCACTGCCATTCCCCAGCTCGCATCTATATTACTTCCGCCCCATGTGCGATACCATTGCCACACACCAGAACTGTCATAGTTCACCAGAACCATATCCTTATCTCCCGCCCCGAAACTTTCTGTGTATCCACCAAGATACACATTGTCAGACGAATCCACTGCCACTTGATATCCTTCATCAGCTAAAGTTCCGCCCCATGTGCGATTCCACTGCTGCTCGCCGTTTCCATCATATTTCACCAGAACCATATCCCAAGACATCGCCCCGAAATTATGTGTTCTTCCCCCAAGATACACATTGTCAGACGAATCCAATGCCACTCCCGTGCTGGTATCATCAAAAATTCCGCCCCATGTACGATTCCATTGCTGCACGCCGTTTCCATTATATTTCACTAGAGCCATCTCCATACCTCCCTCCCCGAAACTATTTGTTCTTGCTGCAAGATACACATTGTCAGACGAATCCACTGCCACTTCCCAGCCGGCATCTTCATCAGTTCCGCCCCATGTGCGATTCCATTGCTGCACACCAAAACTGTCATATTTCACCAGAACCATATCCATAGATCCCTCCCCGAAACTAATTGTCCATCCCCCGAGATACACGTTGTCAGACGAATCCACTGCCACTCCCCAGCTCTCATCCGCATTACTTCCGCCCCATGTGAGATTCCATTGCTGCACGCCAGAACTATCATATTTCACCAGAACCATATCAAAATTTCCCTCCCCAAAACTATTTGTTCTTCCCGCAAGATACACATTGTCAGACGAATCCACTGCCACCCCTCCACTACCGCCATCAACACCAATCCCGCCCCATGTGCGATTCCATTGCTGCACGCCGTTTCCATCATATTTCACCAGAACCATATCCTCATCTCCCTCCCCGAAACTATCTGTCCATCCCGAAAAATACACATTGTCAGACGAATCAAATGCGATTTCCGTGCCACTATCAACACCAGTCCCGCCCCATGTGCGATACCACTTAACCGCAACTGAATTGCCTTGTACGATGATGCTAAAATACAAGATTAATATTAATACCATTAAAAAGATCTTTCTATTTTTCATTTTTCCTACCTTTTTGTATATATATATGTGTTAAAAAATTGATTATTCTAACATCTTAAAAAAGTATTTTTTGAACACTCTGTTCAGAGATTTGAACAATGCAAAATTGTCTTATATTTTGTGGTAAACAATGGTGTTTTTAAGCAGAGAAAGGTGCTTCCTTTTATTTCAATAAAACTATATGTAATTTTTTATAAATTAAGGTATAATTTATTAAAGTCTTGCATTAGTTAATTCTTTTGAAATTGATTTAGATATCATACTACAGTTTTTAGCTTATGGATTAAAATTAAAGAAATTGTGTTTTCTCATAAGCATTTTGGCTAAAATTTAACCATTTCAATCAAGGAATGATTATCGTGGGATCTTCCTTAATTCTATCCAAAACCAGTTGGGTTTTTACTTCTTCTACTTCAGGAAGGTTTCGAAGATTTTCAATAAGATCCATAGAATCTTCATGGTCTAAGCACTTAGCCATAATAAAGATTGGGTAATCACCAGTTATGATATAAGCAAACTTTATTCTTTGCATCCTTTCAATTTCTTCCTTGATCTGCTCCAAAGGACGTCTTGAATTCACTCGAAGGGATGCCATTACCATTTCTCTATAACCCAATTTACTACAATCTATTAGCGCGATGTATTTCTTAATTAATTCTCTTTCTAGCCTCTGGATACGTGATCTCACCGCAGTTTGACTTTTATCGGTCCTATCTGCGATTTCTCTAATTGTTAATTTTGCATTTTCTTGAAGTAATTCAAGGATTTGTTTATCTGTACTGTCAATAGTTCCATTTGTTGAGTTAACTGCTACCATTCTATAATACCTAACAAATATAATTTCTATTTTTTGTTCTTATTATAAATAATAAATTGCAAATTTATAATTTTTTATACTAATCTTTTTGATTTATATAGTGATATTTGCTAAATAAACCTGTAGTTTATAGCTTAAAAAACTATGATTTAAATACTAGATAATATTTTTATTCTACAATGAATGTCATCTATAGTAAAAAGTGACATTAGTAACAAAAAAAAAAATAAAAAAAACTAAAAAGGTTGAAAAAAATGGCTGAATTAACATTAACATTTGATTTTACAGGATTGAGATGTCCTATGCCGGTTTTAAAGACGAAAAAGGAATTAAAGAACTTAAATCCTGGTGATGTTATTGAGGTTATTGCTGATGACGTTGGAGCGAAAAAAGACATTCCAGCTATGTTAAATAAGACTGGGAATGAATTAATTGAACTCAGAGAAGACAACGGGAATTTAATTTTTGTAATCAAGAAGGCTTAAAGCATATAAATAGGAGTTTATTGAGCAGTATGTCGAAATATGTTTTCTTTATTAGCACTGAACCATACAAGTACCAGGCTGTCGATTCATTAATAGAAATTGGTAAAGCAGCACTAAGAAAGGGGCATGAAATCATGGGTATATTTTTCTTTGGCACAGGAGTATATAATCTTAAAAAGGATATTAGCTGCGGATCGTCTATTCGCAACATCCCAGAAAAGATTGAGAAATTTAGCAAGGAAAATAATATTCCAGTAGCAGGTTGTAGTACTTGGGTGAGTATAACAGGATTAAAAGAACCAGAATTCATTGAGGGAGCAACTGAAGAGGGATTAGGAGATTTTTCTAACTGGGCAATTGAAGCTGATAAATTATTAGTATTTGGAACAGGAGGGTAAAATTATGATAAATTCAGTAGTAGTAATAAGTGATCAATCACCTATAGGGAGAAATTCGGCAATCGAGGCAATTAGAATAGGCTCAGGATTTACTGCCCTTGGAGAGTATATTGACTGTAAAGTTGTATTGACTGGTGATGCGGTGTATTTATTTAATAAGTTTTGTAATCCTGAAGCAGTTGGGATGGATCCATTGACCGAAGTATTAGAAATGGCTGATTTATCTGATTTAGAAGTGTATATTATTGAATCTGCATTAACCGAGGCCGGATTATCAAAAGACGACCTAATTGAATATGAAAACCTGAAATTCATCGATTATGATGGTTTAACAGAATTAATAGCAGAAGCAGATACAACATTTAGATTTTAGAGGAGATGAATAAAAATGCCAGAAAATCTTGAATTAGTATATTTGTTTGGATTTAGCGAGTTAACAGGTAGTCATTTGAGAAGATTACTCCCTATTTTAAAAAGTCAAATCAAAAAGAATACAAAACTTGGATTAGTCTTGATTCACGATGGAGTTATAGGCATAACAACGAAGGGAAAAATACCAAAAAAAATTGAAGAACTCCTTAGTTTAGACGTGAAGGTATTTGCTATGAAGCCGGATATAATAGCACGCGGAATTGCGCAGGAGTACATTAACGATAAAATTAAAGCTATAGAATATGATGATCTTATAGATATAATTGATGCTACACCAAAAATTATATCATGGATGTAATTAGAATCATAAAAATTAAAAAGTAAAAGATTTTTAAAAAAGTCTGGGTAAGACCAGGAAAATAATAAACAAAAAATAAAGGAAATTTCCTAAAAAAATAAAATAAGAAGGTGGTATATGTGGCAGAAAACGGAACAATAAATTTTATTGTAAAGGATAAATCATTCGAGAAATTCGCAATGATGATGATCCTTGGCACAACGGGAGACGCTATGGATATTAAAATGAATTTTTTCTTTACCTTTTGGGGTTTAGAACTTTTGAAAAAGGGTAAAAAACCAAAAGTTGCAGGCATGCCTTTTCCAATGAAAGGTATGGCAGCAAAGATGTTTACCAAAAGGTTGAAGAAGTTTGGAATTGAAGATCCATGGGGTTTGATAAAAGAGGCTATTGATAATGGAAATATGAAGTTATATCCATGTGAAATGACCATGCAATTGATGGGAATTAAACATAAGGATATAATCGAGATTGCTGAAGAACCTGTTGGTGCTGCTACATTCTTAGAAATGAGTGATGGTGGAAGAATAGTTAGTTTATAAATTTTAAACAAATTTTTTTTTTATTTTATATTTCAAAAAAGGTGATGATAAAACGTCTGATGTAGAGGAACAAGCAAGGGAATATAAAACAGACGAAGATTTTGATAATGAATTTTTTAAAAATATTGAAAGAAGGTCTAATATTTGGCAGTGCATCCAATGTGGAACTTGTACAGCAAGTTGCGAAAGTGGTAGATGGACTGCCCTAAAAACTCGATCTATAATTAGAAAAGTTGTTTTAGGAGATTTATCAGTATTAAAAAATCCAGATATCTGGCTCTGTACTACATGTTATCAATGTTATGAACGATGTCCTCGTGATGTGAGACCTACAGATGTTATTATGGAGTTGCGTAATTATGCGACTAAATTAGGAAATATTTCTCCTAATCATCGAGCTGTTGTAGGTTATCTGAAAAATTTTGGACACGCAGTTCCAATAAATGATGAAGTAAAACAACGAAGAGTTAAATTAGGATTAGAAGAACTACCGCCTACTGCGTTTAAATTCAAGCAGGAGGGGGATGATAAAGATTTAAAAAATATCGAAGAAAAAATGTTTGATTTACCTCCAGTTAAGGAGGAAAAAGAGGAAGAGGCGTAAAAAATGTTAAAGGAAAATACATTTGCTTTCTTTTTAGGATGTTTGATGCCAAATCGATATCCTGCAATTGAAAAATCAACGAAATTTGTTATGGAAAAATTAGGTTATGAACTCTTAGATATGGAGAGAGCAACCTGTTGTCCAGCTCCAGGAGTATTTCGATCATTTAATAAGATTGATTGGATGGTTCTCGCTGCAAGAAACCTATGTATCGCAGAACAATTGGATGCTGATATTCTAACAGTATGTAATGGTTGTTTTGGTACGCTTCAAGAAGTTAATAAACATTTGAAAGAAAATGAAGAGCATAGAAATATGGTTAATGAGAGATTGAAAGAAATTGGAGATTATGAATTTCAGGGAACTATTGATGTAAGACACGTTGCGGAAGTATTAGGATATGAAGTTGGGCCATGGGGAATTGAAGATGTAATAGTAAGAAAAGTCAATGCACGAGTAGCAATTCATTATGGTTGTCATTTCTTAAAACCAACAAGAATAAGAGAAATTGAAAGCTCTGAGGGACCTACTATTATAGAAGAATTCGTAGAAGTATTAGGGATAGAATCCGTGAGATTTAAAGAACAGCTAACTTGCTGTGGTGCTGGCGGTGGAGTAAAAGCCTATGATGGAACAGCAAGTATGACTATTTTCGGTGAAAAAATGAAGAATATTGATGAGGTTAAACCTGATTTTATACTTGATATCTGTCCATTTTGTCATTTACAATACGAGACAGGTCAAGATTATCTAAATAAAAATAAGAATTGTAATTATGATTATCCAGTAATTCACATCTCCCAACTTGTTGCCTATTGTATGGGGATGGACCAAGAATTTATTGGTCTTCAGTATCAATTAATGGGCAGAGATTTTATTTTTGGGGGAGAAAAATTAGAAAAAGAGGAGGAGGTCGTTTAACTTGACTATAAAAGAAGAAAAAGTTAAAGAGACTGAACAATTAGGGGAAAAGGTTGAAACCGAAGAAAGCGAAGAGCCACGAATAGGTGTATTCGTGTGTCATTGTGGACATAATATTGCCGGAACTGTGGACGTTGCTAAAGTTGCGGAATATGCATCAACATTACCAAACGTAGTAAAAGCAGAGCATTATATGTTTATGTGTTCCAAACCAGGAGTTCAAATGGTTAAAGATTCTATTGAAGAACTTGGAGTTAATAGAACTGTTGTTGCTTCATGCTCTAAAAATCAACATGGGAAAACTTTTGCGAGAGCAATTGAAGAAGTTGGATTGAACAAACATCGTCATCAACAGGTTAATGTGAGAGAGTACGATAGTTGGGTTCATCAAAAAGAAAAAGAGAAAGCAACTCAAAAGGCTATGAGACTTGTTGAAGCAGGAGTGAATCGATCAAGGAAATTGGAAGATGTCGAAACGAGGAGAATTCCAACGACTAAGGCGGCATTAGTTATCGGTGCAGGGATAGCTGGTTTGCGATCTGCCTACGATATGGCAGAATTAGGAATCCCAGTAGTTCTAGTAGAAAAAGAATCTACAATAGGAGGTCATATGACACGTTTAAACAAAACATTCCCAACTTTAGAATGTCCACAGTGTTCCATCTCTCCACTTACAAATGGAGTTGCGAATCACCCACTAATAGAGCTTTATACAAATGCTCAAATTAAAAGCGTTGAAGGTTCTTTAGGTAATTTCGAGGTTGAAATCGAGATAAAGCCTCGCTATGTGAAAGATAATTGTACTTCTTGCGGTGAATGTGCGGCACACTGCCCCGTAGAAGTACCAAGTGAATGGGATATGGAAATGTCGATGAGAAATGCGATTTACAAAGCTTATCCTCAGGCAATCCCCGCAACATATGTAAGAGATAAAAAGAATTGTATTGAGTGTAATACTTGTATTAATATTTGTCCTGTTCAAGCAGTTGATTTCTCTATGCAATCAGAGACTAAGACTGTAAAGGTTGGCTCAATAATCGTTGCGGCGGGATATGATGAGTATGATCCTACCGAAATTGAACCTTATCATTATGGACAAGAGGGTTTTGAAGATGTAATAACTCAGCTGAAACTAGAGAGAATGTTATCTCCAACTTCACTTACAAATAGTCAAGTACTTAGACCATCAGATGGTAAAATTCCTAAAAGCGTTGTTATGATCCAATGTGTAGGAAGTAGAAACGACCAAGTTGGAAATAAATATTGTACGGGAGTATGCTGTAAGGTCGCTATTAAAAATGCTAGAATCATAAAAGAAATGTATCCTCATACTGATGTATCAATATGTTATATTGATATAAGGACTCCAGGATTAAACTTTGAAGAATTGTATAAATCTGCTCAAGAAATTGGAGTTAGATTTATCCGTGGTAGACCATCAGAAATTGTAAAAAACCCAATATCAGGAGAGTTAAAAGTAATTGTTGAAGATACATTAAGTCAAACACCATTACAATTAAAAGCTGATTTAGTTGTACTTTCTGCTGCTATGGTTCCTCCTGAGGGAATTGGTCCACTTGGTTCTAAACTTCATGTACTAAGATCAAAAGAAGGATTCTTAAAAGAATTTCATATAAAAATGAATCCTACTCTAAGTAGTAAAGGAGGAATTTTCTTAGCTGGGGCTATACAAGGACCCAAAGACATTTCTGAAACTGTAGCTCATGCTGGAAATGCTGCCGCATTAGCAGCTGCTCCTTTAGTGAAAGGCTACATTGAAAAAGAGATGTTGGTTCCTTCAATAGATTATGATTTATGCGTTAACTGCGGTTTATGTAAAACTATCTGTGCTCCAGCTGCAATTGACATCGATGAGAATGGAATTCCTGCTATAAATGAGATTGCTTGTAAGTCCTGTGGTATGTGTATGCCTGTATGTCCTACAGGAGCAATTCAATTAATAAATTTTAGTGATGATCAATTATTAGATGAAATAATCGCCGTATCTGGCGGAGGTGCTGTTTGCGAATGAGCGAATGTGAAACTATTGATGAAGCTATTCAGGAGAAAATTCAAAATGTAGTAGTTTTTATGTGTAATGAATGTGGTCAAGGTTCTGCTAACACTGCGGGAGTAGCTCGAATGGGTTATGATCCTGCTATAAGAATCATAAGAGTTCAATGTACAGGTCAAGTTGGACCTATTCAAATAATGGATGCATTAAATAATGGTGCTGATGCAGTTGCGTGTGTTGGATGCTGCTTAGGAGCTTGTCATTTTTTCAATGGAAACATCTTATCGATGCATAGAATAAAACTGATGAAAAAGTTATTTAAGGAATTAGGTTATAGTGATCAATTTGTTAATCAATATACTTCTAGGGCTGCTGAAGGTGAAACTGCTGTAGGAGATTTTGAAGATATATTAGAAAGGTTATCAACAGCAATTAAAGAGGAGGGTACGATTAAAGATGGATGTTAAAGTTTTTCAATTCAATGGTTGTAATAAATGTTTTAACGAATCATTATTGCTAAAATTAAGTTCAGATTTAAATGTTGAATACATTAAAGACCCTAAGACATGGAAAGAAGAAAAAATAGAAACAGCGGTTATAACAGGATATCTACTCCCAACTGATAGAGAAATGATCAATAAGATAAGATCTAATGCAAAGAAAGTTATAGCTTATGGTAGCTGTCCTGTTAGTGGTGGAGTTTATGCATTAGCAAACCAAAATGGATATGAAATAACTCCTTTGAAAGACTTGGGTGATAATGTAATTGAAATTGAAGGTTGTTTAGGCGAAATTGATGAGCTGAAATCAGTTATTAAAAATCTAGAGTTAACTAAACCTAGAAAATTATGTGATTTATGTACTCGTAGAGCTACATGTGATTACTTAGATAAAGTGAATCGTCAAATCGAGTTTAATGATGAGGACACTTGTTTTAATGACTTAGGTTTTCTTTGTAGCGGATTTGTTGCTCGAGAATGTAAAGAACGCTGTATTGACTACAATACACCGTGTAGGGGATGTAAACAATTAGTTGAAAGGTCGGGAATCCGTATGCTTGGTATGTTTGGAACACTCATGGGAAACATTGAAGTTGCCACAGAACACTCAGTTAAAGGAGCAACAGATAAATTAGCTGATGAAGAGGATGATGTAACGAGAAGTTTACCAGATATTCTAGGAAATTTCTTCAGATTTACATTGACTACTTCAGGACTACCTAAAGGAAGAATTCCATCTTCTGGTACTTTATTAGAGGATTTATTTACTGGAAGATTAATTGAAGAATTACCATTAATTACAGGGCTCTTAGGAGGAGATAAATCAATTTCACTTACCTTGAAAATAATTGAATCATATGAAAAAGCTAATCAAATTGAAATTAGCGAGCAAACTAGGAAATATCGAGAACAATTGCTAACTTTAGAAGAAAAATTACATGAAGCAATAGAAAAAGAAGATGCAGAACAATATAAAGAAATCACTGGAGAAATCCGTCAAATAGCTGGAAATATGAATTTGTCAAATGTGTTCTTTGGTGGATTCAAATCAAAAATAAATGATGATGATAATTTTGAAGATTATAAACCCCACATTTTTGAAGTGGTTGAAGGAACTTATAAAAACGGTTCTGTAGAATATAGCATAGATTCAGATGGAATAATTAAAGAAATTAAAATAAGAGAGGGATAAACATGAGTTTTGAATTACTAAAAAATGAAATTATCGATGCGGGTTTGTGTCAAGGATGTGGATTATGTGCTGGTTCATGTAAGCACATAGAAATGGATATACTACGCCCAACATTAAAAGATTATTGTATTCTTGAAAGAGATGGAAAAGATTGTGGTAAATGCTATCAAGGTTGTCCACAAGTTATTCAGAAAAAATTCGAGCAAAGGCAACCAAAAGTGGTTTATTCATTAAGAAGTAAAAATCCAGAAATACTCGCAAAAGCGGCTAGTGGTGGAGTAGTCACAACAATAGCTAAGGAATTATTAGAAAAGGGAGAACTTGCCGAAATTGTGATGGTTCAAGACGTTGAAGAAAAACCTCAAGCTGAGATAGTTTCTGATCCAGATGAAGTTGTACAAAAAGCAGGTGTCGTTTATGGACGCTCAGGAGTCTTACAAAAGTTAGTAGATGTTGTTGGGGAAACTTTCGAACCGGTAGGAATTGTAGGTGTCCCATGTGAAATACGAGGTGCAGCTGAACTGGAAGAAGAAATGAATAGGGATATTCTGAAAATTGGATTATTTTGCAATTCCCATATGCGAACCGAGCAAACTGATAAAGGATTGGTGTGTTCACCTTGTTGTAGTGGCTGTCCGTCAGGAGTAAATGCCCAAGGATATATTTCCTTAATAAGACAAGGAGAATACCGAGAAGCAGTAGATTTAATCCGAGAAAATAATCCACTTCCTTCTATATGCGGAAGGATTTGCACGAATGAATGTGAGCATGGATGTACTTTGATAGGAGATGATCATCCCGTAGCAATCCGGGAATTAAAAAAGTTTGTTACCGAATGGGAAATTGAACAATCTAAGAAGATTGAGCCTAAATCTAAGATTAAATCAAAAAAGAATGCAAAAAAGGTTGCAATTATTGGATCTGGACCCGCTGGATTAACAGCAGGATATTTTTTGAAGAGAATGGGATATGCACCAACTATATTCGAAAAGTCAGATCAGACAGGAGGCATGCTAAGATTCGGAGTGCCACAATTTAGATTACCTAATTATGTATTAGATTATGACGTAAATATGATTAAAAACTCTGGCGTTGAAATCATTCTTAATAAACCTTTAGGACCAGAAATGACTATTGATGACTTAAAAAATGATGGATTTGAAGCGATTTTCATAGCTACTGGTCAATATAAACCTCGAACATTACATCTAGAAGGAGAAGATCTACCAAACGTACACGTGGCTATTACATTTCTTATGGATCGCAAGTATAGGTACTGGGAAAATAAAGAAGAATTCAAGGGAAAAACAGTAGGAATAATTGGTGGAGGCCCAGTTGCAGTAGATGTTGCTCAAACTGCTCTCAGATTAGGCGCTGAAAAAATTCATCTTGTTGATATCATGTCTGAAGAACAACTTGAGTTAGTATTAAAAGAGATTCCTGAAAATGAATTTGAATTTATGGAGTATCACTTTACAACATCAACTTCAAAGATTACTCAGAGCGAAGATGGTAAATTAGTGCTAAACAGTTATAAAGTTGAATGGTGGACTTCTGATGAAACAGGGAGAAAAGCAATGAATAAAGTTAAAGGGTCCGATTATGAAATTCCAATTGATTCCATTGTAATTGCGGTAGGTCAAGCTGTGGATTTTGATCAAATTGATATAGCTACAGATAATAAATTAGAAAAAGAGCGAAATAAAATCAAAGTGAATGAGGTTACTTTCGAAACAAGTATTCCAGGAGTATTTGCTGGGGGAGATATTATTAACAACTCGAAAGCCGTGGCAATCGCGGCAATTGCACATGGAAAAGAAGCTGCAATCTCAATTGATAGGTATCTTAAAGGTGAGAGTTTAATAGAAGGTAGATATAAGCAAGATAAGATGTTTTTTAAAGGTCCTAAGAAACCGCCAAAAGATTATTCACCAAAACCAGAAACTTTAGAAGATGCTACTGAAGAAATCGCATGGAGTTTTGAAGAAATCGATCAAATGTTTGATGAAGAGATGGCAATACAAGAAGCACGTAGGTGTTTGAGCTGTAATCATTTCTGCTCACATTGTCAAGATTTTCCTGCTATTTATTCTGATTTAACAGCAGGAGAAGTAGGATCCCAGGAAGGATTTACAACTTTGGTAGTATGGACTGATAAAGGTAAAGAAATCATAGAGAAAGCAATTAAAAATGGATTATTTGAAGAAGGAGAAGTAAACAAGGAAGAATTAAATAACGCGATAAATCTTAAATCTAAGCGAGAGCTTTTAACGTTTGAAAAAACTCCAAGACAACGAGTATTAGATTACATTACGCTTCAAGGACCAACTACAATTAGTGATATGGCTAAAAAGTTAAATCTAGACTCTAAAAAAATACGATATGAAGCCCTTCGATTAACCCAATTAATGCAAGTTGAGATGAAGGTTGATCCAGGAATGCAAGAACCAATTTTTACTTTAATTTGTGAATAAAAAAAATAAATAGTTATCAAGAGGTAAAAAATTATGAAATGCGATATGGAATTAAATGTTTGTGGCTCTGTATGCCCCGTACCAGCTTTAAAGACGAAAAAGCAACTTATGAAAATGAGACCTGGCACAGTGTTAAAGGTAATAACAGACTACAAACCAGCAAGCGAATCTGTTCCACGCGATTTAGCTAAAACCAAGCATAGACATTTAGGAACAGAGTTCATAGAAGATGATGAGCAGTGGTATATCTATTTTGAAGCAGTGAAATAAGGATTCATACATAAAAATTAATTTTTTTATACTTTCTTTTTTATTCTATTTTTTACATCATATTTAAAATTATTATTAGCTTATGCATTAATAATCCAAGTTTTTCCTATATAGATAGTTGTATGTCGCATTCAGAGCATAAAGAATTAATTCAAGCAGAAAAACTTATTAAAGAAGGTAAAATCGAAAAAGCTCTTCAAACAGTAAATGATTTGGGAAAAAAAAAAGATCTCTCTTACCATGGGCGAATTTCATATTATACACTCAAAAGTAACCTCGCTTTTTATTTTTTAGATGGAAATGAACTTACTAAATATGCTGAAAAGGCTTATCGTGAAAGTCAAAAGCTAAAAAATTCCCTACTATTGCTTGATGTTTATATTCAGATGGCAAATTCTTTAATTTTGCATTCTAAGACAATTGAAGTATCTGAATTCATCAAAAGGAGTGAAGAATTAATAAATACACTCCCTAGAGAATTAACCACAGATATTACTAAAAGAAAGGCATATATTTTATGGTTAAAAAGTTATGAATATCGAGAAAGAGGAGATCTAGATAAAGCAATAGAATATGCAGAACAGGCTCTCGTATTATTCGAAGATCTTAACCTTAGAGCAGATATTGCATTAGGTCTATTCCGACTTGGAGTGCTTTCCTGGTTAAATGGGGATTTAAATTCTGCTCTTGAATATTCTGAATCATGTAAAATGCATGCTAAGAATCTTAACTTAAAACGTCTTACTCACCGCTGCTACGTACAATTCGGAATAATTTATCAAATGAAAGGTGAATTAGATCTAGCTCTTAGTTATAATGAAAAAGTACTAGCGTTTGCAGAGAAAGAAAACGATTTAGGATTAAGATCAACTATATATAATAATATAGGAATTCTCTACCAAGAAAAAGGAGATTACAATCGTGCTTTAAAGAATATGGAAAAAAGTATAACTATTGCAGAAGAGATTGGTATAAATATACGAAAATTTACAGTTTCTGATTCAATATTTCATTTAGCTCTTGATATGAACGATCTCGAACGAGCAGAACAATGTTTAAATCGAATGGAGCAAATTGCTGATCAAGAGAAGAATCAAACAAATCGTTATAACATATGGTATAACATAGATAGAGCTATATTCTTGAAAAAAAGCCCCCGAGCTCTTAATCGGGGCAAAGCTGAAGAAATTTTAAAACAATTAATTCAAGAAGGAATCTCTGATTTTGAATCTTTAAAAATTGCTCTTCTTCATTTATGTGATTTACTTCTATTTGAATTAAGTGCTACGAGTGAAGCAGAAATACTAGATGAATTGCAAGTTTATATTACTCAATTATTTGACACCGTTAAAAGCTCTCGTTCTTATTCTTTATTAGCTGAAATTTATTTATTAGAAGCAAGATTGTCGTTAATTACCTTGGATTTGATAAGAGCTCGGAAATTCTTAACTAAAGCTCAAGAAATAGCAGAAAAATATGGTCTTAATCGACTAGCAATAAAAATCTCGAATGAACATGATGAGTTACTCAAAGAATTAGATACATGGGACAAATTAAAAGAATCAAACGCATCTGTATCTGAACGTTTGGAGCTAGCGCGTCCAAATGAGCAGATGGAGACAATAATCCGGAAACGAGAGATTGTTGTTCCTAAACCTTCAGATGAAGAACCTGTACTTATTTTAATTATTACAGAGGGAGGGAGGCCACTTTTTTCTCAAACTTTTGTAAAGGATAAATCTTTTGAAGACCATCTTTTTGGGGGGTTTTTTACTGCGATCAATTCATTTGTTAATGAAAAATTCTCTGAGGGGCTTGATCGTGCAATCTTCGGTAAGCACACACTCTTGATGAATTCTGTATCACCCTTTCTTTTGTGTTACGTATTTAAAGGTCAATCATATTCCGCCCAACACAGGATAAACTATTTTATAAGTAAGTTACAGAAAGATAAGGATGTTTGGGAAACTTTTGAGAAATTCTACCAAACGAATATGGAAGTTCAATTGAAAGATGTTCCTTCCTTAGAACCACTTATAAACGAGATATTTATTAATAGAAAAATTCTAGTGCCATAATAACTATGAGAAAAGAAAAACTATCTAGATATTAATATCGTAAGATTGGGAACTATGGAGCTTTTAAATCAGATCTTTGATGAAATCAAAGAGTCAAATAACCCAGAGGTAATTAATGATTTTTTAATCGAACTAAGTGAAAATCCAAATACCGACCATATAAAATATTTGAGTTACTTTATTAATAATCAAGATATCAAAATATTTGATAAGATAAAACTGAATCTAATATATGTTTTGGGTGAAATAGGCAATCTAACTCCGTTATCAGATAAATATTTAGTGTTTCTGGAAAAAGAATATTACAAATCTGATAGATGGGTGAGAAATGAAATAATTCAAGCTATTTTTAAGATTTCTAAGAATTTAGACTTGGGTGAAAAAATAATTGAGTTAATCGCTAACGCGTTAAATGATGAATATTCAGTTATTAAAATAAACACTTTAAAATTAATATCAAATTTCAAGAATCTCCCAGATATTATTTTAAAAAATCTTGTTCTTCTGATGAACTCGAAGGACCCTGAGATACTAGATGGCTGTAGAAGAATATTAAAACGAATTCCACAAAAAACGGAGACAATATTTAATACCTTAAATAAATCTAATACCTATAAAATCTTAAAGCCAAGAGGGATAAGAACGTTTCTTTTACTACAATTTAAATCCATAAATAACACAGAGTCATTTAAAGAAATGATTATAAACTCTAATTGGGATGATAACTATAAAGAAAATTACTTAAAAGAATTATATACATTTGAGAGAATTCTAGCGAGGAATCTATAAACTATAATTCTATTGATATTTTTCAAGTAGATTTTCTAATTTTTCATTGGATGATACAATATCGTTGAATATTTGAATAAAATATTTAATTAATTCCCTTGGATTCCCTTTTGCTTCTTTAAAAATATACCTTAACACATTTTCATTTAAAGGAAAATAAGAATCTGAAAAATGCTTAAAATATTCATTATAATTAACACTAGCAAAAAATAAATCTAAGTAATTCTTATAAAATTGAAATACATCCTCTTGTTGTAAACTTGACATTATTAAAGGTTCTTTAACTGTGATTAAAAGCTTTCTATTTTTTTCTTCAATCCTCCTTTTAATATTTTCTAAATATTCAACTGATTTAAGGGTAATGATTATTCTTAAACCTCTAATTTTTTGCAAATCAAGGATTTTATCTAAAACCTTCTCTGAACTGTAATTTTCAGGAGTTTGTTTGGTTCCAAACCAGCTTGGGTCAAAAACTTCTTCTATTTCTTCAGTTTCTTCAATAGAATCGTAAACAGATCTCCTAAGTGAAATAATCCTTTCAAAATCATCAATAAATAATACGCTTTCTTTATTTAAGTTCTCAATTAGTACCTTTAGCATCGTAAAAGCAATATTTCTTTTTCTTAAATCATGTTTCAGATTTAATCGTGAAAGGGCTCTAATATCCATCAAGTCACCGATTAACCACCTCTCTGCTTCAATTTTCTTATAAGGATCACATTGATGGGCCGTTATTGCTGTTATCACCTCTTTTAAGGCTTCTTTATCTTCAAATTTTCGCAACCATTTTTTATAGGCTTGATTTTTTACTTTTTCTATATCTGCTATTTGAAAAAAGCCAAATTTCCTTTCTCCTGCTTCCCATTCACTACATAATCGTTTTGTCATATTTCTTAAAGGTTCCACTCGTTCCTCAGGTTTTTCCCCAAGATTTTCAATGAATTCTGCGTAAGTATTATAATAAAATTTTTTATAGACAGTTTCAAGTGAGATATATACAATGTTATAATTGTATAATTCATGTTTTAAGGCCCAGTACAAGTGGGTTTTTCCTTGCCCTACTCCTCCTATTATTGGTAATATAAAATTTTCATTATTTTTAATGATGTTAGCTATATTCTGTAAAAAACCTTGCCTTGATTGAACTAATCCCGCATCCTCCTTGATCTCCCCTGTAGATACAAATTTTTTGAAAGGAGACCCAATAAATTTCAATGTGTTCAGTAGCTTTTGTTCTTTATTTTCGAAAAGTAGCATTTTTATTACTCAAACATTTATACTTTCAATTCTTCAATTCCCAAAATAATTATGTATAAAACATTTTTATCATCTACATTAACAAAGGTTTCATAGCTTACTTTTAGCTCATCTTTCTCATCTCTTCCTATAATAATACTGTCATAGAAAACAGGATCTCCCTTTTCGTTAATCACCACGCGATCTGCCATAATAATTCCATTTTCTATTAGAGAAACAGGATTTTTAAGAATCTCATCTTTAAAAAAATCGAGATGATTAATCTGGTATTCAGAATCATTCAAGTACAATCCAGCAGTATGTAGTAAATTTATCGTGAAGGGAAAATCATCTGTAAACTGTTCTCTGTTATATTGTTCAATAGTATTTTCTGATATTAAAATAGAATAATCTAGTGGTAATTCATTTAAATTTTTCCAGATAATGTCAGATTTTTTTGAAAATGCAATAATCTTATCATTTTTCTCTTTAAATCCGACAATTAACCCCTGGTTTATTGAGATTTCGTTAGAATTTGAGATAACAATATTGTCAGAAAAGATAATTTTATCTTCATATTTAGAGATGATTGATCCCGTAAATATTCCGTTTGAAATCGTATTATTTAATGAGTCATATAATACAAAATCAGTCAAATTTTTCATTGTAAGTTCTTATTCTTCAATTATATTAAGACTTATTTTATGAACTTTTCCATGTTATATCATTAATCTTATATAAAAATATTTCCTATATATGTTTTGATAAGAATATCTTAAATAAACCAATAATTCTCTTTAAAATGAGTTCCTCGGCTTTATATCAGAAAATTTCAGAGTTAACAAAGTCAGAATTATTAGAACGAGCGAGACAGTTTATTTTTTCTACAGGTCTAAATGACGGGGCATCTAAATTATGTAAAGAAAATATGCAGTATGGGCTTGCGTCATTTCACCTTATACAAGAGAAATATGGATTTGAACCTAAAGCGACATTCATTTCCTCACCAGATGAGACTATTTCAAGGAATAGATTTAGGTGGAATTCTGGGTTAGGTTACGGTGGCAGACTAAATTGGGGAAATAGTAAAGAAAAAATTATATTTTTAAACACAAAACCAAATTGTTGTGGAATTTTGGTGGGAGGTTTGGAGGAATTACCCGATCCTTATGAACTAATTAGAAAAATAGATCAAATTAAATCCACTGAATTATATCATAATGATGTATTGATAAACTGGGATTATGACATCTCTAATCATTTCATCAATTGTTTCGAAACGAAAAATCTATCTGATACAACTCTGCCTTCTTACGTTTTTTTAATGCATGGGAGCGCTCCTGAGTATAGAAATGTTGAGGGTGATATTGGTCTTTATATAGATAAATCAAAAGTACTGAAAGAGCTAGCAATTGAAGAAGAAACTAAATTTGGCAAACAGTATATCTTGCTAGACTCGGATGCTAAATCTTATCTTAAAGTTCATAAAAAAGCCTTGGAATTCTCTAATTCGAAAAGAGAATTAATAGCACATAGACTATTTGACTATGGATATACAACAATATGCAACCAACCTCATCAATTTCTTAAAGATTACAATAATATGTATTTAGGGAGTAATTGTACAGATATCAATTGTAAACTTATTAATTCAGATATTTTTCCTACAACATTGAGAGCTGATATTGCTGCATATTTGTTTAAAGGAAAAAAGAATTTATCTCTTACAACCCTAAAAAACAACGATCTCTTAGAAAGAGCAGAACAATTTGAGGTTCTAGAATTATTAACTAATGCTTGTATTCTACCACACGGAGGAGGTTATAGTCTTACAGATATTGAAGACGTATTAGATATTTTGGAGTATAAGGATCAAAGATATTTTGTAACATCCCTAAAAACAAATATAAGCAGGTTAAAAATAATAAGAAACGTAGGTGAATTACAATTTGAATATAGAGGGCGGGATATAATTCTAAAGACTCTCCAGTTAGACCTTGGAGATATAATTGCCCGTTTAAATCCTTTATTCTCACTTAAGTTATAATTTACTTTACACTTGCCCCAGGAGGTATGTCTTTATCTGGAACTAATATAGAGACAGTATCTTCATAATCTGCGGCTAATAGCATTCCCTCACTTGTAATCCCTCTCAATTTTCTTGGCTCTAAATTAGCCAAAATTATAATCTTCTTTCCTTCTAGTTCATTAGCTTTATAGTATTCAGCTAATCCTGCTACCAATGTTCTTTTTTCTGTTCCTAAGCTAACTGATAATTTATATAATTTATCTGCTTTAGGAACTTTTTCAACTTTTTCTACTAAAGCCACACGAATATCTAATTTTTGAAAATCATCATAGGAAATCAATTCTTTCTCACCTTCTTTTGGCTTTTCTTCTTTTAACTTTTGATATTCTTTTTTAATTTCCTCAATTTCTAGTTTTTGAAAGAGAGGTTCAGGTTTCTTAATTTTTTGTTTTGCTTTTATAGCATCATCACTAATGTTATCCCATGATAACTCACTTAATTTTGGGGCATTTAAATAAGATAAAATCTTTTCAGAAGTATCCGGAATAAATGGGCCTAATAAAATAGCTAAGGCGTAAACCGTTTGAGCACATATATTGAACACATGTCCAGCAGCATTTTTATCTTTCTTAATTAAATGCCAAGGGGCTCTATCGTTTAAATAAATATTACCTTCTTTTCCAAAATTTACAATGTCTCTTATTGCTTTTCTTATCCTAAAGTTTTGCAGACTTTCTCTCACTTCTAGACCAATATTATTTATTCTATCTGTAAATTTCTTATCTATTTCGTTATATTCTACTTTTTCGGGGATACTGCTATTAAATTGTTTTTCAATAAATGTTAATGTACGATGGATAAAATTACCAATATTATCATTAAGTGTTTTTACGTTATTTTCAAATTCCGACCATAAAAACGATGTATCACTTGTTTCTGGACGATTAAACAACAAGTTAAATCTCCAATAATCAAGGGGTGCTAGTTTTAGAGCTTCATCAATCCATATTCCAATTCCTCTAGATTTAGATAGTTTTTCATTTTCATACAATAACCATTCAGTTGAGGAGACATTATATGGTAACACAAGTTTTTCATTGTCTTTTTTATCTTCATTATATGCGAGTAATAATCCTGGAAAAACGATTAAGTGAAATATAATATTATCTTTCCCGATAAAGTATACTGCTTTAGTATTCGGATCCTTCCAAAAAAAATCAAATTTATCAGGTTTTTTAATTAACTTCTCTGCCCATTCTTTAACTGCAGTAATATATCCTAATACTGCCTCGAACCATACATAAATCGTCTTATCTTCAGCACCTTTGAAAGGAGCAGGAATTCCCCATTCAAGATCTCGTGTAATTGCGCGTTCTGGTAATCCCTCCTTAATACTATTTAAACACATGTTTCGAGCATTAGAAGGAATTATTTCATTTTCATCAATCAATTTTTTCAATCGATCCTGTAATTTAGGTAAATCCAAATACCAATGTTTTGTTTTTCTAACTACAGGTGTGTTTTCACATATTGCACATCTAGGTTTTATCAATTCTAATGGAGTTAGAATTCTTTGGCAATTGTCACACTGATCTCCTCTGGCCCCTTCATCTTTGCAGTTAGGACAAGTCCCTTCTACAAATCTATCTGGCAAGAACAAGTTATCATTTTCACAATAGAGTGACTCAATCTGTTTTTCTTTTACATACCCATTTTTTTGAATATCCAAATACATCTTCCTTACATATTCAATATGAGTAGGATTATGAGTTATCGTATAATTATCAAATGAGATGTTCCATTTTTCATGTAAATCCTTTATAATTTTATGATATTTCATAGCTAATTCTTCAGCAGGAACATTCAATTTTTTCGCTTCTACAGAAATGGGTGTTCCGTGAGAATCTGATCCAGAAACAAACACCACTTCTTCTCCTATCAGCCTCAAGAACCTTGCAAATACATCCGCTGATAATGTACTTCCTATTAAGTTACCTAAATGAGGCGTGGCATTCACATAAGGCCATGCAGAGGTTACAATCCATTTTCCTTTAGGAATATTTGTTAAATTAATCACCTATTTTCTCTCGTTTATATATAGAACGAATCGTAGCTTAAATATTTTAAACTAAACGAGATATTTTTATCTTATTAATAAAAGACTAGTTCACAACTATTCTTGCTCCGCAGTATCTACAAGCGTTAATTTCATTTTTCATCTTTTCAAGGCATGGTTGATGATAATATGAACTACATTTATCACATTGATACACTTTATAATCTCCTAAGAAAATATTATGACAATACGAACATGATGCATCAATTTGATCGATATCTTCATCAGAGATAGGTAACATCTTAGCTGTTTTTCCTTGTTCTTCTGCTAATATTTTTATTTTTTGAGGTTCTCCTTCTCTTTCTTTAGAAAATTTTAATGCTGATTTTGGTAATTCTAATAAAAAGAAACAAAATGGACATCGAAATACTGTTTCCTTATACTCAGTTTTTTTAGCCCACATTGCAGCACATGATAAATGCATAGCCCTATCACATGAGGGGCAATATCTACCTTCGCTGTAAAATTCAGATCCAGTAACGGGAGCTATTACAGAATGACAAATATGACATTTTTCTTCTGTTCTATTTTTTCCACTCATTATTAACTTTATTTCTAAAACTGTTGGCCTTCTTAGTGGTAATGCAATTTCACTAATTAACGGAGCCAAATTTTCTTTTTTCTCGGGAGAAAAATAATCAGAAGTCTCTCTCACATCTTTTTTTGAAGCAAAGACTAAAATTCCATCTAATAATTCTTTAGAATTATTAAAATGATTATATTCTCCTCTAGTTAATTGAGCAATTCTTTTTAGTGATAATTTTCCATGTTCTTCCACGCCCCCTAATTGGCATGCATCAATATAAACACCTAGACCTTTAGCTATATTCATTACTTTTTCCAAGCGAGTCGGATCAAATATTAATTTACCATCAGAAATTATGAGAATTCGAGGTGTTTTACCTCCAATTTTACGCATCTCCTCAACTAAGGTCTGCAAAGCAAAAGAAAGCGCTTCATGAAGAATACCCTTACCAGAAATTTGAATTTTAGTTATTGATTGAATTAAGATCTCAGTATTAAATGTAAAATCAATTAGCCTCTTCTCTGTTTCTCCAAATGAAATTATAGAAATTCTGTCTTTCATATCAATTGACAATTTTGATTTAATGAATTTTTTCGCTGTCTGAAGCTCTACAGCTAATCTATTAGGTTTAAAATCCTTTCTTAGCATTGATCTTGACGCATCAAGCAATATAACAGTATCTTCAATCTTTATTTCAGGCAAAATATATTGCGAATTACCAAAAATTTTAGAAATTAAATAAATAATATTAGTTTAGTCTTATAAATTTCTTTTATGCACAAATTAAGCCTATATATTGATTTAAAGCGAATTTTGATTAGTATTCACTTTAGGAATTTATATGCAAATATTGAAAATACCTTTATTGAGTCTATAAAGTCTTGAATTTCTATAAACTCATCAATAGCATGAGCTGTTCCAGGCATTCCGGGACCAAATATTATTGTTGGTTGACAGTAATCTATATTACGATAATGTTCCGCATCTGCACTGGCAGGTAGGAAGAAATAAATAGGCTGTTTTTTATATACCTCTTCTACGACATTATGAAAAATTTTTAGATCTTCTGAATCTCTCCAGCCCTTCCAATAAGAGGCTTCACCTTTTTTCAAAACTTCTATATACACGAAAATTTCTTCAGGTGATCCTGTTGGTTTATCTTTAACCTTATATCCTAAAGATGTGATTAATTTTTTCAATGATTCTAAGACCATTTCAGCTGTTTGACCAGGTAATAAACGAAAATCCATAACTGCTTCGCATAAATCAGGAATTACATTCGACTTTATACCTCCATTGATCATGGTTAAATTTTTTGCAAATTGAGTATTAGCGGTTATAACATTCTGCAAAAGAGTCTGTTCTTTTAGTATTTTCTCAAATATCTCTTTACTAGGAAAGGCAACACTCACCAGCTCTTTTAATTCATTTATAGACATAGGAGGATCTATTTTTGGCATGAATTCCTCGAGTTTATCTAGATTTTGTATTATTTCACTCATCATATAAATCGCATTCTTTCCTATAAATGGTACAGACGCATGACACGAAATTCCATTAGTAACAATTTTAATTTCAACACGTCCTTTTTCCCCAATAATTATACCTTTGGGCAATGGATTTAATCCTGTTGCCTCTCCTATCACTACAAAATTACATTTAATATCAATTAATTTATTTTCAATAATCCAACTTGTACCAAGCCCGCCACCTGTTTCTTCATCTGCTACGGCATTTAAGATTAAGTTTCCAGATAATTTAATTCCTAATTTATGCAATATCTTTAAAGATATAACCATAGCAGCTAATCCCCCCTTCATATCACTAGCACCTCTACCAAAAATCTTTTTCCTTTTAATAGAAGCTGAAAGAGGGGGATATTTCCACTCTTCTTCAATTCCAGGGGGAACTACGTCCATATGACCGTTATAGATGAGATTTTTGCCTTTAAAATTATCATTCAACGTAGAAAAGAGGTTAGCTCGATTTTCTCCAAATGGAAAAATTTCACAATTTAAGTTTACATCTTTTAAATATTTCTCAATTATTAACGCTACGTTTTTTTCATTACCTGGAGGATTATATGATTCAGTCTGAATTAAATCTCTTAGAAATTCGACATATTCTTCTCTATTTTTTTCAATTTCATTAAATATTAATTCTTCACCCAAAATCAATCCCTCTCGATTAATTCTTGCTGTTTTTATATAATAAAAATTTGATAGTTAAAAATATTTTGTCATATTGTTAATCTATCTGATAAAATTAAAATATTTAGGAAATTTTAATACTTTTAAATTATTTTATAATCAAAAGTTAGGTATTACGGTTATTTTCTTGATTCGACATAAAAAAGAAATGAAAAGAGTAGTTATTGTTGTAATTTTCATTTCAATAGTTTTGATAAGTAATTTACAAATTATTCATCGTGATAATCTTATAAAAGAAAATATAACTGGTGATGATCAGTTAGGTGAATTACCAAATATAGCTGATCTCGCTATAGATGATTATATCACTGGTTTTGGTGTTGATCAAGATGTTAGAATATATGCTAATAATGAATCTGAAGGTCTCAATGATAATCAGGGATTTTTCAAAATACCTTCAATTACAGAGGATATGTACCTCACATATGGGGATTTTAACTTTGCATTTCAAAATAATTTTACAACTGAATATGTTCTTGAAGATGATGATGCACTTTATGCAGAAGATTTCATCTCTTTTGATTATGACAAAAGTATTTCAGGAATTACTTTCCATAACGGCAGTTTGTATGCTGGAACTCCAGATAATTGGAAAGATGGAGATATTGGGACTTGGGTTGAATATAATACTGATACAGGGGAGTCTGTTATAAATTTTACGATTAGGGCTAATTTCACAGGTACAGACTTTACTGATACAGGTATTAACGGTAATATCGATTTTAATCGATCTAATATCTTAGGTTTAATTTCATCTTTATTCTTCAGAGTTAATAACGATGTGAATTTAACAATAAGGATTAAAGATTTTTCGCAATCTACTTGGAAAGAGGTAATAACTAATCTCCGCGTTAACAGTAGTTCAACAAGACGAGAACTCACAGAGCATTTCATCAATGAGAATTTAAATTTTATAGATCTAACAAGTACTTGTTATATCCAGTTTTTCTTTGAAAGCCTTGATCTAAATCCCTTTATCGCAAGATTATACGAATTTGATATGCAGTCTACTTATGCCTTCGATTTTCCTATAACAGAACAAAAGTATGTCGCATTAGAATTTGACTTAAAAGGAAAAAACTCAACTGTTAATGGATTCTATGCATGGATAAGGACACTAAATCTCACTGAAGCAGCAAGTTCGCAGTTAAATATTACCTTATACCGATCAAACGCCACAGTGGTTCGTACGGATTTTAATTTAAGAAATGTAATGTTGGGCCCAGATTATAATGAACTGATCGACACCCAATTGTTTAACTATACCGATGATAAATTATCATATTTTGAATTTAATATTGTCAACACTCAAGATTTAAACCTCTCAAACTATTTTATTGTTATAAAATCAACGAATCCTAAAGAAGTATACAGCTTGGTAACAATACCGTATTTTGATTATGGAGAAGCGGAGGGAAGAACTGAGCACCAATTAATTATTACAGAAGACAATGGTGTTAATTGGAAATTCTCTAAAAAGGTAGTAAAAACAGACTATGTCCCCACTGATTATGAAAACTCTAATTTAGATGCTAGTTCTTTTAAAATAAATGTTACAAGAGGTTTTATGCCCTCTGATTTCATTTTTAATGGTAACAAAACTTTAAGAATTCAAGATATACCAATAGATAATCAGGAAATTAGTTCTTATCCATATAATGAAAGTTCTTATTTAACATGGGGTTTAGGACGATGGAATAATAGCTTTCCTACTACAATCGAAGACACTCCTTCTAATGAATTCGAAGTTTACTTAAATTGGAATAAAAGCATTGTAGAGGGATTTAAATTTAACGTGAATTATTCTGTAAATGCATATTGGATTGATGGTGCTGTAGCATATTATAACGCAACTTATAATGAAAATCCCGAATGGGAATTGAGTTTCAATTTTGATAAAACGAATCCTAATTTTAATAATTGGGATTTTCTTGAATTTTGGTATGTATATCCCAATTTTATGAGTGCTCATAATTTAACAAATCCAAATAATGAAGAATTTCTTTGGCTATTAGAAGAGGAATCAGTTGTTGCTGATAATCCAAGTAAATTAAAATTAGTAGTCAATGAAACTTTTTCAAGTACTGAGGGGATATATGCACTTAATTTAACGAGTTATAATTTTATTAAGGAAATGCATAGTTATATCAATTATTATGGAAATCTTTGGGAAACAAATGGTTTTCTGTATGGAGATAATATTTCTATCAGTGTAGATATACAAGATCATAATTTTAATGCACCTCTTAACGGTGATGTGAATGCAACTCTTTTTTATCCAAATGGCACCAGATTTCTCTCTGCGGATTTAACATCTTCAGTAGGAGTTATTGACAATTCGTTATTGTCCTATGATTTTAATAACAACACTATCCTAGATGTAACAAAAGAACTTACTGAATTTGGAAAATATGAGATAGGGTTCTTTTGGTTTAATGGTTCTGCTTTAGGATGTAAAAAATTAAGGATATATATAGAAGCATACGATCTTGAATTATATAATTGTACTTATTTATCTGACTTAGGAACTAACCTTATTATTGGAGAATTAAATACTAAAGTTTATCCAACCTATACAATATTAATTGCTTCAATCAATGAAACTACTGGTATTTCTACACCAAACTTTTATCCCATAAATAATTCAGACTTAGATCAAACATTTTCTTATGATTTAGGAGGACAAGAGTTATCCCTTTTAATGAAATCCTTTTTACAAAGTGAAGATATCTTAAATCCCAATGAAAAGGTCAATATTAAAACAACCATTCAAAATACCCATCCTTTTATTCCCTTTGACGTTGCAGTTAATGTTAAATTAGTTTCATATGTAAATGATGATTGGATAATAGCTGAAAATACGTCATCACCTGTTAATCTAAATTTTGCAGGAACGTCAGATGATACTTATCAATTCGATGTAGATCTTACAATTCCTAATTTGAATTTAGTAACGTATACTTGGGAGGGTGTTAATGCTCCAGTCAGACTAGGGGGTGCAAAAACAATAGTTACCTTATATATCGAAGATATTAAAGTCGGTTCATATGAGATTGCGGATTATTCATTATTAAGTAATGAAACAAGTAGTAAATATGAAGGGTATATACTTGGTCTAGAAATAGCAGAGGAGGTAACAAGTGCTACTATCTTATATGAATTTGAGAGAAATGAATGCCTTTATTTTCCCGATAATTCTTCATTTTTGGTAAATATAATTGATAAAAATTATGTGAGTAGTTATAAACAGTTTGATAAGACTTTTTCATTAAATCTAAATAGCAAATTCACTAATATCCAAATAACTCCAGATGATGCTAGAAGAGGAGAGATTATTAACGTTAGTTCAATTTTAACAACTGAATTTGGAGATGAGTTACCAACTAAGAATGTCACTTGTGAGTACTATGATTCTAGTTCCCACTGGGTTAGAATTGGATCTGATTTGACCAATGCTAGCGGTTCTGTCACATTCTTAATAAATACAGCAACTATAGATTTTGATGAAGAGGAAGACCTAATTTTAAAATTATCGTGGGAAGGTGATATTGTAAATGGGATTTCAAAAAATATTACCGTTGAATTAATTCAAGAGGAGAACAATTTTTCAATTTCAATTAATCAAAATGACGCAATGATATATAAAAGTAAATTTACAACATTAAAAATTACGATCAATAATTTTGGAGAGTCAAATTTGAGATTTTTTAATTATTCTGTTGATATTGAGGGTGATTTGCCATTTTCGATTGTGGAAATAAATAATCTTGAATTGAATAGGCTTCAACCAGGTGAGAGTACAGAGATTATAATCAAGATTGAAATTCCTCAAATTAATCGACTAGAGCTGACTTTTGCAATTACAGCTCAGAATATTCTAACTGGTGAGAATATCACTGTTTCAGAATACTCCTCTTTTAAAGTATTCGATACTCCATTGTTAGATTATTTTATCGAATTGTTTATGTTCATCATGATATCAATTTTCGCAATGATTTGGATATTAGCTGTATTCTATGGATTCAGAGTTAGAAAAAGAATAGAGGAGCCTGTTGAAACAATAGAAAGAAAACCAAGAAAAGGAAAATATGTAATGGTCTCTGATCTTAAGAAACCAGCTCCACATAAAAAAGCTCCTAAAAAGAAAGAAGAAGTTAAACCAGAGAAAAGAACCGATTTAGATTCCTTACTAGAGGAAAGAGGTTTATCTGATAAAAAGAAAAAACCAAAGAAATAAACTGTTTCTAAAACTATTTCTTTTTTATTGCTTTTGAAAAGTAGAAAATAAAATTAAATTATAAATTAGATATTGATATTAAGTTTCTTTTCAAAAGCGCGAGGGAACTCCTCCCATCCGATCCAGCTAAGGCGATTAAAACATTTTTTGCAGAACCCACCAGTACAGCAAAACCATCATCTAATTCCATAGTTGTTGTTTTTAAGCCTCCCTTCCCAATATCTTTACCGAGATTATTTGAATCCTTAATAATAGTTGCACATGCCTTCGCGATTTTCCCATGATCCATTTCAGTTATAGTTTGACCAATCAATACCTTTCCATTTTCATCAGCGGCGATCAAACCCTCACATTCAGGAACAATGTCCATAAGCTCTGCTAATTTTTGTTCTAATATTTTTTTATCAACCATTTTTATAAATCCTTATAAAATAATTTGAATAGTATCGAAATTTGAAGTTAGTTAAGAAATTATCTTAAACAAATTTATACTTAAAATATATCCTTTAAGCAATTTAAATTTATCAACTAATTAAAAAAGAGAAATTTTATTTTAAATTGTTTAATATTGTATCAAAAAAATTAAATTATACTTTTATGAGTTATTTCTTTAAAAGTTTAAGGTTGATTTTATGGATAAAGTCGATAAAGATAAAATTGAAAAGATTATTTATGATAGAGAAGAAGCGCACCAAAAATTACTTAAAAAAGGTTCAAAAGTCTATAAATCATTTCTTGATTTAGAACGTAACGCATTCTCTGATGGGGATTTGACAAAAGTTCATAAAGAATTAATCGCTTTAGGAATATCAATTGTTATTAATTGTGAGTCATGTATCGAATGGCATATTAAAGAAGCATTGAGAAGTGGTGCTACGGAACGACAAATAATTGAAGCAATCGAAGTAAGTATTGAAATGGGAGGGGGGCCTGCTACAGTGTCGAGTAGATTTGCCTTAAAAGTGCTCGAGTATTATAGAAATAACTAATATCTACTTTCTTTTTTTTATTTTCTTAAAAAAAGGAAAATTGAAAAAATAACAATTAATAGGATTTATTTTAGAATAATTAAAATCAAATTTTCTTCCAATGCAACCATTGTTTCTCCTTTAGAGGTTTCCAATCTTATAAAGCTCAGTTCTCCTTCTTTTAACGCCTCAACCACCTGTTTACCTTTCCCAATAAGAGATGTGACATAAGCAGCAACCTCTTCGCTAAGTTCGATCTCCATATTTGAATCAATTGGTAAACCGCTGGAATCACAGATGATTACTCCCCGTATCCCTTCGCGTTCCTCGAAACGTCGGATTATAGCTTTAACTTCTGCTCTATTTATCAAATTCAATTACACCTTAAGGAATATATTCTAAATTTTTATAATTTATATAATAATAGATTAAGGGTTTTTAAAAATTTATATTAAAGTAACATTTTATCTTAAAGAAAGTAGTCTTTAAACATATTATGATGCCTTTCTTCTCCTACAGAGGTAAGAAACCCTTGATAAGAATGACCTGAGAATATAAGAAAATTATCCGTAATTTCGGGATTATACATGATTTTATTTTTAATAGACGAAAATAGTTGGTTTGAGTTCCCTCCGCCGAAATCTGATCTCCCAATACTCCTCCGAAAAATTAAATCCCCCGTGAAAATGATACCATCAATTTTTTGTCCTTTATACTCTTTTACATCTTTTGAATAAAAACATAACGAATCAGGTGCATGTCCCGGAGTTTCTAAGATATGTAAACTTAATTCTCCAATTTTAATTATGACTCCTTCTTTTAAATTACATTCGCTTTTAGAAAATCTCCTAGATTTTTCATGGGCTCTTATAGGAATCTCGTAATAATTTGATACAACCCCTGCAGCACCTACATGATCTCCGTGACCATGTGTAATTAAAATAGAGATTGGTTTTACATCTAAATCGTCAACAGTCTTGATGATTCTTTCTGGTTCACTACCAGGGTCAATAATTACAACTTCTTTTGTTTTTGAAGAACCAAAAATGTACGTATTGGTAATATACATTCCAACAACAAGGTGTTTTAAAATCAAAATTCAAGCTCTATTTATAATTAGAAGTAAAAATAAAATAGGGATTTATTTTTTAACTAACTCGTTAATTTCATTTAACTTAGAATATACTTTTAAACCCTTTTCAGTTAGTTTAATATGTTTAACCTTGTTATTTTGCTCTATTTCAATAAGTCCCTTTTTGATTAGTTCATCTTTCACTCTAAAAAACGAATTATAATATGAGAATTTATTCAATTCATTATAAAAAGTGTGCTTATCTAGCTTATTATTATTCTTTGTAAGCACATAGAGTGTGTCCTTAAAACCCTTCTTCTTTAAAAGTCCGATTAAGTCTTCAAATATCATTTTTCTTTTTCTATCTCCTATACCTAATTAAAATGTTTATACTTATTTGTAATTGAAAATTAAAAACCACTTAAAAAATCTTTGATCCAATTGAACCTATTTTTCAGAGTCTATAACAAAGATATATGATAAAGATTTATGTCTATGGAGACTACATTTTTTTCAATACGATGGATCTTTAATTTTAAATTTTCCTTTAGTTCTTTCTCTCTAATTATTCTTCTTTTGGAGTTTTCTGTTTAATTCTCTTTTTACCGTTTTTAAATTTTTTTTTCAATTTTGATGTACTTTCTTTAATTTTTTCTTTCACTCGACTGAATTTTGCTTTAAACTGTTCTGGATTCTTTTTATAGTAATATAGAGTAATACCTCCTGTTGTAGATACAATGCTTATAGTTACAATGACACCCACAGCTATATTTATAATATTACTATCAAAACCACCATTACCACCATCCTCAATAATCAAACTAAATTTTATCGAGAAATCATTAACGCTTGAAGGTAATTCATTATAAGAACTATAATTATTTCCATCTCCATAATTTAATCCACATGCATAAGTACTTATATTTTGTAATAGATCATAATTAAAGACAATATCTCCATCATTATATAAAATAGCTTCAAAAGAACCTGCAAATGAACCATTATCATGATTAAAATTGTCCCAAGTAACTACCCAGTATGAAGTATAATTTTTGATATAAATATTACCTGATGTACCATCTAAGTTAGTCCAGTATGGTGCAATAATGTTTTGTCTGTGTGGATGACTTGAAGGTATTATTCCAGCTGTTTGTACGGATTTAAATGAAAAAGTAAGATAACCCTCGGTAACAATATGGATTTCTTCAAAAATGTCGTCATAAAAAGTAAAATTAAATGGAAGTGTAGTTGAAGCTGAATCATCATCACCTAATATCAATTCAGTTCCGCTAGAAGCGTCTATCCAATTAAAAGGATTACCTAATGTAATTTTATATCTAGTTGGGCCCGCATTTATATTAATTTGGGAAATTTTTTGGTTAGCTGGACTTTTAAGTGTTATAGTAGATAAAAGTATTCCAAGGATTAGAAAAAACAATGTAATTAGGTAAGTTTTAAGTTTAATTTTAGAATTATTTATAATCATAATTTTCCTCCCAGAAAGATTCTTTCTAATAATATTATTGTGATTATATTATTTTAAATTGAGTGTTATCCTCACAGATAATAATATTAAAACGCCTAATAATTCTCAAGAATAATGAATAATTATTATTTTATAGTTAAAGTAATCCAGCGTATCTGGGAGATTTAGAATCAATTTACCATCCGAAAATCTCCAGACTGCTAACAATTCCAGATTTTTTGCTTGAGGTCCCTGCAAACACTTAAAAAACCTTTGATCTAAATTTCGTTCAATTCTACTTATATTTTTTAACCAAATGAGGTATAGAATTATCCAACATTTAAGTGGTAAATGAACAATGTTTAATTTTATAACATAAAATTAAAAAAAAAAGACTTAAATATGAATAATTTATATAATTTAATAATGCTGAAAAAAGAATTAAGTGAACAAATTAATAGAAGAGGTGATATTGGAAAGTTAAACATAAGCTCAATTTTGATTAGAAGTATTGAAGAAAGTGATAAAAAAATTAATGAAATTCCCAAACTAAAATTCTGTAAAATAAAAGAAAGAATATTAGAAAATTACATTTATGGGAAAATTGAAAAGTCATCATAAAGAAGATTAAATTAATCTCTCTCCTTATTTTTCTCTTTTTTATTTATAATACGATAATTTCTTAATGATCAATTTGCTTTATTAATTATACTTATGACAAATTTAGCCCCCGACATAGTAATTTTGGGACACTTAGCAAAGGATATTATCGAGGTTGATGGTAATAGCTACACTTCATTAGGGGGTTCAGTTTATTACGGGGGAATAGCTGGAAGTCATATGGGGCTTAAAATATCAGTTATTACAAGGCTAAAAAAAGAAGATTTTCCATTTCTAGAGATATTTAGAAAAAATGGAATAAAATATTACGCATATCAATCAGAAGAGACTTCAGGCTTAAGAAATATATATTCTTCAGATAATATGGAATTTAGAGATTATAGACCAATTGGATTCGCAGGGCTTTTTAAGAAAGAAGAAATAATCGACGAGATAAATCCAAAATTCTTTGTTATTGCCCCTATTATTGCTGGTGAAATAGATTTAGAAGTATTAGAGTATCTTAAAAGCAAGTATCCCTCAAATTTATGTTTAGACATCCAAGGATTCATCAGATTTAGAGACGAGACAAAAGTTTTTTATAAATCATTGTCGCTTAAAGAAAAGAAACAGATTATCTCGCAGATTCATGTACTAAAATTAGATCAAACTGAAGCAGAAGTTTTAACTAGCCAGAAAGAAATTAGTACTGCTGCCAAAGAGTTAATAACTTTTGGTCCTAAAGAAATTTTAATAACTCATGAGGAAGGTATATCTATTTATACTTCAAATGAATCATATAAATTTCTATGGAAGAATAAAAATTCTGATGGAAGAACTGGGAGAGGAGATACTGCTTTTATTAGTTATTTAGGATCACGAATCACAAAAAATCCTGAACAATCATTAAAATTTGCAGCAGCTCTTACATCCCTTAAGTTAGAAACTCCCGGACCCTACAATTTGCCTTTGTATCAAGTTGAAAATTTGATTAAAGAAAAATATGAGGAATAATAATGAAAATAGGGGGAATTATTGATATATCAACAAAGGATATTCCTCATAGATCTAGTATGGTTATTTTCACAGTGGGGTGTAATTTTAAGTGTGAGTTTTGTCATAATAAATATCTTTTACTACCTAATGTTGGTAGAGATTATACAATCAAAGAAGTAATAGATAAAATCAGTACTAATTCATTAGTAAGCGGTGTGAGTATTAGTGGAGGAGAGCCAACACTACAGGAGGATTTAGGGGAACTTTGTAAAAAAATTCAAAAAAATGGAAAATTTCTAAGCATTGACACTAATGGTTCAAACCCGGAGGTAATAAAGAAGATCACTCCCTTTATAGATAGAATCGCATTAGATTTAAAAGGACCACTTGAAACGAATAAATTGGAAAAAATTACAGGTGTTAAAGTGGAGATAGGGAAAATTAAGGAGACAATAGAATTTTTAAAGACGCAAAATAAAATAGATTTTGAAATACGTACAACCTACGTGGAAAGATTATTGAACTCTGATGATTTCAGTGAAATTATGAAATATCTTGAAAGTGTTGGATTTAAAGGCAATTTTGTACTGCAACAATATCAATTTTTTGAAGGCGTAGGTGAGGAATTTAAGAAAATATTTTCAAAACCAGAACATGATCTATTAGTGAATCTTTTGAAACCTTATAAAGACGAAAAATTATCGTTTAAGATCTTTTTAAGGGATGAGATTGTTGGATATTGTAATATTAATGAAATTTTTACTTAATTTTAAATTTTACTAAGTGTTTTTGTTTCTATTCTTGATTTCATAGCATAGAAAACTCCGATTCCACAAAAGATTATTATCACTTGAATAAGGATAATTAACCAATCGAAAGTAAATAATAGAGCAATACAGATTATGGAGCCTAATAATGCAATTATAGGAATTCCTTTGTAACTTGGTTTTAATTCAAAGGGTCTTTCAAAGTCTGGTTTCTTTTTCCTTAAAGCAATCAAACTTACATTGACTAAGAAAAAGTTAATAAGTACTCCAAATACAGTGGCATGTGCAACTATTGAAATATCGCCAAATAATACAGGAATAATCGTAAAACACATAGTTAGTACTACCGAGGTTGTTGGAGTTCTAAATTCTGGCGATATTTCACTTAATTCTTCTGGTAATGCTTTATCTCTAGCCATACCATACATCATACGAGAAGTTACGATTAACATTATAAGAACCGTATTTGCTGTAGCAAACAATGCAATAAAAGACATTACCATTCCACCTCCAGGTCCTAAAACTTCTGTAGCGACTTCATTTAAAGGAGCATCTGAATCTGCAAGATCACTAGGTGGTAATATACTAACAACTGAAATAGCAGTAAAGCAATAAAGAACAGTTGTAATAATAATTGAATAAATTATGGCTTTAGGAATATTTTTTTGAGGATTTTTAACTTCTTCAGCTATATTAGCAATATCTTCAAAACCTATATACGCAAAAAAGATTAAAGCAACTGCAGAAAAGATTGCGCCAATTGATGCTCCTGAGGGGAGTACAAAATAATTTGGTTCACTTTTTCCAAAAAAACCGAGTATAATAATAATGATTAAACCTAACGCTTCAACTAATGTAAATACGATATTAGTTCTAGTGGAGGTCTTGATTCCAAGTGAATTTATAATACTAAGGGCTATAACAAGCAAAATACCAAAACTTATAATTATAAATATTGAAGGTACATTGATTAAATCGGCCAGATAACCACCAAAAGCTAAAGCGACTGTAGCTGCAGATAAAATCCCTGAAAAGATGATTATCCAACCTAATATGAAAGAGAGTATCCGGATTTTAAATGCTTCCTCGGTGTATACAAACTCCGCAGCACTTTTAGGGTACATTGCAGAAAGTTCGGCATATGATAATCCTGTTAGTGCCCCTGTAATTGATGCTAATACAAAAGCTAACCATGATATATTGCCCGTTTTTCCTACGACTTCACCTATTAAGGCATATATTCCTGCTCCTAATACATTCCCAACACCGTATATAGTAAGGGCAAATAATGAAACTCTACGCTTTAATTTTGGTGGTTTTTTAACTTCTTCCATGAATATTCCCTTTTTAAAGATATTTCTATTTCTATTTTTTTCTTAAATATTCAATTTTATATAAATTTAAATACAATAATTCCAAAGAAAAAAATAGGTTTCTGTTATGCTTCTCTTTGCTTCAATTTTTAAGGTATGCGATCAACCAATTTTTTCAGGTCTTGTTATGCATGGTTCTTGAATATGTTTATGCATTTTTCCCTGTTTTCTCATATATTATTATATATTATTAATTGAAGTAATTATATATTATATTAGGAGATTAGTCATGTTTTTGTCTAAATTTTACAAAAACAGTTCTTCTCTTTACCTCCTAATTATGTTACCATTTGTAATCTTTTATATGCGAGTCTTTTTTAGAATTATATAACATATATAGTTGGAAAAAAAACATTCCATCTTTCTTGATGATTAATGCTGGTTTCAGATAAAAGCCTTGGAAGAACTTCCAGATTAAAAAATAATCTCTTGGCAAGTAAGTATGAATTATGCATTGAACGCATCAAATATTTTACAGAGATCTATACAAAATTTCCCAAGGATCCTGAAATTATAAAGAGAGCCAAAGCTATAGCTCATACGCTGGATAAGATGACGATTTTTATTAGGGAAGATGAATTACTGATTGGAAATGAAACAAGCAAAAACTTAGGAGAAAAAATTAATCTTGATTTGTACGCGTATGATAGATCGTTCCATAAACGTAGTAGTATTAAAAAATATGGAAGGCGAAAATTACAACCTTTTTTTATGGGAGATAACGAAATTGACGAATTATTAGACTTAATTCCCTTTTGGAATGGGAAAGCATTATATAGTGATATCATTGCTCAAAGAATTTATGATGAAAAATTAATTGTAGATAGGAACAGAATTGGGACAGCAGCACCTAATATTGCCATCGCAAATGGGACTAATGAGGGTCATATTTGCGTAGGATATGATAAGCTTCTAAAATTAGGTTATAAGGGGATAATTGAAGAAGCTGAATCATATCAATCAAAATTAAATAAAACTGACATTGGATATCAAGACAGGTTTAATTTCTATGAAGCTGTAAAAATTTCCTATAATGCAGCTATTCAATTTTCAAGGAGATATTCAAAACTTGCGTATAAAATGGCTCTAAATGAAAAAAATGAATCAAGAAAGAAAGAACTTGAGTTCATTGGAGAGATGATGGAAAAGTTTACTGAGGGGACTGCTGAGTCGTTCTATGAGGCAATTCAGTTTATACATTTTACTCAAAACATAATAAATATAATTTATCATAGAAGTGTTGTAGCATTAGGAAGATTAGATCAAATACTATGGTCATATTATAAAAAAGACTTGGAAAAAGACAAGATAACGAGAGATTTTGCTTTAGAACTAATTGAAGAATTAAATCTCAAATTAACCTGGAATACAACAATATTACCAACAGATTATACTAATGTTGCAAATGCGCTTGGACAAAATACACAGACAATAACAATTTCTGGTGTAGATCAAGAGGGAAATGATGTTACAAATGAAATTTCATACTTATTTCTTGAAGCTTATAAGAATATAAAAGTCTTTACAACAGATCTTTCAATAAGAGTTCATAAGAAAATTCCAAAAAGATTCTTAAAAGAAGCAATAAGTATCTTTCGATCTACTTCTGGAATTGCTTTTTATAATGATGATGTAATTATTCCTGCTATGATTAAAGCAGGTTATAGCACTGAGGATGCCCGTAACTATGCATTAATCGGTTGTGTCGAACCTTCAAGCCAAGGAAATACATTTGCAGCTACAGGTCGAACTTTTATGAATTTACCTGGTGTTCTTGAGTTAACTTTGAATAATGGATATTGTAATCTAACACAACAAGTAAGTGGCTTGGAAACAGGAAACCTTGCTGATTTTAGCACTTATGATGAATTATATCGTGCTTTAACTCGTCAATTACGTTATAATATTGATAAATCAGTTAAAATTGCCCAAATTGGGGATGAGGAGACAATGAAATTCCTACCTCAACCATTTGTTTCCGCTATGATTAATGGTTGCATGGAAAAAGGTAAAGATTATACAGCAGGAGGGGCAAAATATAATTTCTCTTCAATAACAGCCTATGGATTTGCGACCTTAGTAGATTCATTATATAATATTAAAAGGGCAGTTTATGAAGAAAAACTAATATCGCTTCCAGATTTAGTTCAAATTCTAAATTCTAATTTCGATGAGCATGAAGAACTCAGACAGAGATTAGTAAATAAATATGATAAATGGGGAAATGATAAAGAAGAAATAGATAAACTAGCGAATGAATTATGGAATTTGTTTTGTTCTGAAGTTGTAAATCATAAATGTATACGAAATGGTCGTTATAATCCGGGAGCTTATTCCATGGGAGTCCATGTTATAGAAGGACTTTTTACAAGAGCTTCAGCAGATGGGAGGAAAGCAACGCAACCATTATCAAACAGTCTTTCTCCAGTTAATAGAGTTGAAAAAAATGGTCTAACCGCTGCATTAAATTCAATTGCGAAATTAAATTATGAACTTGCTACTAATGGAGTTGCGGTTAATATAAGATTACATCCCCAAAATTTTGAAGGAGAAGAAAATTTAGAAAAATTATATTCTCTCTTAAGGGCTTATTTTGAATTAGGTGGAATGCAACTACAACCTAATGTCGTATCTACTGAAACCCTAAGAGATGCCCAACAACATCCTGAGAATTATCTAGACTTAATAGTAAAAGTTGGTGGCTATAACGCTACGTTTGTAGATCTTGGAACTCCAATACAAAATGATATTATTCATAGACTCGAATATAACATATAAACAATTAGAAGAGTTTAAATCAATAAAATCAAATTAATACCTAGAAAAATTAGTATAATTTAATTCATTCACCGTGTCAAACTGTTATTTCTGCAATAAAAAGATAGATGACATACCATATAGATGTAAATTTTGTGGAATGATATTCTGTGGTAAACATCGAATACCTGAAAATCATGATTGCCCCTTTGATTTGAGAAAATCTTCCGAAATTGAGGAATCATTAAGTAAGATTGATCTACTTTACCAAGATGCTCTTGATTTTATGAATAAAGATTTGACAGTAGCAAAGATTTATGAGTATGTTACTACTAAGCAAATGAATAGTTTAGAAGCAACAGAACTTTTAACTTACTTTATAGAAAACAGTGATGATGCTGAAACTCGTAGAATTAGCATTCAGACTTTTAAAGTATTGGAGTTAAAAAATAAATACGCCTTTAATACTCTTGAGAGTTGTATTCTTTCAGAAAATAATCCAGATGTGAGAAAGACCGCAATAGATGTAATAAAATATATTTTTCCAAAAAAATCTCAAACTATTTTAAAGTGGATTCTAAATCATAATAAGGATTTGAATTAATGAAGCCATGTCTTTTAGAATAAAAAAAAAGATTTAAGATTAAAATTTCAGATGAATCAAGACTTTCACGGATCTTCTAATGGAAGAACTGTGACATAAATGCTATTTGTAACTACATTATTCTGTACTCTTAGTTCTGAATCAGAAAATTTCATAGTGGACCCAGAATTCAGTAAATAATCCCCAGGATTAGTAATTTCTTGCTCTCCCGCTGGATTTAGACCTGTAAACAAACAAATTTTATTTATTCCATAAAAGATACTTATAGTCTCATCTATCTTAATCAATTTTTAAAAAAATGTAAAGAATTATAGTTCTATAATCAAATTATTCTTCATTAGTCATCAATTCCACAAAAATTAGATTTTAAAATTAGAAATGTTTACAAAAATTTAAAAAAAAAAATTTATTATAGTTTTGTAGAGGAGATGGTATTTCTAAACTGTTCACATGGGCAATTCAAATACTTCATTTCTTCTACACACTATAATTTTGATTATTTATTCTGGTTCTTTTTCAGTTGTGGTCCTTTTTATCTTAAAAGATTATAACATCATACACTTCAACATATATACTGTCTGTGACAGCACTAAGCTGCATATCCTGTTCAGGATCAATGAATTTCAATGTAGCACCCGAATTTAGCTCATAGACGCCTGACGTGGTATATTCTTGATGTCCAGCAGGATTTGTATCAGTGGACACGCCTATGATTATACTGGTAGAATCTCCAGAACCGAGATTCCCAATAGTCCATTCGAAATGAACTTTATGAGATTTTCCTGTCCAAAAGATATTGAACTTACAAGGTTCGTTACCAAAGGTAACACCAGTTTTGTCTAGATCAGAAGTGTCCATCGGAAGTCCATCTTTGAAAATTTCAACTTCAGCGTTTTTCGTTCCATAATCAGAGTATTCAAATTCGTAGGTGAATCCACCTGCTATAATGTAGTCTATCATGAGTTCTGCGCCGAATCTATCACTAATTACGGTGTCAGTCATAGGATAACTAAACGGATTTGTAATCTCTATTTCTACTGCAAACTGAACCTTTGTTTCAACCATGACTGCTACACTCTTTACTGGTGTGTGGCATATAGTGATTGGTTGAGTCATATCAAGATTTATATTAACATCACCTTCACGATAATACTCCCATACGTCAACATCAACCCAATAACGAGGATCAATTGTGATACACCAAGAACTAGTGGTTGGAAGTCCGCTTATTGCTCCGCCATCAGTGTTGTACCACCAGTGCCATCTACCTTTAGCAGTGCTAGCAGTGCTAAAATAGAATTCACCTGGATCATCACTTTGGGCGAGATAGGCACCTGATGGAATACCAGAAAGATTCATCCAGCATTGTGCATTAGGAGAACCTGAGTTATAACCTTTCCCAGGATAATAGACATTACCATCGATATCGTGGACAATAAATAGGCTGACTTGATCACTTGGGGTTGTAGTATCTCGATATAGATATATGAAACTATGATAAGGTTCTTCGAGACCTGTATGGGCGCTTACACTATAATAATCATAGAAGCCCGTTGCAGTTTCAGCATATTCAATTGGATCTATTATCCATGTGTTTTCCCCTTGTGTCAATGTAAAGTAACCAATAACTGACTTCTGGAGTTCTTCAAAGGCTTCTATGACAAAGGGCACAGTAATTTCCTTTTCATGATAGATCTCTCCACACTTATACCATTCCACTTTGGCTGTATCGTACACCATCCAGTCCTCCCATTTTGCCTCTGTTACCTTTGCCTCAAACTCTATTTTGTGATAACATGGATCTGTGATGGTGTAAGCGACTTGTTGATCGGTAACTGTTGGAATTGCTGAAACTCCATTTACTTCGAAAGTTCCAGGTATATATGTGAACTGATTTGGAAGTGTGTCTATGACTTTCACGGTTACACCAGATGGAACACCTACATGCAAAGTGATACGCACAACACTACCCAAGCCACCGCTAGTAGAACTCATCTCTTTTCTAATTATTGCATCTTCTAAGGCCCAATATGTATGACCATAATGTGCGCTTGCTTGTCCCCAATCATAGAAGAATATCTCAAGGAATCTGTCTCCATCTACATCTGCAACAACAGGAGAAGTGTGAATCCCACCTTGAGGAGAAGGATACGGACCGATATTCACTCTAAATCGATCAATTTCCATTCCATCATCTCCCTCTAGTAAGTAGAGGAAACCATCGTCTGAGCCAACATAAATATCTAGACTTGTTGGTGGTAATGTTCCGTAGAGTCCAGTACGTGCTGGATTATGTCTAAACATAGGCCAATCTTTATCATATGGTTCGATGTTGCATCTTTCTGCGAGGGCTGGAGATGAATATACGGCACCACTAGTTGGATAACTCCATTCAATACAGCCTAAATTGGTAAGAGCATAGATGTTTCCATCGTTTGAACCAATCACTATTTCATACCCTCCGTCATTATCAATGTCTCCAATAGCGGCAGAAGAATACACTGCTCCACCTGTTCCATATGTCCACTCGGTACTACCTACACTGCCATCCCATTGATAACAATATATGGTGCCATCAGTCGATCCTATAATTATTTCCAGGTAGCCATCACCATCAAGATCAGCAAGAGCTGCAGAAGCATATACTGACCCGCCAGTTGTAAACATACTTTCTAGGGATCCTGTAGCGCCATCAAGAACATGCACATTGCCATCCGCGGAACCTATGACTACTTCTAAATGCCCGTCATTATCTATGTCACCTATTGCAGGGGAAGCAAATACTACAGCGCCAGTGTTAAACTTCCAGAGAACATCCCAATCTATGCCTTCAGTCCCCAATGGATATGGCCACCCGCTGAAATCAATAGGGAGTACAGTATACCCATCATTAATTCCATCTGTGTTGTCCCCGTCAAAGCACCATATATTACCGCGAGGACGATTTCCTATTACAAGCTCTACACCGCTTACACTACTATCGAGATCTGCAGCAGCTGGTGAAGAGGGCCACTCGAAATTACCACCTACATAAGTTCCAGAGAGTTTTGGAAAAGTCCAGATAAAGTTGCCCTGATGATCCATTACCTGAAAATACCAACCACTCGTTGTTCCTCCTGCTATTTCCAAGTCACCGTCTTCATCGATGTCTATTATGACTGGAGAACTTCTTGCCTCATCGGTCTGAGTTCCTCTTTGCCACTCTAGGTTTCCGCTAGAATCAAATGTACGCCAAACACCAGCCGAAAAAACTCCATCTTGATAAGGTCCCCATGTTTCGTCGCTTCCTGTCACTATTTCTAGATCTGAATTAGGATCAGTTCCATAGTTATTGACATTAGGACCTAGATCAGCAATCGCTGAAGATGATCCATATAAGCCCCAGTCATACCAATACATATCATATGACCATTCTTCCCTGAGAATATTATGTTTACTCGGTAAACATCCGGCAACTGCGTCAACCTCTGGTTCATTAAGCCCACCAGAAGGGCTCCAAGCTGCTATCTTAATATAACGATACATTCCTGGAAGTTGGTATACCCCAGCAATATCATCACTGCACCATCCGTTATTATTAGCATCTTCAGCTGGATTATGGGTACGCCATCCATCTAGATAAACATCTTTTAACACTGCCTGGGTACTTACAGGCCACAACCCCCACAGATTATTGGAGCCATAGACTCTGGTTTCAAGCCCTTCTGCCAGATAAGGACCATGATCCTGGCTAAGGAAAACTACAATTTTATCAGTTCTATAACCCAGGTCCCACCATCCCTCATCTGGCCAAATTATTTGCGCCCATAAGCCATCTAAAGCATCACCGTTGGTATTGGCGTCTCCAACCCCACCAACCCAACTATCGTCCCAGTTTACACTAACTCCACTATCACCATATCCACGAGCATTTGGTTGGGTAGCACTTATGCCTAAAAAGTCTCCCATTATTAAGGAAGAGAGGTCTATTTTCCCTAGATGAATCACTGCTGCGGGGTTATAATTAGGAGTAGACGCATCCCATGTATAGGCGGCTCCTGGATTGTACGCAAAGACAGAATTTGTAAGCACAGGAATCATTACTACGATCATGAATGCAACTAGAAGTAATCTTAGTGATTTCTTTTTATTTATATTTTTCATAACTACTTTCCTCTATTTATTCAATCAAAATTTTTTATTTTCTTAATTTCAACCTTTTTTGTTTTGTTGTATTCAGATTTTAATGCATTGTAAATTAATGGATTTCACATTAATTGTACATTAATAATGGATCTCACATTAGTATTTAACATTTTTGTTAAATTTTGATACTTAATAAAGCATCATCTGAATACTTCCATCCTTTAAAACTTGCTAAGATTAAGACCTTAGGCAGAGTTAGAATGATTCAACATAAAAGATCCATTATCGATTGGTTTCTAAAAATTATGAAATAAAGGTCTCCTGATTATTTTTATGTATCAAACCTTTTCATTGTAAAATGGTTAATGATATAAAATAGAAAACTTTTCCAAAAAAAGTAAAGACCTTTTAAATTGGATTAATAAACATTATAAGAAATTAAATAAAAAAAATTAAAGAATTATAAAAAAAGTGAAATTAAATGGAAATATCATATGATTTAGAATCCATCACTCCTCATACAGTAGCTAATACTACTGGAGAAGGACGTGGTAACACTGGAGGAATTGCTTTACGCAATTTTTGCATAGGTATCGATAGTTCGATGTATGTTAAAACCGGAGAAATTCTTCGAAAGAACCTCGAGACACAGTTTGATCTTCCTGTTAAATATTTAATAATTACTCATTATCATGGAGATCATATTTTTGGTATTAAAGCTTTTAAGGATGTATGTGTCTTAAGTAGTGAATTGACTTCAAAAGTTATGTTGAATAGTGAAACAAAAGCTCGTTATCAAGTATTTATCAAGGATTTGGCTAAGGAAGGTCCACTTGGAGAAGGTATTGAATATATCGTTCCTACTCTTCTCTTTACAGACAAGTTAATCATCCAAGATGATGATTTATATATAGAGATTTTTCATACTGGAGGTCATACTGCTGGTTCGAGTTTTGTCTCTTTTCCACATGAGAAAGTAATTTTCGCAGGAGACTTGATTTTTGAAAATACTTTTCCTTATATTGGAGATCCTACGTGTAACCCTGAGCTTTTAATTAAAGCTCTAGAGAAAATGCGAGAGATGGATGCTGATATATATATCCCTGGCCATGGACCAATTTTAAAGGGAGCAAGTTCATTAGACAAGCATATCAATTTTTCCAAAGAATTTAAAGATATAATACAAGAAGCACTAAAGGATAATTTGAACGCAAAAGAAGTTGAGGTTCCAGATACTTTTGGGGAACCAGATGCTGATCGTAAGAGTATGGCTATTAACCATTGGTTAAATTTCTATAAAAAGAAATAAGATAAAAAGAAGATTAACAACTATTTTATTATTTCCTTATTATAATCTACATGTCGAATCCCGGTAAAAAGATAAGGAATAATAGTAATAATCAAACTGACAATCGCGCAAATCATATATAAAAAGGATACTCCCCACAGTTCACTTAAAGGTCCCGATAAAATAGCTCCTATAGGGTTAGCAACCATTATAAATATATTAAGTATAGAACTAACCCGCCCCATCTTATCTGAGGGAACTGTACTTTGTACAACTGTTATAACTATTATATCTACAATAGGTATAACAAATCCCATAATAAATGCTCCTGTACCTATTATAGAATAATATCCAATTGGTGCAAGTCCATAAAGCAGATATCCAAAATTTATAATAACCATTCCAGTAAACAAAACTCTAATTTGATTATTCCATTTTTTTTTAAAAAAGGGAACTAATGCTCCTAATATCATCCCTCCCTGTAAAACCATCTCAACAATTGCTAATGTAAAATTGTTCCCTCCATGTGTAACCTTTATAAAGAAAGGTGCTAATACCAACGCAGGTTGTGATAGCATATACAACATCATCGCAATCAACATAATAGTTAATAGTCCTGGGATGCCCTTTATTACCGTTAAACCTTCCTTAAATTCTTTAACAAATCCTTTTTTCTCAACGGGTTTGATATCAATTTTAATCGCAGGAAGTTTAAGTGCTATTAAAGGAATCAATGCAATGAAATACGTAATAACATCTATCCATAATACATATTTTATTGGAAAAAAAAATAATAATGTAGCTCCGACTGCAGGTCCTGCAAATTGAACAATTCCTAAGAAAAAGTAACGAATCCCATTTACTCGACTTAATTTATCCTTTGGAACCATAAGAGGCATAATCGTCATTACTACAGGGCCATGAACTTGCTGACAAACACTTCTAAGACCAAGAAACAGAAATACAACCCATAATTCTGTGAAGCCAACTATAAATAGTAATGCTAAAATTACCGATAAATATGCTTGCAAAGAGTCTACCACTAATATCATGATCTTTCTATTTATCCTGTCTGCAATTACTCCCGCAAAAGGTGTAACGATTATCATAGGAACTAAAAAAATAAAATTGGCTATAGATAACATTAATGCACTGCCAGTTACATCAGTAATCCATACAAAAATAGCAAAAGAGAGAACTAATGATCCTAACAATGAGAAAAGCTGACCTACCCAAAAATACATGTAATTGATGAATGTCTCTCGATTAGCTATTTCTTCCAATTTAAAACTACTCAATTAAAATGTTACTTTTATTTTCAAATGTTATTTTAAATTTTAATGTTATTAATCTCTCTACTTATCCCTTCATTTTCGATATTATGGCTGTTTACTCGTGTGTGAGCGATCCACCATAATGTAAGAGTGATTACAACTCCAATAATTGAACAACCAACAAATAAACTGGGGACACCAAAAAATTCCGCCAAAGGGCCAGATATTAAAGCACCTATTGGAGAGATTGCTAACGAAATTGCCCAATCAATAGATGAGATTCTCCCCATTTTCTCTTTTGGTACCTTTTGTTGCATAATCGTGAGGTAAATGGTATTATTAATTGGAACTATGAAACCAAAAATTGCAGCAGAAATACTCATTAATAAGAAAAATCCATGTGGGGAAGCTCCAATAATCCCGTATGTTACCATTAGCAGCATTTCCCCACAAAAGTATATGGGAATAATATGCTTCCAATTCTTTTTAATTGAAGTAACTAATGCTCCTAAAAGTGTGCCCCCATTCAGAAAAGCTAAAACGATCGCCAAATCTGTTGGAGTGCCAGAGTGATTGAATAAAATTAAATAGGGCATAAAGATACCAAAAGGTCTCAATAAAAAGTTCACAAACATCGCAACTAGAAGCATCATCAATAAAATTGGAATTAATTTCAATGCCCGAAATCCAATTTTGAAATCTTCTAAAAATGATTTCTTTTGAATTGAAGTGACATCTGTCTTAATTATTGGTATATTCGTCAATAATAATGGAATAAAAGCAATAGCATATGTTAACGGGTCTAACCAAAGGATCATCATTATAGGCATGAATGACATTAGCATTGCTGCTATTATCGGCCCTATAATTTGAATGGATCCAGTAAAGAAAAAATTAAGGCCATTTATTCTACTTAATCTTTCTTTTGGAACCATGGTAGGTATAATAGCATTTACGGTTGGAATATGAAAACCTTGAAATAACCCCAGAAGCCCGTTTATAGCGATTATTATTAGTGGTTCTGCCAAATCAAAACTGAACAAGAGGATAATCAAAACCATAATAAAAGCTTGAAGGGAATCTACTACAAGAATAATCTTTTTTCTGCTCCACCTATCTATTAAAACACCCGCAAATGTAATAACAATAGTCATAGGTAATGCATAAAAAAAACTGGCAAAAGATAGAAGGAGTGCGCTTCCAGTGATCTCAGTTAACCATAAAATAATTGTAAACTGTGAAATAGATGATCCTAAAACTGAGAACAGCTGGCCACTCCAAAAAAAAAGATATGCACGCCATGTCTCTCGATTAGCAGTCTCTTCCAATTTTACACGACTCAAGAAAAGTGTATGTTTTATGACTAAATATTGGTTTAAATTTTAATATTGCTTATTTTTTCGGCTGTCAATTCAATCTGGTGCTCAAAGTCAATATATCGCATTTTCATAAAACGCCATGCTAAAAATGTAATAAAAACGCCAATAAATGCACTATAGATAAATAAGTTTTGAATACCAATAATTTCCGCAAGAGGTCCCGAGATAATCGTCCCAATAGGATATATAGCCATCGATAAAGATTGATCGACAGATGATACTCTTCCCATCTTATCTGGTGGGACGGTTGTTTGTATAATTGTCATATAAATAGTATTACTAATTGGTAGGATAAGCCCGATTAATGATGCTGATAATCCCATTAATAGAAAGAAACCTGTTGGCGCAAATCCCAACACCGAAAAAATCGTCATTACAATCATTAAACCTAAGAAATATGTTGTAATCTTATGTTTCCATTCTTTTTTTAATGTAGTAATTACTCCTCCTAAAATCATACCGCTATTAAAAAGTACCATAATTAGTGCCAAATCAGTAGCAGCTCCTAAATGTGTTACTTTTATATAGTATGGTAATAGTACTTCAACCGGAGTAATTAGGAAATTAAGAAACATGGATAGAAATAGAATTACTAACATCCCTGGGATCATCTTAATAGTTATAATTCCTTCCTTCAATTCCTTGACAAATGAAATCTCATTTTTTTTTTGTTTTACATATCTTACCTGAGGTATTTTAATCATCAATAATGGAATTATAGCTATACCAAAAGTTATCACATCCATCCACAGAATTATTTTAATCGGGAAAAATATCAAAAAAACTGCTCCTATCACTGGTCCTGCAAGTTGTATTAAACTTGTAAATAAATAATTAATCCCGTTTATTCTACTTAACCTGTCTTTTGGCACCATCGTTGGAACAATAGCACTAACAGTAGGCATATGAAATGCTTGACAGAGGCCTCTCAAACTAGCTATTAAAATTACTAGTAATGGATATGCTTGATTTAAATAAAATAATACTATGATCCATACAGTAACTAATGCTTGTAAAGAATCTGCGATCCCAAGTAGCAATTTACGGTTCCATCTATCTGTAAATACCCCAGCAATAGGAGTAACAATCACCATAGGTAAAAAGTAGAGAAACATACCTATAGAAAGATAAACAGCACTGCCAGTTGCCTCTGTAACCCACCATGTAATAACAAACTGTACTACTAACGATCCCATCAGCGAGAATAATTGCCCGCTCCAAAAAAATAAATAGCTCCTAAATGTATTTCGATTTGATAACTCTTCCATCCTATATCCCCTAATTTCCTTCTTTTCTTATATCCCTAATTTCCTAAATTTATATTTACTTTTCTTTCCTCATCTCAAATTAATTTTACATATTATCAATCATTTCATAAAGCTTTTGAATGACTTCTTCACTAGGGCTAGTAAATTTAAACACTCCTTCTTCCAATTCACCCTCAATATCTTCCGCCACTAATTCATAAATCAAGTTTTCTGCCTCTTCATATGATTTATCAATTGCTTGGGCTAATTTATCTATAGGCAAACTTTTATGTAGCTTAATTAATCCACTTACACGTTTTTTAATACGTTCCTTATCAGGTTCTTGAAGGATAGCCATATGTACTCTTGATTTACCTTTCTTTCCTTGAATTTGCTTTTCAATTTTTTCACCTAACTTTTCACCTAACTTCTCTATACCTGAATCTTTTACCACTCTTTCTATTTCAACACCCATTTTTCCCATTTTCTTTCCAAAATCTTCCAATTTTGATATATCCCCAATATTGTTTTTTACGAATTTCATTGACTTTCGAACCAATTCTGAAACTGATGCGCCTAACCCCTCTGCCCAATCCTTCCACTCTTCACTCATCTCAGGATCAACAGAAATGTTTATTCGCTTCACTGCTTTTTTTCTTGCTTTTTCAAGCCGTTTTCTCACTTTTTCTCTTAATTTATATTCATATTTATGTATTTTTTCTGTTAAATGTTCTAACCTCTCTCTGGTTTTTTCAATCCGTTCCTGAGCATTATCTCCTAAATCTTCTAATCCTTTTCTTACATCTCCAATTTCATTTAACAAAGCTTCTCTCTCCTCTGTAAGTTCTTCCAATTCTTCTCTTAATTCATCCTTTACTTCCTCGCTTTCCTCAATTAAATCTTCAATCTCTTCTTTAAATTCATCATGTAAATCATCTAATTCATCCATAAGATCATCCCGAATTTCATTTAACTCCCATCTTATCTTCTCAGCGTCTTCCTCATAATTTTCATTTCTTTCTTTTCTTTCTTTTTCATTTGACACTTTAATCCCTCTTTTTTATTAAGTATTTAATATTTAATTTTAATCTTCTATTTATTTTAGCTCAATTTGAATAGGTTCATTAACTACAGTAGCTTGTCTGTGAACTTCTATACTGTCAATATAAAAAACTGCTCCTGAAATCTCCGTTCCCTGACCAATTCTTATATTACGTCCTCTCACATCTCCTTCTACCTTTGTTCCGGTTATATCAACCGTATTTGTAGCAAAAATACTTCCATACACTTTAAATCGCTGTTTTGTTAATCTTTTTACACGCGTTAGGCTAGTTCCGATTAAGATGTCATTTCCCTTAATATTTCCATCAATCAAAACCGAGCCCCCAATATCGATTCTTTCTTCTGAAAAAACATCTCCTTGTACTCTCATCGAGCCTGAGGATCTAATTCCTTCAAGGGCTTCAAGTTTATCCCCCACCCTTAGTGAACCTGAACTTCTTAGTGCTCCTTTTATTAGAAGTTTCCCTTCTACTGACGCTGAACCAGATGATCTTGCATCACCGTCTCCAAAAAGAGATCCACTAAGTCTAAACGACCCTGAACTCCTAATATCTCCATGAACCGTCAAATTTCCCGCCCCTCTTAATGAACCAGACGATCGAAATCCATTACATTCAAAATCTCCATCTATTCTCGCGGAACCAGAAACTCGTAATTCATCATTAATTATCCCCTCAGAAAGCCTCCCTGATCCAGAAATTTTCATTAATTTTTTATCTCTCTTTTTTAATTAAAATATTGCTTTTTCAAATAAATATTATATTTTAAAACAAAAAGAAAATTGGCCCTCTGAATGATAATTGGGAAGCTGTCAAACCTTTTATATATTCTAACTCTTCATAACCATTCGTTATTTCCACTTTAATTTTCCTCCAACTTTTTTGTTTTGTTTTTCTCGTGAGTAATAATTCCATAATTTTTGATTATCGTGAATACAAATAAAAAATATATAAAAATTTGTAGTTATTAATATTTTTGGGCATTGTACATATTTTTGATAATTATTAACTCCTTCTCTTCCAATCTGTTTTTGTACATTTTTTTTATCACTTTTTTTTGTTTCTTAATACACAATTATTTACACAAGTATTTAAATGTTGTGTTTTTGTTGTGTAGGGGATAATATCAAAATGGGGTAAGTTGTGAGAGGAAGAGCTCTAATCACAATAGGCTGAGTGTGTAGTAGTGTGTACTAGTAAAAAAATGATTATGAAAGTTTGATAAATTAGAAATTTATGCATCTTTATTTAAGATTTCAGAGATTTCCGATTTTACATTTAGAAATGATGGAAAGGTCCAAGACATCATTTTCGGGTAAACCATAGTCATAAAAAACTGAGGATCTAAGTTATAAACAGCTTCTACAATTTCTAAGTATTCTGAATTAGAAAGATGTTGATACTCTTCACTGTCCCATAATTTACGTAATCTATATAAAAATTCAATCTGCTTTATTTCTTTAACTAATCCCAATTCATGTAGTTCTATAAATGAATTAATAGTTTGATAAACATTTTTACACAAAGCCCCAAAAAGATTATTTATATCTTCTTTTTTTGAAGAAGGTAGGGTTAATCTGACCTTTCTCATAGCCAGGAGTAGTGCGTTAATTTGATTCGTTCTGGAGAGATTGCTTATATTAATTTTATAGCTTTTTACTAACTCTATTAATACTTTGTATGCAAGCACGATATATACTATACCGTTACTTTTTTTCTTTAATCTAACATGATTAGTAATTTTAAATTGAAATCCATAACAGGGTAATTCTTGATGTGTAGAACCTTCAATCATGCCTATTTTACCCCTCTCTCTAAGTTTTCCATTAGCAATGATTCTATAATTAGTTACATATATTCTTCCATCAACTGATGCTTTTACCCGCGTTGATACAAACCTCCAAGGGTAAAGCCCTGGATTCGTTTCTTTTATTTTACTATTACATTCATAAAGTAATTGCTCTCCCTCATATAAACAAAACTTTTCTATTATGTATTTTTCCATTTCCATTTTATTAATCTTTTTATAAAGCTTCCTTCCACGCATTTTTGGATAAATATGGTTCATAAAAAACTCAGGATTTAATTTAAAAGTCTCTCCGACAATATCATAAAATTCAAAGTCAGAAACCGACTGATATTCTTCTTTAATCCGTAGGTCAGTCAAATGGGCTATAATGCGAGCACTAACAATTCCTCTATCTGATTGCGACACTTCAAGATATTTCAAATCTTCCTTAATATTATTCATTATTTGATTTACAATACTCATTTTGTTCCACTCTTTTATTAATCTCTTTAATTAATATATTTAGGTAAATTAGGCCTTGTCTAAAGCCTGTGCTATTTTCACTTCATAGTTTTCAATTTCTTTTTTTAAATTTTCTGAAATAGATCTCACCTATTATATATAAAATTAGACTTTTGATTATGTAAAAAGGATCACCCCTAATATTTAACACTTTTGTAAATGTTTTATCTAATGTACTCCCTATTGTCGAGACAAAATCGAGATATTTAAAGTACGAAGGTTTGATAAATTAGAAATTTGTAATTACAGTCTCAAATGGTTGATTTTGACAAATGAGACTAGAATACTGTAACTTGGGTTGAGATTGAGAGTGTATGTTTAAATAAAAAATTTAAAATATATGAAAAGGTTATAATTTTCTTGAGAAATTAATAAGGCAGTGAGAGAGGTTAAATGGGACGTTATTGGTGTAAAAATTGTAATAAAATGGTTGATATGAGAAAAGAACACACTTTTCTTGTAAGACTTTACCTTATAAGACGGGTTTGTGCCATATGTGGAAAAAAAGTAAAAAAAAAGAGGATTCCGAAATAAGCAAACTGAAATATAGAAATAAAGAGGGGATATAATCTATTCTTTCTACTTGGCACTATATCTGTTGTAACAATCATTATTTTCTTTTTTAATTTCTCTTGAAATCGTAGTAGAAGAGTGAACTTCTACATTAATAAGGCGGTAAAAGTTAAATGACTCACCCATAGTTTGCTAATTATTTATAAATAGGTTTAAAATTTCTTGGGGGAGGTACATTACTTTTTAGAAGTAAGACTATTAATACAATGATGAAATTGGAATGGAAAGGTAAATTCAGCGTCTGATTTCAATGAAAATTCATTTGAAAAAAAGATAGAAAAAAATAAGTAGATTTTAGGATTTCTTTATCTTTTTGATTATGAGGATTGCTACAACCGACAGAATTCCAATTAGAAAGTAAAGATTATATCCCGGAATGGGCTGTTTTCCATCTCCTTGACCATACGTGCAAGAACCATTATCACTAAACTCATTTCCTCGGCAATTTTCTTCTACGATACATTCATCATTATCAATTAAAGTATTTCCTGAAACGATGTTATAGTTACTATCCTCAAAAAATATACCTATATCGGTATTATTATTTGCGATATTTCCAGTAATGTTGTTATAGTTACTTTCCTCTAAAAATATACCTATATCCGTATTGTTATTTGCGATATTTCCGGTAATATTGTTATAGTTACCACTTATATGTATCCCATTGGCATTGAAATTCACGTTATTCCCTAAAATCTCACTTTCATCGCCCTCTAGGGAGATTCCATTTTCGAGGTTATAATTTGCGGTGTTTCCTGAAATAATACTCTGACTACCACCAGAAATCCCTCCACCATAGTTATAATTTGCGGTGTTTCCTGAAATAATACTCTGACTACCACCAGAAATCCCTCCACCATAGTTATAATTTGCGGTGTTTCCTGAAATAATACTCTGACTACCACCAGCTAAACCACCATTATCGTTATTATTTGCAGTATTTCCTGAAATGAGTGTGTAATGGTTCCAACCCCATCCCCTAAGTCCATATAGGTTATAGGTTAGTGTATTTCCCATGATAATGTTATAATCACTTTCCTCTAAAGATATCCCAAATTTATTGTTAGTCGCATTGTTATCCAAAATAGTGTTATATTCGCTAGATTCTTCTAATATAATCCCACCTAGAATCCCCAACCCATCTTTGGGTCCATTATCTTGAAGATTATTTTCAGAAATAATATTATTACTACTTTCGCTTAAATATATCCCATTAGTATTATCGTATGCCGTATTTGCTGAAATAATATTATTATTACTTTCTTTTAAATATATCCCATTAGTATTATTGTATACGGTATTTCCCGAGAGAGTAATATTACTACAACCATATAATAAAAAACCATCATAAAGAAATGAAATATTTAAATTAGATACTAGTGAATCAGTGCAATTAACTAAAATAACTTGACCACCATTTGAAAAATTGATTGGTACTAAGTCCATTTCATTAACATAATAATATAACGGATTTCCGTTAACTAGATTTGTAGAATCTATAATATGAGAGCTTAATTCTTTAGTCGAACCAGATATTCTCAACCCAGCCTTATTTATTATATTGCCCGAAACTGTATAGTTATTACCACTCAGAGCTATTCCATTATTATTAGCAGTATTTCCTGAAATAATATTATTGTTGCCGCTCAGACCTATTCCATTTCCGAAGTTATTGTTAGCAGTATTTCCTGAAATAATATTATTGTTACCGCTCAGACCTATTCCATCCCTCCAATTGTTATTAGCAGTGTTTCCTAGAATACTGTTATTATTTCCAAATAAAGACATCCCCCACCAATAACCACCATTCAATGTGTTTCCAATAATGATGTTACCATCACCACCATCTAAATCTATCCCATACCCATATGATTTTAGAGTATTTCCTGAAATTGTGTTGTTATAACAATTTTCTAAATATATTGAATTATGACTAGAGCTAACATTGCTATCAATTAATTGACAATTGTTTACATTTAAGAATTTAATTCCTGCATTAGGATGGCCTCCCGAATCGTGAACAGAACAATTTTCAATCCTAAAATATACATCAGAATTTTCAATTAATATACAACTTCCCGAATCTCCGCCATCTATTACCAGATCTTCTATAACATAAGGGTCGGAATAAGTGCCTGAACCCGTACAATTTCCATCATTTCTAAAATCAACCCAACCAGAATTACCGTCTATATGTATTTTTCCCGATACAGTTGAAATTTTTAAATTATCATGATCGAACTTATCGTCGTAATTCGACTTATATCGAAAATTCTGGCAGAAAAGCTTAGATTAATGGCAAAAATAGGTGAAAAAGCGAAAATGATTCCTAAAATTAATAGGATCATCGTTTTTTTCTTTGGATTTGATTTCATTTTGATTTCACTAAAATAACATATAGAATTTATTACTGAACAGTTATTCAGTTACAGTATAAAAACGTTTCTTTTCAATATGGTGGTAGAATTATTGGAAGTGGTGGTAAATTAATCATAAATAGTGATAAATATTCTGATGTGGTGATATATCGCCGATAATATGGATTTGCACCAAATGGTGTAAAATTGAGAGTGTAAAAAAGTGTTGTTTCCGACAATATTAGGTTATCATAAAATGGAATCATTTTGTATTACAAAATTCTTTAGTAAATATTTCTTCAAAATCTTTGATTGAAACCGTATTCCTCTTTAACAATCTGTTGAAGAGCTTCGTTAGCTTCTTCCTGATCAAGAGAATTTAAAGTTTTTTACTTCTTTCTTCTATAAAGATATGTTATAGTAACGACTGCAGGAATAAAACATATCCCAAATAGTGCCCCCAAAAATTCTAGTGGTCCATCTTTTTCTTTAATTTCCTTGCATTCACAATGAATTATAACAGTTACTTCTACATCTCCGGAGTAACTAGCGGAAGGTAGCATTTCGGACGGAACACGGACGGTGGCATTAGTATTATCAATATACATAAAACGAGTAGGCAGATAATCTAATGATAAATTTACGGTATCTAATTTAGTTCCTTGTGTGCTTGGTAACCCATCTGGATACTTATCTTGAGAAGAAAAGAACAAAATATCAATACTGCTATTACTTGATATTGAAATATTATAAATGATATCATATTTTTTGCCTGTTTCTGTAACATCAATACAGAAACAGAATATATCTAATTCCCAGTAATCATATCCTAATGTATTTGTTTTGCTAATACCCCCATAAGCATCATCATGTTCATACGAAAATCCACTACAGGGAAAAATTGCAAACCAAACTAAGATGAAGAGCAAAGGATAAAAAAAGTTATATTTTTTCATTTCACCCACGAGAAATAATATTAAATAGTAGTAGTCAACTAAGACTATATAAAATTATCTTTTCAATATAGTGGTGAAATTATCGTAATTAGTGGTAAATTAATCATAAATAGTGATACCTCATCCCAATGATTACCCCCATTTTCCCAACCTACTACATCTGATCTCCACACATCAATATTAAAAAATAATACCAATATTTTTGAAGGTCATATAAATTCCGCGTCTGAGTTCAATGAAAATTCCTTTGAAATAAAAAAAACGTCTTAAAACGAAATTTTAGTACAAAAGGCTTTTAAGGAAATCCTTCTTCCCTTATTTTAGATCCAATCACGTAAAAAGGATGTAAAATGTCCAATTCTGTACCCAAAGAGTTAGCACTAGTGAAAGGGTTATATAATGAATGCAAATATGAAGAAGCACTTCAACATATTAAAGATATTGAACAGAAAGAAAATCTTAACCCTGAAGATACGTTAAGAATCCTGAGTTACAAAGGCAGAATTTATAGTAACTTAGGGCATCAAGAAAAAGTTCTTAAAATCATTGAGGATCTTTACCAGAAGAGCCAAGAAATGAAAATGCCGCTCTTTACTCTAGATGCATTATCACTTGAAGCGAGCATTTTTCACGCCCTTGGAAAATTTGAGGATTATTTTAAAACTGTTGAACAATATGAAAAACTTTTTGAGTCTATTCCACGAGAACATTCATTAGAATTTCAAGAAAGAGAGGCATATTTAATATGGCATAAGGGACTTAGAAATTTTTACACTGGTAAGCTTAATATTGCTTTAGACCTATTTTATAAAAGTTTGACTTTATTTAAGCAATTAGGTCCTCAAGGTTCTTCCCTCCAGAGAGCGGGTGTTTTATCTATAATAGTGTATGCTTATACGGCAAAAGGGGAATTAAAACTTGCTTTAGAATGTGCTGAAAAAGCTCTATCTTTAATTCCTAAGTCAAAGTATATGGGTCCTATTATGACGAAAGCACAAATTTATCGTATTATGGGATTCATCTATCACCAAAAAGGAGATTTAAATCGTGCATTAGAATATCAAACAAACAGTCTTGAAATTTTTAAAAAATATGAAGAACGATGGTGGATGGCTTGGACATACTATCATATTATAAGCATTTTTCTTACTAAAAAACAAAATGATGAAGTGCAACGCTATTTACACGAATTTAAACTTTTTAACGAAAGACATGAGTCTAATGCTGCTATAAATGGTTTATATCAGTTAACTACTGCTCTAATATTGAAATCAAGTAGTAGAATGCGTGATCGTGTCGAAGCAGAACATCGATTAAAAAATTTTATTGAAATAAGTAAAAATCCTTTTAGTACCAACACAGCCTTAATTAATCTATGCAATTGGTATTTCGAAGAATTCCAACTATCTAATCAAATGGAAATATTAGATGATATTTTCCCTCTTATAGATCATTTAGTAAAAAATGCGCGAGATCAAAATTCATATTCTTTACTGGCTAATGTGAAATTGTTCCAAGCAAAATTGGCTTTACTACAAATAAATCTGGTTGAAGCTAGAAAACTTTTCAGTGAAGCACAAAAAATCGCAGATGAAAATGATCTTCAACTATTAGCAAACTCGATCTCAAGAGAGCATGACAAATTATTGGAAGAATTAAAGCTCTGGGAATCGATTAAGAAAACCCAAGCATCGGTAACAGAACGCTTGAAGTTAGCTTCTATTGATGGTGTAATTGATCGTTTACAGGGAAGGGGGGTAATTGAGGTACCAGAGGTAAGTGTGGAAGAACCTATCCTACTTTTAATCATGGACAAGAGCGGTGTTTCCTACTTCACGCACTCCTTTATTGGTGATTGGGATTTTGATGACCTATTTAGCTCGTTCATGTCAGCTTTTAACGCCTTTAGCAGCGAAATATTTTCCAATTCGATCGATCGCGTTAAGATCGCCGATAATACTATACTCATCAACCCAATCGAGTCATTTTTGGCGTGCTATATCATTAAAGGACAATCTTATCCCGCCCAGCAGAAGTTAGCTCGCTTCACCGAAGCGATTAGAGAAAATTCTGAGATTTGGCAAGCACTCAACAAATCGGTTAACACCAGTGAGATGTTAGAACTCGATAAACCCCCCGCGCTTAAAACAGTTATCAATGAGATTTTTTAAATTTTGTCCTAATTTCTTATGAAATTGGCATGGAAAGGTAAATTCAGAGTCTAATTTAAATGATAATTCCTTTGAATGAAAAATATTCAATATTTAAAAATAAATA
>JBHLKM010000020.1:0-75300 GCA_048886685.1 Candidatus Hodarchaeota archaeon
AATATCGATACGAACCTTCTATGAGTTTTATAGGATCCGCTAAAATATCCTCCCCCGTGCAAGTATAGCATGACTCTTGATTTTAAGTCTTCCGAATTTAAAGAGTATTTTTCTGCGGAAACATTTCCTATTTGAAGTTCTTCAAGAGTAATTCCTTTTATATGCTTCATTTTTAAAAACATTTTTTCCATTTCTTTTCTATACTCCTTTATATTCTCCATATCAAGGATATAATCATCTTGCACTTCCATTTTCTTCATGAACATGTTAGCCAATCTACTTACCATTTTTATTTTTCACCTTTAATTTGATTTATCTTTTATATTAGGTTTTATTTATACATTAAGTTTACTTTTTAAACCTAATTTACAATATACATACAAAGTATTTAAAGACATAAGTATATTGATTTCTACTAAGTGAAGTAAAATTCACTTACCTTTCAAAGAAATTCTAGTGAAAATCAGACACTGAATTTACCTTTTCATCCAATTTTCACAGAAAATTGGGACAAAATTTAAAAAGGCTCGAACCTTGTGTCTCTTAAAACGGAGGAAAATACAAATGAGCGAAAAATCGAACCCAGACCAAAATAAATACACCTATAAATATATCCAATTTACAGCCACACCATATGAAAAAAAGCAAATTAAACAATTTGCCGATAAAGAGAACTTCAAGACTACTTCCGAATTCGTGAGAAGAATTGTATTTGACCATATTAGGAAAAAAGAGAGAAATTATACATACATTAAGAGAGAATTCTTTGCAAGACTTATTGAACAAAAATCTTATCGATCACAGTTTTGAGTGCGGGAGGCTTATCGAGTTCTAGCATCTCACTGGTTTTGACTGACTTATTGAGGGCTTCCCAGATTTCTGGATTCTCTCTTATTGATTCAGTAAAGCGCGATAACTTCTGCAACGCGGGATAGGATTGCCCCTTAATGACGTAGCATGCTAAAAACGGTTCAACTGGATTGATCAAGATTGTGTTTTCACCGACTCGTATACGATCAATCGATTTTGAAAAGATCTCATCCATGAAGGTATTAAATGCAGACATAAAAGAACTAAAAAGATCGCTGTAATCCCAGTTTGCTATAAAGGAATGATTGAAGTAGGTTACACCGCTACTGTCCATAATAAGAAGCAAGATAGGTTCTTCATTTTCTAACTCAGGAGCTTCAATTACCCCCCTATCTTGCAAACGTTCAAGTACACCATCAATAGATGCCAATTTCAAACGTTCTGCCACTGATGCTTGGGTTTTTTTAAAGGATTCCCAGAGATTTAATTCTTCCAATAAATTGTCATGCTCTCTTGAGATATCGGTTGCTAATAGTTGGAGACCATGTTCATCTGCGATTTTTTGTGCTTCAGCTAACAACCTTCTGGCTTCTACTAAATTTATCTGAAGTAAAGCTAATTTTGCCTGGAAGAGTTTTCCGTTAGCTAATATCCAATATGAATTTGTTTTTCGGGCATTTTGTAATAAGAGATTGATAAGTGGATGTATATCATCCAATATTTCCATCTGATTGGTTAACTGAAATTCTTGGAAATATATTTCACATAAGTCAATTAAGGCCATACTAGTAAAAACAGGATCTCTACTTTTTTCTATAAGATTTTTTAAAATATTTTCTGCCTCGGTACGATCACGCATTCTACTACTTGATTTCAATATTTGAGCAGTTGTTAACTGAAATACAGCATTAATAATCAGCAACTCATGTCTATCGTTAAAAAGTTTAAATTCGTGGAAATACCTTCGCACTTCATCATTTTCTTTTTTGAGAAGAAAAATGACTATAATATTATAGTACGTCCAAGCCATCCAATGCCCTTCTTCAAATTTTTTATAAAGTTCAAGAGTACTTATCTGATATTCTAACGCATGGTCCAAATCTCCTTTATATAGGTATAATCCTCCCATAAGACGGTAAACATCTGCTTTCCCAAAAAGAGGAGCGCGATATTTTGACTTAGGAATTAAAGATATGGCTTTTTCACAACATGCTAGTCCGATATTTATTTCTCCTTTACAGAAATAGTCCCAAGCCTTTACATCCAACATGAGAAGAATCATGAGTGAAAATGGATCATTTTTTTCATAATATGCTATACATTTATCAGCATATTCTAAGCTCTGGTCAAGTTTTCTAAGTCCCCAGTCTCTCGCGGCATAAATAGCATCCATATCTGCTTCTATTTGTGGATAATTTAATAAATCTTCCTGATGAATTGATTTAAAAAGGCTAATACTCAGTTCAACATTCTTATGATATTCAATAACATTTTTAACATATTTCAAACCAGTTGTAATAAAGACTAGGTGTTTGACAAAAAGCGCATAAAAGGAAAAGATAGCTTTATTAAATTGTTGACTAGTTTGGTAGAGGGTTTCAGCGGTCTGAAGGGCTATTTCGAATTTTCCAAGCCAATAAAAGAGATAACTTTTAATCCCTTGAATATTTAATCTCTCATCAAGTGTTAAATTTTCTTTTTGTTCTAAATCATTTAAATATTCAAGAGCTTTTTCATATTCTCCATTATTAATTAAAGTTTTTGCTTTCATTAGTTTCTCAGAAGGTAGAAAAATCATTGGTGTCGCAATTTATTTTCATTAAATCTTATAGACTAATATATGAATTGATTATAGTGGAATATTTAACATTTTTGAAAATTTATAGATGAACTTTCTTCAAAGGAATTTTCATTGAACTCAGACTCTGAATTTACCTTTCCATTTCAATACTAATTTAAAGTCCTTGAATCAAAACTTAATTTTATAAAACTGAAATTAGAAATTTCTAATTTTGTTAAATAGATCTAAATATGTTTTAGAAATCTCATTGGGTTAAAACAGAATAACTTCAGTAATGGTTTAAAGTTCAGTTCAAGTTCAAAATTTAAATCTATTTAGGGAATGGTTAGTAGAATATTTATAAGGATTAAAATAATGAAAAGTTAATTTATGGTTGAGAAAAATGGAGTTTATACCGACTAAAAAGAATTTCCATCATTATTTGTATTTTCTTTTTGGGCAACAATTTTCAATGTTAGGCTCGTTAATTGTAGGCTTTGTAATAACTTGGTGGCTCACTATTGAAACAGGAAGCGCAGTTATTTTATCGATCTCAGTCTTTTTAATGTTCATACCCCAAATTGTAGTAACACCTTTTTCAGGAGTTCTATCAGATAGATGGAATAAAAAAACTATAATAGCAATTTCCGATTCGATGCAAGCTGTAGTAACCTTTTTACTTTTTGCTTTCTTTCTTTTTGATTTAAAGAATGTTTGGCTTGTTTTGGGGATAAACACATTTAGAGCAGGATTATTTGCATTTCAATACCCCACAGTTCAATCTCTTATCCCCATTATGGTACCAAAGGATAATTTAAGTAGAATTAATGGATTTAATTTCCTATTCTCTGGATTAATTTATAGTATAGGTCCAATAATAGCAGCAACATTATTGGCTTTTTTTCCAGCTTCTCAAATTTTTCTGTTAGATATTATAACATTTGGGATTGCTCTAGTCCCGTTAATCCTTATAAAAGTTCCTACTGTAAATCATATAATAACAGAAGAAGCTACAGATAAGTCATTTGTAAAAGATTTCAAAACGGGTTTATTGACAATCAAAATGGTTCCTGGTCTCTTTGCAATGATAGCATTTGCGATGATTTGGAACTTTATACATAGACCTTGGGCAGTACTAATGCCTTACTTTGTAAAGTATACTCATAATGGTTCTGCTTTTGATCTTGCTTTGCTTATGGCTATGGCTCAAGTGGGGAATATATTGGGCTCTTTAATAATGTCAATTAAGAAGACATGGAAACATAAAATAAAAATAAACATAATTGGAGCATCGATATTCTTTCTTTGTCAAATACCTGCTATCCTCGCACCAAAAGGTAATTTCATTCTTATGATACTAGTGCTTTTCCCTGCATGGGTTATTATGCCAATTACGGTCTCAACATATCTTGCAATCTTACAAATAGTCGTTTCTAAAGATAAAATTGGAAGAATAATGTCAATTGATCATATGATTTCTATGGCAATTGCACCTATAGGGGCGCTTATTGCGGGACCATTAGCAGAAATTATAGGAATAATTAACTTATTCCTAATCTTTGCTATTCTTGGGATAATCCATCCATTTTTCATTTGGTTCTTTACAAAAATCAGACAACTTGAGATCATCGATCAAAAACTTATGAAAGAAGCTGTAGAAATTCCAGAAGTAGAAGAAGTAATGGAAATTGCTGAAGTTATAGAATAACTTTTTTTTGTTTTTTCTTTAAGATCTATTTTTAGAAGTTGTGAATTTATTTTCACTATAATCACCTTTAAATATACTACTTGATTTCATATATTAATAAGTTGTGAATTTTTTTTTCACAACTAAAACCAACAATAAAAGTGGTAAAGTAATGCAAAAAGTTGATTCAGAGTTAGAAAAGTTGAGAATGAAAAGAGCCAAAACTTTATTAAACAGTCAACAAATGCCAGAAAACATTATAGAAATACAATCTGCTGAGGAATTTGAAAAATTATTGAAAGATTATCCAAATAAAATAGTTATAATTGATTTTTGGGCAGTTTGGTGTGGTCCCTGCATGTTTTTCGCGCCAGTTTTCAAAAAACTTCATGAAGAATATAAGAAAGATTTTATCTTTGTAAAAGTCAATGTGGATGAAAACAATGCTATTGCTATGAAATACAGTATTACCGGAATCCCAACTACGTTATTTATTAAGAATGGAGATGTTGTAAATAAAATTATTGGCGCTTTGAATTATGAACAGATGAAACAAGTATTAGAAAAACTAAAATAAGCATCAATTGAAAAATCTAATCTTTTTACTTATAATTTTTTAATAAAATCAAGCAGACTAATAATGGAAGTATTTGAAAAACAGCTAAAAGAATTTGAAAGAATAGATGATTTATTAGATAAAAAAGAACTCTTTTCAAGCGAAAAATTATTTAAATGTATATTAGGATTAAACAAAACTGGATCAAAGGTATTTGGATATATCCTTAAAAATAATGATGCAAGTACTTCTGAAATAGCATCTGAATTAAATATGGAAAGAAGCTCAATTCAAAGAGCCATTCAAGATCTATCAAAATTACATCTCATTGACCGCAAGTCTATCTCAATGAAAGAATACAAAGACGACGAGTCCAAATCTAGTTCTAAAAAGCAAGGATATTTATATGTCTACAATGCTAAAAATATAGAATCGATAAAAACACAATTTAAGGAATTATTAGATAAATGGTATAATTCAATGGTCAAGTACATCGAAAATCTTGAAAATTTATGTGAATGCTGTGGTTTTAAATTTGAGCCCTGCTAATTTTTGAGAAAAAAAGTATTTATTTTGCATTTTCATCTTCTTGCATAATACCAAGCTTATTCCCCTCAGTATCATTGAACATATAGAAGTAACCGACGCCTGGTACTGTAATTTTGGGAGATACTATTGTTCCACCAAATTTTTCTACTTTAGACTTAGCATCTTCTACTGAGGATACACTTATATAATTAAAGACTTGATCAGCTGACTCTTCTCTTTTTTGTAGACCCCCGTTTATTCCCTCTTCACCCTCCTTTCCAGCCTCAATTACCCAATATTCCCCACCTTCCCATTTTTCAATTTTCCAATCAAAAACTTGTTCATAAAAACTTTTTGCTCTTTCAATATCGTCAGCATTAATTTCAAAATGAACAATCTTTGGCATATTACCACCTCTATCTTGTAATTATTCAATAATAATATGATTTCATATATAAAACAATACACTTTACATTCAATTATAAATTTTGCCAAGAAAAGACGAAAATATCTAAATATTATCTTGAGCACATCGTAGTACATACTTTAAATCGTGAAAGTGTTCTTTCAAGAAGATCTTCTAAATACCTAAAAAAAGAATTGTATATATTAGACCTTAAATTATCTTTAAAACATGATTAATCCTATGTATGAAAAACTTGCACATTTAGTGGTAAATTACTCATTGCACATTAAAAAAGGAGAAAGGGTTATTATTGATAGTCTTGCGATAGCTGAGGAGCTTATACGCGCTATATATGTTGAAGTTCTAAAAGTTGGAGCTCATCCGTATTTGGAAATAGAAATTGAAGGAATAAATGAGTTATTTTTTAAATATGCTTCTGAAGAACAATTATCATACTTTGATAATGCCTCCAAATTGATTTATAAAGAATTTGATTGTCTTATTTGGATCAGAGCAGACTATAATACAAAACGAATGAGCATAATAGATCCTAAGATCATTGCTAAGCATCGCGGTTCCGAAAAACGAAAGGAGTTCTTAAAAATGCTCCATGAAAGACAAATAAAGGGTGAATTCAGGTGGGTTTCTTTCCCGTTTCCTTGCAACTCTTTTGCCCAGGATGCAAATATGGACTTGCTTTCTTATATCGATTTTGTAAGTAAGGCCATGTTTCTTGATAAAGAAGATCCTATTCAAGAATGGAAAAATTTGGAAAGAAGTCTACAAAAATATGTTGATTACATAAATAAATTCGATAAAATTCGTGTGTTGGGAGAAGATACAGATTTGGAGTTTTCCGTGAAGGGAAGAAAGTGGCTTAGTAGCTGCGGACACATCAATTTACCAGATGGAGAAATCTATACAGGACCAATAGAGGATTCTGTTAATGGGAGGATAAGGTTTTCTTATCCGGGGATCCATTTAGGGAAAGAGATTGAAAATATTTATTTAGAGTTTAAGGATGGGATCGTAGTGTCAGCATCAGCTCAAAAAGGTGAAGATCTTCTCAACGAAATACTTAAAATTGAGAATGCAAATAGAATGGGAGAATTTGCCATTGGGACCAATTATGGGATCACTCAATTTACCAAAAATATGATGTTTGATGAGAAAATAGGAGGTACTTTGCATTGCGCTCTGGGTGATGGTTTTAAAAACACTGGTTCAAAAAATGAGAGTGCAATACACTGGGATCTTTTAAAGGATATGAAAGTACCAGGTTCAAGGATCCTAGCAGATGATGCAGTTGTTTATGAGGAAGGTAACTGGGTACTTCCCAATAAAAATTAATGCTTAGATTAGAATTCATTAATGAAAATTAGACCTGGTTTTACCATAATGGTAAATACCAGGATCTAAATCAAAAAATCTTAAAATCCTCAAATACTCCTTTTTAATTATGAATTATTTCACTAAAGAGAGACTAATCTCCACATTAAAGGATTATACAAAGTTCATAGAATTAAAAGCCAATGAAAGTTCCATAATTATTTCAGAATACGGAGGAAGACCCTTAGGAATATTTCCCAAAGAAAATTGTTATAATTTATTATGGGTAAATCCTCATATTAGGGAAGCCATTAAAGCAAGAAGTCATGAAATTGGGGGAGATCGATATTGGATAAGTCCAGAAAGAGATTTCTTTTATAAACAGCCTGATACATTTACAGATTGGTTTTGCCCTAACGGACTAGATCCCGCAAGTTATGAAATCCTTATGGATTTAGAAAATTCCTGTACGGTTTCAAGTGGAGTTTTTGTTACAAACCAAAGAACTAAATTAGGATACCAAGGGGAAATAACTCGTCAATTCAAACTCATAAAAGAACCTTATTCTACGGGTATAAGTTATTGTGGAATCGAATTTGTAGATGACTGTGTCTTTTATAGGCCGAATTTGAAAATTAATGGTTGGAGTTTGGCAACAGTAATAAGTGGTGGTACTGAATCTCCGGGTACAGTTCTAGTACCCACAAAGGCAAACCCAAATCCACTTTCTTATTTTAGGATTATTCCTGAGGATAGATTGAAGATTGAGGATAATTATGTAACATTTAAAATTGATGTTGATGATATTTATAAACTCGCGATTCGACCTGAAGATATTGATTACAAGAGAGCTGCTAAGATTGGCTACATGTTGAAAATTCCTCATTCTGATGAGTATGGTTTCATCGTTAAATTATCTGATGACATTCCAAAAAGTCAGAACGAGTGTTTTGATGTTTCGAGAGACCATCCTGACTCAGAGATTGGTGTTATTCAATCTTATAATGCTGAATCCCCCGATAAGTCATTGCTTAATTTTGGGGAAATAGAGCTACAATTAAATCCTTTTAGAACCATTGATAATGCTTCACATGGTAAAGCTAAACATCAGCTTTTTGCATATATTGGTTTTAAAGAGGAGATATTAATAGCCGTAGAAAAATATCTAGGAATTGAAAATCCATTCTTATTCTAGATAATAAAATTAAGAGAAAAATTGAAAAAATTTAATACTAAATCTTTAATTTACTTCTCCAAAAATTAATTTTTGCAATTAAATCTTGCCTTTCAGTAGGATTTAATAAATCAGGATTAGACTTTAAAGGTGTTATGCTCATTCCTATTTGTCTAAGAACCCCACTAAAACCTTTTCTTTCAAGAATATCATCTTGGATATTTTGTAATTGTGCTGAGATTTCTAATCCTGTCATATTTGGTAAATCGGTTAGTAGTTTATCAATTTGGCTTGAAAGATATGCATCTGTGGATCCTATAGCAGCCGTAGACATAGTTAGTTCTGGTTTGATTGCTGGTGGTTCTACTGGAGGTTCAACTTTCGCAATGGGTTCAATTTTAACTGGTTCTTGCTGTATTTCAGATGGTCTTTCTACAACCGGAGGTGTTATTCTTTCTGGTTCGTCTTTTATAGGGGGAGATATTGAAGGTGTAGGTCTTTCTGTAGTAAAACTGGACACAGGAGCTCTTTGTAATTCTTTTAAAACTTCCACTTGATCTAGCTTTTTACTTTGGATCCATACATCCTCTAAGACAGCAGCAAATAATTTTACATGCTCCTCAAGAACTGAACCCATTCCAGCGATTTGTAATTCACCTCCTTCGGTTTGGGACACTACACAAACTACAACTTCTTCAAAATCCTTATTTATTGACCATAAATTTTCTCTTCCATAATGCCTTAATGTAAAATTTGGGAAATCAGCAACTTGTTTAAATCTCATTTGATCTTCTGGATTTGCTAGATCGAAATTTGTTGAAATTCTTATATTAATATGTTTTTTGAGTCTTGTTAGTGCTATCAGATCAATATCCTCTAATTTTGGAGCAACTATATGAACCCTCATCTTCACACGAGTAAGCGATTCGTTAATTTGTGCCTTGATACCTTCAACACTTCTAACAAACCACACATCTTTAAAACTTAATAATGAAGCTTCTTTAGATCGCTGCCAAAATTCATTCATTGTCAATTCTGCGCTATCTAATTGATTAATGATATTATTTATAATATCGTTTTGAAGGGTTTCGAAAATTTCAGTTCTAAATAAATCTTTCAATTCATTTATGCCTGAAATAATATCATCGTAAACCCCTGAAACTCTATTTTCTAAATCTTCCAGAGTAGATTTCAATCCACCTTCTATATCTGAAAAAACCGTACCGAGATCGCTGCTTATTTCACCCGCCGTGTCTGTGATACTACCTAATTGTTCTATCACTTGATCTAACATATTCTGTGTTGTCTGTACAAATTTATCGCGAAAAAACACAGTTACCTCCTCAAATTGCTCTGAAATTACTCGAGAAACAATTTTTTCAGCCATGCTTTTCAGGGCACCAATCCTGAACTGCTTTTCAAACCTGCTTGATATCTCGGTTTTCATTGAATCTAGACGACTTTCCATCGCCCCAAATTCTTTAGTAATTTCTGCCGGTACAATTTGTTTTAGGTTAAGAATAAATCGTCTAACATCTCGGAATCTATTTACTTGTTCAAGTTCTTTTTCAAATCTGTCAAATTGAGTTTTAATTTGCGCGGGTAAGTTTGTCTTCATTATTTGAAGATATGCACGGTAGTCATCAAGTTTTTTAAGCTTATCTGAATGGCTTTCTAATGAATTAAATCTTTCTTGGATATTTTGTGGAGTTACATTTTGAAATGTCTTTATCATTTCTTTAAATTGATGAATTTGACCTAAAAGTGCGGCATACGGGGGCAACGCTTCATAAATTGGAGTTTTACCGGGTATTTGTTTGAGAAGTCCCTTTTGGAATAAGTTCGACGCTATTTCTGCTGCTCTTTCCTCAGCTACATTGGCTAATAGAGCAATTTCACCAATCATTACAGGACCTCTTCCTGTTATTTTATAATAAGTATCAACCTCGTCACGGGCTAATCCAATTAGTTCTAATACCTGCATTGTTGCAGAATCTTCTTCTTTAGACAACTTGAATTACTCACCTTATTATTTTTTATACACTTGTTCAAGAAATTCTAAGTGCTTTATTGCTACATTCTTCTTCAATTTTCCTTCGATACTATCTTTACGAATTTTTTCTATTAAATATTCTGGATAAAATGTATGTGCTACTACATCTGTTAATAAAAATACCCATGCAGTATCTTTTTCATCTTTTATAATTTTTAATATTTGATCATCTTCCATTGCCTTTAAGAAAGACCCTATTTGATTCATACTCTCTCCTGGACCTTTAGGAATCTTATTTAATGGATATGCTCTTTCCCTAAATAAAGTAATGTAATCATAGTTATCTGGATTCATTATAGTGCGAGCAATTTTTAAATTATCCTCAAGATTAGGATTGTAATTTGTAAAAAATCCAGAAACTTCATCAAGATACTCAGTTGCGAGTTTTGGGGATGGCAAATTTTTCTTTGCATCCTCAATTAATTTTGCTGCTGGAGTTCTAAAAATAGCAAAATCAGTTAATAGAAATAGTGTTATATCAGTATCACCTTCTACCCAATCTTGCATTATTAATCCAGTTTTAATAAAAGGATCTAATATATATTCAAGATTTGGTATTATTTTTTGTAATTTCTCTTCTATGATCCCTTGTAATTCCCTTCTAGATAAAGCCTTTTCCTGCAAAGCCTCCAATATTGTCCTTGCTTTCTCACTCGAATAAATTTGTGCTAGGCGTTGTTCTTTCGATAAATTTTTTAATCGATCTAAAAGAATTAATGTATTCTTTAGATAAAGATTTATTTTCTTTACAATTTCATAACTTTCGGATACATTAGTACTTATCTGTTTTAAATAATTTAATAAATCTCTATTTACTTCTTGCAGTACTGCCTCACCAAACATCTCTGGATCTTCTCCCAATTCTAACATTAAGTTTATCATTACAGGCATATCTGATTCAATACCAGTAAAATAACTTGATACATTAGAACGTGCTTTTTCTAATCGTACTAAAACATTTCCTGCAGCACCTGCTCCTGTTATATGAGCATAAAAAATTCTCATCATATCATCCAAATCAATTTCAAGATTTTCTGGATAACTTAGTTTAACAATCAATCCTTGATCCTCTGTCCATTCAGTTATAATAAAACCGTGTGCCATTTAAATTTCCTCCTCATTTTTAATTTTAGCTTTCTCAATTTTTTCAGCATCCTTTAGCTGGATGTATTCTAAATCTAAATCTTTTATTTGGTTTTCTCTATTATCTTTAATTAACTGCTCTCGAGAGTTTACTAAGATCTGTTTAGTCTTTTTGGTTTTCCGAACTTTTTTCTTTAATTTTCTTATTTTTCTAACCAATGGGGGGTATTTAAAGTGCGTTTGATATAGAGTAAATATAAGAACTAAACCTAAGATTGCACCAATTAACAGATATATTAACCAACCTAAATCAGGTTGAGTTCCAGGTACATAGGCTCCTACATTTAAAGTTATTTCAAAATCCTCAAATTCATAATCTTCACCTACAAATCCTGATACCGTTATTGTATAGAGACCTTCTGGCGGATTTTCTATTATTCCTTCATATACTCCATTGGTTTCAGTTAAAACCCTAGGAATAGGATCTCTATCCCAAGTGTATGTAACAATAGCTCCCTTTATTAATTCATCATTATCAGTATCATTTAATATAATCTCTAATTGAGCATTATCTCCCACATCAATATTAATGGTGGATTCTCCAGAGACAGTAGTGATCTCTGTATTTATTTTTCTTACCGTAATAGTTGGATTGATAAGTTTAGTTTGATAATTTGTTTTTGTAGCTTCAATATTCAAATAATTATCTCCCATACTCAGTTGTTGAGTTACATTGATTGTAATTGAATAATTATCCTCAAATTCTTCCAAACTTTCTAGAATTCCCACTCCAGTTAATTGAATCACTGCTCCGGGTATATGAAAACCTGTTTGATTTGTATATTTTGCAGTTATAGTTAGATTTTGGCCAATAGGAACAGTAATAGAAGTCCTGTTTTCACCATTTAAAAATAATTGTAAAGCAGTTTGATAATCAGCAAATTCTATGGTATAAGAGATATTAAGATAAACTTCATCTATTGAAATTTTAATAGTACGATTTAATTTGAAATCATCAGCTATATATAATTGAATTGAAAGATTAATATTTTTATCTTCTTCTATTAAATATGTAATATCAAAACCTCCAGATTTAGCCTCTTGATAGAATGTATTGGCTTTTTCTAATAAATTAATGGATTCTGAGTGTTTAATACCATTAATAAAAATTTGTATTTCAGAATTTGGACTTAAATTTGTCCAAGTATCATTAGTTTTATATTTAAAATTGAGAATTGCTTCATCTACAATGGTAATATTGCTAATTTCATTAATATCATTAGGTTTTGCTGTATCCTGATTCCAAGAAATTGAAGTAAGTTGATCAATCTTTTTCTCATAAGTAAATGTTAGATTTATATAGTTGATCACTAGAGATTCCCAAAAATCATCATCACTGTTCCAGTTATCTTCACACCAAATTCTTATTCCTAGTGTTACTGTGAAATTATAATTGTCATTATTTAAAACTGAAGTAAGAAAAAAAATTAGGCTTTCTTTTGGAACTATGAGCATGTCGGTATCATATAAATAGTCCATATCACCAGCCGAATCGTTTCCTAAACTAGTGGTTTGATAATAACCAATTTCATATATTTTATTCTTCTCTAAATCAGAAATCATGACGTAATATCTTACATAATCATAAGTTGCATATTGGGTTCCACCTTCCACATCATCATCAACAGCTTCTACTCCTTCGGAAGCTCCATCATCTGCTTTTACCGTTCCATTAACTACAGCCCTTAAAGAAGCGGAAGTTATAATATAATCTGACATATTAACTGGCATTGTAATATTTTGATCCCAGTGAACACTTGGAGATTGATCAGCACCTTCACTCCAATGGTGATAAACTTCGCATCCTTTTTCATTGATTCCATATGTATCAGGAAAGAATGGAAAAGCTGGATTTTCAACATCAGTCCAATTTGCATCCAAGGGAGGATCTGCTACTAATGAAAATGTTTGTTTGTCTCCAAACACTTCAAAATTTGCCTCACCTCCACTAATTTCTGCATCTACATCATCTGGATCTCCTAATTCTCCTTTATGTGATGTCCAATTCTCTGTAGATGAAAAGGAAGGATTTGCCATCCATGGCTTAAGATAAGATTCTTGTGCTGAGGTTTTAATTTGTTTTGAATTAATCAGATCTTTAGAATTATTTTCTAGGTTTAAGGAATAGAAACTTAAAAATCCAGAAAAAATAATACATATTAATATCATATAACTAGTTATCTTCTTATTTTTAATCATTTTTAATCATCGACAGGATAAATTTAATCTAATAGATTTCTGTGTATTTCTTATCACTTCTAAATAATTCAAATAAGAAATAAAACAGAGTTAGGATTATAATGAAAATATAATGTATAAAAATCTTTTTTTGTTTTTTATTGAGTATTTAAATTTTAATTAAATTGAAATTTTAAATATTTAAGTGATATCCCATGCAGATAACTGTGCTAGATGGGACTTTTTACAAATCCACCATCAACTTGTATTACTGTTCCGGTGATATAACTAGCCTTAGCAGAAGCTAGAAAGACTACTACATTTGCTAACTCCTCAGGTTTTCCTAACCGACCTAAGGGTATTGTGTCTATCCAAGTTTTTTCTGCTTCATTAAAAGATTTTCCTGTGTCTTGCGCTGTTTTATTGATTAATTCTTTCATCCTGTCTGTAAGTGTTGGTCCAGGGCAAACCACATTCACTAATATATTATCTTTAGCATACACATTTGCGAGAGTCTTAGCAAAACCCACTACACCTAAACGAGTAGTATTTGATAAAACTAAATTATCTAATGGTTGTTTCACTGAAACTGAAGTAATTGCGATTATTTTTCCATAATGTTGCTGTCTCATAATTGGAACAACTAAATCAGTTATTTTAATGAAAGAAAGTAGGTTCAAATCTATTGAGTTTGCCCAATCTTCTTTTTTTATTTTTTCTAGGGGGGCAGATGGTGGACCTCCAGCATTATGAATTAAGATATCTATTCTACCAAATTCATTTAAAGTCTTTTCTACTAGACTTTTTATCTGGTCTTCATGCATCAAATCGGTTACGATAGGTACAACCCTCGCTTTTTTGTTGATTGAATTAATATCTTCTATATTTTCCTTAGCCTTCTTTAAATTTGCAACAGAGCGACTGCAAATAACAATATTTGCTCCTTCTTCATAAAGCCCTTTAGCGCAAGCTAATCCTAAACCTTTACTCGACGCTAAGACTAATGCAACCTTGCCCTTTAAGCCCATATCCATTTTTTTTTCCCACACCATAAATAATAATTAAGAATGCGAATCAAAATCCATAAACCTGGAACATTTATGATAAAAAAGATTACATCTAGCACTAGTCTCGGAACTCTCACAATATTTTGAGTAAGGACACTTATTATCTTGGGGGTCCATTTTTATCATTAATCTATGTAATCTCTTTTCTATTTCCTTCCGCATTTTTTTTTTTCCATAAAAAATGTTTAAAATTCAATACGTAAATTCTAAAAATTACGCTTAAAAATATTTTTTCCTAAATTTCCTATGAAAGATATTAAAAAGATAATTTTATAAATTCAAATGATTATAATAGTTTTAAAGATTGAATATTATTATATTAAATATCAAATTTCTAAAATTAATTAAAAAGGTGTATCGCAATTAGTATTGACACCAAAAGCTTCGATAATATTCTAAGTAAGATTATAAAAAGTGAAAGTGGTATTAAAAAAGTTATTTTAGTTGATAGAACTGGACTTACTATCGCAAGTGTTTCAAAATTTTCCTATTTCCCTGCTGATGTTGATGGGATAGGTGCTATCGCTTCGGCGGTGTTCTGTGCTTCAGAAGAACAAGGTAAGAATCTTGAACTTGGAAACCTCGAAATTGTAACTTCAGAATTTAGCGGAGGTAAGATTTTTGCCTCATCCTGTGGCCCTAAGGGTGTACTTACATTAATCTCAGATCCTGACATCAATATCGGTCTAATCAGACTTATTCTAAAAAGATCTGGAGATGAATTAAAAGAGATACTTGATGAGTTCCTATCTGAGACCATGGAAGTTATGGATAGTGGCTTAGATTTATCGGATCTTGATCAGCTTACACCTGATTAAAAAAAGAAACCTTTATTATCCCTTTTTACTACCTTACACCCTTAATAATAGATAAAAGCAGATTTCTTAAGATGTTTAGCCCTTTTATTATAATTAAAGCTAAAAAGAGAAAAAATTGAAAAAAAAGAAAATTATTTTAATTAAGATTTTCGTTTTCTAACGAAGAAAGTTAAGGCTATTATTCCGATTAGTGCACTTTCTACAAGAACAATAATCAATAAAATAGTACTCAAATCCAATGCTAAACCACCTGGGGCAGAACATCTGTTATTTACAAATAAATTACCAGCGCTTCCTGTTTCATTGTAGCAGTCGTCATTCCCTACGAATAAGTTATTCGTTATTATATTATTATTACTTGTATCTAAAAATGTCCCGTTTTTATTATTATTCGCTGTATTAGATAAAATCGAATTAGCGTCGCTATTGAGTAAATGAATTCCATTCATTTCATTGTTGCTAGCAGTATTATCCATTATTGTATTGCTATCACTCCCTTCAATTGCTATCCCATGTTCTAGATTAGACTTTGCGATATTATCCACTAATAAATTATAGTTACTTGACGAAAGTAAATGAATTCCGCTCAAATTATTAAATTGACCAATACTAGACCTTAGAATATTATTAGTGCTACTCGATAAAAACCTTATCCCATCTAATCCATTATGGTGAGCATTGTTGTCTTCAATAAGGCAATTAACTGAACTAAATAATCTAATTCCGTTTTCACGATTTTCATAAACAATATTATCGGTGCAGGAGATATTATCTGCACTATTTATCCGTATACCATTCCCTGTGTTATTATAAGCCGTATTTTTGTGTACTATTGAATCTTGACATGATGTCAAAAAAATTCCCTCATCTCCATTATGATTCGCGCTGTTTTCAGAAACCTCGTTATTTGCAATACCTGTTAAATAGATGCCATCATCTTGATTATTATTAGCTGTATTTTTTGAAATTGTATTAAATTCTGAGACTGACATGAGATGGATTCCAAAGTAGTTGTCATTTACCGTATTAGACCTAATTAGAGTATGAGTGCTTTGTTCTAATCTAATTCCATCATTAATACTCTCAGTGATATCATTTCCAGAAATTTTACACCAATAACTCTGAGAAATCCGAATGCCATGATTATCAGAAGTAGAAATGGTATTACCTAATATTTGTGTATTATTGGACATTTCATTGTTAATCCCTATATTAGTGCTATTGATGATCGTATTAGAACTGATTGTAACGGCATTACAATCATTAAGGTATATCCCATCAGTAACGCTTACTATTACATCATTATCTTCAATAAGAACATCCTCAGAATTATCAAGGTTAATTCCATAAGCCAAATTGTCATTAATCATATTTGAATCTACATGTATATTATCTGAATCAGCTAAATTTATACCAGTTACGCTTCCTGAACAATTATTGTCCCTTAGAGTTATATGACTACAGTTATCAACAAGTATATTTATAAATATATTCCATGGCAATTGGTTCTCTTTAATTAAACCATTTGTAGTATTATAGAGTAAAATTCCAGCACTAAAACCTGTTATTAGGAAATCACAATTAAGAACTCGAAAATATTTTCTAGAGTTAGAAATATTCAAACAATATATACCACTGGTCGTATTGAATAAATGATTTCTTATAATATAAGGATCTCCAGAAGTCCCAGAACCTGTACAAATACCTGTAGCTTTCGCAGCAGCCCAATTTTTAGCAGGATTGGTCTCATCAATCTCTACCGTGCTGTTATAAGTTGCTGATAGCTGTAAATCTTCTATACTCTTTGTTTGATTTGTCACTTTTGAAAATGGTAAATAAGAAAAAATTAATCCCGTATTTAATGTAAAAAGCACTATTATAACAGAAATTAATATTGCATTTCTCAAATTATTTGATTTCATTTTTTCACGATCTATTTTTTTGATAACAATTTTAAAAAATTGTATGTTACTCAAGGCAATATGGTCATTTAAATATTATAGAGTGTTTGTTCCCAATTGTCAGAATTGAATGGTATGGTAATATGTTAAAAAATAAAATTAAATTCTTTATTACCTGAGATTAAAGGAGTTTATTCTTTTTCACAATTTCTTTATAATGGTCTCTTTCTCTTCTGAGTATTAATAATTCTTTCTTCATTTCAATAAATTCATCTTTCTTTGTTTCTTCGTCCATACTTTCATAGGAAATTTGTTGCCTAAGGTCGCTCATTTCTGATTTCAAATTAGTAATTGTATCTAAATGAGCCTCGTTTTCCCGATTTACTTTTAACACTTGAAATTTTAAATTTTTATTAGTCTCGTTTAACTTAGAGGTTTTTTGACTTAAATTTTGATTTTCAGATTTAATCTTTTTTATTTGTTCAAGTAATTTTTCAGCGCCCTCTTCAATTTCACTTTTATCATTTAAAATGGAGTTTAAGTCAGCAATTTGAGTATCTTTTTGTGTTAATTGATTCTTCTGTTGAGTCGTTATTTTATTTAATTCTTTAATTTTTAAGGTTAAACTAGCATTATATTCATTTAATTCGGCCATTTGGGCAGACCAATTATCCAATCTCGTGTATAGGCCATTAATTTCATCTTTCAGGGCTTCTACATTCCTTAGGTGATCAGATCTATCAGAAACCAATAAAGAAACTTTATGTGCTAAATCATCAATCCTTTCTTTTTTGGAAGTTAGATCTTGTGTTAATTCCAATATCTGTTGATAATATGGATCTAATTCCCCTTTTTTTAATAATTCAAAATATTTTACAAATTGTTCATAAAAATCTGGCTCTTGCCGTTTAGGTAATAATTCAAAAGCTATTCGCCTTACTTGGCCCTCAAAAGTATTAGGAAGAGTATCATCATCAGAGAGGAAAATTGTTATAGAATGCTCCGGTTTCCCAAGGAAGCTTTTATTGCTATGACCTGTAAAAAAACTTGCCACACTAACATTTCTTTTGATTTGCATTTCTAGATAATTAGGACCAGTTTTTACATTCTTATGTTGTTCAAATAGGCTTAGCAATCCTGATGTCGATATTTCCAGATCATCACATATATTTTCTGGATACTGAATGTCAACAGTAGGTTCAGAACCTTCACTTAAATTAAGAATCACAATTCCTCTCAAGTCATATCGCCTTAGGGAGAGAATTAATTGACTATAATCTTTTTATATCTTTCTATATATTAAATATATTTTTATCAATTTAATAGTTCTGTTGGTAGAATAAGGATTTAGGTATAAATATGTGCAAAAGTTTCTATTGATTTATTAATATCCATAGATAAGTAATTCTCTTTAAACACCGTAGCAAAAAATGCTCTATCGATAGGATCAAAATACTTATACCCAAACTTTTTCCATTCCATGTTTGATTGTAATGGTGCAAAAATAGAAATTTGGTCTTTTATTAGATCCATAAGCAAAATGTTTTTCTCTTGTTTTTTTGTATTTGATAAAACGGTTAGTAGAACGTCATTTGTAAAAGTCGCCCAAGAATCCTTAAATTGTAAACACAACTTTTTTATATCAATTTTATTATCCACAATCGTTTTGGCAATAGTATCTATAGCGATTTTATATGTACTTTCTTTATTAGTTTTAAACATGGGATTAGAAATGGTTAAACTTGGTGGATTTTTTAAATCTTTTTGATTTTGAGGTATACTATATTCCGGTAAGACTTTTAACTGGTTTAATCCGAGGATATTTTTTACATCTTGTATGGTTCCACCAGTGTCGAAAAATTGTTTGTTTATAATATACTTCATTAATTTCTGAGAATGAACATCACCAAAATAGGGGTAATCACTGGCATAAAGTAGATACTCGGACCATATTCGGTTATCCACTCTTTCCTTATTATTATTTTTAAACCATTTTCGGAAACTTTCGAAAAAATTACCCGCTCCAGCACCATGTAACATTGAGAGATCTCCATACGTATTTGGTTGAACTATTGCATTGTAAACCTCGTAATCATCAATATTTCCTTGAGCAAAATGAGCTATAATTATTTTAAGATGAGGTAATAAATCAGGATATTGTGTTTTTAACACATTTCTTGTTTGTTCAATCAATTGCGCAATTTGTAATATTGAACCTCTACCTCGTGTGTCAAATATTACGGGCATAGAAAATGATGCTGCTTCTATTAAGACTTGAATTGCCTTTTGTGAATTAATTTTATCAATCCAACCTTCTGAACGTGGATGCAGTTTTAATCCTCGAAGTCCCAGTTCTTCCCTTGCATATCTCACTTCATTGACCGCCTTCTCTCCTTCCATAGGATCACAGCGACCATATCCAATCAATTTCATGGAAAAGGGGAATCTGGTAGTAAAACGCGAAACATTAATATTGCTTGCTCGATATAGCGCTTCTGGACGCTTATCGCGAAACACATCTTGAAAAGGAAAGCAAACACCTTGGTCAATCATAGAATAAAATTTTGATTTCTCTTTTAAATCAGAGTGCTTCTTTCCAAGCTTTTCCAAGGCGCTATATAATTTATCTGTAAAGGGAAAAGGGGTAAAAGACCAGGAGATTTTAGTGTTTTTTCCATCCATGAAGGTGGAAAATGATTGTTCTCCAGTTTTTTCCCAATCTGCCTTAATCCGCCCTTGGAGATTCCCCCAGAAGTCAAAGGTACCTACTCCTGGAGCTAATGGGTTCATCATTGTTGCTCCGTCTACGTCTTGACCAAGATGTGAGTGAGCATCAATAATAAATATGTGTTCATCCCATTTTTTTCCATTTTGCTCTATTGTAGCTGTTAACATAAATAATACCCATAATTTTATCTTGTCATTTTATTCTCTTATCTCTTTAGGAAGTGTTAAAACTCCTGTAAGAGGATTATTTAGTGGGTCCTGACAATATTGAATTGTAAAATAAATTAGATCGTATAAAATACTTGGATCTTCCCCATTGTTTAATTTATATTGATAAAGACTTAATTGGTATTCTGCTTCTGTTATTGGCGGTTCGGCATAGCTTACACTCCCGAATACGGATTGGAGTATAGGCTTTAGAAAAGGGCTGTAGAGGAAGCCTAATTCCTTCAACTCTTCTTTTAAATAAAAGAACATTCGCTGCACAGCTTGTGTCATATAACGCACAGGTTGACCCTTTGGTCCTAAGTATTGTTCAGCAAATTCTGAATCGTATTGAGCTAGTTTATCATGAGTAAGATCTGCAGCAGGACGGAATAAAGAGATTAAACCACGTTCTATTGCTGCTTCACGATTTTGAGCAATTGTCGTACTTCCTGCATCTGGAACCCATTTACCTTTTTGAAGTAATTTTTTTGCTTTGTAACAAAGAGTTTGAATCAGTAAAGCTATACCAATTCGACGACAGATGGAAATTTGAGCGTCGCTTATCCTGACTTCGATAGTCCCCCAGTCAGTGAAAGGAAATACATCCTGAAAGCGTCCATCCTCTAAGCTTGCCTTTTGAACGACTTGAAGAAAATAGTTCTGTGAGTTTTGGTCTGTATTAGTAAGGTATGGGATAAAATGATTAGGATCATTATTACTCAGCATGGTAGTATTACTCTTAAGCCGGAGAGAACGAGTGCAGTTAGGAGAGGTAATCCGTCCATTAATTACCTTTACCACATCGGTCGGTTTATTATTTAAAATTGGTGAATTACAAGTTAGAGCAATAAGATGTGGAATAAAATTACGAATCATGCAGTAAGCCTGAACTTTTTCTAAATCTGATTCAAAAGTGCCTATATGAGAATGATCGGCCTGAGATACTCCTCGCATATACTCTCTAGATGCTGGATTTATGGCGGAAGCGATTATATGTAAATCTTTCGGCAAAGTTGCTTTTGCTAATAAAAATAAAGTACTTGCCCAATATGCTAATTCCTCAACATAAATGCATGGGGGCGTTACAAGCTCTAATATATAGGTGATCGCCGTAACATTTCCATCTCTAGCAAACGTATCAATATCCACATAAGATCCATTAGGCAATTGGTATCGTATATCCATAGCATAACCCTTTTCAAGGTCATCAACTCCCCAAGGTCTAGCAAGGACTTTTTGCCTAATATAATCTGGTATAGGGAGAAAATCGCTTCGACCTTCATAAAGAATCTCATCCATAATTTGAATAGCATCTTTGACTATTTCCTTCATCCGAAAAACCATTTCATCTCCAGGTGGATAATCTCCATTGTCATCTGCTATGATTAATTCCATTTCTATACCATGAGTGTAGGGTAGTGGAGTCCAATGCTCGATGTCGTGTAACATTTCAGCCCAAGGTCTTTCTGGTATATGTACCTCTTTATATTCAGTTCCCAAAAACAGTTTATCTGCACTTCTATCAATAGATTGACCCAAAGTGACTCCTATGGATGCTGCTGCTTTTGATTTACTCTTCCCCTTTTGAGTCATTAATTGGGATAAAGTACTGTTTTCATGTTTTGTTTTCTTTTTCTTTTCTTTCTTTTTCTTATCCTTTGCCATTAAGGTTTCCCCTGTTTTTCCACATTAATAATATCTAAATAATAAAATGTTATTATATAATTTTGCTTGGTTACTAATTTTTTAGAATAAAGATTGTATAAATGCCATAAACGTGTTATAATCGTTTATGAATTCATAAGATAAAATTAAGTTAAATATCTCACATTTATTTGGTGGAATTATACTCTTTAGATTGTCATAAATCTTGCCACCCTTAAACATGGAATCATCAATAATCAAATTAACAGTATCTCCAAGTTTTTCTATTTTATATTTTAAATTATTGTTTAATTGGGAATCAGATGATAAAATAATAGTTGGTTTTCCTAAATAGGGAATGAAATCTAGGTTAAAGATAAGTAGCTGGCTCGTGATATTAGTAAAATTGTTAAAAAATTGGCTTAATGTCTTCTGGAGTACTGCTATCTCATCATTCTGAAAATTTTTTGCAGAAGGGAATATATAATATCCAATTGATTTCTTATGATTAAATTTTAGGTCATTATATACACGATCAATAAATGGAAAAATACTAAAATCAAAACTAAATAGAGAGAGGAAAGCTAATTTAAAATTATAATCTCCTGAAAGAATATTATTGCTTACATTTCCACCAATACTACTAAAGCTTTTAATTTCACTATTTATATTTGAAACATACGTATTAAGTAGAAAATATTGAGAAAATACTAAATCAGATTCTATTTTTGTTCTTACCTCTTCCACAAGTTCATAGATTATGTCAAATAGATCTTTTTTTATTCTTTCCTTAAGCGGTGGGTTGCTTATTCCTTCAATAACAATATTAGCTGCTCCCGGATTTTCAACCTCAGCTATTCCATCTATCGCATCCTTAAGAGAAGAATAGATAAATTTTTGGTCTTTTTTCTCTTCACTATTGATTTCTGGTGATTTTAGGAGAACTTCAATAATCTTTTTAAGAATTGTAAGTAATTCAGATGAATTGTTGTTATTATATAATTCTTTTGCAATGTTGAATAATAATTTAACTTTTTCAGATAAGTTAGTAATACTTTCAGTCATATTGAATACTTGAATTGGATTGGAAACTATCTGATCATAAATTACAGCTTTTAAAAGAGTTTGTTGGAGATTTAAATCATTCAAGTTTTTAATGACCTGAAATGTTTCTGTAATATTTTTCGTTGCATACGCTCTTATTAGATTACCATAGAATTTGACCTTTTCATTAGGATCTTTTAATTCTAAGGCTAATCCTAAAGACATCTTTATATTATTATTTGAGAGGTATCCTTTAGCCAATTCTTTTATAGTTTTATCAATTGCGTCAATTGAGACCCTTGTAAATGTTTTAGTACTGGTTGAATTTGAGGATAAAGTTGATTCATAATTCTTTGTCATTAACGCTAATTGTTCTTCGACTTTCTGCAACTCGGATAATGTCATAGTAATGAGAAAATCATTTGGGTTTATCGTATCAATTTTTTCTGCACCTTTAAAACCATAGCGATCGAAAATCTTATGAATTTTACTTTTTGGTGTTACCTCTCTAACTTTTTGCACTTTAACTGTATATTGTATAATTTTTAGCCAATAAACGTTTATGATTAATTTTCCAAAACCACCTGCGGTTGGATTTAACCTTATATCAATATTTTTGGTTTCCTTTGGTGCAATTTCAATTTGATCTTTTAAATCTGCAGAGTTTAAATTAATATCTAGATTTTCTCCTTCAAAGACAAACTTAAAATTCTCCTTTTTATCTGAGTTATTGATTACTTGAAGCGAGACATCATTTTCCATATCAGGAATTAAAAGGTTCTGTGGAAATTTTGTGATGGTTAATGAAATGATGTTAGAAGAATTTGACATATTATAAAACTATATAAAGTCTCTTTTAATAATGAATGATCTTCATGATATTTATTTTTAGGTTTAAACTAAAATGAAAGGATTAAGATGAAAATGACCCCTTACTCACTCATTTTCCCATACGTCTACTTCTTTTTGTATAATCAAATAAGTCCTGAATTACCATCTCTTTATTATAATCTGGCCATAATTCATTTCTAAATTTGAATTCAGCGTAAGAGGAATCCCAAAGTAAAAATCCTGAAATCCTAGCCCCATCATTCATTCCTGTTCTTATAACATAATCTAATGGAGGAAAATTCCTTGTATATAAATAATTTTTTATTAATTTGGCATCGATTTTTTCAGGTTCAATTCCATCTTTGATTATTTTTTTTACAGCATCCACAATTTCTTCATGACCATCATACATAATACAGAGATTTATAAAATTTTGGTCGTGATCCTTAGTAAAATCTATTAAATGCTGGATTTTCTCCTTCGCATTAGGAGGGAGCAAAGACAATCTCCCTACAATATCGAATCTCACCTTTTCATCTTTAACAATTGACTCATTTACTACAGTATCTACCGCCTTAATCATTAATTTATAGATGTAATCAAGCTCTTCAGGACTTCTCTTTCTCAAATTTTCATAAGATAAAATATATAGGCTTAAATAATGGATACCCGCCTCAAAGAAATCAAACAATCTTTTTTTAAGGTTTTCATATCCAACTAAATGACCAAAATTGATATCAAGATTTCTATTTTTAGCCCATCGACGATTTCCATCGATTATTAAACCAACATGTTTAGGTAATTTATCTTTAACTGCTTCCTTTAACTCTTCTAGAGTAGAAACCATTTGACTAATTTGCACAGTTTTTCAGTTTTAATATTAATATTAATCTTAAAAGTATTAAATCTATCGTAATAGTTAAAATTTCACTTTTCACACTAATAAGAATTTGAATTGTTGAGAATATTGCTAATAGTCAAACGTTTAAATAGTCATTTTCCCTAAAACATTTAATTAAACAAAAAAAGATTTAATTGATCAAAAATTAGATAATAAATACCGACTGCTATTGTTAAATCTTATTCTAGATACTCGAGAGATACAAAAAATGCTTTCTGACGATCATCTGTTTACTAATATTGGAATTGACTCGGTTGGCTTCTACGCACCGATACATTTCGTTAAACTAGAAGAACTTGCATTGGAAAGAGGTGTGGATCCTGCAAAATATTCTAAGGGTCTTTTATCTAAAGAAATGCGAATTGTTGATGTTGACGAAGATATAATCTCTTTAGGTCTCAAAGCAGGATATAATGCTCTACAAAGAGGAAACATCTCTCCTAAGAGTATAGATGCTTTATTCGTAGGAACAGAAACCGAGGTATATGCTGCTAAAAGCATTTCTAATATTTTTGCTGAAATGTTGAGAATATCACCCAATAGTCTGACAATGGATACATATAACGCCTGCGCTGGTGGTACGCTAGCAATTCTTAATGCAATCGCAATGATTGAAAAGGAAATTATAAATAAAGCTCTTATTATAAGTGCGGACATATCTCGATATCATTTAGGCTCCCCTGGTGAACCTACACAAGGTTCAGGTGCGATTGGACTCATCATCTCGAAAAATCCTAGGATTGCAGCTTTTAGTCAGAAATTCGGAAAAATCTCTGGAAATGTAAATGATTTTTTTAGACCTGCGAATGAAATAAATGCGAAAGCTTTTGGAACCTATTCTCAAGACGCTTATATTGACTTTCAGTTGAAAGCTTATGACGACTTAATTAACAATATTGGAGATTTTCATGCGGATTTTTATGCTTTCCATGCCCCATTCTCCAAATTACCTATAAAAATTATGCAACAAATCATTCTAAAACGCTGGATCAAACATATTAGCGATTTACCTAAATTTGAACGTAATCATTTTAGATCATCAATACTGAAAAAAATTGATTCTTTCTTACATGATGTTACTGTTTTACCAGAATATCTTTATTTAAAGCTTAATGAAAGAGGTTTTTCATCATCAACCTTAGAAAGACTTTCACAATGGGTGAATACCAATATAAAAGCAAGGGTGTTCCCTCAATTACGAGTACCTTCGCACTTTGGCAATATGTACAACGCTGCAGTTTGGGCGCAAATTATATATTTAATTGAGAATCATGCTCATGTTAATGATATAATTTATTTTGGATCATATGGTTCAGGAGCTACCTGTATTTCAGGATTGCTTAAAGTCCAAGAAAGATTCAAAGAAGTGGTTAAGCAAAGACCTCAAATTAATGATTTTATTCATTTAAAGAAAAAGAAAAGCGTTTTAGAATATGAATTAATCAAAAATGGTGATGTGAAGCCAATAATATTAGTGGGAAAAATTGTTGAACACCAATTAAATAATAAGAGGGGTTTTACTCTTCATTTTTGTGATGAAGGTTGTATAATTCCAAATATTAATGGTCTAAACCATTGTCCTAAGGGACATACAGGATTTCATAAACGTTTTTTTCCCTTATTTGCAAAATTAACATCTGAACCAGTTGCTCAAAATGAATTTGATGATCTAAGATACCTAAAAAAGGGATTAGTAAGGGTTGCAGGCAATGTAAGCAAAGGTAATGCTCTAGAATACGAGATAAGGAGAGTAGAAACTGAGAATGAACAAAATTTTAATGCTAGAGGCTTACTTAATTGGTCTCCTATTTATATAGCAATTCCTGAACATCACATTTATTGATTTTATTTTTAATACATTTTTGAAGACTCCAACTATCATTTAAATTATAGAATAATTCGAGATCTCCCTCAATCTCACAGGTATGCTCAATCTTAAAGGATAAGACAAGTTTGAAAGGATTTAGAAAAGTTTATTAATTTTTTGACGTGAGAATTATATTATGAAAGAAATACGTTCGGATATCTCTGGTTTTTATAAATTATCATTTGAAGAACGTCAACAAAAAATCTCAAAAATGATTAACCTTTCAGAAGACGAAGTTAATATTTTAAAAAATTTAGGATATTTAACTCCTAGTCAAATTGATACGTTAATCGAAAATGTCATTGGAAGTTATCAATTACCATTTGGTTTAGCTTTCAATTTTAAAATAAACAATAAGGATTATATTATACCGATGGTTATTGAAGAACCTTCAGTTGTGGCAGCAGCTTCGAATGCAGCTAGATTTGCTAGAAAACATGGAGGGTTTTTCTCAGAAAATGTAAAACCAGTTATGATTTCACAGATCCAGATAACGCAAATGAAAGATATTGAGTATGCGAAAAATCAAATTTTCGAAAATAAAGACCAGATTTTAAAAATCGCAAATGAACAAGATCCTTTATTAAATGAATTAGGTGGTGGTGCACTTGATCTTGAAATCCGGGAATTAGATACCAGAAGGGGTAAGATGCTCATAATACATTTATTAGTTAATGTTTTAGATGCTATGGGTGCCAATGTAGTTAACACAATGGCAGAAGCGGTAAGTCCTTATATTGAAGAAATAACTGAAGGAAAAATCTATCTACGTATTTTATCGAATCTTGCTACTCATCGAATTGCTAAAAGTAAAGCTACTTTTGATAAAGATTTGCTAGGTGGCTCAGAAGTGGTTGAGGGGATATTAAATGCTTATGAATTTGCATTAGCTGATCCATATCGTGCGACCACCCATAATAAAGGAATAATGAATGGTATTGTCGCCTTAACACTAGCAACTGGAAACGACACTCGGGCTATAGAATCAGGTGCTCACGCATTTGCCTCTCTAAGTGGTAAATATTCTCCATTGACTAAATTTGAATTAGATTCAAATGGAAATCTGGTTGGCGAAATTAAAGTTCCTCTTGCATTAGGAATTATTGGGGGAATGACAAAAATACATCCTATGGCACGATTAGCTTTGAAGATCTTAAATGTTAAAAGTGCTAACGAATTGTCACAGGTAGGTGCCGCACTTGGTTTAGCTCAAAACGTTGCAGCATTAAAAGCATTAGCCTCGGAGGGTATTCAAAGAGGTCATATGGCACTACATTCTCGAAACATTGCAAAAATCGCTGGTGTGCCCGATGAGTTAATAGAAAGAGTTGCAAAAAAAATGATAGAGGACAAGAAAATAAGGGTTGATTTTGCAAAAGAAATTTTAAAAAAAATAAATGAAGGTGAAAACCTTTAGTTTTATAAAAAGTGGTTCTGTAACTCCTCTAAGAAAAATCACTATTGTTATTCATATTATCAAGATAAATATCTATGGAAGATGATTTTTATGGAATTTAGAGAATATATAGGTAAAATTGATAAGGAAGGAATACTCATGAAGGTAGATGTGGAAGTTTCTAAAAAATTAGAAATTTCTGGAATTCTAAAGGAGATTGAACCGAATCCTGTAATATTTAATAATGTCAAAGAATCAGAATATCGTGTTGTTGGGAATGTTTTCTGTACTAAAAATGTAATTGCTTCATATTTTGGCGTGACTCCCGCAGACCTTATACCAATGCTTTCAAAAGCAATTGCAGAACGATCTGAACCAGAAATTGTGTCTAATGCTCCATGTCAAGAAGTAATCGAATCAAGTGTAGATTTAGATAAAATCCCTATTTTATTTCACTGTGAAAAAGATGGTGGAAACTATATTAGTTCTGCTGTTGTTGTAACAAGAGATCCTGATTATGGACAAAATCTTGATTTTCATAGAGCAATGCAATATTCTAAAGATAAATTCGCCACCCGAATAGTCAAAGGACGTCATTTCTATAAATTTTTAGAAAAAAATGGCGAGGTAGAAGTAGCTTTTTGTGTAGGTAATACTCCTAACATTTTAATTGCTGGAGCTACTTCTGTTGATATTGGTGTTGATGAATTAACGATTGCTAATGCACTAGAACCAATCAAACTCGTAAAAGCAAACTCAGTAGATCTTATAATTCCAGCAGAAGCAGAATTTGTATTAGAGGGACGAGTATATTTTGAAGAAAGACACGTTGAGGGACCTTTCGTTGATCTAACTGAGACATACGATGTAATTAGAGAGGAACCTATATTTGAAGTTAAAAAAATTACTCATAGAAAAGATGCGATTTGGCAAGCCTTATTGCCAGGGGCGCTTGAACATAAAATATTAATGGGTATGCCTAGGGAACCCACCATTTTCAATAAAGTAAACGAAGCAGGAGTTAAGTGTTTGGATGTTAACATTAGTCCCGGAGGTTCTTCTTGGTTACATGCTATAGTCCAAATTGATAAAAAATCAGAAGAAGATGGAAGAAAGGCAATAGAAGGAACTTTCGCGGGGCATACAAGTTGTAAACATGCTTTTATTGTTGATAAAGATATTAATATTTATGATCCCCTATCTGTAGAGTGGGCAATGGCAACTCGTTTTCAAGGAGATACTAAAATGATTATCAAGGATAAAGAACCAGGAAGCAGTCTAGACCCAAGCGCTGAACCTGGAACAAAGATGACAACAAAGATTGGATTTGATTTAACCAAACCATTGGTTCCGAAAGGTAAAAGTTTTGATATAGCAGAATTTCCTAAAGTAGATGTGAATAAATACTTTTAATATGGTGATGGATTGAAATGAAACTGACATCAGAAGAACAAGATATGCTAAATGGTAAATATGGAAAAGCAGTCAAAAAATCTATGGAAATTTTAACTACATTGGGAGAAATCTTTGATGCTGAAAGCATGGTAGATGTTGTTGGTGTTCAAATAGCGGGAGTTTCCTACGATAATCTTGGTGAAGCAGGATTGGAGTTTTTAAGCGAGATGGCAGAAGATGGTAAGGTCAGAGTGTTAACAACATTAAATCCTGCAGGAATGGATCGCGAAAACTGGCAAACGCTAGGAATAGATAAAGAATTTGCTAAAAATCAGAATCGTGCGATAGATGCATTTGCCAAGATGGGAATTATAACAACTTGTTCTTGTACTCCTTACTTAATTGGAAATACTCCTCATTTTGGACAACATCTTGCTTGGGCAGAGAGTAGTGCTGTATGTTATGCTAATTCAGTTATAGGTGCTCGAACTAATCGTGAAGGTGGTCCAAGTGCTTTAACATCAGCCATTACAGGAAAAACTCCTAAATATGGGTATCATTTAGAAAAAAATCGTCACGGAGAAGTTTTATTGAATGTTGAAGCCAACGTTAACGGCACTGATGAATTTGGAGTTTTAGGAAAAATTATTGGGGAGAAATTAGTTGAATTAGGAAAGAAAATTCCTTACATAAGAGGGATTTCCGAAGCAACTGTTGAAGAACTCAAGTCATTTTGTGCTTCCGTTGCTACTTATGGTGGGACTGCCTTATTTCATATGGAAGGAATAACTCCAGAGTATAATAAGTATCCTAGACCAAGTGATATTACTGTTGAAATTAACCAAAAATCGCTTAATAAAACACGCAGTGAGCTTATCGATGATGATCTTGAAATAGATTTTGTAAGTATTGGCTGTCCTCATGCTTCAATTCACGAAATCGAAAGAATAGCGAATTTATTGAAAGGAAAAAAAGTAAAAAAAGAATTTTGGATAACGACTGCTCGACCAACAAAAAGGATTGCTGATGAAGCAGGATATTCAAAAATAATTGAAGAAGCAGGAGCAAAATTTGCGGCAGATACTTGTTGTGTTGTAGCCCCTATTAAAGGACGTTTTAAGGGAATCATGGTAGATTCAGCAAAAGCATGCTATTATGGGCGTGCTAAGAATAAATTTAAAGTGAAAATAGGTACAATTGAAGATTGCATTGTGGAGGCAACAGGATGAAGTTATCGGGGAGAAAAATTTATAAAGGTATTGCTGAAGCGGAAGCAATTGTTACCAAAGATGGAATCTCATTTTATGGAGGAGTAGATCCTGATACTGGCAAGGTGGTTGAGGTTGGGCATGAACTTGAAGGTCAATCTATAACAGGGAAAGTATTAGTTTTTCCAACTGGTAAAGGATCCACAGTAGGATCATATACAATGTATAGAATGAAGAAAAATAATACTGCTCCGGCTGCAATCGTTAATACACAAATTGATACGATCATAGCTGTTGGTTGCATTATTAGTGAGATTCCATGCGTTGATAGAATTGACATTAATACCATAAGTACTGGACAAATTGTCATAGTCAATGGTTCAGAAGGAACTGTGGAGGTAAAATAAATGGGTATTGGGAAGGGATATGGAAAGACAATCTTATTCGGTGAACATTTCGTAGTATATGGACTACCAGCAATCGCTTCAGCATTAGGGTCATATACCACAGCAGACGTTAACGTTATTGAGGGGTCTGGATGGATGGTGGATGATCAAAGGCTTGCTACTCCGGGTTATAAAAAACAAAAACATAGTGAAGCAATGAAATCAGTACAAAACGTTATTGATTATTTAAAAATAGATACGAAAAATCAAAAACTTGAGATAACATTTGGAGGTAATCTAATTGCTGCAAGTGGAGTTGGGGCTTCCGCTGCTCAATGCACATCTTTAGCTCGTGCACTTAATGATACATTTAACCTTGCTTTAGACGATGAAAAAATAAACGAAGCAGCATATGAAGGAGAAAAAGCTTATCACGGAACCCCTTCTGGAATCGATAATACAGCTTCCACTTATGGAGGGTTAATATGGTTTAAAAAAAACATGAGTGGAGGTAAGAACACAATGGATCTTTTACAAACTCAAAAAAAAATGTTTTTAGTAATCGCAAATTCTGGAATTACAGCATCAACAGCAGAAGTAGTTGCTGATGTTCGACTTTTAAAAGAAAAAAATCCGGTAAAATTCGAAAAAATTTTTAATCAATATGAAAATTTAGCAAAAGATGCTAAAAATGCTTTGATTAATGGAGATACTACTACAATTGGAGATCTAATGAATAAAAATCACAAACTTCTACAAGAAATTACGGTTTCAGGAGAAGTGAACGATAAATTAGTTGAAATAGCGTTACAGAATGGAGCTATTGGTGCTAAAATGACAGGGACTGGTCGAGGGGGGTTGGTTATTGCTTTGGTAAAAAATCAAGAAATACAAGGAAAAATTGCTAATGTTATTGAAAGTGAAGGTTATGATGCCTGGAAAACTATGATTGGTTAAGAGAGAATTAAAATTGAAAAGAAAGAAAGAAATCTTAATATTGAAGTTAGGTGGAAGTTTACTAACTGATAAAAATAAACCTTTTTTTATCAGAGAGGAGGTTGCTAAAAGCACAATTCAACAAATTATTAATGCTAATGAAAAAGTGATATTAATTCATGGAGGTGGCTCGTTTGGGCACCCTCTAGCAAAAAAATATAATATTTCGCGAGGTCTAGATAAATCTATACCAAATCAAATTTTTGGCTTAACTGAAACACATCAGGCGATGATTAAATTTAATTCTTATTTAATTAACCTATTTTTAGAACAAAACTATCCAGTTTTATCCATTCAACCCTCAAGTATTTTTATGACAGATGCTGAAAATATTACAACTAAGTCCATTGACATTATTGAAACAGCCTTAGATCTTAATATCTTACCAGTTTTGTATGGAGATATAATTCTTGATAAATTAGGGTCATTTTCGATAATTTCAGGTGATCAGATCATTTTTGAATTATGTAGGAACCTACAGAAATATTCTGTATCTAAAGTTATCTTTGCAATTGAAGCTGATGGGATTTTCATTAAAGATAGAAATTCCAAGGATAAAGATGTAAGACTAGCATCTAAAATATATTCAAGTGAATTAAATGACTTAGACTTAGCAGACTTGGGAAAAAAAATAGATGTTACCGGCGGCATCGAGGGAAAAATCGATTTTATTAAGCAGATATGTAAATTCAATGTTCCTGTCCAATTGATAAATGGATTGAAAGAAAATTATATATATAATTCTTTAAAAAATGAAAAAATAATTAGTACAAATATATTAACTAATTAAAAATAATGTAAATGAGAAATGACTCAAATAGAGAGGAAAAATATGCCAAAGGAGAATGACTCTAAAGAGATAATGGATAGAAAAATAGAACATCTCAAAATACCTTTAGATCATGACGTACAACATTCTAAAAACTATTTTAATGATATAAAATTGATACATCATCCAATTCCAGATGTTGATGTTGACGAAGTTGATCTTTCAGTGAAGTTTTTTAATAAAAAAATATCCGCACCAATTTGTATTTCAGCAATTACTGGGGGTCATCCTATCTCAAAAGAAATAAATGAAATTTTAGCTAAAGCAGCAGAAGAAGAAAATATTATAATGAGCGTAGGAAGTCAAAGAGCAGGGCTAGAAAATCATACCTTATTAGATTCATTTAAAATTACCCGTGACGTTGCCCCTACTATTCCTATTATCGGAAATATTGGTATTGGGCAGGTTAGTAATCTTAATTTTGAATTAGAGGATTTTAATAAATGTATAGAGATGATAAATGCTGACGTGATGGCAATTCATTTAAATATTTTACATGAATTAGTTCAAGATAAAGGAGATCTTTCATATAAACTTTTCAGTAAAAATTTTCAGAAAATTCGGGAAAAATACAACATTCCAATAATTGCAAAAGAAGTTGGAACAGGCTTTAACCAATCATTAGCTATGATTCTCGACAAGCTTGGTTTTGACGGATTTGATGTCGGAGGTGCTGGAGGCACTAGTTTTGCAGCAATTGAATCAAAACGTGAAAACCTTAATAATTTAAGGTACACGCGAGATCCTTCTGTAGTATTTAGGGAATGGGGGATTCCCACACCTGTAAGCATAACTTATGTTAGAAAGGTGTCTCAAAAACTGATTATTGCAACCGGAGGTTTAAGAACAGGAATTGATATAGCAAAGTCTCTTGCATTAGGTGCTGACATAGGAGGTTTTGCTTATAACTTTCTCCAATCTGCATGGAAAGATAGAAAAGATAATTCTATTTCTCATACTATTAAAGAAATAAAAACCTTAAAAAATGAATTACGTTCATGTCTATGGTTAATGAATATAGATGAAATATCTAAATTAAAAGGAAAAAAAGATAAATATGTTATTCTTGGTGAATTATATAGATGGTTACACCAATAATATCCTTTTAATTTAGTGCATCAAAAACCTTGTTGACTAGATGACAACCCCTATTATTTTCATCAGAAAAAATACATCTATGCCTAATATCATTCTTTTTAATTGAATATTTCATACATCCCCAGCATTGTGCTTTCGCAAAACTAATTTTTTTTTCACGATTTTGTTCTCTTATCTCTTCACATATCTGTAATGCAATTTCTTCTGGAATAGATTTCTTATTTTCCTTCATTTCACATTTCAATTTTAAAATCTGATTAATCTTATTAAGATAACAACATTTTTATTTGTATTAAAAAGTTCAGTAGACCAATCCTTATTCTTGAACTCACTTAAAATTAATATTTAGAAGATTTTAGAGAAGTTCATCTTCTAATTGTTGGGGAATATCTTCCAAAGAATCCTCAATAATCTCTTCAAACTCAGTAAACGCTCCAATCTGACCTTTATAATCCTTCAATTTTTCAGAATAAAGTTTTAAGAATTTGTTTGATATTTTTTCTAATTCACGATTAATCTTTTTCTGATTGAATCTTTTTGACGAATTAGCAATGAATGTAATGTCACGTTTCTTAATTATCGTAAATCTTTTATTATCTAACTCAAAATTGGATAACCCACCATCCACTAATTGCTCGGCAAAAGTGTTTAACGCACTCATCATTGCACCAAATGCTTGAGGAGATACAAATTCATTGAACACCCTATGAAACATTACTATTCCAGATTCATTCAAAATCCAAATATCTTGGAGACTTTTCAATTTAATTCCCCTCTATTTTAGCTATTTAAGTCTTAAACTCTACAAAATTTAATTCTTTTTAAATTGTTCCCCATCTTTTTATATTACTTTCTATCCCAATTTGGTCTAATATTCTTCCAATGGTGTATTCAATAAGTTCTTCTACGCTTTTTGGTTTTATGTAGTATGAAGGGATTGGGGGGCAAATAATTACACCCAATCTTGCTAATTTAAGCATATTTTCAAGGTGTATTGCACTGAATGGTGTTTCTCTTACGACTAATAATAATTTCCTTTTTTCTTTTATCATTACATCCGCTGCTCTTGAAATTAAATTATTTGCATAACCATTTGCTATTGCTGATAAGGTTTTCATTGAACAAGGAATTATTACCATACAATCTATCTTGTAGGACCCGCTTGATGGTGGAGATAATAGATTATCTACGTCATAGTTTTTATCTGCTAATTTGCGAATATCAGAAACCTTATGTTCTGTTTCAATATTTATTATTTTTTCAGCAATTTTAGAGATGATAAGTTCAATTTCAATCTTTTTCTCTCTCAAAGTTTTTAGAAATTTAACTGCTAAATCAACTCCTGTGGCTCCAGTAATAGCTACTAACATCTAACTTTATCTCACTAATTTTGATAAATAAAAATTTATAATATTGAACTTAATAATTCTTCTTTGAATTTTAGTTCTTATCTTTTTCTATATTAGAATAAGATTATATTTTTTAGAATTTTCTCTCTATTACAAAATTTAATAGACTTTCAAAAAATTCAACTTCGGATTTATTAATGAAAGGTTTTAATTTATCTAAAGATGACTTTGCCTTTTGAAAGTATATGTATGCTAATTCTTTGCATAAATTAACTACATCTGCTTTAATAAACAAATCTTTAACTTCCTGAACATCACTTTGAGTCATAGAAGGATTTTCAAGTAATTCAACGAGCCTTTTTTTATTCAAGCCATCTAAATTGTCTAAAGCAGTTAATTTTAAAGCAGTCAATTTATTTTCTCGGATATCACCATCAGTTGGTTTTCCCGTTACTTTTTCATCACCAAATGTTCCTAAAATATCGTCAATTATCTGAAAAACAATACCAAGATTTATACCATATATGGAAAGATCAGTAAAACAATTATTAGGGGCCTGAGCATAATTTGCACCTATTAAAATTGACTTCTCAATCAAAGCTCCAGTTTTGAGTGAAATCATTTCAATATAATCAGAAAGGGTGAGATCTGTTTGGTTAACCATATTAGTTTCAATTAGAACACCATTAGCAATTTCTATAAAAGCTTGCTGATAATATTTTACCGCCTGTAAGTTCAAATCCCTATCAAAATCATTAAAAAAATATGCTTCTAAACCTAAAAAGAAAGCTGAGTCTCCACCAATGATTCCTATAGAATTCCCGAAATCTGACGCAATCATCCGTTTTAATTCATATTTTTCATGGTAATTACGGAATCTAAAGTGAAATGCGGGTTTTCCTCGTCTAAAATCATCCTTATCAATTATATCATCATGTATCAAAGACGCATTATGGAGAAATTCAATACCAACACTTGGAAAAACAATTGTTTCATCCTTTTTTTTATTAAAAGCATTATACGTAGCGATACACAGCAATGGACGGAGTCTTTTTCCTCCAGCTAGAAAATAATCTTTTAGTTCTGAATAGTAATCTACTAAAAATCTATTTTTTATATTTTTTAATTTCATGTCATAAATAGATTTAATTGCATCATTGATCTTGGCTTTATACTCTTTTAAATACTCATCAAGTTTCATTAGGTATTACCATTGGTCTTGATTAATAATGATGTTCCTTCTAAATTATAAAACAAAAATTTTACTAGAATATAAGTAATTTCAAATTATCAATATTCTTAATTACTAGAAAAGATCAAACTTTTTAGTAATAAAATAAGTTTTAAAAATTTTTCATAATTAATTATAACCTTAAAAAAAAGATTGAAGAGAGATTTGGTAACCTTAAAAAATTTAAGATCTGATAAGAGAAAACTAAGCTTATTAATCAGTATTTCAATAGTATTTATAGGCGTAATCCCCTTACTTATTTTAACCTTTATTCCCGAATTGAAGAATCCATACACGATTGAACCATTAGCACTCGAGTCAGAGGATGGTGTATATATTAGTGCTTTTAAATACACACCAAAAGGAGCAAAAAGTCATGGTGGAATAGTGGTTGGACATGGCTTTTTTGGTAGTAAACTCAATATGCAACCTTTAAGCATAGAACTTGCCAAACGAGGATTTACCGTCATAAACATTGATTTTCGCGGACATGGGGCTTCTGGAGGATACTTTCGTCGCGGTAAATTAATATTAGATCTAATGGCAGCAATTGATTACCTGGAGTATAATTTACCTTATATTACAGAAATTGGGCTTGTTGGGCATTCATTAGGCGCTTATGAGGTACTAGATTTGTCAGAATCTTATCCTGATAGAATTAATGCAACTGTAGCAATTGGAGCAGTATCTGACAACATTATGAATGTATCTAATTTTCTTTTAGCGGCTGGTGTATACGATTCTGGGTTAACTGAAGATAAGATCCTTAAAGTTTTAAAGTTGTATACAGGAACGGAAGATGTAAAAGTTGGAGAATTGTATTATGGAGACTTTAATAACGGAAATAACACTAAAGCTTATATTAGCCCATTTTCAGGACATTTAACTGAAGTAGTAGATTCTGCTATTATCTATCAAACAATTCAATGGTTTGAACAAGCTTTTCACGGAGAAAAAGGGAGAAATATTTTCATAACTGCTACAGCCTTATTAATTTTTTCTTATGTCTCCTTTGCAGGGATTATTGTCCTTAATTCAATATTGGTTGTTTATATTAGCGATTATTTTTTTAAAAAAAAAGTAATTTTAACTGAGAAACATATAATAGAAAATTTGGAGAAAGCTTCGATAAAAAAATTAATATTATACTACACTGTTCCCGTAGAACTAATTCAAATTTCATTTTTTTTATTTCTTTCACGTATTTCCACTGAAGCTGTCGCCTTTTCTACAACAAGCATAACTTTGTTACTTATTATTGGAGCCACAATTGGATCATTCATCATATATACTTTTCTTCTATTGAACTGGGAGGAAAGGTTCCACTTCAGAGATCCGTTTATTATGATTAAAAGAATGTGCTCCGTAAAACCTGCTCGTTCCTTATTGTTTGGATTTATAATTGCTTTATTATCATTATTATCAATGGCAGCAATTTGGCATTGGTCTGTGCAAAATACCTTACCAACTATAAGAGGTGTTGGTAGAATGGTATTATTAACTCTCCTATCATTCCCCTTTTTTCTAATTAGAGAATTCTATTTTAGGAGTGTTCAAGGACAATTGAAAAATTTAAATCCATATGAAGAATACACTGTGATGTTAGGTATTGGAATTTTCATGGATAATTTACTTATTGTTTTAATCTTTATTATTGGGAAAATTAATTTGGCATATTTCCCACCATATGCACTTTATTTATTAGCATGGGTTATTTTTTCGATTATACAAAACAGCACAGTTACCTGGGTTTATATAAACTCCGGGCGGAATATACTAGGATCGACGATCTTCATAAGTATTCTCTATTCATGGATGATTGTTGTCTTTTTCCCTTCTTATGGATTTCTATAAAATAGACTTTTACGGTATTAATAGTTTTAAATCGGTCTAGAATCACTCCATAAATTCATATTTAATCTTTAAAGTAACTATGACATGAGGTTTTAATTCTATTTCAAGATTGTTCCGAGTTAAATTAGTTATTTCTGCTTTAATATTATTCTTAGGTTTCTCTTCAAGAAAATTAACTATTTCGGCATTTTCAATCAAGATTTTCTCATAAAAAGCTAATCTTGCATTTTGAGATTTAGATGAAATATTATAAATTCTAATAATAATAAAATTTCCTTCCTCTGCTTTTTTCAGGGCACTTAATAAAATACATTTATTATCTATTTCAAGAAACCGTAAGAAGGGAGGAAGATAAGACTCAATTTGGCTTGTTTTAGATCTACCAAAGTAGGAAACCATACCTGTTGGGTTTAACATAACTTTATTAGAAGTTCTAATAGCGCTTTGAGCCATTGCGGGAAACATTGGTTTTAATGTATTTATAAATTCTTTTGCTCTTAGATGAATATTTGAATCTAACCAGCTTGATTTAGATTCTGTAGTAACCGATATTTCAAAAGTATGGGTACCCAAACATTGTGCTCCTGGAGTTTTATAACCAGGACCTGCATGAGACTTTCTTGTACTGAAATCATCACGAGACAACCATTCAATACAGCGCAGAAGAGTTATAGCAAAAGTTATTGTTTTATCCTCATTAACGATTGCTTCATATTCTGGCAATCCAATATTTAATATAGCAAATGTTCTTAAATTGTCGCTGATTGACACAAAATCTTTTTGATGATTAGTAGGTAAAGGATTTTGAACCCAATTATCTGCTTTAGGTAATTCAACATTTCTGGGTACAACATAAAAATGACCATCAGCATGAACTACATCAGCTTTTATCTTAGTTGGGAATAATACACGAATTCTGTGATCTCGACTGTTATTTTCAATTATAATTTTAAAATCTATTCTCTTGATAGTTTTATATAGTGATATATAAACAGTTATTCTATTGTCAACCAACCAATCTTCTCTATTATATCGATCCTCTGTAAGAGAATGAGGAAGCTTTAGGTTTAACCTCAATTTGAAGGTTTTTTGAGATGGACCATCTATATACACAGATTTCTCAAAGAGAGCAGCGTCTTCAGTTGAGAATCTTAAATCTGTCTGATTCTCTTTTGGACCAGAAAAATCGTATTCATCCCCCCAATCTCCCACATCTTCGAATTCACATATTTTTTCATATATAATTCCCGTTTCCTTATCTTTAACGTTAATTAGACCATCTGATTTAATTTCAACAAGATAAAATTCATTTTCTAAGAATTCTTTACTAATTCTAAATTCTTCAGTCTTGGGATTAAAAGAGCTCTCAGACACTGTAGGAACCAGATAATAAACCCTATAACCTAATGCGGGAACATCAGCTAGAAATGAGATTTTATGGCTAACTCCTAGCTTTCGTGTAAATCTTGGTTGTTCTTCAACAAGCCAATATTGAAATTCAATTTCTTCTTCATTAAAGTCAATTAATTTAATATTAAAGGGTAATTTTTCACCTTTTGTTCTTTTGGAGATGAAAGTAAACTCTACTCTATCTTGTCTTTTCCATGGAAGTGGATTAAAAACAATTAAAACATTACGATCTTCATAATTGGAATTAAGATTAACAAGTTCAGTTAAGTATAAAAATGAGTTTTTAAATACTTCTTCACCTATTTGTTCTGCCCAATCAAAACGAGTTTTCATCTCATCATGAACCTCATCTATACTACAACCGCAAATACTATCATGTGGTGAATTTTTTTGCAACCATTTTAGACCAGTTAAAATATAATTCTTTGGATATCTGAAATTTCCATATTTATCGAGTACCAAACTCATAGTTGATATTGGTTCAGTATATTTCTCATATAAATACTCTATTGCGGTATTTCTTTGTTTTATCCACATCCGTGCTGAAAGTACGCCAGACAAGAGAGGTGAGTATCTTCCTCCTCTCAATTCGCCTTGATATTCTTTCAACTCGGCATTTGATTCCAGTACTTTATTAATATAATATTCAAAGTCTGCTTGCTCTAAATGAGTGTCAGGATATAATTTATTCCATTGATCGATTATCATTGGAATTTCTGGGGTAACTTCTTCATGATCTACTCCATTATTTAATAGAACGTTAGGTGTTGCGACGTATTTCTCAAAATTTAATACAAGATTTTTTATTCTTCTCATTGCTGGTTTGAATTCTCCTTTTACAGTTTTTGTATTCAAATATGCTAGATTATGATAAGTTAAAATTAGATGTATTCCTAATACAGATGCCGCATTACCAGGAGCATTCCATATAAATTCCATGTTTAAATTATTTTCTTCAAATTCATTACCAAATCCTCGCATAAATAATATTGAGGGAATTTCACATCCACTTATTATCTGAGGTAATTGTGCAATGTGTCCAAAAGGATCCGGTATATATCCTGCTTTCATAACCTTACCGAATTTCCTGCTAATTTGATGTCCAATCATAATATTCCTAATTAAAGATTCACCACTAACAAGAAATTCATCAGGTAGTACATACATAGGACCAATTGAAAGCCTTCCTTCTTTAACATATTTTTTAATTTCCTCTTCTCGCTCTGGTCTTACTTCTAAATAGTCTTCGAGTATAATAGTTTGTCCATCGAATGTGAAGCTTTTATAATCCGGATTGGTTTTTAGGATCTTTAATAATTTATCCATCATAATCACAAGCCTAGCTCTAAATTCTTGAAATGGGAGGTACCAATCATGCTTTACATGTCAATCGTATAAAGTTTCACGGTCCCAATGTGTTTCTGGCACAATTATGATGTTCTTAGACGTAACCATAATATTATCAAAACTATTTATTATCTAAAATTGTTTAATTATTCAATTGTAATTCTTGTTAGTTTAAATTATTTCTTCTCAGTGCTTATTATTGACAAGATTTAAATCTCTTAATCGGTAATCTAATAATTCTTCTCTCTATTATGATTTATTTAAGTATATATTCTAATGATAAATAATGGGCACAAAATACACTACTTTACAACTAATAAACGATCTTGAGAAAGGATTAGGTGGATTATCTCAAGCCAGTACGTTATTGGGATTTGGTTCAACTTATTTATCTGATTTAAAGCAAAGAATAACAAATTCAAATGTTAAAGGTTATAATCCAAAATATAAGTTCTCACTAAGTAATTTAAATGTTTTTAAAGAAAACTTAGAAAGAAATATTGGAGAAAAAGGTGATTTTTGCTTATTTATGATAAATAAATATAGTAAATGTAATAATGACTTAAAGCATTATTCAAGACAACAATATAGATCTACTCTCAATCCTAATTATTTTAAGAGAATTGATACTCTCGAAAAGGCTTATTGGTTAGGATTTTTATATGCAGATGGTGAAATAAGAAATAAGTATAAAGAAAAATACTGGTATAGAATTTCTGTAGAACTCTCAGTCAAAGATAGAGATCATCTTGAAAATTTTTGTAGAGCCATTGGTCTAATCCCTGCTGAATTAATAAAGGAAAGAGAAAGATATAAAAAATATAATAATAAAATAAAGAAATATCGAATGGCATATGTACGATTCAGATGTAAACCAATGGTTAAGGATTTATTGAATATTGGCTTTTCAAGTTCAAAAACATTAAAGAAATCAATCCCCAAAATATTTAAAAAAAGTAATGATTCAACTTTTGGTAGGAAATTATCATTAGCATGGCTCCTTGGCTATTATGATGGTGATGGGAATTCGAATAGTACAAGAATTACTTCATCTAGTAAAAATCTTCTAAATGAAATTAAGTCTGAATTTAATATTAAATTCGATGTTAAACAACAGTATGATAAAGGTGAAAAATCTCGTCTTGATGGTGTAATATCCACAAAACCTCATTGGAGATTAACATTGGGAGCATCTTTATTTAATGAGATGATTCAAAATTATCAAGATAGTATGAAAAGAAAGAGAAGAATATTTAAAGAGAAAGATATGGTATCATATAACCGCTTGAAAAAGAAAGTGTTAAATAAAGAAAATTTACAATATTTAGTTGGTACATATAAGATTATTTCATTAATAAAGAGATTTGATGTCTCTACAACTACTTTTTATCGCTTATGCAAAGAATGGAATATAAATACACCAAAAATGCGGAATCTAACTAAAAAAAAAATAGAACTTTGCTAGTTCCTTCTCGATCTCAATGAGTTTCAGGAACAAGGATAATGTTATTCGCTTTCATAATATAGAGTTTTTAATTGAAAATCCTAATTGAGATTATAAAAGAATACTTTAATAAAAATCAATTGGATCCTCTGCAAAACTGAAAAGAATAAAGTAATTATTTTTATTTTAAGAATTCAATATAGATTTTCCTATTACACTTGAATGCGGTTTCTTTCCTAATAAGCCTAATAAGGTGGGAACAATATCTGTAGTTTTACAATAATCTAATTCCAATTTAGGAATGTCTAGAGATCCTCCTATAATCAGTGGCACAAGCATTGAATTTCTGCTGGCAATATCATGCGAATAAGGAGAAACACCTTTTGTTTTTCCATGTTCATAATTAAAGTTAAATTCGCCCTCAGTAGAGACCATTATATCACATGAACGGGGATTTTTAAAATGACGGGGGAGTTGATCAATAATATTTATAAAATTCGTTTGAAAAGTTGTTCTTACCCACTCATCAATAGAATGAAATTTATTGTCCAGAAGAGCAGAAGATTTTTCATTTTTTACATAACCAAATAAATCTTCATCATCAAACACATATTTGGTCATTTGATCTTTTCCTATCCCATAATATTCAATTCTCCCTTTCAGAATTTTATTATTTTTAATATATCTTCGTCCTAAATGTATAAGCCCTTTTTCAGCGGTACTAGCATCATCCTTATAATACATCAATTTCACTCCTGGAATGTCCCACAATATTTTAAATAAATCCAATTTAGATGTTCCTTCTCCACTTGTTTTGTAGTTCTTCATTTGATTAAGTGTGGGATGATGATACCATGTATCTCCCTTAAAGTTGAAAAATCCTATACCCCCAAGATTTGCATCAAAATCACCCTCTCCTTTGATAGGATTATAGGGTTTTAGTCCCTTTTGATGAAAGAATGGTTCAAGATCAAAAATATTTGGAGCTTTATAATTACCGTGATCAGAAGTAATAGCAATTGCGGTATCTTCATAGCATCCTACGTTCTTAAGTGTTTTAATTAAAGATCCTATAAATTTATCACATCTTAATACTAAATTAATGTAGTCAGGATGATCAAATCCTTTTTCATGCATAAATTCATCAGTATGTGGAATATAACCTACAGAAACTTTTGGAAGTTCCATATTTGGGAAAACTTCTTTAGGATTTTTGTAAATATCTTCTATTCTTTTTAAGATCAATTCCGGTTTAAATTCTTTTGAAACAGTGAAAGTAGAACCTCTATATAAGAAGCTTGTTACGCTTAAAAAATTCCCCTCACCTGCTTGTTCAAATATTGTTTTAACATGTTTGCCAATGTCTTTATTTATTTTTAATACGTCTCGTCGCTCACTGTAATTACGAATGAAAGGTGGCTTCTTTTTTTCTGAGGGAGGAACTGTACGATCAATCCAATGATAATTGGGGACCCCACTTCCCTCTCTGGGAAAAAATCCAGAATTTGAACCCGTTATTATATCTGCATAACAAGGTAAAGTAACACTGGGAAATGACGTAACGGTATTTTGACATGAAACACCATTAATAGCGAGTTGAGAAACGTTTGGAAGATTTCCCTTGTCCATCCATTTGAATAAATGTTCTGCTCGCACATCGTCAAGAATAATCAATATAACTTGGTTAACTTTCGCACTTCGGCTCATTATTATCTAATATTTGATAAATATTTATATAAATTTTTAATAACATATTGATGTAAAGTATTTGAATTTTAATTAAAAAAACTCTAACATTAAATTAGGATTTTGAAATTTGGAAACTGACCATGGAAACTATTCACAAGGTACACTTCAAAAATTCATCTGATATGCATGAACTTAAGTCCAATTCGATTGATTTAATGATTACTTCACCACCTTATCCCATGATTGAGATGTGGGATTTATTATTTTCTTCCTTAAATGACAAAATTAAAGAGGCTCTCGAAGAAGGGAGTAGTAAAAGAGCATTCAATTTGATGCATAAGGAACTCGATAAAGTATGGAGAGAAGTAGCACGGGTACTAAAACCTGGGGGAATAGCTTGTATAAACATAGGAGATGCAACTAGAACTATTGGAAAAAATTTCCAATTATTCCCAAATCACGTCAAAATAACTAATTCTTTTCTTAATTTTGAATTTATTGAATTACCTTCAATTTTATGGAGAAAACCAACAAATAGTCCAAATAAATTCATGGGTTCAGGGATGTTACCCCCAAATGCTTATGCTACCCTTGAGCACGAATATATTTTGATATTTAGAAAAGGTAAAAGGAGGAGGACAATACCCCCAAAATCAGAAAATCGCTATAATAGTGCTTTTTTTTGGGAAGAGAGGAATACATGGTTTTCTGATGTATGGGATGATATAAGAGGGATTAGCCAACAAATAAATCAAAATAATAATAATCAAAATTATTTAAGAAATCGTTCAGCAGCTTTTCCCTTTGAAATTCCATATCGTTTAATTAATATGTTTTCAATCTATGAAGATATAGTGTTAGATCCGTTCTGGGGTACAGGTACTACTTCATTAGCTGCAATTGTGTCAACCAGAAATTCAATAGGTTATGAATTAAAACCTAATTTCATGGATGTGTTTAAAAAAAGTATCTCTAAAATTAAACAATTAAATTCTGAAATTAACAATTACAGGTTAAACCACCATGTTGAATTTATTGATAGATACAAAAAACAAAACAAAGAGATTAAATATAAATCAAAATATTATGAATTTCCTGTTATTACAAAACAAGAAACAAATATCTTATTTTATTCAGTAAAAAAATATGCCGAAATCCAAAATAAATTTATAATTAATCATGAAAAGTATCTATTAAAGAGTAATATAGATACTTTTCAATATCCAAATAATTAAAAAAAAGTGCTAATATATTTTTTTTATTTAATATTTACTAATAATTTTAAACATATAGAATAAGTTTAAATTAGATAAGCACTCTTGAAAAATTACTTTTTTTTCCGTGTTTTACCTAATTTTTCATATAATTCTTTAATTCTCTGATCTTTCATATTTAATTGTACTTCTAACACTTCAACTTTGTTTTTCATATTTTCTAAATTACTTTTTAAATCATCTATTTCTTTATTTTTAGACTCAATTATTTTCCCCTGATCATCAATTTGAGTCTGTAATAAATAAGCCATTCTCCGTTCTATTGCTTCCTCTTTCTCTTTTATTTTTGTGTCAAATTCAGCTACATCAATATGTTGTCGTTTTAAATTTTCTATCATAGTTTTCTGTTTGTTTACCTTGTCTTGTAAATCTTTTACTAAAGTTTCTAATGGTGGCTTAGATCTAATATCCTCCGTTCGAATTACATTAGATTCCACGCGTTCTCTTTTCAACCTTTCAAGTTCCTGCTGGAGTTGAACTTTCTCTTTCCTTAAGAAACCCATTCTATTTTTTAAATCTCGTATTTCTATATCTCTATCTTTTAAATCTAATGCTAATTTGGAATCTAATACTTTTTGGTCTTTACTTTTTGTATCGCTATCCTCCTCTGGGATTAATGATTCTAATTTCATTATAACATCCTCTAAGTGTTCTATAGTCTCTAAGTGAGTGTAATTTTCATGTTCTTTTTTATCCAACTCTATTTCTAACATGCTGATTCGATTCTTTAAAGTATTAATTTCATCATTTAATTCTTCGATTTTATCCGTTAAATTATCTTCTAACATTTTCAAGAGAAAGTTAATGAAATTATGACTTAAAATAATAATGTAAACTCATTTATTAAAATTTAATTACAGCATTATTAAATTAAAACGTGTTCTTTTTAAGCAGCAGATTCTAGAAATCTGTAAGCTATATATAAAAACGAATCGTTAACATTCTCCCCTGTTTTTGCAGAGGTGAGTATGTAAAAAAAATTATTCATGTTTGCAACATTTTTAATTTCATTTTCAGTAATAACTATTTCATCGACTAAATCTGATTTGTTTCCGACTAATATAATATTAAGATCTTTATCTACAAATTTCGTTAATTCATTATGCCATTTTTCAACAGATTTAAGGCTCTCTTTCCTGGTCCTATCTATCACAATAAATGCAGAATTAGCTCCTCCATAAAATCTCTTTCTATATGGTGTCATTTGGGTTATTTGACCTCCGATATCCCATATTGCAAAATTTATTTTCGTGTTTTTAGCTAATTCTATAGTTTTCTTTGATATTTCTAATCCAACTGTACTATGATAACCCTCTTTGAAAAGATTTTGTACAAAGCGTCTTATTAATGAAGTCTTACCTACCTCGTAATCTCCTGTTAATACTAATTTTAATGAATAATCACCTGTAGGGATTTTCCCATCTTTAGTTTTAGATAAAATTTTTATTATTTGAGGTATTTGAAGTGAAACATTTTCATTGCCTTCTAATATCATTTCAATTTTACTTGCTACATGTTCGGAATAGACTCTTAATTCAGTATCTGAAATTGATAGATCTGAAATAGTTAATAATATTGATTTTAATCCCATCGAACAATATGCAAATTTTTTATTACTAATTGTTGTGATATTAAAGAAGGTCGTTTCGTCCTTAAATTCCTTCTTAATTCTCTCAATATAACTGTCAACTGATGCTGCTATCGCTCCAATCACATATTCATCTTCAAGATCTCCCTTACTCTCTGAAGTTATAATTAACCCCTCACGATCGCAGATGGTTATAGCAAATATATTCTCTACATCATCCATAAAATTCTTCAATAAAATTTTTAAACGCCTTTCTAAGAATGAAAGTCTTTTAATTGATGTTTCCTTCTCCAAGGGTTTTATTTCAGAATCTATTTGAGGAACCTCTTTACCCAACTCATCTTTAATTTTTAATTGCATTCTATAAAAGGGCTCTACACTATCTCCCAGTTGTGAAGAGATTTTAATGATTTTCTCAAAAAGGTCATCAATATTTTCAAACTTGTCATTTTTTAATGATTCTTCAAGTTCATGGATTAGGTTTTCTCGTTCAAAAAGAAGGTCTATAATTGGTAAAATATGGCGCTTCATTTCAAGCATTTCTGCAATGATTTGAATAAATCTTTCTCTATTATTGGGATCAATTGCACTCGTCGGAAACGTGTTCAATCCTAAAATTTCCCTTATTCTCGACTCGTTCAAGGCATTTTCCAAATCTTGTTTATTTCCAATTCCTGCAGTATAAGCATAAGGAACTTCTTCTTCAATTTTGCTTAAAAAAAATTTTGAATTTATTACATTCTCTTCAGTTGAATCCGTGATTAAGAGGATAGCATCGCTCCCTCTAATGAAATTATTCCACAGAAATCCAACATTTTCATCACCAGTAAAATCCCGTAGAAGGAAGGAAATTTTCCCAACTTTTAAAGTCGCAACATCCCCCGAGATACTAGGTTGATTTTCTACAGAGAACTCCTTTGTTCTTAGGAGGTTTACAATAGTGGACTTTCCCACTCCAGAATACCCTACTAATGAGATTATTGGAGGCATTCTGTTTTGAATTGGATAAATATATTGATCGATTTTCTCAAGATCCTTTTCATCATCTAAATCCAGAGTGGTATTTTCAACTAAGTTGAGAAATCCTTCTCTACACCTGTTTAACTCCTTCTTAATTTTGTTAAAAGGATCATTTACACTATTAATAAATAAGAACAAGTAGTTTTTTTCTTTATAGTATGAGATTTTAAATTTGTAATAATCTTTATAATTAATAATATCTGTAGTTTTTGAAAAAGATTCCTCCAGAATGGGGGTAATTAATCTCTCAAATACAGTATCTTCTAACACTACACCGAATTGTTTAGTGTAAATATGTTTCATATCCTTATAAATTGAGATTTGTCGTAAAATTACGCAACACCGGAAAATTTCTTTTTCATTTTATGATTATTATTTCTATATAATTAATTGATTATGAATAATTTATCTTTTAGTATTTTCCTTTATGAAATATTTAGTTTTATTTACATAAATTGAATATTTAAAACTAAACTCCTTTAATTCCAATTTTTACCTCTAAATATATATATATGATATATCTATGTTTTTATTAAATTTAATTAACAAAACTATATCGTTTTTACAATAGAGTAAATTTTAACAATGAAAATCTATAGAAAAAACTTAAAATCTAAAATTGACATTCTTGGAATTCTTTTATTCTGTTTAATTATTCCTCTTTTTCTAAATATTCCATTGCTAGGACTTAAAACAAATTACATTAATCAAGAATCTGATGAAAAAAATGTTAATTATGATAAAATAAAAACAAATGCCCCTCCTAATGCCATTAGTTTTCAATATTACAAGACTATTACGATCGATCATAATAAAGTAGCCGGATCTGGTTCTTATAGCAATTTTCCTGTATTAATTAATATTACAGACTCCGATTTAAGATTGGATGTTCAATCAGATGGAGATGATATTGCGTTTTCATTTGAGAATAATTGGTTAGATCATGAAATAGAATTATTTGATCAAACATTCAGTTCAACCCATGCTCACTTGGTTGCATGGGTTCGAGTACCCGATTTATCTGGGGTTATTGATACAGTTATCAGAATGTATTACGGCAATTCTAGCATGAGCTCTCGAGAAAATCCAACGGGGGTATGGGAAAGTGGTTATCGAGGTGTATGGCATTTAAATGAAGAGAGTCTTGCGAATCCAGCCATAGATTCAACCTCAAATTCTAATGACGGTACATACACTAATAGTCCAGTTTTGGGTCAAAATGGCCAAATTCACAACTCTGTTGGATTTACCGATTCATTAGGTCAAAGGATTGAAGTTTCTGATGATGCCAGTTTGGATATATCTAATGAACTTACCGTAGAAGCTTGGATTAATCCAAACCTTTTACCCGTTGGCATTGGTTCTAAATGGATGACCATAGTAAGTAAAATGGATGGATCTTGGGATGGGGGCAGCGTCTCTGATTTTGATATTTACGTGGCAATTAATGATTATAATAATTATGACATTGGGCTTTCAAATCCTTCTAACTCTTATGACGAATGGAGTTCATCGGTATCTGTTTTAAATGCAACTTGGCAGCATTTTGTCTTTACTTATCAAAGCTCAACTTCAATAGGAAGAATATTTTTAAACGGCCTGTATATGGCAGAACATAATTTTGGGATTGGTACGTTAGGCACGAATAGTAATCCCTTTTTTATAGGATTTAATATAGCCTGGACAGGAGAGGTATTTGATGGATTAATAGATGAAGTTCGTATCTCCAGCAGACCTCGCTCATCAGGATGGATCTATACAGAATATCAAAATCAAAATGATCCAGATTCATTTTATTTAATTGGATCTGAACAGATCGTAACAACGGAACCTCCTGATGTAGGTTACTTCACATATTATAAAATTATTACTATTGATGCAGCTAAAATCGCTGGAACAGGGAGTCATTTCAATTTTCCAGTATTAATTTCAATTGTTGATGAGGATTTAAAATATCATTGTCAACCTGATGGTGATGATATTGCTTTTTCTACGGGAGGGGATTGGATAAATCATGAATTTGAATTATTCAATCAATCATATAGTACTACTGAAGCTCAATTAATAGTTTGGGTTAGAATTCCCATTTTGTCTACGAGTTTAAACACAACCCTCATTATGTATTATGGTAATGCAACAATGACTTCTCAAGAGAATCCAAGTGGTGTGTGGAATAATTATGTTGGTGTTTGGCATTTAAACGAAAGTCCAGCTGGAATTGTATATGATAGTACAGCTTACAGTAATGATGGTACAACTCTGGGCTCTATGAGCTCATCTGACTTAGTTTCTTGTCAAATAAGCACAGGTTTTGAATTAGATGGATTTGATGATATGATTAGTATACCTGAAAGTACGAGCTTAGATTCGGTATCTGATGAAGCAACTTTATCATTATGGATAAATTGGGTTAATTCTTCTGATGGAGGATATCAAAGAGTGATGACCACTAGTAATCGTTTCACAGCAAATCCGACCCCGCCCCCAACACTCTTCCAAACTGATGGTTTTGAATGGGCGGTTCAACCTGATGGTGACCACTTCTTTTATCCGTATGGTGGCGTCAGTACTAATTATAATCTTGTTACCGATCCTTTTACAAATAATATTTGGCATTATCTCGTATTAACCTTAAATTATGCTACAAAAAGTGTAAAAATATATTTAGATGGAACATCATTAAGTTTTACCATAGAAAATGTACCCTCGCAATGGATTCAATTAGCTAATCTCGATGATTGGTTATGGGGAGGAAATTTGGTCGCAAGTGCGAGTCAAATTCTTGGTAAATTTGATGAAATACGAGTTTCTAATGTAGAACGATCTTCGGGTTGGATCCTAACAGAGTATAATAACCAATATAATCCAAATTCATTTTATTCCGTAGGTAATGAACAACTAGTAAATGTTCAGCCAGTAAATGCGGATTACTTTAATTATTATAAAGTTTTAACTATTGATCACACAAAGGTTAATGGAACAGGAAGTCATGTTAATTTTCCTCTTCTTATTTCAATATTTGATAAGGATTTACGATATGATGTTCAAAATGATGGTGATGATATTGCATTTTCTATAGATGGTCAATGGTTAGACCATCAAATAGAACTCTTTAATCAAACTTACAGTGGAACCCACGCTCGTTTAGCTGCATGGATCCGTATTCCATTTTTATCAACTGCTTTTGATACTAACGTTTCGATGTATTACGGTAATTCTACGATGACCTCACGACAGAATCCATCTCAAGTATGGAATTCGGGTTATGTGGCTGTTTGGCATTTGAATGAAGACCCCTCTGGCACACCTCCTCAGATAAAGGATAGTACTATTCCTGGGAGTGATGGTATCTCTTATGGTACAATGAGTTCTTCAGACCAAGTCTCCGGAATGATCGGAGGTGCGTTAGATTTTGATGGGATTAATGATTATATTGATCTTGGAAATCCTGGAGAATTGCATATTACAGGTGAATTTACTGTTCAAGCTTGGTTTAAGGTTAATTTTGTTGGTAATGATTATTTAGTCGTTAAGAGTGGGGGCACCGGCTTTAGAGGTTGGGATATCAGTTTTGATGATGATCCAGTGATCGCTCCTGACGGTTGGATTATGTTTCGTTACTCACCAGATGGAACTAATACGATTTACACTGGTTGGGAACGAGTAAGGGTAAATCAATGGTATCATGTTGTCGGAGTATTCAAACCAAGTGAATATTCTAAGTTATTTTTCAATGGAACTGAAGTAGGAATAAGAACGATTGGTGTTCCGCCATCTATGAATGATCCTTCTCTCCCTGTACGTATAGCTAGAAGATCTGATGCTGGTACGTCATATGTTAATGGTACTATTGATGAAGTTCGTATTTCTAACGTGGCTCGTTCAAATGATTGGATTGCCACCGAATACAATAATCAATATGATCCTTCCTCCTTCTATTCAATTGGTACGGAAATTCCACTGAAAGCTAAAATAGATTTAGAGGCTCAAATTGTAGCAATTGATCTCTATGGAAATCAATTACCAAATATAACTATTTCAATGTATCAAAATACTCAATTAATAGATCGCGACATTACTGATGATGTTGGTTCTGTTTTATTTACTGAAATCATCGAAGGAGAATATAATTTTACGGCAACGATAAGCTCAACTATCGCTAATGTAACTGAGCTTGTGAACATTACGTCTCAAGCAATTTTGCTTGATAAAGCATTTCAAACTATTACTTTAATTTGCAACATAACTTCTCATTTCTTCGAAATTATTGATCTAGATAGCAGTCCTGTTGAATCTGGATGGATCATGGTTGGAAATGACACCCATATACTTCAAAAGTGCGTAATAGATCTTACAGGGCATACCACCTTTCGATGGGTGGAGGCCCCTCCTTCGGAGTATAATTATACGATCTATTATCGTGATATTATATATAATCCCTCTACTCTTGAACTTGCCTCAGGAGATATTACTACAGAGAATGCTACTATACAAGTTCAAGTGGATCTCACAACCATAGAGTTTACAGTGCTAACCCTTGATTCTCCGATAACTCCTGTGAGTGGGGCTAAGCTCAAGTTAACTGTGGGTGATCCTTTCGGAGCGAGTATAGTAAATTTAACAACGAATCTTGACGGGAAAGCCACCTTGCGGTGGCTGGATTCCTCAGGAATAGGTGATGATTATTGTTTACAGATTGAATTTTTTGGAGAAAATCGATTATTCAATGATACTCTATTTTTAGATCACTTTGTAAATAACATAAGTTTTCCAGTTGTAAATAAGGATTCTATGGAATTAAGAATTTCAATTAATCTGAATTTGTTCCAAACAGAATTAATCTCCTTAAATCCCACAGATTATATAGATGTTGAATGGGGCTCATTATTGAAGTTGCGAGCCTTATTTAATGTAAGTAGAGTTGAAACGGGCTATGAACACCTTTTAGGACCTACTTATGCGGATTCCATGGTATATGAAATGTTCTTAGGAGGAAATACTATTCTTTCTGGTTCATTTTTAGAAGAGGCGGGGAATGAGGGTAAGCATTATATAGAAATAGATACAAAAAATATTGAAAAGGACGAAAGCTATTTACTAATTATCTCAGCTCAAAAATCGGGATATACAATTCCATCAGATTTAATTCTTCAATTAAATATTCTAGAGATTGATGTGGAATTAAATCAGTCGGATAATAATGATTCTAGCTCATTCGCATATTGGTTAGATGGCGTTAATATGACATTGAAATCCTACGGTCAAAATTCTGAAACTCTTACAATAGAGAATGCTCTTTTTCAAAGTGTTGACCATGAGTTTAATTTTGTGATTTCTGATGTTCACCAACAATGGAATTTATCCAAAATTGAGTTTAATATTTATGGTATTTCATGGAACACCGATATCCCAAATATTAATATTACCATCGAAGATCCTTATGGCACTTTTTCCTATACATTTTATAATTATACTCATAGTGGATGGGATTACACTCAAGGCACATGGACAGGAATCACCCTTGAATTAAACCAAGCGAGTAGAACAAATGATAATAATTTCGAGTTTAAAATTAGTGGTACTTTTGATGGTGTTGTTGATATTATCGCTGATGCTTATTTTATAAGAGATGCTCTCAATGTGCAATACTCCAAATTTAATGTTAGTAGCGAACTCTCTCTTTTAACTGAAACAGAAGGATGGGCAATTAATAACGTGACCTTCGAGATCTCGAACTGTTATTATACCTCTAACTGGAGTAAGGTAGACTTATCAACCCTCACAAATTTAAATATTACAACAAACGAAGGTTTTAAATACTCATTAGATTACGGCTATTCAGACGGCACGGGTATTCTAACTATAGATGATAAAGTCATTTATCCTTTTGGAAATCAATTCCTTTTTATAATCGAAAGCTTTCCTGATGTAATTTTTGATGCGCTTATAAAAGTTAACTATATTCAGGAATTTTACAAAACCCAAATTCTGGAAACCTATAATCTTACAAAAACAGAGCAAGGAGTTAACAACGGAGGAATTTTTCAAGTAAGTGCAGTAGAGTCAAGTTGGGCTGAGCATGAAGCATTTTTATGGGTCAAGGCTATTAGAAGTGGTTTAAATTACTTCTTTCCATCAGATGTAAATATGAATATTACAATTGGAAGCCAAACATACAGTATTGAAGATCATGGAACAGGAACTGGACGTTTTTCATTGACAGGTTTTACTAAAAATCAAATATTTCAAGCAGTCATTGACACATCTTCCACTGTAAATTTTAGTTTGGTGCTTTCAGTCAAATATTTACGAACTATATCTTATGAAATTGTAGGTGCGTTATCTTACACTGTTATTGGAGCTCCTTCCGTATATGGAACAGTTCAATACGATTCAAACTTAGGATATTATTTAAAAACAATCGATACTTCTTCACTTGATGCTGATGATTATACAGTAAGATTCACTATGAATAAAGATCATTATCAACTCGCTAAAAAGGATCTTAAATTAACGGTTTTAAATCGTCCTACATTGCTCAATGGTTCTTCTGAATTCTTTAGAAAAATTGCAAAAATTTATGTAAAGGATGCAGTGAATTTTAGTTTAATATTTACTGATGAGATAAGTGGTACTAAAATAACTAATCTTGATAACCAATATTTTATCTGGGAAAGCTATGATCAGAGTGGTAATGTTAATGAAACTGGTCTTGGTAATGTATTTAGTGCTATCGATAACACTTATATATTAGATTTTAACACAAGAGCAAGAGCTGTTGGAGAATATCTACTCATCATTGTTCTAGAGAAGGATAATTATGATTACAAAAATGGGATGATCCTTCTTACAATCATAAAAAGAGATATTGATTATGTTTTAAGTAAAAATCTTCAAGATGGGCAAACTAATGTAGTTCAAGGCAAGAAAGTAATAATAGGAATAAGTCTTACAGATCCTACAAAAAGAGATTCTTGGTTAATTAATGCGACTATAAAACTAACAGTTGGAAGTAAAACCTATGAATTCGTACAACTTGCCAACGGTACTTACTCTCTTGAGTTTTCTACAAATAATATAAATGCATTCTTCACCTCAAAAACACTTCGAGGTACTATTACAATTTCTAAAGTTGATTATAATCCCGTTGAAATAAAAATTACGATTGTTGTAGAGATGGAAGAAATATTACCAGGGATACCCACTTTTTATTTTCTGTTAATTGTATCAGCTATAATTGCACTTGTTGGTAGTTTAGTTGGATATCGAGTCATTCAAAATGCAAGAATACCCTCCTTTGTAAAAAAAGTAAGAGAAATGAAGAAATCTATAAAAGGAGATAAATCAATTGCAGAATCACTTATATATCGTGAAAAAGAAGTATTCGTTGGAGAAATATTAAATAGCGATTGGAATGAAATTGGATTATCTTTAGAAGAAATATTTGGGATAACTATTGAAAAGGATAAGAAGAAAAAAACTTCACAAAGAAAGACTTTTGAAACTCCTATTGAACATGAAAATAAACCAATTGGATTGGTTTTAATGAAATGGGATGAGAGAATTGGCACTGAAATCAAGGTAAAATATCCCTCAGAGATTAATATTTCAGAAAAATCTTTAATGCAAATATATAGCACTCATGAATATAGTGGAGAAAAAGGGATCATAACTTTAACCGCAGAAGCTACTAATATCCTATCCTATTATTCAGGGCCAGAGGAAGGGTATTATTTGCTTTTACTCTTAAATTTGGATGATGATCCTGATCTTTATGAAGGGGGAATTGCTGATGTATTAACTATTCTTTTAGAATATATTGAAGATGATACTTATCTACAAATGCTACCTACCCTATTCCAGCGTTTAGCGTTATATCCATCGCTCAGTTATGAACAAATTCTAGCACTCACTTACCAAAACAAGATAAAACGTTCAATTCTGAATCTGTTAATAGACGAAGGTTTAGCAGTTAAATCAGAATTAATAATTTGGCTTAAAGATAAACAAACAAAAGGTTTCTTTGATTTAGACGCGATCTTTAGCGAAATGATTAAATCAGAGATTTTAAAAGTTAGTTCTATTAAAGATATACCCTCCGAACTTATTTTTCTTACTAAAGATATCTTCATGGCAAGAATTCCTCCTCTTAAATTACTTGAAAAACCCACTAGTTTTGGTTTACCATCTCAATTTGCGAAAGAATATCCTAACGATGTAAAAAAATTCTTCCAGACATATCATCCTACAGAAGAAGATAATATAAAGATTGCTGAGATATTAGTTAATCCTCAAGTTTATGAGACGTTAAGACTCTTAAGAAATGCAATTGTTACTAGAGACGACCTTCAGAAACTCAGTAGTAGGGGAGTTGATGATATTTATAGTGTTCTAAAAATACTCTGGGATAATAAGATCATAAAAGTTTTTCACGATAATCAAAACATTGAATATTATGCTCTTATTTCTGATTTTTATATCGATTATATTTTTCCAAAGTATTTATTGAAATCTATTAAAGATGCTTATGAGCAAAAATCAAAAGTTAAAAAAGCCTTGATTGAATACCTTAATATCCTTGAAGATACTTATTACAAACTAAAATCAGAAGAAAAATAATAAAATAAAAGCTTTTATTTTTTTTACAATTTTATCCTAAAGAAACTAAATTAAGATACTCTATAAATACTCTAAATATAAATATCTGAATTTACTCTTATCTTGTAAATACATGTTTTACATTTTACATGAACTTATTTTAAACAAGAATTTGATCAGAAATGAAAACAAGTAGAAATCAACTTATAACTATTAAAAAGAGAATTACAGTTTTAAGTCTTTTATTGTTCGTATTAATAATTCCTCTGATTCTAAGTTCACCATTATTTTCAAATTTATACAGGACTAATTTTGCAGAGGATAATGATGACAAGGTTAATGATAAAACTGAGTTGACACCAAAATTAAGTGCTCCTTTTAATGCACATTATTTTAAATACTATAAACTTATAACAATAGATCATAATCAAGTATCGGGAACATCTGGTCTTACTAATTTTCCTTTTCTGTTATCAATTTATGATGCAGATCTACGTTCTGATGTTCAATCTGATGGAGATGATATTGCATTCTCATTAACTAATGTCTGGTTAGATCACGAAATTGAGGTGTTTAATCAAACGTACAATGGAACACATGCTAAACTAGTTGTTTGGGTGAGAATTCCCGTATTATCTGTTATTATCGATAGTATTATCCGAATGTACTATGGTAATAATACAATGAGCTCACGGCAAAATCCAAAAGGAGTATGGGATAATAATTATAAAGCTGTTTATCATATGAATCAAAATCCTAGTTCTTCATCTGTTCTAGATAGTACTTCTAATAACTATGATTTTACACCCGGATCTGGTTTTGTTTCCGGAGATCTTGTCGATGGTATTATCGGGAAGGCAATAGAATTCGGTGGAGTGAATACTCAATACCTTGAATTAACATCAGGTTTTTCAAATCCAACCACCTCTCTTTCCCTTGAAATGTGGTTTCGACCTCAATTATTTAATACGTATCAACGATATTTTACAGCCAGGTGGAGTTATCCTGATTTACGATTATTAGCTGATAACAGCATTTCAACCAGAATTCGCAATAATTTAGGTAATATCAGTTCTACACAAAGTACAATTCTCTGGCTTGACCAATATTACCATTTTGTCATGACCTGGCAAGGTGGATCAGTTGGACGTCAAAAACATTATCTTAATGGCACTCTAATTACGGATGATTACGATGCAGAAGCCTTAGGGACTTCTTCTAGTTGGACAGGATATAATCTTGGTTCAGATACTGATCATACAGATCCTATAGGAGCATTCATAGAGGAATTCAGGATATCTTCAAATGTTCGTTCAGCTGATTGGTATGAAACCGAATTCAATAATCAATATAATCCTAATAGTTTTTACACAATTGGTGCAGAACAAGAAGTAGTTTGGGAACCTCCAAATGCTCATTATTTCACATATTATAAATTAATCACCATAGATCAAAATGAAGTAAGTGGAACTGGCATCCATACTAATTTCCCATATTTATTTTCATTTATTGACTATGATTTAAGATATCATGCTCAACCAGATGGGGATGATATAGCTTTTGCTGTCGATGGAGATTGGCTGGATCACGATATAATACTCTTCAACCAAACATATAATAAAACTCATGCAGAACTAAGGGTGTGGGTCCAAATTCCCTCCCTATATACCACAAAAGATACTATAATTACTATGTTTTATGGAAATTCAACAATGAGCTCTCGAGAAAACCCCGAGGGTGTTTGGGACAGTGGGTATGCAGCAGTATATCACTTAGATGATGATTTTTTAGATTCTACCACTAACAATAGGGATGGAACAAATTCCGGTTCAGTAGATGTTATTGGTAAGATAGGTGATGGTCAAGATTTTGAACATGATGATGGAAGTGATAACATCGATATCGGAACATGGAGCATCTCTGGGTACCAAATAACGATTCAAGCATGGGTAAAATATGAATCCTTTGATTCAATTTGGTCGGGATATAGTGATGCCCGTATTTTATCTAAAAATTCAGGTTCAAGTGATGGTTCAGAATATCATGTGTGGATGTTGGGAACATATAATGAATCAGTAAACGAAAATGGGCCATATAATTTAAGAGGAAGAATAAAAACAGGAATGGATGATGCTACTGGTACTAGTACAGTGGAAGCTACAGATCCATCCGGGCGTCTTTCAATTGATGAGTGGTATTTAATTTCAATAAAATATGATGGTACTAATATATATCTTGTTTTAGATGGAAATACAGTTCTTACACAAAGTAAAACAGGACCATTGCGTGAAAATAGTTGGCCGATATTTATTGGAAATAGTCCTACAGGAAATAGACCTATAGATGCGATCATTGATGAGGTAAGAATTTCATCAGTGATTAGATCTGATGATTGGTTAAAAACGGAATATGATAATCAAAATGATCCTACCTCATTCGGTACGGTAGGAGAAGAAAATGTATTAAATGAAGATCCCCCAAATGCGCTTTACTTTGATTATCATAAAGTTATAACAATTGATCACACTAAAGTTAATGGCACTGGTAGTCATGTGAATTTTCCTTTTCTAATATCCATTCTTGATGAAGATTTAAGGTATGATGTACAGAGTGATGGTGATGATATTGCTTTTTCCTTAGATGGTCAATGGTTAGATCACCAAATTGAACTCTTTAATCAAAGTTATAGTAGTTCTCAAGCAAAATTAATCACATGGGTTCGTATTCCATTTTTATCAACAGTTCTTAATACAAGCATTATAATGCACTATGGGAATGATAGTATGAGCTCTCTTCAGAATCCAGAAGGTGTATGGGTGGCATATAAGGCAGTATGGCATCTTAATGAACAATCTGGATCTGGTTATTATATCAAAGATTCAACTTCTAATAGTTACGACGGATCACCGTTTGGTACTCAATTTATAGATTCAGGGCAAATAGACGGATCTAGGTCTTTCTCAGGTATAGGAGACAACAGGATAATTATTGATAGAGGTTCGGAATTCTTTGATGGGGATAATATGTTTACATTTTCTTTTTGGATTTATCCGAATTATGAAGATGATTTAGAATGGCAATCAATGACAGATCGTTGGGTTTTTTCTAAAACATCTTCTGTTAGAATGTCCCGACTTTGGCGTCAAAGTTTTTTACCTGCAGGACAGGGAAGATTTCAAGCTGATATTCAATTTGAGACTTTTGGCACAACATATCTAAATGTATTGGTTTATCGGCAACAGTGGGCATATATTACATATTCATATGATGGTACTTATTTAAGGGCATATACGGATGGTGAGTTAGGAAGTAGTCAATATATTGGAGGTTTTCCTTTAATCACAGATACAAGCTCCTTTTATTTAGGTAGGTTTGATAGCTTCAAGGGATTTTTAGATGAATTTCGCGTTTCAAGTGTGTCGAGATCTGATGGATGGATTGCCGCGGAATACAATAATCAATATAGCCCTAATACTTTTTACAATGTAGGCGATGAGGAGTATTCAAAACCAATAGCATTTGTTGATGCTCAAATTAACGCTGTGGATTTATATGGTAATTTTCTACCAAATGTAACCATTTCTATGTACCAAAATATCGATTTAATAGAGTCAGATATTACTAATGGCAATGGTGCTGTTAGTTTTACAAACATTATTAAAGGAGAATATAATTTTACGGCAACGATAAGCTCAATTATCGCTAATGTAACTGAGCCTGTGAACGTCACACCCCAAGCAATTTTACTTGATGAAGCATTTCAAACTATTACTTTAATTTGCAATATAACTTCTCATTTCTTCGAAATTATTGATCTAGATAGCAGTCCTGTTGAATCTGGATGGATCATGGTTGGAAATGACACCCATATACTTCAAAAGTGCGTAATAGATCTTACAGGGCATACCACCTTTCGATGGGTGGAGGCCCCTCCTTCGGAGTATAATTATACGATCTATTATCGTGATATTATATATAATCCCTCTACTCTTGAACTTGCCTCAGGAGATATTACTACAGAGAATGCTACTATACAAGTTCAAGTGGATCTCACAACCATAGAGTTTACAGTGCTAACCCTTGATTCTCCGATAACTCCTGTGAGTGGGGCTAAGCTCAAGTTAACTGTGGGTGATCCTTTCGGAGCGAGTATAGTAAATTTAACAACGAATCTTGACGGGAAAGCCACCTTGCGGTGGCTGGATTCCTCAGGAATAGGTGATGATTATTGTTTACAGATTGAATTTTTTGGAGAAAATCGATTATTCAATGATACTATAACTTTAACCAGTTTTGCAAATAACCTAAGTTTTACAGTCGTAAACAAGGATTCTATGGAGTTAAGAATTTCAATTAATCTGAATTTGTTCCAAACAGAATTAATATCCCTAAATCCCACAGATTATATAGACGTTGAATGGGGCTCATTATTGAAGTTACGAGCCTTATTTAATGTAAGTAGAGTTGAAACGGGCTATAAACACCTTTTAGGCCCTTCTTATGCAGATTCCATGATATATGAAGTGTTGTTAGGAGGAGATAATGTTCTTTCTGGATCATTTTTAAAAGAGGTTGAGAATGATGGAAGATATTTTGTGAATTTAGATACAAGCCAAATATCTAGCAATGAAAAATATATAATCATTGTTTCAGCATATAAATCTGGATATTCACTTCCTTCAGATTTAATATTCCAACTAGAAATTTCAGAAAAGCAAATTCAATTGAATCAGTCGGATAATGATGATTCCGGTTCATCAGCATATTGGTTAGAGAGCGTCAATATGACACTGAACTCTTACGGTCAAAACTCTGAAACACTTACCATAGAAAATGCTCTTTTTCAAAGTGTTGACCACGAATTTAATTTTATGATTTCTGATGTTCACCAACAATGGAATTTATCCAAAATTGTGTTTAATATTTATGATATTTCATGGAACACTGATATCTCAAATATTAATATTACTATTGAAGATGCTTATGGCTCTTTTTCCTATACATTTGATAACTCTACTCATAGTGGGTGGGATTACACTCAAGGTACATGGACAGGAATCACTCTTACTTTAAACCAAGCGAGTGGAACAAATGATAATACTTTTGAGTTTATAATCAGTGGTACGTTTGATGGGACTGTTGATATTATCGCTGATGCTTATTTTATAAGAGATGCGCTCAACGTGCAATATTCCAAATTTAATGTCAGTAATGAGCTTTTTCTCTTAACTGAAATAGAAGGGTGGGCAATTAAAAATATGACTTTCGAGATCTCGAACTGTTATTATACCTCTAACTGGAGTAAGGTGGATTTATCAACCCTTACTAATTTAAATATCACTACAAACGAAAATTTTAAATATTCATTGGATTACGGCTATTTAGATGGAACAGGAATTTTAACCATAGATGACAGAATTATTTATCCTTTAGGAAATCAATTCCTATTTACAGTTGAAAGCTTCCCAGATGTAATATTTGATGCGATTATAAAAGTTGATTATATTCAGGAATTTTATAAAACTCATACGTTGGAAACCTATAATCTTACCAAGACAGAGCAAGGAGTTAGTAATGGTGGATTATTTCAAATAGATTTAAGTCAAAATAGTTGGACTAACCAAGAAGCAATATTATGGATCACAAATATTAAAGATGGTTCAAATTATTACTTTCCATCAGAGGTAGGTATGAATATCACAATTGGAAGCCAGACTTATAGCATTTCAGATTTCGCAAGAGGAACCGGAAAGATTTCATTAAAGGGTTTTAATATTAATCAAATATTTCAAGCAGTCATTGACACATCTCCCTATGTTAATTTTAGCTTGGTGCTTTCAGTTAAATATGTACGATCTGTATCGTATGAAGTCGTCGGTTCTTTGTCTTACACTATATTGGAAGCACCTTCCGCGTTTGGAACAGTTCAATATGATTCAAACTTAGGATATTATCTAAAAACAATCGAAACTTCTCTACTTGATGCCGATGATTATACTGTAAGATTCACCATCAATAAAGATCATTATCAGCTCAAAATAAAAGATCTCAAATTAAAAATTTCAAATCGTCCTACTTTGCTAAATAGTTCTTCCGAATTCTTCAGAAAAATAGAATCAATTTATGTGAACGATTTGGTAAATTTTACTTTTGTATATATTGATGATCTAAAGGGTACAAAAATTACTGATTTAAGTTCTCAATTCTATATTTGGGAAAGCTATGATCAAGCGGGAAATGTAATTGACACAGGACAGGGAAATCTTATCTCTACTTTAGATAATACATATATTTTGGATTTTGATACTCAAAATCGAGCAGTTGGAGAGTATCTATTAGTTCTTACAGTTGACAAAAATAATTATGATCGAAAGAATGGGATGCTCCTTCTTACTATTAATAAACGGATACTTAATTATTCTCTAAGTGAGAACTTTAAGGATTTTAAATCTAGTGTCGTCCAAGGTAAAACAGTCCCTATAGAATTAACTTTGACAGATCCTACACAAGGAGATATATGGGTAAATAATGCGACAGTGGAGTTGATAATTGGGAGTACTACGTTTGAGTTAGTACCAATTGGAAATGGAACTTATACTTATGAATTTTCCACTAAGGATATAAACGCTTTTTTCACATCCAAAACTATTACAGGAAAGATAAACATTACAAGAGAGAATTATGTTTCTGAAGAATTTTCTGTTATAATTGTTGTTAAAATGGAGGAAATATTCCCTGGAATACCAACTTTTTATTTCTTATTGGTATCTTCTGCGGTTCTAGTCTTGGTAGGCAGCATTGTTGGATATAAAGTTTATCAGAATGCAAAAATCCCATCATTCGTGAAGAAAGTAAGGACAATGAAAAAATCAATAAAAGGGAATAAAGATATACCTGAATCTGTTTTATACCGGAATAAAGAAGTTTTTATTGCAGAAAGAGTAAGTAATAAATGGGAAAAACTTGGATTCTCTTTAGGTGAAATATTAGAAATAGAGGGCAAAATTGAAAAAGCTACAAAGGAAAAGAGATTAAGCGAAATTGTAAAAGTGCATGAGATAAAACCGATTGGATTAATCTTCATGAGATGGGATGAAAGGATTGGAACAGAAATTATGGCTAAATATCCACAAGAAATTGTAATTTCTGAAAAAACCCTTATGCAAGTATACAGTACACATGAATATAGCGGTGAAAAAGGAGTTATAACTCTCACTGCAGGCTCGATGAATATCATATCTTATTATTCTGGACCTGAACATGGTTATTACATTCTTCTGATTTTAAATTTAGATGATGATCCCGATCTTTATGAAAGTGGTATGGCAGATGTTTTGAGAATTCTCTTAGAAAACATCAAGGATGAGGCATATATAGAACTTTTACCCTCTATTTTCCAGCGTTTAACATTATACCCTTCTCTAAGTGAGGAGGAGATTCTTACTCTTTATTATCAAGATGAGATAAAACAAGTGATCATAGAAAATTTGAGAGAAATCGGTTTGATAACTAAATCAGAATTGACAGTATGGCTTAGAGACAAATTTGCTGAAGAGTTTGTCGATTTAGATTCTACCCTCTCTGAAATGTTAAAAAAAGAAATTATAAAACAAGTTTCTGTTAAAGGTTTACCCTCGGAATTGATTTTCTTAATTAACGATTTCTTTATGCTTAGAGTACCTCCTGTACAATTACTTGAAGATCCCTCTAATCGTGGTTTACCTCTTCGGTTTGTTGAAGAATATTTGACCGATGTTAAGGAATTTTTTCAGAACTACAAACCTACCATGGAAGATAATGTAGCTATTGTAAATATTTTTACCAATCCTGAAGTCTATCAGATTTTAAGACTTTTAAGAACGAGGTTTGCCACAAGACAAGATCTTGAAAAATTGCGGATGAAAGGTGTGAAAGACATCTATGGTGCATTGAAATTACTATGGGATACTAAAATGATTAAAATTTTCAGAGATGAGAAAAATAACGAGTATTATACTCTACTTTCTGATTTTTACGTTGATCTCCTTTTTCCAAAGTACATCTTGCAGATCATTAAAAAATCATATGAGCAAAAGTCAATCCCAAATAAAGCGCTAATTGAATATCTCGAAATTCTTGAAGATACCTATTATGACTTAAAATCAAAGAAAAAAAAATAAAATTCTAAATCTCTTTTTTTTATTTTTATTATTTAATAAATCCGATCCCGAGCAGAGATTTCATCAAATAACTTTCATTATGATTTTTTATTTGAATCATTATATTGGATTTATATTAATCACAATCTTTCGCTTGTTGCTGGTTAATCTTAATAAATGCTTCTTCTTGAAGATTTCGTTGTTTTGACTTTATAGATCTATTTACTTGATGTAAGTGTTTCATTGCATCATTTTTTCCTTCTTTAATATTATCAAATAACTCTTCTTTACTAAAACCTCCAGAAATTACAAGTGCTGTTTGAAAAGATTGATTAGGTTCCAATGTCATAAATTCAATTTGTATCACAGATAAAATTTCTCCTTCCCCCTGAAATAATGTATTTGAAAGATTTAAATTTTCTTGATCTATTTTGAAATCTTTAGTTAAGCATGTCTCGTAATTTGTTGATTTTGAAATCGGAGAAAATCCACCATATAATCCGGTTTTATCGTATTGGTAAATGATGTCATTTTCCTTGTCATAACCTGATAGATCATTATCATAACCTTCCAGTCCATTAATATCAAAATCAAAGACAAAATACATAGAAAAATCTTTCAGGGCAAAATCTGAGATGTTTTTCACTGTAAAAAAAGTGCTGATATACGGAACTTGAGGAGGATTAAAGATATCTTTATACACCCTTACAAATTCTTTTTTCTTTAAATGAACTGATTGCAACCTATTTTCTTCAGCCAATTTCTTAAGATACTCAGTTATATTAAAATCTAAGGTAATTCTACTTATAGCTGTCCCTTTTCGAGTATTTACCATATTATAAACAGGGGTAGGTTCGATATTTCTTAGAATCACTGGAATTGAACCAATTCTTTCACCCTCTAATTTAAAACTAAACCAAGGACCTGTTAATTCTTGTTCACTAAGATATACAAGGTATTTTCCCTTGTATGTAAGCTCTTTTATCGAAAATCCCATAACATATCCACCAGCGTTTCAAGTTGTGAGCACATCGTGCCAATCTACCTTGATCACTATCTTTTTTTAACCTCCTTTTAATAATTCTGAATTCTTAATTTTATATTGTTCACGATATCAAATATTTAAAATAATGAGGACTCATAAAAAAGTTTGTTTCTTTAAGATCATAGAATCTCAATTACTCTGTAAGCAATATATAAAAATGCATCGTTAACATGTAAGCCTGTCTTAGCAGACGTAAGAATATAGTGAAAATCGAACTGTTTAGCAACATCTTTGATATCATCTTCACTCATTAATGACTGATCAATCAAATCTGATTTATTTCCAACGATAACTATTGGAATACTTTTAGATACTGAGCTTTTAATGTCATTATACCATTTTTCTACACTTTTCAGATTGTCTTGACGGGATCTATCAATTACAATGAATGCAGCATCAGCACCATTATAGAACTTTGTTCTGTAAGGTGCCATCTGAAAACTCTGACCTCCGATGTCCCAAATAATGAAGTTCATTTTTATTTTGTCTGATAAATCAATTGATTTTTTTGATACTTGAACCCCAATTGTAGATATATAATCCTCTTTAAATGTATTCTCAACAAACCTTCTAATAAGAGAAGTTTTCCCTACTTGATAACTTCCAGTTAAAATTAGTTTGTGTGAATATTCTCCTGCCATTCTTGGGAGTTCTCCCTTCTTAGTTTTTGCCAATGCTTTTATAATTTCAGGGATCTCCAGAGAAACTTCTTCATTACCCTCTAGAATTAATTCTATTTTTCCAGCTATATGTGCTGAATAAACCTTTAATGCATTATCATTTGTAGATTGGTCTGCAACTGTTGTCAAAATGGATTGTGGACCTTCTGAGCAAAAGACAAATTTTTTATCTCCTGTGGTAGTCATATTAAAAAAACTCCCTTTGGTTCCAAACTCACTTTTAATTCGGTCTATATAATTATCAAGCATAGCTGAAATTGCTCCAATAATTGAATCTGACTCTTCTTCATCTCCTTCTTTGAATTCTGAAGCAATAATAAATCCATTTCGATCACAAATAGCTACACCTAAAATACCCTCAACTTCATTGGAATAACTTTTGAGAATTTGCCTTAAGCGACTTGGGAGGTTTTCCATACATAATCACACTTACTATAAGGTACTTTAAGATTATAATATCCTTAGATAATATAAATATAGGTATTAGGATAATATTATAGTCATATTTCTGAAGACATCAGCATACCATATTATTTTTAATTGATTTTCCGCAATTATTCATTTATGATTAGTGATTCCTCCATAAAAGATGATATTGCAAAATGTGAAGAAAATATAGCCAAAATTTTAGATCGAGCAGTAAGACTCTTTAGACGAACAAATCTTCCTGAGCTTGCTGATAAATGGGACAGGATATTAAAAACATATAGTACGAAAAAAGGAAGATAGTTGGTACATGTTTGAACCCTAAATGCAATTTTGTTTATTAAATTTAAAAATTGTCACATAAAATAGAGATGTATAGAATAAGAAATCATTAGATCACAAAATTCCTTTAGTGGAAGGAATATCATCTGATATGATTCTTTTTGCTTCTTTAATAGCTCGTGCTAAAGCTTTAAATACAGCTTCAATTTTATGATGCTGATCTTCACCATAAAGTACATGAATGTGAAGGTTCATTTTCGCATTTTCCGCAAAAGAATTAAAGAAGTGTTTTACATCCTCCACAGCAATATCTTCTATATCACATTCTTTTAATCCCAAATCTAAAATTAGTGTTTTTCGATTACTAAAATCTAGCACACATCGTGCAAGGGTTTCATCCATAGGAATTAGCGCAGACCCATACCTATTTATTCCTTTTTTATCACCTAAAGCTTCATTAAATGCTTCACCTAGTGAAATACCAATATCTTCAATAATGTGATGGGTTAGATCTCCTGTAGCTTTTAGTTTAATGTCACTAATAGAATGGTTTGCAAGTAATCTTAACATATGATCCATAAATTTAAAACCAGTATCAATCTCATTTTTACCAGTACCATCTAAATTCAATTCAACAGTAATTTCAGTTTCGCTTGTTTTTCTTATGATTCTGGAAGTTCGTACCATATACTTAACACCAATGAATAATATTAAAACAAAGATTATAATTTTTGGGAATTTTTATTTAGTTATTATGTTAAAAATTTCAATGATCGGTGCTGGCTCTTTTGTTTTTGGTGAAACTGTGACTACTGATATCTTTACTTTCCCAGCACTCAGAAAAGATGCACTTATTTGTCTTGAAGATATTGATCCTAGTCGTTTAGATGTCATGTTCAGATACATTAAGAAAATAATAGAAGATAATCCTCAGGCACTTAAAAATATACAAATTGAAAAAACTACAAATCAAAAAAAAGCAATTGAGGATGCTAAATATATACTAAATGCTATCCAGGTTGGATGGTTAGATGTGATGAAATATGATTTTGAAATCCCATTAAAATATGGGGTAACTCAATGTGTAGGAGATACTTTAGGGCCTGGAGGTGTATTTCGATTTCTCAGAACAGTACCCGCCTTAAAATCAATTATAGAAGACATTCAAGATGTTGGATATAATACTGGAAAAAATAGAGATAAACCACTTTTTCTGAATTATACAAATCCAATGGCAATGAATACTTGGTACTGTAATACTCTTTTACCAGATTCTACAATTGGTCTCTGCCATGGAGTTCAAGACACATCTAATCTGTTAAGACGCTCAACTAGAGTAAAATGGGAGGATTTTAGTTTTTTTTGTGCAGGTATTAACCATATGGCTTGGTTTTTAGAAATTTGGTATCGAAAAGATAAAAATTCATCATGGGAAGATGCGTATCCAAGAATAAAAAAAGAACTTACTGAAAATCCTGAATTCAATAAATTTGTTAAATTGCGTTTGGATATGATGAATGCGTGCGGTTATTTTATGACTGAAAGTTCCGGTCATCTCTCCGAATATTTACCTTATTACCGGAAAAGAAAAGATCTTGTAGAGAAATATAAGGGGATTAATCAGTTTTATTCGGATTTAAAGCATGGATCTTACTATGATTTATGTGTCCTACTTGAAGGCCAAACAGAAAAAAGATATAAAAAGAGATTAAATAAACCTAAGTTAGATATTAAAAAAGGAGAAAATAAACCATCAACTGAATACGCATCTCATATAATAAATGCAATTGAGACAAATAAACCCTTTAGATTTAATGGAAATGTAATTAATAAACAAAGAAGTTTAATAACTAATCTACCAAAAGATTGTTGTGTAGAAGTTCCAGTCTTTGCAGATGCTCATGGTTTATACCCTCAAGGAGGGATAGAATTGCCCACTATTTGTCAAGCACTATGTTTATCAAATATCATGGTCCAAAAGGCTGCAGTAGAAGGAGCACTTGAATTAAATAAAGAGAAGATCTTTCACGCTGTTATGTTAGATCCTAATACTGCAAGTGTTTGTTCTCCTCAAGAAATTCGAGACATGGTAGACGAAATGTTCGAAAAGGAAGCCAAGTGGATTCCACAATTCTAATTATATCTTATTCATAAACTCTAAAATATGTGCCTGATATGAATCAGAGATACCATAAAGCTCAAAAATTAGGTTATCAATCTCTTTTTGGATGATGTCAGATTTCTGATCTTCATGATCATTTAAATCCAACAAAATTTCAACTTTTTTGATTATTTTCGATGCTAATTTTATTTCTTCAGTATTCTCAGGAAACTTAATAGGAAATTCTTTTATTTTCTCAATTAGGATCCTAGGAAAAAGTTTTTTATATGACCCAAATAATTTTATAAAATAATAAGATAATAGTTTAGAATTAATAATTCCAAGTAAATAGAGATTATTAAATTCTCTTATTGGAGAGTGACAAACTTTTAAATTATAAAAAGATTGAGACGTTAAAGATAAATTTTTATCGTAAGTTGCACAGATTAAATTATTTTGGCTTAATTGTCTAATTATTATTCTGTTTTTATAGATTTCAAAATCTTTATAATTAATTCCCCCTTTATCAGTTCTGATAAAACGATAATCTTTTACTTGATAACGGCTGATGGAATTTATAAACAGTTTAAATTTCACGTTGTCTTCATTTTGAATGGAGTCGAAAATAATTTTTTCCATTTGCCCTTCTTCAAGAAGATTTTCACATTCTGGACAAATTAATACCTTTTTAGGAATTGGAAAATATTTTTGGCATTTTTTACAAAAAATAACCTCTCCTTTTTTAGTTAATTCTATGCCTCTACTCAGTATAAATTGAAAATCCTCTTTTATCATCAGATCTTTTAATTTGGGAAAATTTTTGTTAAGATGGTTTATTATATTTATATCTTTATCATCAAGATGAATTAGCAACCTATAATCCCATTCTTCCAAAGTCTTCTGAGAGATCTCTTTTGTTGCTTTATTTGAAAATTTAATTTTGATAGAGTTACATTCTCTTTCTTTAATGTCAGACTCTTTTTCTAAGACAAGAATAATATTAGACACAATAGGATCCTCAAATTGTGGACCAAGGCTGTTTATCTCTCTAATTTTTGTAGTTTTATGTATATATTTTCTTAAGATAGAACGGTTTGATAACACTAATAAAGAATCTGGAACAATATAGCCAAGTGTACCTTTATTTCTTAAGAGTCGTATACCAATCTCGATAAATATTTGATAATAATCATATTGACCATCGTTTGTTTCAAGATTAGCTTTCTCAATGATTTGTTTTTGTTCATTAGGAATATCTCTAATAAATAAGTAAGGAGGATTGCCAACAACGTACTCGTACTTCTCCATTTCGTTTAAACCTAGACTATTGGAATTCAATATGTTAAAAATTGGTAGCTGATAATCCTTATCTTTATCTTTGATGATTTTCATTAACTCAAATAATTCAAAATGCGTATTGATTTGACATAAAATACAAGCAATTGGATTTATATCTATGCCATAAATATTCTCTTTTACTTTCATTATGATATATTCTGCTTCTTCAGGTAATATTTCAGAGTAATCCCGCCTATTAAAACTTTTAAAACAACTTCTAATTAAAATTCTAACAGCCAGAATAATAAAACTCCCTGATCCACAACTTATATCTATGAGTTTTTTTGTCTGAATATTACTGCTTTCATCATATCCCACAGCATTCAAGATATAACTCACTATAGGTTTTGGTGTATAAAATTCACCTAAACTTTTCCGTTCTTTTTGAGGTAAGGCTTTTTCATAAAACTTTCCTAATGGATTATAATTTGAATTCAAAGAATTAACTATTTCTCTTGGAGTAAATTTATCCTCTTTCCCTTCGAATTTTTCAATAAAATTATTAAAATATTCCTTTATACCTTGATTTAGTTGAGCGACCTTATAATATTCAAGGATTTTTTGAATTACATCGTTTCTTTTCAAATACCTTATAAATTCATTCATAGGGGAAATAGATAGAATTTACTTTTTCATAAAGTAAAGTTTGTGTTTATTTCTTTTTTTTTATTTACTATTTAATAGATTAAATATTTACTTTTCAAAGATTAAATATGAATAGTAATGAAAAACAAATACCACATAAAACATAGTTATATAATATTGGACTATTATCTTTTATTTAATTAAAGAAATTCATTATTCTGGATGAAAAACAACTGTGATTTTTAGTATAATTCTCATAATAGTATCTATTTGTATTTCTATTATTGGGATCATTTATGTTTATCTAAATAGGGAAAACTACGGAACCACTATAAACACAATTTTTAATATTTTATTATATCTATTCTTAGGGATATTGTTTTTTTCTCTATACACTCTATCGACAGAGACAGATCTAGATGAGATGATGGCACTCCTACTCTGGAAATCATCCATAATTATTTGGGTCCTATCTATTAGTTTGTTAAGTATTATTCAAATTTTCATTATAAAGTTTAAGAAAATTACGAGTATACCCTCAATAATTTATGCCTTTGTAGGTTGTGTTATTATCAGTTTAACAATTCTTTCAAATTCTATTGATATTATTCAAGCAAGTGATGATTATTATTATTATGAATTTAACAATCCGATATTATTAATAATTCTTTTAATTTATAATACTGCTATATTTTCTTTTATGTGGTTTAATTTAATTAACAATCTACCTAACTTCCGAGAAAAAAAATCCGGTCAAAATCTAGGCTTATTAACCTTTCATTTTTCTTTAATAATATTGTTATATACGCTACATCTTACTACTCGTATTATTGTTTTTCAATATATATATTACATCATTTATCTAATGGGAGCAATTTTTGCTTCCTATATTATATTCAAAAAACCAACTTTATTCATTGAACTCACAAATAAAATTTTTGATTTCATTATATTCCATAAGAGTGGTATTCTCTTATATTCATATAATTTTGAAACAGGAAAGGAAACTGACGATTCCTTATTAAAAGGATCAATACTTATTGGCATTAATCACATTTTAGCAAACTTTATTGATAGAAAAGACCAGTTAAATCTTATTAAAATGAAGGACAGGGATCTAGTTTTTGAATTTGACAATATCCATGATTATGCTATTCTTTTGACAATGAATCATAAAAATACCTTCATAGAAAAAGGAGTAAGAAATTTTATGCTGAAATTTTCAAATTTGAATGGAGAAAAATTGAAAAATATGAAAGGATTAATAGATGTTTCAGAGTTTAGGAACGCTAAAGAATTAATTACAGAATTATTTGCTCCTTATGTGATAGAACAATAATATTTAACAATATTTTTAAGAACTAATTTTAGATTTTTCTTTTTAGTTAAATATATATTTAACTAGAATGTATATTAAATAGGAAAAAATCTTAATTATATCCTAAGATCTATTATATTCATAAGAATATTAGTTTGAAATTTCAATTTAGAAAAAATAAATCGATTTATGTTCCCTTGTTAGATTAAATTATGTATATTATTTTTTTTATTATATTAGGAATAGGATATTTTTTTATCTTTTGCGTGTCCGTTTTTACTCTAATTAATATAATACGTTATCATGAAAACTACGGAATAAAATTTATGGCATTTTTGAATTTTTTAACAATATTTAATATAATAATAGTATACTCATCTCTTTATATAAGCTCGATTACCGTATTTTTTTCAGAGAATGTTAACATTATTTTATGGAAACTTTCTATTATTTCTGGGATTGTCAGCCTACTATTTAATACAATAATTTATACTTTTTTAAGGCACTATAAAATTTTGCCTGATTTTCCTTTTTTATATTTTATAGCGTTATTCGGATTATTAATTGGTGCTTTAATTCTTCCCAATTCTATACAGATGAGTATAAACGTCTCAGATTCTCCTCCTTTCTTTATATTAGATCCATCTCAGATAAATTATAATTATGATCTCATTACAGGATTATTGATTACAATTTTTCAATGTTCAAATGTAATATATTATTTCATTCTCTCCTTTATAATTCATAATAATGCTAGGAATAAAAAAACGACAAAAGATTTGATAAGAAATACGATATTTTTCCCAATTCCTGTTTTAATGTACATTTTTTATATCTTCTTTAAATTTCCAGTTTTTAGAGAATTACATATCATATCTCTATGGATTATAATTTTAGGTTTCTGTGTAATGCTTCTGAAAAAACCTGAAATGTTCATGGAACTGACAAACAAGATACATTCTATTAATATATATCATAAATCGGGGATATTACTCTATTCTTATAAATTTAGTACATCTACAAATGAATTAGATTCAGCAATTTGGGGTAATATTCTTATTGGTATTAATCACATTCTCTCCGAATTTGTAGATAAGCGAAACCAGATTGATGTCCTTCAAACGAAAAATACTGACATTATAGTAAACTACGACGATTTCGGATTTGCGGTAGTTCTAATTACTAATAGAAAAAATGCAATACTTCAGAACTTAATGGAGAAATTTACTGTTGAGTTTAGAAATAAATATAGAGATGAATTACTTGAAATACAAGATCTCAACAGATTGATAAATGTCTCTGAGTTTAAAGAAACTGGTGAACTCATAGAAAAAGGATTTCGATTATACATATGATGTAAGTTAAATAATTTGATGTATAATTGGACTATAAAACACTTTAATAATTTATAAATTTAAAATTCTTAACAGATAAATTATATTTAATCATAAAAATTAAGTGTACTAAAAATGGCGTTAAAGTTTTGCCCTAAATGTGGAAATGAATTAGAATCAGATGCGTCATTTTGCGACGCCTGTGGTGCAGACTTAAGAGAAAAAAGAAAGGCTGTTGAAGCATCCCAACCTGTCATATCTGAACCGACTCAAAAACCTATAGTTAGCTCGGAGACTGTTATATACGCTGATTTTCTCCCTAGATTTTTCGCTGTAATTATTGATGGAATTATCATTGCAATTATTTCAGGTATAATTTTTCTACCTTTTGAATTTCATTTACTGCGAATGTTCTGGCAATCTTTTCTTACTAACTATGTAATTGCATTCTTATATTATTTTCTTTTAGAGGCATTTAATGATGGTCAGACTTTAGGAAAAGCTGCCCTAAAATTAAGAACTGTAGATGAAAAGACTCTTAAACCCTCAACCACCGACAAATATGCTCTAAATAATCTACTCAAAGCAGGGAGTTTTCTTTTTTTGATAGACTTCATAATAGGAATTCTAATGAACTCTGGAGACCCTCAGAAGAGATTACGCCTAATGCAAAATGTATCTGAGACAGTTGTAATATCAACAAAATGATTCTTTAGAATTTGAATATCTGAAATAATTATATTATTCTTTTTATTCTTTATTTCATTAGAAAACTATGACTATCTAAACATTTAAAAAGCTATGTTTTTTTGAGTACCCACAGGGAATATTTTATCTAAATATAATATTTGGTTATTGAAATGGAATTAATAGAAGAATTGCAAGATTATGAATGGGAAAATGATTGGAAGATCATTGTAGAAATTTTTGATACTATAGATAATTTAAAATCATTATTTAAACAACTAGACGTGTCTTACTTACGAGAAGTTCAACAAAAAATTATGATTTTAAATCTTAAGAAATATGCTTGGTCGTTACAAAATTATATAATTGAAAAATATTCGAAAGTTTAAGACAACTCCTGACTATTGATAAACTAACAATAATCTAATTCCTCCTTTATGGATTCATCTTTACATTTTAGTCTACGTCTCTTATTTTAGAAATATATTTTAGGGAATCTTTCAAATATAATAAGAAAGATATAACTTTTATGAGCAAAACTATGAGTGATTCAAAACTACAACAAGAAATGAAGATTGAAGGATATGATAAATTCCAGAAGTG
>JBHLKM010000021.1:0-62889 GCA_048886685.1 Candidatus Hodarchaeota archaeon
GTACATTGATACTCCCGGTGATACTTATGCCAGAGCAGGAGTTTCCATTAATCAATATGAAAAATATGATTATGCTCAATTTTACGTTGAAATTACTACATTAGATATTGATGAGTTAAATACTTACAGGATTGCGTTTAATCAAACACTCTGGTTAGGTAATGAAGGACTTTCATTATATGATATAGAAGGCTTGATTGGTGCCTATGATGATCAGGCAATAATTGATGCGTTAACTAATGTTTTAGCAGTAGATCCAGGTCATAACAATTTTACGATTGTATTAGGAATATATTTGTACTGTGAAGACAATAATTCTGGCACGGATCTCGATGATTGGACTGATTTACGGTTTAAATTTCTGAACTTGACTTTTTCTTATGCAAAAAAAATAGACCAATTTACTTCCGTCTCATGGAATCAAGATGGAGATAAAATCAGCGATATCAGTAATGATACAGTGGTAGTTGATGAAGCAACCCTCAACTTCAAATATAAAATCAATGACACCTGGCCGATTGCATCACCAAATTCTGAAATTAGGGTTTTAATTAATGATAATCTACATCCTGAAACTGTAAAATTAAGTACCGCCAATACATCATTCCAATTTGCGCAATTAGGAGGTTTTGATGTAACTTCTCTAATTATAGATGATGTTAACCTTTCGATACAAGTATATCTTGCTGATGAGTTTAGTTTGGATAAGAATATTAGAATATCAATAGATGATGTTACACTCAACATATCTTATACAATAATCTTTCCTGATATAGGAACCGATTTATACTTATTTTTAGATAATGTAAATAAAACTGATGACCCTGATATTGATATATTTATGGGTAATTCTCTAAATATTACTGTAAAATATCTAAATTCTACAGGAGCGCATATACCTAATGCTACAGTGCGATTATTAGGAACTTTTATGGGAGACATCGAAGAAGATAAAATATTGAAACAATATACTCTAATTATGAATACAAGTGTTTCTGATGCTGGTACACATTTTTTAACAATTACAGCACAAGCAGAAGATCATGAAACAAGGGAAATAATATTTAGAGTAGATATTAATAAATTTGAAAGTAAAAATTTAGAAGTTCTATTAAATGATCTTAACGTTACTCAGGATCCTTACCTTCAATTAACTGTAAGTGAGACATTAAATATATCAATTAAATATACCAACCTTATAGGAACTCATATTTCAGGGGCAAGTGTGCTACTATCATCTGAAACTTACACATCATACTTAAATGAAAGTATTAGTTTAGAGCACTATTCAATAATTATAAATACAACTGAAAGGTTAAAAAGAGGAACTAATTATTTTACAATTGAAGCTCAATCGTCAACATATCAAACCCAATCAGTAGAGATTACTATCTCTATTAGAAAGATTAATCTTGAGATTATAACTTTATCTGGTTCGAATACTATAGAGGCTAAGCCTGGGGATGATATTAATTTATACATATTATTAAATAATACTGATTTTGGTGGATTTGTGAAAGGGGCCTTTTTAACATATTCGTGGCAAGGGGGAAATGGATTCTTTACTGATGAAAATAATGATGGCATCTACGAAACTACTATATCAAATTTTCCTGAGGGTACTTATGCCATAGAATTATCTGGAATTGCGGGAGATGATTATAACATTGAAATTTTTCAAATATTTGTATCAATATCTAGTGAACATAAGGAAGAAAACATTCTTTTCCCAGTACTGTTTGTAATTTCTCTTATATTAATTTCAGGTTTAGCAATTTATATTTATGCTTATCAAACATATTTAAAATTTCCTAAACAAGTGAGAAAAGTCCGAAAATATAAAAAGTCTCTGAAACGGAAATCGGCTCCTAGTATACCTATTATTGGGAGAGAAACGTCCTTCAAATCTCACTATAATGAAAGTTTAGGTAAATCTACTAGTGACCTAAAATTGAAACGTCATCCTGGAATGGTAATACCTTTGGAACAAAAAATGCCTTCTGAAAAGTCAATAGAACAAAAAATGGAACCAGATCAATTAACTGAGAAAGCAATTGAGAAAAAGGAAGAATTAGACGATTTAGTTAAGAATTCTTCAAAATAAGCAAAGATTTAATACTTTTTTTTTTTTACTTTTTATTTCAATTTTTCAAGCAAGCTAAGACTATAGCATCATGATACATCCCATGAAAATTTAAGTATCCTTCTAATATACCTTCCCGTTTAAATCCACATTTCTCAAAAAGATTAATGGATTTTTGATTATCAATTGCTATATGTGCTTCAAGACGGTTTAGTTTTAGATGATTAAATGCGATAATTTTTATTAGGTTTAAAGCTTTTTTACCATATCCCTTATTCCAGTTTAATCGATTTATCCAAATTCCAACTTCAGCTCTATTATGCCTCCAATTTATATTCCAAAGACTAATAGAACCAATTCTTGACGTAGGGGGTTCTTTTAATTCTATTATATAATTATATTGAGCATATTGTTCCCAATATTTTATGTATCTTCTTACTAATCTTTTAGATTCTTCTAAAGTGTTTAAGGGTCCTAAAGATAAATAAGTTATTAGATCTTTTTTACTTAAGTTATCAAAGAAAAACTCTGCATCATCTTTCGTTATCTTTTTAAGATAGATTTTGCCATCATTAATTTCATCAATAACTTCAATTTCAGAAATCATTTTCCAAATCTATAATTGTTTATATCTGATCTTATGGAAGATCTATATTAATATATAAAAAAAAATATAGAAAAATAAAAATTACATTCCACCAGTGAATTTTGGTTCTCGCTTTTGTAGAAATGACGAAATTCCTTCGTTAACATCTTTCGATGCAGAGTTTATCCCGAATCCAAGCATCTCAAGCGTATTTCCTACATTTAAAGCAGCTTGTGACCCAAATTTTACTGCTTTCTTGATACAGAACAAAGCCGTTGTAGGATAATGTCCCAAAAATGATGCTTTTTCATGTATAAGATTTTCAAACTCATCTCCATCGTTACATAGGAAACTAACATAACCCCATTCATGCATAGTCTCAGCTGATTCACGATCACCGAAATAACACATTTTCAAAGCTCTTGCTAACCCTATATGCCTAACCATTCTCTGAGTACCACCATTTCCCGGAAAAATTCCTCGTGCTATTTCAGGAAAACCGAAAGAAGATCTTCTCGTAGCAATTATAATATCACAAACAAGGGATAATTCACATCCACCTCCAAAAGCATAACCATCTACCGCAGCAATTACAGGTTTTGGAAATTCTTCAATTAAAGTGTAATATCTATGTTTTTGTTGCATAGCTAAAACCATATGAGCAGGGATATTTGACTTCAATCCTTTTCCCATACCAGCAGCTAAATCCGCACCCGAAGAAAAAGCAGCCTTTTTTGTAATATTTTTAGTACCTCTAAGAACTATACATCTGATGTTACTATCAGTTTCAAATTGTTCCATGGCTTCGTAGATCTCTCTCAGCGTGTCAGTCGTAAGAGCATTTAATTTGTCTGGTCTATTTATAGAAATAACAACATAATTCCCTTCTTCATTCTTTTCTACTAAAACATCTTTAAATTCTTTTTCTGACATTTTTTTCAACTTTAATTATGTTAAACTTCTTTTTTTCTATTATTTAATGTTAAACTATGTTTTTTATAGATAATTAGTAATATTTTTTCTAAAATTAAAAATTTTCAAATCAGACCTAATAGATCGTATTGTCTGAAATTATTAAAAGAAAAAAAGGAATAAAAAAAAACTAGTAGATTATAAGTCTACTTCATATCTACCCATTTTCCTGACTTTAGCATTTCACAAGGTTTGAAATATTCTTTACCAGTTAATTCAACAAGTTCTTCTAATACTTCTACTTGTTTTGACCATGTATTCACATTTGCAGCCATAGGACCCGGCATATTCATTCCTGCCATTAAAGTGTCATCTATTACTTTCCAGCTGGTTGTAATTCCTTCTTCTAAAACGCGACAAGCTTCGTTTAACATGATTGCCAGTGGATACTTCAATTTATACAGTCTTGCTTTTCCAGCGGTTTTATCAGGTTCAGGTCTACCTTTAGTCCAATCTCGAAAACCCTGCCCAGTTTTAGCTCCTAGTTTTCCTTCGTTAAATAATCTAGTTACAACTTTACCGGGAGCAAAATCGGGAGAAAGAGTTTGAGAGTAATACATCTGTCCATGGTATAATACATCAATTCCCACATAGTCAGCTAAAACTGTCACAGACATAGGACCTCCTCGAGAATCATTGTCAAGCTGATCCCAAGTAAATCCTTCTGCCTCAGCTTTATCAAATACATAATTTTGATAAATTTGAGCTGGGGCGGTAACTCGATTGCATATAAATCCAGGTCTATCTTTTAATACTTTAGGAACATATCTTTTTCCTCTAAGACAAGGTATACTTTCAGCAAATTCAATTCCTTTATCCACACTCTCATCAGAAGAATGATCGCTATATATTACTTCTATTAAACGCATGAGTGGTACTGGATTAAAAAAGTGCATTCCTATGCATTTATCTGGTCTTCCTGAATCTTCTCCAATTTCGGTAATACTCATGGTTGATGTATTTGAGGCAAGAATGCAATGAGAGGGAGAATTCTCACCAGCAGTTTTGAAGACTTCTTTTTTAACATCCATTTTTTCCACTACTGCTTCAATCATAATATCTGCATCCTTAACTGCACTTGCTAAATCTATTGATTTTTTACAATTTGCCATCAAATTTGCTGCTGTAGCACCTTCAGGTAAACTACCTTTTGTCTCTAATTTTTTCATTCCCTCCTCAATTTTACTCCACCCTTTATTTACGAACTCATCGTTTATATCTACAAGTGTAACATTATAACCGGCAAGTAGAGACATTTGGGCAATTCCATGACCCATTTGGCCAGCACCAACAACTACTACATTTTTTATATCTACCATATTTGTTTCTCAACTTTTTTTGAGTTTAAAATTAGATTTTTTAATGATAAAGGTAATTTTTATAATATTTTATTTTTTTTTAATTTTTGATATTCGATGTTTTAAAAAATAATCCTCTGTGATGCAAAAGTTTATTTAATATTATCAATTTCAAGATCTTCTGTTATATAATTCCATAAAATCCAAATTAAAATGTCTTAAATTACAATTTTTGAGGTTGAATTACCCCATATTCTTATTGTAAGGAAAAAAACAATAATAAGATTATTGGGTTCATAGGAGAAAAAGAGTTGATCTCTACTATGAGTTTAAGTATTCAAAATTCTTAATTAATTCTATTTTATAATTTATATAATTTGTAAGAGATGCATTATTAGAATTTATATTCTTTTTAAATGTAAAAATTAAGCTCTTCAACACATACATCTTTTTCAGAATCATTTTCAAGAAAGTTTATTTCGATTTTTTTTACTTTACTCCCTATTAGTTTTTGGAATGCAGTTTCAAAATACCCCTTGTTAATTCGACAAAAAGCTTTACCAAATTGTAATTTTTCTCTATGTTTAATTGGTTCACGTAAGAAACAATGATTTTCGATAATAATTCTATATCTATCACCGTATTGCTCAATATCTCTAACTTGGATTGAATAATATTCTTTTAATTCATCCATTAAGATAACTAATGCCTCCATAATTTCAAATTCTTCCTTCTGATACTCCTTTTTTATTCGATCTGCAATGATTGTTCCTGGAAACACCCCAGTTTGATATAAAATTGATAGTAAACTATTACGACCAAATACATCATATACCTTATAGACTAAAGATTCAGTTATGATTTCAAAACCCTTCACAGAATTGATATTTTCTACTGGATTTTTAATTCTCTCATTTAATTCTTTTTTATATTCGTCCAATATAAATTTCCCCTAAATTCAAAAAGTCATTCGAAAACTCATTATTTCTTAATAAATAATAATAGCTCTTGATCTATTTAAAACTTAATTTTAACACTAGTTTGTTAGTGAGATAAGAACAAAGTTATTAAAAAAGATTTTAGTAGATTTAGTAAATGTAATTTTTCCCTAAAATAAGATGAATTTTAGATAGTTTTAGATTTAAAAAAAAAAATATTAAAAAATTGCGGTTTTTTTTTGAAATAAAAGAATACCAATTAGCATTAAAACTAATCCCCATATAACGACTAATATCAAATTTAATCCAACTACGTCAAATGCTATACTACCATCAAGCATTACAGCAATTAGTGCATCTCGTGCTAATGATGTAGGTATAAAATCTATAATTGGTTCACCAGTTAATCCACCTAAAAACTGAAGTGGTAATATAATGAACCATGCTAAACCAGCAGCAGATCCAGCAGTTTTTACCACAGAAGCAAGCAATAAACCAAATCCAAGTGATACAAATGCAACCAAAAATGGGATGAAGAATAATAAGAAAATATTTGCATTAGAATCAATATACGCTCCGAACAATATACTAAGAATGAGCATAATAATAATTTGAACTGCTGCTACAAATAATTGTGAAATCATACCTGAGAATAAGATTGTAGAACGTGAGATTGGTGTAGTTATCAGACGTTGTAATGTTCCCGATTGCTTTTCATCAGCGAAATGATTTGCTAATTGTGAGATCAAAACAATTGGAGCTAATATTATAATACCGGGTCCATACAGTTCAAATGGTGTAAATGATGTTCCTTCCACAGGATCTTCTCCATATGCAAATCTTAATAAAAGCATGAAAACTAGAGGATATCCAAGAATCCAAATTAGCTGAAATTTATCGCGAACCATTGATTTGAAATTTTTAATTGTTAAATACCAAACCTGCTTAGTAATCTTGGGTTCTGTTCTTAGCTCCATTAATCTCTCAACCTCCTTCCAGTTAAATCAATAAATACATCCTCTAAAGTATTTTTGCGAACAGAAATATCTTCCATTTTTACCTTGATTGTATCCATAATTTCAGAAACACGTCTTAATCCATCAAGGGCATTCAGCACTATTCTATGTTTTCCAACTGATTTTCCCCATTGAACAAAATCTAAGTTAGTGGCTAGTTCAATAATCTCATCTCTTTGATCAATCTCTCTAACCTTAAATTCTAAAATATCTCCCTCTCCTAATTTCCCTTTCAATTCATCAGGAGTACCTTGAGCAATAATTTTTCCATAATCAATTATAACTAATTCATCTGAAAGATCATCTGCTTCTTCCATATTGTGTGTAGTTAAAATAATAGTAGATTCTTTTTCTTGAAAATCCCGTATAAAATCCCATACGACTCTTCGCGACTGAGGATCAAGACCTGCTGTAGGTTCATCAAAAAATAATAATTCTGGTTCATGAATAACTGCCATTAATACATTAATTCTCCGTTTCATTCCTCCAGAAAAATTTTTGACTAAATCATTAGAACGATCAATCAAATTCATTTTTCCCAACAAGTCATCTGTTTTTTCTTTATAATCTTGTTTTGCCATCCCATGCATTTGAGCAATTAGATGAATATTTTCCTTCGCTGTTAAACGTGGGTAAAGCACAAGCTCCTGTGGACATACCCCAATACGTCTTTGTATCTCCCGAGCTTCTTTTGTTATATCAAATCCTAAAACTGAGGCATCTCCACTTGTGGGAGGTAATACAGTTGACAACATCCTTATTGTTGTTGTCTTACCTGCCCCATTAGGTCCAAGAACTCCAAATAATGTACCCTTTGGTATTTGTAAGTCTATCCCATCAACAGCATGAATATCGCCAAAATATTTTTTTAAATTATTTGTTTTAATTGCTAAATCCATTAGAATTACCAAAATATTTTTAAATTGGATAATGCATGATTTGATTTGTTTTTATATAAATGTTTTTGATATATTTTATCTGATTGCTATTATAGTTAAATGCAATCATTATACGCTTGAATTTTTTTTATTGCTTTTTTAACATTTTCATCAATGATCTTAAGGACTTTTCTATAAGTTTCAGGTGAAGTATAATATGGATCAAGGATATCAAAATTTTGAGTTTCTCCATTAAATTCTCTTAAAGTATAGATCTTATTTTCGATATCTGCAATATATCTATAAGTGCTTATAATCTCGAGTGAATGAGATTTTTCCATGGTCAATATTAAATCTTGGCTTTGTAATAAAGAACGAGTAATTAGTTGAGGTTGAAAATCTGAATGGTTAATGTTTTTTGAATTTAAATATTCTTGAGACTCTTTTTGCATGTATGAAAATGCGTTTATGAATCCTGCACTACGAAAAATTAGATCTGCATTATTCTTTTCTGCGTAATATCGAGCCAGGTATTCTGCTGCGGGAGATCTTGCGGTATTTCCTAAACATATAAAAAGAACTCGCTTAACTTTATGCACGGTACATCAATTTTACTATAAATTTAGAATTTAAATAAAATTTATGGATAAATGATGACAAAAATATTAAATAAAAGGTATTTCTAAAAAGTATTAGCGCGAAAATAATAATGGAATCTAATTATGAAAAGAGAATCTATGCAACAGTGGTTTAGTAGGGTATTTATTCGAAAATCTTTTCAAGGAAATGTTAACCGTTTTGTCCCAACAAAATATCTTGTTAAAAAATGTTTTAGTTAAAAATCAATACAACTCGCTGATTAATAGGATTAGGAATTATTAATTTCAATAATTCTTTTAATAGCTTTTTTTACACCCTCTTCAATTCGTTCAAGAATTTTATTGTATTCTTCTCCTTCAAGGTGAAAAGGATCAAAAATTTCTACGTTCTCTCTTTCACCAGCAAATTCTAATAACAAAAAAAGTCGTTCATTTAGATTTTTAACGGGTTTAAATTTTCTTTTTAATTTATTAATATGATGTTTTTGTTCAAATCCTAAAATAAGATCTTGACGTTCTAATAATCCTTCATCTATTTTTTTTGTTTTAAAATTACTTATATCAACGCCTTTAGATTTTAAATAATTTACAGTTCCTGGTTGAGCAGTTTTATAATAATGATAGATTCCTGCTGAATCAAATTTCACATCTTTTAATTCTACTTTAAATTGGGTATCTTTTAGAAAATTGGAGAAAGCTTCAGCAAATGGGCTTCTACAAGTATTACCAGCACAATAATAGAGAACTCGTCTTATTTTTGGCATTTTTTTTTCTGATTAACTTTTTTATATTGGTAAAAATTAACATAACTTTATTATGAATATGTATTGAGGAATAAAACAAAAATCTTCAGTTAAATGAAATTTAATATACAAATATAATTCAACAGAAAATTGATGAGTTATATAGAAAAGTTGAAAAATAGATCTATTCCTATTTCTTGGTTTTTGTAGGAAAAGATGATTTTCTTAGTTCTAATAGCAATAAAATTTTAATTTAATTAATGGTAATAAAAAATAACTTTCAATTATATTATCGAAAAAACATAATTTTCTATTGAAGCTTAAAACTGATTTCTTAATTATCGGAAGTGGGATTTCTGGACTTTCTCTAACATGGTATCTCTCTAAATTAGTTCCAGATGAAAGAATCCTATTAATCACTAAAGAGAGTCTACATGAAAGTAGTACATATCATGCTCAAGGTGGTATTGCTTGCGTTTGGAATAATAATGATAATTTTGAGAAACATATTCAAGATACATTAGTAGCTGGAGATGGTTTATGTGATGAAAAAGTTGTTAGAAAAATTATCACACAGGCCCCAGATAGGATAAATGATCTAATAGAATTAGGTGTAAATTTTACTCGTAATGCTAGTGGAGAATATGACCTGGGTAAGGAGGGGGGTCACTCAGTAAGAAGAGTTCTACATGTGAATGATCAAACAGGACAATCTATTGAACAAACACTTATTAACAATGTGAAAAAATTGCCCAATGTCGATATAAAAGAGAATTGGTGTGCTGTAAATTTATATGCAAAAAATTTCAAATGTTATGGGGTTTATGCTTTAAACCAAGAAAGTCAGGAAATCCATAATATAGCAGCAAAAGCAACTATTTTGGCGACAGGCGGTGCGGGTAAAATTTATCTTTATACAACAAATCCGGATATTGCTTCTGGAGATGGCATTGCGATGGCATACCGTGCTGGGGCGACAATAGCAAATATGGAATTTTATCAATTTCATCCAACTTGTTTATACCATCCTTACGCCAAATCATTTCTAATTACCGAAGCTATGAGGGGAGAAGGTGCCGTTTTAAAAGATATTCGGGGAAATGAATTTATGGCAAATTATCATCCACAAAAGGAACTTGCTCCTCGTGATGTTGTCTCAAGGGCTATTGATGCTGAATTAAAAAGGTCTGGTGATGATTACGTTTATTTAGATATAGCCACCTATAAAAATCCCGATTTTATCAAAGGTCATTTTCCTGGAATTTATAATACCTGCTTAGATTTTAATATTAACATTACAAAACAACCAATTCCCGTTGTTCCTGCTGCTCATTATTGTTGTGGTGGAGTTAAAACGGATATAAATGGTTCTACAGAAGTTGAAAATTTGTACGTTATCGGAGAATCGGCTTGTACTGGTTTACATGGAGCCAATAGATTGGCAAGTAATTCATTACTAGAGGGATTAGTTACAGCTTATGAATGTGCTAATTCTTTAGCAATGGAAATTCGGGATTTAAAAATCAAAGAATTTCCAGTTTGGGAACCAGGAAATGCTGTACCATCTACAGAAGCAGTTGTGCTTAGTCAGAATTGGGATGAAATAAGAAGGTTTATGTGGAACTATGTTGGTATTGTCAGAACCGATAAACGGTTACAGAGAGCTAAAAAAAGGATAAACTTGCTACTTGATGAAATTGATCAATATTATTGGGATTTTAAAATCGAAAAAAATCTCGTAGAATTAAGAAATTTAGCTACTGTTGCGAAAATTATAATTGTAAGCGCAATTTCAAGGAAAGAAAGCCGTGGAATTCATTATAATTTGGATTATCCTGATAAATCTGAAATGAGTAGACCTACTACTCTAAGAAGACCTTGGTAATAAAGTTATAGAGTTAAGATCTATTTTTCATTTGCCATAGGATTTTTGTCCATGCAAGGGACACCATATTGACAGAAGGCACATCCTACAGGGGGTTTTTGCTTCATTAATTCCCCTTCAATTCTTCTCCAATGGGGTTTTAGAATTGGACCAAGGCGATCATTCATTTCTGCTTCCACTTTTCTGCCATAAGACCAACATTTTAATTTATCGTGTCCGTTTTCATTTATAGCCTCAGCAGGGCATTTTTTTTCACATTCCCTGCAAGTACCTTTAGCATAATATAAACAATTACCATAAGGATCATTACTTTTGCGAGGGGTTAACTCAAGAGGTGCGTTAGTAATTACGGAACACAGTCGAATATTACATCCTACTTCTGATATAAATCCCTCATGGAGACTAAAGGTGCCTAATCCAGCTGCAAAAGCAATATGTCGTTCTGACCAAGATGAAAAAAATCCACGATATATATTAAAAGCTTCACTTAACATACCCGCTGTGGCTTGAAAACCTTCATTTTGAAAAAAATTGATAGTTTGTCTCATAACCTCTATCTTAAATTCATTTGCATAATTTCTTCCTATACTATATATTTCAGCAGGCATAACTTTTGCTTTTATACTTGCTTTGCGAATTGCTTTAGTGAATGGACAGATTATTGAAATGATTTGCAGGTTAGAACTATTTTCATCTTGTAAATCACTTTCTTTCCATACCTCCGTTGGAGTTAAATGTTTGGGGGAGATTATTTCTTTATATTTTTCAAAAATAGAATCATCTCCCCTCGATACTCCCATTATTGGATTTGAAAAGATTCTACCACCTCCATAGCTTTCTGGTAATCGATTCAATTCGCTTCTAGAAAAAAATTCTTCTAAGAATTTTAATAATGATTCGTTCATGATCTAATTCCCATTTACCAATTCACGTGATTTGAATAAGAATAATTAAAAATAGAATAAATTTTTTATTTAATAATGAACAGTCTAAATTTAAATTATTTACTAGTTTGATTTTTACCTTGAGTATTGGAAAAAGTATTAGAATAGAAAGATTTATTGATCGGAAAACCAAAAGAACAATCATAATACCAATGGACCATGGATTGACTTTAGGGACAATTAAGGGATTAGAAGATATTGCCCAAATGGTTGATAAGGTTGCATTAGGTGGAGCGAATGCTGTACTAATGCATTCTGGCATGGTAGGTGCTGGACATAGGCAATATGGAAAAGATATAGGATTAATAATCCATTTATCTGCAGCAACTGATTTAGCTCCTGATCCAAATAGAAAAGTATTAGTATGCTCTGTTGAAAGAGCTTTAAAATTAGGGGCCGATGGAGTTTCAATCCATATAAATATAGGTGCCGATGAAGAACCCGAGATGCTTCAAGACGCCAGTAAAGTTGTAGAGGCATCACGGATATGGGGCGTTCCTTTAATTGCAATGATGTACCCTAGAGGGAAAAAAATCAAAGATGAAAATGATCCTGAAGTAGTAAATATTGCTGTCAGAGCGGGAGTAGAATTAGGTGCAGATATCGTAAAAACAAATTATACTGGTGATATAGAATCTTTTGAGTATATTGTTAAGAGTGTAAAACATATTCCAGTCATTATTGCAGGAGGTCCCAAAATGGATACTATTCCCGATTTATTACAAATGGTTTATGATTCTTTGCAAGCAGGAGGATCTGGTGTAGCCTTCGGAAGAAATGTGTTTCAATCAGAAGATCCTACAAAAATTGTAAGTGCTATATCAAAAATTGTTCATAAGAATTATACTGTAGAAGAAGTGTTAAAAGAATACAAGTTTGACTAAAATTTACTTAATCCTAAATACAATGAAATCTGAAAAAATTTATAGCCTTTTTCTAAAAGAAATTGAAAATCAAGAAAGAAAAACTTCAAGTAAAAGGAAAGGATTTAGAGTGATTATCTCCTTCGAAAATATTTCAAAACGAGATAAATATATTTCAAAGTATAAAAAAATAGAGATCTTAAATAAATTCGATTTAATCCCTTCTCTAATTACCTATTTGGATAGAGAACAAATTCTAAAATATGAAAAAGAGGATTTAATAACAAAAATCGAAGAGGACCAAAGATTATTCCTTTCTATTCTAGATATAAACAAAATTTTAAATTTGAATAGATGCAAAAACTCCCAAATTCCACGTACAGGTAGAAATGTAAGTATTGGTATTATTGATGATGGAATTAATAATAATTTTATGTCAATAGCTCCTGTTTCGAAAAAAAATGTCAATAGCAGAGAGTTTAAAAAAAGTGCTGGGAGTGAAATTACTCATGGAACGATAATGGCAAGTATAATTGGAAACCAAATTAAAGAATCCAGCAATATCCCGATTGGTATTGCTCCAGATGTTAAATTATTTGATTTTGATATTTCTAATTCAAAAAGCGAATATTTTTTTTCGAATATATTACAAATTTTCGATAATATTACTAAGGAAAATATTGAAATTGACATTCTATTAATTTCTTTAACGTCTAAACATCCTTCTGATGGTATGGATATTTTATCACAAGCTTGTGATATCTTAGTTGATAGGGGAATTTTAATTGTGTGCCCTGCTGGAAATTATGGTCCCAAAGAAACATCCATTGGGAGTCCCAGTGCCGCAAAGAAAGTAATTTCTTTCGGATCTCTAACAAAAGAGCTCACAATAACTAGACATAGTGGAAGAGGTCCTACTATTGACAATAGGATAAAACCAGATTTCTGTTTACCAGGCTCAAAAATAAAAATACCTTTATCAAATGAATTACAAGTAAAGGTAACAGGTACAAGTGTTGCGGCAGCAATCGGGGCTGGTCTAGTTGCTTTATTAAAGGAATTTAAACCAGATGCGTCTCATAGTGAAATTTTTAATCTATTAAAAAATTCTTCTCGTAACTTAGAATTGGATAAGTTTTCTCAAGGATATGGAATGCCAAATATCATAACTATATTCGAAGATCTAAATTTAATTCCTGAAAGAATAATCCCATATAATTATTTAATTAGACATTCAATCAAAATTGCAATTGAAATTATTTTTGTTCTAATCATAATCTTCTACTTATTCTATTTCTTTAGGATTACATAATGAATTTCTAAAATGAACAAAAACCAATCAAACTCATTTTTTTTTTGTTTTTATAATTCAAAATTATTCCTTTAATAATTCAAATGTTAAATATTTAATATCTAACTAGTTTAATTTTAAATAGCACCATGAACCAAATTGAACAAGTTCATATAATTGTAGATCATAGAGAAAATAAATTAAAAGCTCTTTTGGATAAAAAAAAGGATAAAATCGTTTATGAATCAAAACAATTAGATATTGCTGATATTGTTATTTCTAGTGAAGTAGCAATAGAAAGAAAGGAAGGTTTCGATTTTGTTTCTTCAATAATGGATAATAGGTTATTTGAACAATTATTACGTCTTAGAGAAACGTATCGATACCCCATTTTAATTTTAGAAGGTTTGAATGATGAGGTTTTTGAAAATACTGGTATGAATATCTCTTCAATATATGGTGCTCTTTCATACATTTCTTACAAGTTAGGGATTTCTGTAATTCCCACTAGAAATTTAGAAGATACAGTAATCGTTGTTGAGAGAATTGCATACCGTGAACAAGTTAAAGACAATATGCCATTATTATCACGAAAAGCACCTAAAGAGATGGCCAAAAAAGAAAGAAGATCTTTTATTATTGAAGGTTTGGTTGATATCGGTCCAAAAAAAGCTAAGACATTGATAGATAAGTATAAAACGCCTTATCAAGTATTTAAAGCTATAAAACATACTGAAATCTTATATACGAAAACGGGAAATCCGAAAGGTATTCAAGGTCCACTTGAGGAATTAACGGGTTTTGGTTGGAAATTTATAGAAAAAAACCAAAAAATTCTTTTTGGAAAAAAGAAAAAAGATCCTCAAAAAAGAATTAATGAAATATATTGATCATTGTTAAAGTATAAGCCTTTTTATTTTTCTGACTAATTTGTAAAGAAAAACTCAATCTAAAAGGTTTTACATAAAGAAAATATTGAAAAATTATAATATGATCATTTATCTCTCATTAATCGCAATTTTTTTCTCGAGTATGGTTTATGGTATTATTGGTTTTGGGGATGCATTAGTACTAATTCCTATTATAACACCAATCATTGGAATAAGAAATGCAGTTATATTAATCAATCTGTGGGGTACTCTTCCAGCTTTACTTAATTTTATTAAATATCGGGAATATTTAGATAAAGCATATTTTTATCGATTCTTATCATTAGGAATTCCTGCTACAATTTTAGCAACGTATTTAGTAATAAATATTAAACTAGAATGGATTGAATTAACCTTTGGGATATTTGTTTTAATTTATTCATCTCTAAAACTTTCACAATATATTAAAAACCGCTCGAATGCAAAATTCAATAACTCTAGTGATATCTTAGACGTCAAGATAGATGATAAGATAAGTTCATCTTCACCATTCATTATTTTTGGAGGTTTTTCTTATGGTTTGTTAACAGGTTTAATTAGTGCAGCAGGACCACTTAATGTGGCATTGTTGGAAAAAACTGGTCATTATCGGGAACAGTTTATCGAAAATTTCGCAGCTATTGGAACTATGCTTTCCATTTCAAGAATCCCTATTTATTTTATTGAAGATGAAATATTTCCATATGATTTATTACTTTTATTTTTTTTAGCATTCCCTATAATATTTCTTGGAACTAAAGTTGGTCAACAGATAACCCCAAAAATACCGGTGAAGAAATTTCAGATTATTATATTTTATTTTCTTTTAGGAGTTGGCTTAAAATCAATTATTACATCAATTATTAGTCTTACTTTAGGTTAAATAAAATAGGAATACAAAAAAATTGAGAGAAATTTTTTTATATTAAATTAATAGAATAAAATTAGAAAAAGTAAATGCAAGTGAAAAAAATGCGAAGGTCAAAATTGGAACTTGGGTCATTTTTCATGTTATTTATGGGATTCTTTATCTTAATAATGTCTGTGTTATGGATATTTCTAACTGAGATAATGTTTGTGAGTGATTTTAAATGGTATACAGGTCAAAACTATGCAGATTATTTAGATATTAGTCGGAAATTTGCTGAAATTTATATTATTACGAAAAAATTGATTGGATTTATATTGTTAGCGAATGGTGTTTTAGTTATTTTTATTACTCAGAGAAGTTATCGAAAAGCTGAAAAATGGTCATGGTTTGCACTTCTAATAAGTGGTTCTATGACTTGGGGAACTTTTATAATGTATAAAATCTTTATTGGATATCTAGGTGGAACTATGATTACATTCGTAGTTGGAGCTACACTTCTTGCTTTAGGTTTAGTTTTTCCAGCAAAAGAAATATTAAGTGGGAAATAAGCAAAAAATTGAGATCACTGAATGAATAATAAGAAAATAAAAAAAAAAGATTATAGCAATCCAATATACCGTTGTATTTGTCCTTGTATTAAAAGAAGCTGTATATTTCTTGCTCCTCCGATAACTTCTTCGATTTTACTTACATCACATAACTCATCAACTGGAGTATTATCAGTTACACTAACACCTCCCATGTGCTGCTGAATCTCATAGCAGATTTCATGAGTTAATTTTGCAACATAATATTTACCTTGTGATGAAATAGCAGCCACCCATTTTCCTGCTTCTTTCGAAGGTTCCTCAGCAAATAAGATTTTATCATCGTACACAGTTGCCGCTTGGAGAGCTAATGCAGTTGCGGCATTAGATTTTGTTAATAAATCTGCTAAACCATACCCTACACCCTGATATCTGACTACAGGTTTACCGAATTGTTTTCTTAAATTGGTATAAATAATACCATAAATTACACCAGCCCAACAAATACCAACTCCGCTTCCCATTATTGAAAGTCTCTCAGGTACTAATCCTTCAAAAAGTCTTTTATATCCTAATCCATCATCCGCGAGGATATAATCTTTAGGAACTTTAACATCATCTAATATAGTGTGTGCAATATGAACTCGTGGTACAGAATTGATTTTCAAACGCTCAGTTTTCACACCAAATTCCCGAGCAATAATAGCTTGTACCATTGTGTCTCTTGGATTTTGTTCATCATAAACTCCATAACAACAGAAATAATCTGCTTTAGGTCCATTGGTTGTATAGACTTTTTCACCATTATAAATTACGCCATCATCTGTTTTTGTGCATGTAGTTGTCATATTTACTGCATCTGAACCTCTCTCAGGTTCAGTAATACCAATACAACCAATTTTTTGCCCCGATAATAATTCATCCTGGACTTTAAGTGGTAAGTCAGATCCCCCTCCATGTTCATAATAATGAAACGTAGGATTCCCGCATAAAATTCCACTTGCTACCCGTGCTAATTCTAATTGTGGATCTAGCATTGAAATATGGGCGCCTAATAATATTTCCTTTTTCATTCCAAAAGGTTTAAAGTCTTTCCAAGGATTAATACGCTGTATATAACCATATTTTCCAAGTTCCGGTAATAAACCGTATACATCTTTAGAACGATCGATTCTAGGATTTAATTCAATACAAAACTCTTGAAGCCCATCGCAATACTCTCGTTCTTCTTTATTTAACATAGGATAAACATTGTCATTGAAAATTTTGAAGACATTTTCCAATGACATTTTCTCAAGAATTTCATCATTAATAATTTTTTCTTGAAACATATTTTCGCCAAATATTCTTATCTAATTATTGAATTTGAAAGATATAACATTAATTAGGTTATATTTTTTATCTAAAATAAAGTTTTAATATGAATTTAGAATTAGTGGGAACAATTTCCTATATACGAACTAAATATTCCTTAGAGTTTAATTTTTAAAAAATAAAAAGATAAAAAAATGAATTTAATTATTAGTAATTACTGTTTCAATAATTTTGCCATCTCGCATTTTTAGCATTCTTTCGGCAAGAGCACCAACCATAGGGTCGTGTGTTACCATTAAAATCGTTTGATTAAGTTCTAAATTAAGTTCTCGCAGCAATTTAACTATCTCCAATCCCATTTTTGTATCGAGTTCGCCCGTTGGTTCATCAGCAATTAAGATGGAAGGTTCATTACTCAACGCACGAGCGATAGCAACTCTTTGTTGTTCTCCACCTGAAAGTTCAGAAGGTAGATGATCTTTCTTTTTGCTTAAACCAACCAGATCAAGAAATTTGTTGACATTTTTGTTTATTTCTTGCTTGGTTCTAGCTGCAAATATCATTGGAAGCTCCACATTTTCAAATGCTGAAAGAACCGGTACTAGATTATAAAATTGAAAAATGAAGCCAATTTCTTTTAATCTTAAATTTGTACGTAGTTCCTCATTCATATGAGCTATATTTGTTCTATTGATGTAAACGGCACCACTACTAGGATTATCGAGAGCTCCAATCATATTTAGAAGTGTGGTTTTTCCAGAACCTGATGGACCCATAACAGACACGAATTCCCCCTTCTTAATGTTTATGCTGACACCATTTAGAGCTCTGATTTCAATACCCTCAGTTATATTATAGATTTTTGTCAGATCAAATGTTTGGATCATTGCTTCAGGATCTAATTCATAACCTTTTAGATCTTGAAGTATTGAGTCCTGTTTTTTACTCTTTTTTATTTTTCTCATCTCCTATGCCTCAAATTTGTTATTTATATATATCTTCAATTGATTTTCCACCTTTTTTTTCTCCTGTAAATTCTCCATCAGTAAGAGTAATAATCCTATCTGCTACTTCTGCTATTCGTACATTATGGGTAACCATTAAAATTGACTCTCCAGTGTTCTTTAAATCAAGAAAAATCTTCATTATGTTGGTGGTTGTTTCCGTGTCGAGCTCACCTGTTGGTTCATCGGCAAGAATGATAAGTGGATCATTGACTAAAGCTCTAGCTACCGTAACTCTTTGTTGTTCTCCACCCGACATCTGTGTTGGTAGATGTTCCATTCTATCCACTAAACCAATTCTTTTTAAAAGACTTTTAACTTTTTCTTCTCTCAACTTAGGATTCTTTTTATCAATTACCATTGGTAACTCTACATTCTCGAAAGCTGTAAGAATAGGAAAAAGATTATAGAATTGGAAAATTAAACCAATTTTTCTCAACCTCATTTTTTTATGCTGTTTATTAGTCATATGCATTATATCAAGCCCCATTCCTTTAGCATCAACATTATAAATAATTTCACCTGAATCTGGGAAATCAAGAGCACCCAAGCAATTGATTAAAGTTGTTTTTCCTGAACCAGATGGTCCTACAATCGCAATGAATTCACCTTTTCTAACTGTCAGATTAACTTTATTTAGAGCTGTAATTGTTGAATTACCTACGGTGTAGGTTTTGACAAGATCTTTTACAGTAAGAACAATATTAGGATCGACTTCAACTGCTTTTGCCGTTGCTCTTCGTTGTTTATTCATCCTTATTTTTTTCTTTTCAATTGACATTTTTACACCATTTTTTATTTAATAAATTAAAAATTTATCTTGTTCTTACTGCATCTATTATATTTAGATTAGCTGCCCATTTTGCAGGATATCGTGAGCTCAGAATTACAGTGATTAAAACAGTTGATATTAAAATACCAATAGTTAACCATGGAACAGTCCAAGTAACTGTGAGGAACCCACCCGCAGGCATTGTTTCCACCATTAAAGTACCTTGGATTAAACCAGCGAATATGCCAATAATGGCACCTAAAAGCGCTAAGATTAATGTTTCTCCAGATATTGAGCGGATAATCCCTTTTCTATTTAATCCTATCGACCTAAGCATCCCTATTTCTCTTCTGCGTGCCATAGTTGTAAGAAGGCTATGAAGTGTTAACCCAATCATTGCTATTACTATAGATAAGACAAGTAATCCATTTGTAATGAAGGTAATTAAATTAATCATAGTTCTGAATATAGTACTCGCAAAAGATCTTGTAAAAGCAAAAATTATAAGATAACCTCTATCTTCTATATAGGCAATTATTTCCTCTAAGGCAACTTCGTCATGTACTCCTGCTTTCGCCCAAGCAAACCAGTCATAAACATTAGTTCTAATTTCAAGAGTGAAAGTTTTGAGATCTATTATTGACCAGTATCCACCTCCCATAATAAATAGATTTTGTGATAATAAGTTTTTATAAGTCGAAATATTTTCTGGGTAATCGCTGTGAACTAACACTGAAGTTACCAAGTCATTAGAATAATTGGATCCCCTATAATCAGCGTATATAATATTTCTCGCATTCTCATAACTTATATATATTGAATTTCCATTAATATCATAACCTGTTTCAAAACCTGCAAACCAACTGTATCTTTCTGTATTATATAATGTTGGTGCTTCTATGATTCCAATTATTTCAAATTTTGGCCATTCTGAGGAACTGATTGGCGAATGTACAGATTTAGCTACTCCAAATCTAAGACTATCTATAGTTAAATTATAATTATTAACATATGTAGAATTATAACCAACTATTCTTAATTTAAGCATATTCATCGAATCAAAATAATGGTGATTTAAATCAAAAGAAAAAGTATTATTAGTCTCTACGATGTTATTAATGGAGCCTAGTGTATCAAATGTGTTAGTGAAAATATTAAGCGCTTCTAATTCAAGGCAATCTACAGATGAATTTACAGATGTTTCTATTGTAACGTTAATAGCTCTATATAAATAAGGAATCATTATACTTGTTGTGAAATTAATCCCAAGCCATTCCCGGTCACTCACATATGATAAATAAACATCATCTGAAATAGTTAAATCCGCTGTACTGCCTGATTGTGATGTAAAATTAAAAGGATTCGCTGTTGTTGAAATACCATTAGCATAAATAGTATCTAATGTGAATTGTTGTGGAAAAATTGATATATTATCACCAATTCCTATTGAGGGATTAAGCATTATAAACATTTCATCAACAACACATACGTTTTTTGGTATATTTAAAAGTTCTTCCATTGTGTCTCCAATATATCCAACCTTTTGGCTTATAAGACTATTATTCCCGAAAAATGAATCAGATTTTAATATTCCACTTGAATTGGTATGAATACCAGTAACTGAACTTACGAAGTCTATTATTGACCCGTTAACAGCTGTAGGTGTATAATAGTCCATTCTTGTTGTATAATATTCAATTCCGCTAATACCATTAAGAATTGTCTCAACAGTAGAAAAATTAAACCAATTTGGTTGAGCCATATCAATTAAAGGATCACCCGTTTGACTGAGTTGCCTGAAGACCATATCAGTTCCCCCACCAGGTAAGTTTTTAACTGCGATTTGGACATAAGTTTCCCAAGAAATAAACATATTATATGTTTTTCCTTCACTTAGAAATCCCATAATGTCTATTGTCGAAAATCCTTCAATACTTCTGACTATTGCTATAACACTCATATTTACTATAATAGTATCTTCATGTGCATTATAATCATCTCCATTAAGTAATGCTGTAAGATTTGCATATGTTGTACCAAGAGAATATTTGACAGAAATGTTTTCACCTACTTTGACATTGTGATCATCAGCAAATTCTTCATCGATTATGATATTGTTTCCAATTTCAATTTCGTCCATCATTTCGCTAAGGGACATTCCTGAAGGGGATATTATTACGGTTTTAGTCATATGTTCTTTAACTTTTTCGGTATTTAATACATTAATGATAATAGTTTCGTTATAGACATTATCAAGTAAACTATGCCCAACCCAATCGCTCCCTATTTGAATTTGTGCATTTTGATGACTTACACCCATCACATCCTCTACTCCGGATTGGTTTATAAGTCCATCTTCAAAAGATCTAGGTGTATTAAAAGTGAGCACTCGAATATCTGCTCCCATAAAGTTATTAACCGTAGTATTTACACCTGATCTCATAGAATCCATCATGACACTCATCCCAATAAGAAAACTTGTTGTTACTGCTATCATAGTGAAGGTAAGGGTAGTCCTCCTTCGATGTCTTAATATGTTCTTTTCAGTTAATAATCTCGTTTTTCGAAGATAGGGTATAAACAATACCACAAAGGCTTTATTAAGTGGTTTAATACTAAGTGCTAATAACCAAATGATCCCAAACAAGACCAATAACGGGGCAAACATAGATATAACCATTCCTTCGGGAGGCCCTGGAGTCGGCTGAAAATCAGTTGTAGCTTCAGAACCGGAAAATGTAAGCCATAATCCATAGAGAAGGAGTAATCCTCCAAAAATGAAGAAGATTAACCTTCTCCAATAATGTCTTTTCTCCCTTTTAGACTTTTCTTCAAGGGGATTTAAACATTCAATAATTGGTTTGCGACTTGCTTTCCAGCTAGGATAAATCGAAGCGATGATACAAGAAATTAGCCCTATTACAAATGTAATTGTCAGAGTTGTTGGATATACAACAATTGTAAAATCTGAAATTGAAAATCCTCCTATTTGAGAAGCAATAGTTTGAAGAGCCTGCAAAGTTACAGAGAAGATAATATACGAGATTAAGTAGGAAAAAATTGTCCCTATTGATGTTCCAATTACACCCATTACGACACCTTGGGTTAAGAACAACTTAAAGGTCTCAGATTTAGATGCTCCTATTGCTTGGAACATTCCAGTTTCATATTCTTGTTCCTTTTTAATAATATTAAAGATGTTCATCATTAAGATAATTGAAAGTACTAGAGCGATGATTCCAAACATCAAAAACATAGTACGCAGCGTGCTCATTGTAGTTTCTATCATATCTAAACTGTCAGATTTTAAATCATTAACCCTCCAATCTCTTTCATCATTAAGAGCTTCCAAACTGGTCTCAATGTTTGCAACCACAGAAGAAACGCGGTATATATCATCAACACCTACGACACATAGATTAAATTCACCAGTATGGTTTTCTGTGCCATCTACAAGTTTATGTGTATTATCAATATTTGCAAAGATTCCTGGTCCTTCCGCAAACATTGAAGACTCTGATGGGTTTTCTGGATCAAAATCACGAGCTTCACCAACATCCCTTACAATTGCAACGACGGTATATTCGAGCCATGTTCCTGTATCCAAAGGATTATATCCAAGTTCCGATCCATTTACAGGTAAAATCCAAACACTATCACCTGCTTCGAAATCTTTTCCTAATTTAATTTTTAAAGACTCTGAAATAACCAAAACACTACCATTATTAACAGGATCAACATATTCAAGAAGTTCTTCAATAGTTTTTCCACTACTAATTGAATCTAATATATATGGATCTGCCCCTAATTTCCTTTCATCTGGATCTAAATGATTAATACCATTTATCCCAGTTCTAGTACTATTATCTACTTCGTTTCCACTATCAGTTGCGCTAACGTGAACATTAAAAGCAGTAATTCTATATGCTATTGATTCAACATGTTTTATTTCTTCAATTTCGCTGTTAATTTCATCAGGATCAAACCAACCATCAGTATTATTGGCAGATCTAACGAGAATATCCGCTGTACCCATTTGTTCATCAATAGTGTCTAGCATCATTTTATGAAATGAGTCAGAAACAATCATAACTCCTCCAAACAAAGCAACACTGATGATAAGGGTAACTGTTGTCAAAATATAACGAACTTTACGTCTTTTCATATTACGAAACGCGAGTTTTAGTATTACACCCATGTTCTCATTTACTCTTTTTTGTTTTTCATTAAATTTCCATTTAAGACTATGAGGAGTTAATCCTCATCTCCTATTTTTTTAAAATTTTTATCAAATATGTTCATTTAAATATTTTTTAAAATATATTTCTATACCTTAAATCAAATTATCTGATAATATAATATCATTTATTATAATATTTAAATATGTCGAATTTCGACATATCAGAATATTATATAAAATTGAACATATATTAAAATCTTGAGTTTAGTTAAGACTACTTCTGACCTAATTATTTTTGAGTTTATCTAACTCTTTTTCCATTTCTACTTTATTCTTTCTGATAATATGTAAAACTAAGTTAAATATTTCAATCCGTCTATTGAGAATTTCAATCTTTTCTTCAATAGTTTTACCCATTAATATCTGCTCAGGATAGGTTTGACTAAAAAATTCAATTAGATAATTAGGAAGACTATCAATATCTAAAACAGTTGAAGCCAAACTTAACAATGACAAACTTATGTCCTGTTGTTTTTTGACTAACTTTTTTAAGATTCTAGCACCTCTAATTGTTAGAGAATATTCTTTGCTTTCTCTTTTACCTCGTTTCTTAGTTTTGTATTGAATTAATCCTCTTTTTGTAAGATTAGAAAGGTATGGATATATCGTTGAATTTGTTGGTCGCCATTCACCAAAGGTATCTTCAGAAATCATTTTCATTAGTTTATAACCATTAGCAGGTTCTTTTTCAAGAGCTAATAAAATTAGCATACTAACATAACCACTTTTCATTGATTGCTCAATAGTTTCAACAAATTTTGTTTCTTCTTGTTTTTTCTCAATACTCATTTTTAATGGACTTTATATTCTTAAAATATGTCAAATAGTTACATGTCCAATTAAGATATATTCTATATGTTATTTAAACTTATTGTACACTTCAAAATCTTAGATTTTTATTGGATAAAATATTATAGAATAAATTTTTCTGGTGAAAGTATAACAATCTATAAGAAATGGAAAGTTATGTATAGCACCAACAGAATCTATATGAAATTAGTTTTAATATAATCCATCACTTTATGTATTTCTTCTAGATGTGTTTCTCTTTTACCAAAAATATAAAATCTAACATCTGGGCCAGTACCACTAGGTCTAAAATAGAGTGTAGAGTCTTTACTCTTTAACTGGTAAATGTCGATCATATTGTTATTATCAGATAACGCATGAATTTGATAATTTTTTTCTCCAATTACAATTGTCTTTCCATCATATTCCTTAAAATTCTTCATAATTTTAACTTTTTCCTCATCAATTGCAGGAATAGTTAGGTTTATCCCTTTAATTGCCCAATCAATTGATTCTGAAATGATAAATCCACGACTGACAAGTTCTGTAATTAAGACCAATGCAGGAACAGGATATTTATCAGCTATTATTGGTAGATCTGTTGAGAATTCAAAATCCCCTGTTTCTGGATTTTTGGAAACATTCAAAATGTTTAATGTATGACCCCCAGATTCTTCCCAATACACCACTAAAAATGAATCAGTAGGAGTGTTTTTTAAATCCATTCTTTCTAAAATATGCTGCTTTAAAGGAGTTGGATTATTTATTTTGATTAAGTTTTTATTCTGATCTTCAAAATAAAGAATAGCTGTATCTACTTTTGATTGCTCAACGTCTACTCCAAATAGAAAATACATAATTACTCCTAAGTGTTTATAACCAACTCCAGTTAAAATGTTTAAAAAACTTGTATGATCTCCCCGTAAATCACTTGGAATCGTTCTAACATTTATAATTTTTTTACCGAATTCTTTAGCTAGAATATTGTGCATTGCTGAATATATTTCATTTGGGATATAAGTAAAGTATTCTCCTTTTTGATTCACATACAAAGCAATCCTATCTCTGTCAGCATCAAGTAATAAGGCAATATTAGAATCATTTTGTTCCATTACACTCTTCAACTTTTCTTCATGAATTACTTTTATAGGATTAGGGGGATTAATTTCTTCCTCGATTAATATAACATTGGCTCCATAATTCTTAAATAATTCAACAATCCCACGAGCTTTGCCTAAATATGGCCAAATTACGATATTTTTTTCCTTAATACTCCTTATTTCTAATACCTTGGATAATAATTCTTTCACATAATCATTGTTTTTTTTGATTGCATCAATCTGGTTAATTTTATAATTTGTTTTTAGAAATATTTCATGGTAATTTAACGCTTTGTTAGAGATATCTTTAAATATTTTCCCTGACATAGGCATAGGATATTCAATATAGAATTTAATCCCATTCCAGGATAAATCATTATGACTAGCGGTAAGAACGATTATTAATTTAATATCCTCATATAATACTACTGAAGCAGCACCATATGGAGAAGAAACTTTGGATTCATTTGGAGTATCCTGTTGATGATAAATTTGATATCCATCATATGCAAAAATTTGTGAACAATATGTCAATAGTAAGCTCTTGGTCGGACGATTATCAGTTACGATTAATATTTTTAGATTTTGATTGCCTTTTAATTCTATATAATGTTGACTAATTGCTTTAAACACTCTTAAGAAAAGAAAAAGTCTACGATTAGGGAGAAAGTATTTTTTATTTTCTTCAATAATATCACATATTTGGATCCTTAATCCTGATGTGGGCGCTACAATAGGATCTATGATGTTTTTTTCTCGTTCTGTTAACTCAGGTAATTTGAGAATTTTAACTCCTTGTTCTGAATCCTCTAATTTGATATCTTCTATATTAAGTTCAATCAGTTAGATCACCAATATTAACTAAGATGATTGTAAATAGGATTGAAAGTCTTAAAACTATTATTATTTCAAAACAGAATATTAAAACATAATTAATCAGTAATGGTTGATATTTCATTTATGGCTTCTTTTAATATTGCCAATATCTTTTCCCGATACATTGGTTCAATAGCAATCATTCCATGGGTCTTAATAATACGGTTTTCACTAGATAAGATCCTTTCACAAAATTCAGGTGTAAGTCTATTAGGTAGGTCTTGCTTATTAGCAATACCTATTACCAATTTATCTGGATAGAATTTATCAAGTAGATCATGAATAATATCTTTTGTTGGATTTATATTCTCAAAAGTGGAATCAGTTACAAGTAAAACCATATCTGTACCCGCAAGTAAACTCTTCCATAAAGAACGAAATTGACCTTGCCCAGCAAAATCCCATAGAGTAATAGATCTTTCGAATTCATCTCCTTCATAAGATGCTATATCAGCTGTTATTGTAGGCACATATTCAAGGTCGACATCTTGCCCACATATTAATCTTGTTAATGTGGTTTTTCCTACACCCCCAAAACCTAGAATAGAAATTTTAATTGCCCCTAAAATAAGATTATCTAACTCTTTTTCAAATTCGTAAAAAATTGTTCGATTTCCTGCCCAACTCCCATTCTCAAGCATTTTCCCATATTTATCTATGAACCTAGTTCTAACACTTAAAATTTTTGAATTAACAGTCGCATCTTCATCCTCGAGATCTGTACAAACTACAATAATAATTGTGTCTATGATGGTATAAAAATATTTGAAATCTTCTGTTTGTGTGCTTTTAATATCACTTTGGCTAATTTCCTTCATAAATCCTGAAAATGCACTTAAGAATCCTGCTAATAAATCTCGATCTACTTCTGAAGTTCCGTAATTCCTGAATAACAATGATTTCCCGTCTTTAGTAAGAATATTTACGTACTGAATCAACTTTTCTACTTAAGAAGTTTTTTATAAAAGCATTATAATTATTAATTAAATAATAAATTTCAATAAAAAATAAATTTTGTAATCGTTCTCATTTTTAATTTATAGATAACTTTCAATAATTCAGATTTAAAGTGGAAATTTGATGGACCCCGCTGAAAGCAAAGATAATATTCTACACTTCATTAAAGAAGCGGATGAAAAAATTGAAAAATTCGCATCAATCCTCGAGAAATTTGGGCTTGATATCATAACAAAAATGGGACAAACTAATTTAAAGATTAATACACTCACAGATAAAGTTGATGAATTAAGCAAAGCGACAATCGATGTAAAAGCGTTACTTCCTCAACTAACTAATGTTATTGAAAATCAAAAAATTCTGGAAGCTGAGCTTGATCTAATTAGAACCCTAATCCAACGTTCAGATATTTCATTTCATACAAAAGAAGTTGAAACTGAGACTATCGAGCGAGATACCTCTGCAACAGACAGAAAACAATCAATAATAGATGAATTCAAAAACTTAGTGAATTATTTGGAAGAAAAAAATGATGCACATAAAGTAATGAATATTCTAAAGGATATAAAAGAAGAAATATTCGTTTTTACTGGAGGTCATAGAATTCTTTATGAAATAGGGCAGTTTAATAATAAAATAAATGGCTTAGAGTCTCTTTCTGAAGAAATAAAAGAAGATCTAAAGGAAAAGATTACTTTTTGGATAAATAAATTAACTGTTAAGGGATAAACTTAGATTTAAAAAAAAATTATCTATTCTTGAAGTTTTGAAAGAAGTGTAAGTTCACCTATTTTGTGGAAAATTTCAGAAACATTCTCACCTGTTAATGCTGAAGTTTCGAAAAAAGGAGCATTTAGTTTCTGTGATAAATGTTCTGCCATAGGCAATATAATTTTTTTTTCCTCTTTCAAATCTATTTTATTACCTATTAGGATTCGGGGAATCCCTGAAAGTCCATATTTCACAGCCGTTGAATACCAATTATTTATGTTCGAAAATGAACTCGACCGAGTGACATCGTATACCAGTATCATCCCATCAGCGCCATTAAAGTATGGTCGATGAAGCATATAAAATTGTGGTTGCCCAGCCACATCCCAAACCATTAAGCTCACATCTGTATCCTTTCCCATGTCGTTCTTTACAGTGAGTTTTTCTTTCGTGATATTCACTCCAACGGTCGGAACGTACTCATACTGAAATTTATCTCCACAAAAATTAGTTAGAAGGCTAGTTTTGCCAACTGCAGGGTCCCCAATTACAATTATTTTGTAAATCATCTCAGAGCGTTCATGAAACACTAAATCCTCGTGAGAATTATTCTTATCGTTCATAATGCAAAATTTTCCAATTGATTTTTTTCGGTTTTTAATTAATTAATTAATGAAATTCGGATATAAAAATGTTAATTATTCCTTTTTAAATTGAATTTGTTTAGAGATTTCAAATTTTGAAGTTTTAATATTTTCTCGAGAGATAAAGTAAATTTTGTCGATAATAAATTTGATAGTTTTCCAATTCTTCTGTAAATTGTTAATTATCTCCCGCAATTTATACTTCCCTTTAATTTGACCAACGCTTAAATGGGGTTGAAATCCGTTCTTATATTTATTTACATCATCACAATCAGGCACAATTTTTAGAATTTCTGCTTGTAAATTAACTATTGAATCGTTTGGTTCGGGATCTAACCATAGAGTATTATTTTGATGTCCATGACTGAAATATTTAAAATTTCTTAAAAATAATTCAAATGGTTCGAAATTTTTACAGATTTTAGAAAATGACTTTTCAAGAGCTGGATATTCTGTTATAGGGCGAAATGGGTAAAGTAAAGTTATATGAGGCATCCATCTATGAAGATTCCGGTCATAATTTTTACGGATTTTTTGTATAGGTGCCCAGTTTTCTTCTGGGGGTATTATCACAACTGCAGAATTATAAACTTTACTCATAAAAGTTAATCCAATAATTTTTTAATTAATCTTATAACTTAATGAAAATTAATTAAAAGATTTTTATTTAAGAAAAGCCTAAGTAATTTGAAAAATGAAAATAAAACAAAGGCATTTTATTCGAAAATCCGAGCTAAATATTCTTAAAAATGAAATCTTAACCCAATACGACCATGAATTCATTAATCAAATTTTCCCTAAAAAAAGTGATGTAGAGCTTATACAAACTGAATCTGGAGATGTCTTATATGCAGTTAACAATGAGCTAAAACTTTGGAAATCTAAGGATGGATATATCCCAGTATTAACCCTTCTTTTAAACAATAGAGTAGAGTTAAAAACTATTGTAGTAGATTTTGGAGCTGTCCGTTATGTAGCTAATGGTGCTGATGTAATGAGACCAGGGATTACAAAGATTGATCCGTCCATTAAAAAAGATGATATTGTAAAAATCGAGGAAGAAACAAAACATAGAGCATTAGCAGTAGGTAAAGCTATGTTTGATGCTGCTGAAATAAAATCAAAAAATTCTGGAAAAGTAATAAAGAATCTTCATACAATTCAAGATTCTATTTGGCAATTTGAAAAACAATTCAAGTAAATTCCGCTTTCAAAATTGATCTAAGTAGATTTTTTTCTGTTTCTGCTATCTCATTAATAGGGTGGCTTTCTAATTCATATGAATCAAATAATTCTCCACATTCTTTAAATCTGCATAAATTGAGAATAATTTTAAGGCCCTCTGCTAGCATTGTTTGATCCTCAAATTTATCTGATATGAGCATTAACTTAATTATTGAATTTGACATCCATATTTCATTTTTATAACGCTGATTATCTAAACACAGAAACTCTTCAAGAATTCCATGAAAAAATTCTACTTCCGATATCAATTTTAGCCTATACCACCTCAACCCTTACGTGCTGAAAAATACAAATTTCTCCCCTGCAACTGCATTATATATTTACGCATTAATATATTTCAATCCAATTGTTACAAGGATTTTCCGTTATGATAATACAAACATCCAAAGATGGTGTTTTATAATGAATGAAATGACAAATTTTCTAACTTAAAATACATCTAAATATTAAATATTACATATTTTTTTATCAATTTTGTTAATATTCTTAGACTTTTTTGTACTTTAGTTATCATTTGAATCTGATAACAATAAGAGTAATTTGATGTACAAATAATTAAAACTCTCATGATATCTACGTATCTATTATTATTTAGTTTGAAATTGTCCAATTGAAATTTTTTCCACCCAACCCCAAGTAAAAAATTTTTAGTAAATGGTTCTGAGCTTTTTACTTTATGATTTATAAGTCATTTCTGAAACTTAATTTCTTGTGGAATATAAGGTTAGAGTCTTGTAATATCTGTGTGATACTGTGTTCCATGCATATTACACGGTGTTATAATCGGACTTTATTTTATATTACATGGAGCTATCTATTGATGCTATTATTGAGTATAATATAACGTATATCTCGATAACTCATCATATTAACAATAAAAAAGAGGTTGTGTGTGAAAAAATGTCAATGTACAGATCATATCTATTAAAAAATAACTTCTGGGCAAAAAAAGGAAATGAAAAGCATCCTAATTCAGAGAAAGTTTTTATTAAACATGATTCGGAAGTTGGTGGAATTTATGCTATCATTTTAAACGAAAAAAAAGGAGTTAAAATGATGGTGGAAGGAAAAGAATACTTTTTCAATAACTTTGATAAATTAGATTCTTTTTTAACTCTTCTTCAGCAGAGAAAAGATGATTTTATGAAAATTCTTAGAAGAAAAAACATATCCCAGAAGTTACGAATGTTGGAAATTTAAAGTTTTTTTATTATAATTTTTTCTTTAAATTAGGAGTTATTTATGGAAAAATATATTTAGAGATATGTTGAAAATTCAATCTATCTACTTTATAACAGCCTGTCTTTTATATTCCTCAATCTCATCATTACTGTAGCCAAATTGTTCCAAGATAGAAACAGAATCTTCCCCTAAAGATGGAGCACCTTTTCCGGGTTTTACCGGATTTTTCGTGAATTTGATTGGGTGACCTATCATTTGATAAGGACCTAGTTTACTATTTTCAAGATCCCAGATCATGTTTAATGCTTTGACCTGGGGATCATAGAAAAGATTTGCAGTGTAATTTACTGGTCCACAGGGCACTCCAACTTTTTCCAGCGCTTCGATCCATTCCTCGGTTGTTCTTTCTCGAAAACGTTTTTCAAACTGATCTTTCATTGCCAATTGATTATTATATATAACATCATCGTTAATCTGGCTGAATGGAACCCCAGCTCCCTTTTCGTATATGCCTATAACTTCACACATATCCTCTCTCTGCCGAGTGGTGAGTGCGGCAATACTCATAAAACCGTTTGCAGTTTCATAAATCCGATAATATGGGAGCGAATATCTATCTGCGGGTCTGTGATTACAATCAGGAACTTCAAGTATCCGGGTTGATTTAGGCATTTCATACCGGAGTGTCAAATAGGCTAATTCGTCAATAATCTCAGTATGAGACTTTCCATGCCGAAAAGCATTACTTAAAAGTTCCAATTCCTCTTTATGTTTTTCTTTATCCAGACTTTCGATCTTTGCGAAACCTGCAGCTCTCAGAGCCATTCCAGTACAAAAGAGTGATGTTTCTATTTTTTGACCTTCTCCAGTCTTCATTCTGACAAATAGAGCTGATACTGCACTTAAAGCATTGAGCATACCTGTACCGATATCTATAAATGGGCTTCCTCCAGGTCCACGCGGTCTACCGTCTTCATCAGAATAGCTAGCCATCATACCAGAAGCGGCATGTGCGATAATATCAAAACCTTTACGTGTCTTGTAAGGTCCAATTTCACCAAATGCGGTGCTTGAGATGAAAATTAATCCCTTATTGATTGCTGATAGGGTGTCATAATCGATGCCAAGCCTTTTAGCGACTCCAGGGGTGTAATTTTGAATTACAATATCGGCCTTTTCAACCATACGGTAGATGATCTTCTTTGCTTCTTCCTTTCTAACATCGAGACAAAGACTTTTCTTGCCTCTGTTTACTGTCAGGGCCATTCTTGTATTGCCTTTATATCGTTGCCATCTACCCCATCGTCTTTCTTCAGATCCGTCAGGAGGTTCGATTTTTATAACTTCTGCGCCTAGATCTGCTAACAGAAACCCGCAATAGGGACCGGCTATATATTCTGAAAAATCTAATACTAAAATTCCATCTAAAATCCCAGACATCTTTATTATTTTCCTTTAAATATTATATATTAATTTATAGATTTTATTAAATTAAATTTTATATATTAACTTTTATGAATAAAAACTCAGATTATATTAGTTTATCAGATCGGATTAAATTTATATACATCTATTATCTATAGATAGGCTGCAATCCTGTTTGAAAATGTCGTAATCGCAATGTAGCTCCACGTGATATTTTTACTTTCGGGATCTTATCTCTATTATTATATAGCTCAGTTATCGCTGCAACAGCATAATCAATATGGGAGGGACCATAGGCATTTCTCGGTACAGCAAATCGTACCAAGTTTAAAACTCCTTTTCTTTGTTCAGGAGATTTTTTATCCCACTCAAAAGCGAAGGGTCCCAATTCAGCAGCTCTAATACCGTAATGTCTGATTAATTCGATAGTAAACCCTACGCCCCTAAAATCATTTAGTTTTATGTCTGAGCTTTCAAAAAATTGATCCATATTAATATAAATTGCATGCCCTCCAGCGGGGAGTATAACAGGAACGTTTTTTTGAGCAAGTTTTCGGGCAAAAGCTCTCACTTGAACTTTTCGCTCGTTTAAATAAGGTTCTTGTATAACCTCATATAAACCTGCAGCAAGCGCCATAATATCTCTACCACTCATCCCTCCATAGCTGTCATTTCCAAAAGTTAAAATTTGTTTTTCTTTCAATTTAATACCGATATCTTCTTTAATTGAGAATTTTTTATGGAAAACGCCTTTATCTCTAAAAAAGAAACCACCTCCAATGTTAGCCAGACCATCTTTTTTAAAACTTATAGTGAATCCGTCGACGTATGAAAACATTTCTTTTACGATAGTCAGTATAGACTGATCTTTATATCCTTTTTCAAATTCTTTTATGAAATTAGCATTTTCAGCAAATCTGCATGCGTCAAAAAAGAGCGGGATGTTATATTTTTCGGCTATTTTGTGAACCTTTATTATATTACTCATCGCAACAGGCTGTCCTGCGGCAGTATTGTTAGTAATAGTTATATAAATTAATGGAACAGAATCTACCCCTTTTTCTTGAATTAATCGCTCTAAGCCTTCAATATCCATGTTACCTTTAAAGGGGTTTCTATTATCCATCTGATCATAAGGAAACTCCTCAAATAAATTAGCTGAAAAGAGATTTATCGGAGTTATCCCATTAGCCATGATATTAGCTTCTGTTGTATCGAAATGTCCATTGCTAGGAATACAATATTCTCGATTGGGATCATTATCTCTCAGAATAGGAGCAATAGTAGAAAAAAGTAAATGCTCAGCACATCGACCCTGTGGAACTATGAATGCATTTGGGCGTATAAGCTGATGAACCCCTCCATTAACGAACCCTCCTTCAAATGTAGTGAGATAAAGCTCATCCATTAATTTATTCACATTCGTTTCTCCAGAAAGTATCAGATTTATTGCCTTTTTTGGATTGTCCCCACGTTCGAAAGTATCTCTAATAGCATCTAACAGAACATAATATCCTTTATTTCGACCATATGATTCGTCTCCATGAAAAAGGGCAGCCCACTGTAGATCAGTCATAGTTCCAGACCCAGAATCTGATAAAAAATCAACAAAAAGCAAATCTGCTGGAAAAGAAAACATATTATATTCTGTCTTTTTCAATGCATATTCGCGTTGTTCTTTTGTAACCTCCTTAATAGTTCTAACAACCAATGGTTTATTTGCAGGAATTGGCACACCTAATTTATTTTGCAATTTCAATTAGTTTACACCAAAAATGAGTTTTTCTAAATAACTAGTGTTTAAAATTAGTTATACAATGTTTAATAATTTATAGCAATCTCATACCGGATAAATTTTTACTCCTGCAATCCAAAACCTTACTTTTTCATCGGTATGCCATTCGAACATGACACATTAACTTGACAGAGTCCGCACGCATAGATCCGTATTTTATAATGTTTCTTTATATAGGGAATTGTATCCACTAATCTTTCTGAGCATTTCTGTTTATCATGACGATTCTTGAAAGTAATTGCCCCAACAGGACATCTCTTTATGCAATCACCACATTCAGTACAGTATTCATATGGATTAGATGGGCGCTTATTTGCATCTGAAGGCAATTTGTAGTCTATAATGATGCTACCACACCGCATTGCTTTTCCTTTCTGGTTAATAAATCCATCCGATAAACCAAACGAACCTAAGCCAGCAGCGAAACACATATGTCGGTGGGACCAAGTTGATGCCCATACTCCTTGATATGCCCCTGGATGCTTTCTATGGACTTTAAACAACTCAGTTTCTGTCATTGGTGCTATTCCTTCTACACCAAACTCAATTTTTATTTCATTCAATAATAATTTTTGTAGTTTTTGATTTGTCTTTACTCCATAGAGTCTAGTATGAGCCCAGCGTTCAGAAGGCCATTCTTCGGAATACTCAAAATTTTGTTTTTTAGTTATCTCATTTATAGGTAATATAAAAGCGACGACTGAAAGATTTTCTACAGTATCAAATTTAATTTTATTTAGGCTACAATATTTAGTATAGGCATCTATTGGGGTCATATGGAAGGGCCCAACTACTCTTTTGTATTGTTTAAAAATAGAATCATTCCCAGAACAAAAACCTACCAATGCTTCGGGTTTGAACATGTAAATTCCATCAACACCTAACATCTTATTGCTTTCGTCTTCTCTTAAAAATGAATTTATTTTGTTGTGAAACCATTCCTTATTTAACATGCTCTTTTCTTCTTAATTCTGTTTTCTTTATAAAGTATTCAATTTGAAAACGTAGAAACACTCTGAGTATTATAACATTAAATTAAGGCTTTATTTATAAAAGATTTTAATTCGCGAAAAAAATGAAAGTATAGAAAGAAACAATGAGAAGAGATAAGGAAAAGAATAAAATAATTTATAGCAAATTCTCTCTTAATACAAGGTTAGAATATTCTATTTGGATATCAAAAAAACTATTATTAGTAAATAATTTAGAATATATATGGCAAAAGAAGAAGTCGGAGACCCATATGAAAAAATATTACAAAACATGCGTGAATATCCCAGTGATATTCCAATAAAGAATGGTAAAATATCTAAAGCATTCAGAGAATTTATTTCATTATTATTCACTCCTGAAGAAGCTGAAATTGCACAATATTTAACAGTAAGACCTCAATCAGTTGGAGTAATTTCAAAAAAAATGGGTAAGGGTCGGGAAGACATTAAGAAAATCCTAGAAAAGATGACTAAAGATGGAATAATTCAAGATATAGGAGGATTTTCTTACTTTATAGCCATGCCCCATCTATTAAATATGGGATTCAAATATTCAAAAGCATTTGAAAGAATGGGGAAAAAAGGTGCTGAGTTATATCAGCAATTTTTTATCGAAGAAAAATTTTATAAAAGGTATGAATCTTCGGATGAAGGTACCCCTCTTACTAGAGTTGTTCCTATAAATAAATCAATAGATCACCAATCTCTTATCTCAAATGTTGAAGAAATACATGGGATCATTGAAAACTGTAGGGGACCAATTGTAATAACAGATTGCCCTTGTAGGAATCGAACGGAAATTTTAGAAATTAGGGAATGTAAAGACAGATATCCTGTTAATGAATCATGTTTTCAAGTTGGTCTGTTTGGAAAATATTTTTTAAGAAGAGGAGAGGGAAGAGAATTATCTCGTGAGGAAGCCCATAAGACAATTGACAAATTGGCGAAATTAGGTTTAGTTTTTACGACCGAAAACATAGAAAGTACAATGCACCAAGTAATTTGTTGTTGTTGTGATTGCTGTTGTGCGATATTGAGAGGTATGACTCGTTTTGAAGATAAGAATGAAAATTGCACTGCTAAATCTAATTATATCTCAAAAGTAAATCAAGATTTATGTGAAGGATGTGGCTTATGCTCAAAAAGATGTCCGTTTCAAGCAATTACGATTGAAAATAAGAAATCCTCTGTCAAAAGAGATAAATGTTATGGATGTGGAGTCTGTGCAGTAACTTGTCCAACTAAGGCAATAAAACTCCATCGTATTGAACGTAGTCACATTTATAAAGATCCTATAGAATTAATGCAAAAGATATATCAAGAAAACCGAAAAAGTAAATAAAGATAGAGATTTTGTTTTCCTATTTAATTATAAGCGCTTCTTTTAGGTAGGCGAGGTCGTAGGCTTACAATTTCTCTCAAAAGTTTCTCTGTTAGTTGATTTCTTAACTCTTTATCAGAATCCCATAAATTAATAACCTCGTTTGGATCATTTTTATAATCAAATAAATCTCCAATCTCATCATATCCATCATAGATAGTTAAGCGATATTCTTCAGTGACAAGGGTTCGAAGGCGGAAGACTTTATCTTGAGCAATTTCTTCATCATGCTCAATTAGAACTTGGTTTCTTACTTTATTAGTTGGTTCTTTCAATATTGGTGTAATATCATATCCTTGCATTCCTTCTGGGTGTAGTCTATCAATTACACCTAATAGGTTCAAAATTGTTTTTGGTAAATCCACAGTACATACTAAAGAATCTGTTGCAGTAGTATTAGTTAATCCTGGAATCTTCCAGATTAATGGCATATTTATGACACTTCGAAAGTGTGCAGGTCCTTTCAATATAAGCCCATGATCTCCACAATAATCTCCATGATCACTGGTAAAAATTACCATTGTATTCTCGGAGAGACCTGTTTCCTCTAAAGTTGTAAGAATTCTTCCCACGCAGTCATCAATCATGGAAATTGAGCCATAAGTAAGGGCTGTAAAAATTTTAGCAGTTTCTTCATTTACTTTTTGAGGAAGAAGATGAACAAAACGCTTATCTTTTAGTTGTTCACCAAGAAAAGGGTGATTAAGTAACTTTTCACCATCAGTAAAGTTTAGTGGAAGTTTAATATCTTCTGGGTTGTACATTTCTTTATATTTTCCTGGAGGACTAACAGGATGATGTGGATCGGGGAAAGAACAATGAAGGAAGAAGTTGTTTTTTTCGTATTTTCCCTCAGAGAATCGTTCAAGAAATTTTATAGATTTATTCGCTATATAGGTTGTAGGATAGAGGTTTTCGGGAATTATTGTATCATAATATAATTTGAAGATATTAGTAATATTTTTTCTTAGATATTCAGCTTTGTTATTATCCTTATCTTTTAACCATTCATAATAATGACCAGAAATAACGTCAGCATGTCCATTTGTCAGATAAATTTCATCAAAACCATAATAAGGAGTGGGAATTGCGGAAGGTGGCAATTTTCCACTCATTCCTTTAGGTATTTCTTCATAAGATGAAATTTTCCTGTCGTTTGGGTTGGCATAAAAATTGAAATGTAATTTTCCAACGTTACAAGTATAATATCCAGATTCTCTTAACACTCCCGATAGTAATGGTAAATTAGGGTTTAAGTTTATACCGTTAGAACGTGTACCATGAACGCTTGGATATACTCCAGTGAAAAAACTGGCTCTATTAGGCATACAAATAGGTGTTGAACAGTAATAATTTGTAAATTTTACACCCTCATTTGCGATACTATCAATATTTGGTGTTTTTAAGAGAGGATTTCCCATACAACTTAAGTGATCAGCACGTTGTTGGTCAGTTATGATGAATAAAACATTCATCTTTTCACTCAAATTTTCCACCATCTTATTTTTTCAAGGGTATACCATCTGAACAAGACACCCCAACTTGACAGAGTCCACAGGAATAGATCGGAATTTTGTAATGTTTTTGGATATAAGAAACTGTACCTGTAACTTTTACCGAACATTTCTGCTTATCATGCCCGTTCTCTAAAGTTATAGCTCCAACGGGACATCTGTCAATACATTGGCCACATTTAATACAATATTCATAGGGATCGGATGGTCTAGCATTCCCCTCTGAGGGTAACTTATAGTTAATAATAATGCTCCCACAACGCATTGCTTTTCCTCTTGCATTTATAAATCCATCGGATAGACCAAAAGACCCTAATCCCGCAGCGAAACACATATGTCGATGAGACCAAGTTGATGCCCATACTCCTTGATATGCATCTGGATGTTCTCTATGAATCTTGAATAACTCTTTTTCGGTCATTGGTGCTACCCCATCTATTCCAAATTCTTTTTTGATTTCGATCAGTAAATATTTCTGTAGTTTTTGATTTGATTGTTCTCCATAAAGCCTTGTATGGCTCCATCTTTCTCCTGGCCATTCAGGGCTATTATCATAATTTTCCTTTTTAGTGATGTTATTTGTGGGGAGTATATAAGCTACTACTGAAAGATTCTCAGGCGAATCTATTTCTACTGAGAAATGTTTAGAGTAGGCTTCTGCGGGTGTTAAATGGAAAGGACCAACCACTTTTTTATAATATTCAAAAATGGGATCATCCCCTGAACAAATTCCAACAATGACATCGGGTTCCCAAAAAAGTATTCCATCAACCCCAGTCATTTTATTGCTTTTGTCTTCTCTTAAAAAAGAATTTATCTTATTAACAAGCCATTCTTTATTTAGCATATTATCTCATTTTTCTTTTTGTTTTTTTAGTATTTGCTCCAGTTAAAACTTATTTTTTATGTAATATAATCGGATAAAGATGATTTGATATAGAGAAAGATGTCAACAATTGATTTTGCATTTACAAAGAAAATGCATAAAATCGTTTCTGTCGTTAATCCTAAAATTAAAACAATCAAAGCTCTAATCTGAATTTTCCTAACTTCTTTTCTTCTATAGAGCAATTCGCCATAAATCATGTTTAAAGTGCCAAAAACGAGAATATATACAATCATTAGGGGATTTACATCATTAATCAAACCAACCCATGCTAACACATTGAAGAGTAATCCAACACCTAATCCTTTTATCACGGCAATAGAGAAAAAGCTGAGTTTTTCAGTGCCATCCATTTTATCAAGTTCCGTTTTTTTAATAAAAAAGGTTAGAAAACAGATTAGACTGATGATAACAATAAGAATCAGAAAAATATATACAATAATTCTGTTTTCTGGAGTTCTTGTGATTATATTAGTCGAGATTGTTACAGAATTTAATAAAGTAATGGTTGTATTCCATATAACAATCCTTCTAGTTGCATCAAGCTGGTTTTTCCTTATTCTAATAACCATAATTAAACTTGATAAAAGGAACAAAATTGCAAATATTAGTGTTGTAGCAGCAATTTCTATTAATCCTCTGGATAAAATAGTAACAACCAAATGAAGGATTCCAGATAAAAACACCAAATATGCAGATATTAATACAAACTTATTACTGACCATAATTTATACCTTTAAATCAGTTGTTTAACAAATTCAGGCCATGACTTCATTTTTTCACTAATTTTATAACACCATTTTGAAATTTAAATGGTTTATATGCTATGTATTCGTGGTTTGAACCTTTTCAAGTTGCGTTTTTCGAATTTTGCTCTTGTAATCATTAGTATATAATTTTTGATGCCGGATAGGCATCGACTCAAACACTTCTTTTGCTTTCTCCGGAGGATACACTTCAAGAGAGCCGTCTTCTCTTTGAATAACGCATCCTGAATTGACTAGAGTCTTATATCTTAGGGCAGTTTCCTTTGCATTTCCAGCACAAATGTAATTGCAGTTTCCGCAGGTCAACTGCGTGTTGTATTTTCCATTAAAAGAAGCAGCTTGATATCCCATCGAACTATCTTTGTAAGGTTGTCGTTTCCTCTGACTTGTCATGGCAATCTGACACAGACGACCAAGTTCTATTTGGTTTTTGGGGTATTCATATCGTCCTGGTGACCAAGTAGAGAATTTACCTGATTTATGCAATCCATTAGCTCCTCCACAAGTAACAGCGCATCGCATGATAGGTCTCCTTTTAGAGTAAGTAAATGTTTCACCCCCGATTGTCACGGATGTTTCCTCATCTTCGCTGAACATTCCAAAAGCACACACTTTAGTGCATATTTTACAATTATCGCAAAAACCTTCTGATTCGGGTATCCTGTCCGTTGGTTTAAGTTTTGCATCCGTAATTAAACCTCCAAGAATAATGGCTGTTCCATATTCTTTCGTGCCGACATTTCCGGACCATCCAAATGATGCAATTCCAGATCGAACAGCCAGATACCTCAGTGAAAGTTCGGGTGGTAAAGACACTTGCCATCCTGGAACGTCAGTTCGATAATGGTTATTGGGAATCACAGATATAGCTTTGTAGCCTTGTTCAATCAACCAATGCTTAACGCGTTGAGATGCTTTCCAAATTATTCGATGAATCTCAAAATTTTCTTGTTCATGAATTCCACGAATACTTGGTTCTTCTTTTCCTAAATATTTCATGATCATATCTTTATCAAAAGGTATGAAAAATCCTACTGCAGATTGCGCCTCGGGAAGTAGATAGGTAATGTCAGTTCCTGGTATATCTGACTTCATGGTATCAAGTGTTGCAAAACCAACTTTTTTTGCTCCACCATCAAGCAACATCTCTTCTATATCTTTTTCTAACGTAATAATTCTTCACCAATTTTGAAAATATACTAAAGCTTTGTATTATTATTAGATTAAATTATTGCTTAATATAAAAAAGATTATACTCATTAAACGACATTGAAGTCAGAAAAAGTAGGAAATAAAGCTTATAGAAAGTGGCTTCTGAAACACCTCTATAGGCAAAAATACTTAGTAATACTTGTTATTATTGGAATTTTTATTGTAAGTCTAGCACTCACTTTAGTAGCCATTATAATCGGAAGTATCATTGACAATGCGCTAATAACTCGAGATTTGGGGAATTTATTGATATTACTTGTTATTGGGCTTTCTGTATCACTGTTATACGCCGTTTCTGACTATGGAGTTATGATGCTTGGACATTATCTTGGTTTAAAAATCGAACAAAATATGAGACAGGAATTTTTTGATACAATTCAATTAAAGACTCTAAGTTTTCATGATAACGTTCGAACTGGTGATTTACTTGCTTTCGCAACGAATGATGTCCGTGTAATTAATACGATGATTGCCCACGGAAGTTTTTTCATATATCCATTCATCCAAATATTCATAACTTTATATTTATTAATTGAAGTTTTGGACTATCGCTTAGCTTTATTTAGTTTACCTTTCATAGTTTTATATTTTTATTTTATTTTAAATTATCGAAAAAGACTTTCTCCTTATGTTACTAATCGAATGAAAAAGTATTCAAATTTAGCCATAGTGTTGCAAGACTCTATAAGTGGTGCAAATGTTGTCAGAGCTTTTAATGCTGAAAGGTTAGAAAGAACAAAATTCGGTCGATCTGTAATTGATTACAAGAATAATATGATTGGGCAAAATATCGTACAAGCTAGGTATTATGCTCTACTTATCATTTATCTTTTGATAGGAAGCACGTTATTTGTAAGTTGTATTTTTGTTCTTCAAGACACATTGTCTGAGGGAAAACTAGCCGCTATTATTATCCTTCTTCTAGCACTAATTGAGCCTACAAGAATGATTCATTGGTCTACCAATGATATGATGAATGGATTTGCTGCCGCTTCGCGATTGTACACTTCACTTTCTAAAGGAGAAAGCGAGTCTGATATAGATACAACTTTAGAATGGCCAGAGAATTTTAAAGGGAAAATTGAATTCAAGAATGTTACATTTACTCATGAGAATGAAATTGAAAATCCTCGACCGACCTTAAGTAATATAACCTTTAGTATTGAACCATTTCAAAGGGTTGCTCTGGTTGGTCCAACTGGATGCGGGAAATCAACTTTAGCAAAGTTAATTTTATCTCTTTATGAACCACAAGAAGGTTCTATTTTTTTAGATGAGGTAGATATAAAAAATTATCCTCTCAAATCCTTAAGAAAGCATATAGGTTATATTGAACAAGAAGTCTATCTTTATCCAAGAACTATAAAAGAAAACATCAAATTCGGTAAACCTGATGCCACGGAAGAAGAAATGTTTAAAGCCGCAGAGTTAGCTCAGGTAGATGAATTTGTTAAAGAACGCCCTAAGGGATATGAATCTATTGTTGGTGAAAGAGGAATAAGGCTCTCTGGAGGAGAAAAACAACGTATTGCAATAGCTCGAGCATTCTTGACAGACCCTAAAATTCTTATTTTTGATGATTCTGTTTCCGCAGTTGATAGTGAAACAGAAGAGAAAATAGGGCGTGCTATGGAAAATATTCTAAGAAACAGGACCACGATAATCATTACTCACCGTCTACACACAATAAGAACTTCAGATAAGATAATTCTACTCAAGCACGGAAAAATTGTGGCAGAAGGTAAGCATAATGAATTGTTACAGAGTTCAGAGGACTATAGACGAATCTTTGGTAAGAATATCACTCAATCAAATATGATAGTTAAAAAAGGAGGGAGATGAGTAAAAATGGGCCTCTATGCGGGATTGATGAAAGAAGATCAAAAGCGAAATTATTCTGATAGGGAGTTATTTTCTCGATATATCAAAAGAATTACTCCTTTTAAAAATAGTGTTATTCGTATAGCACTTTTCATTGTAATTTCAGCAGGAGCAGATATTCTTAATCCGCTCTTACTTTCATATATTTTAGACGAGTTTATTAAGATAGAATCAAATTATTTTCTAATTTTTGGTGCTTCAATCCTTTATATTATATTATATGGAGTAATATGGTTGATGTTTTACTTGCAATATAAAGAGATAGCTAGGTTTGTTCCCTTTTTTGCGGAAAGACTCCGAATGGACATTTTTGATAAGTTGCAAGAACAGGATATGAGTTTTTTTGATACTCATCAAACAGGTGGATTAAATACAAGAGTTACAAACGATGTCGTTGATTTTGGAGATATAACATTTTTAATAGTAGAAACAATTGGAAATCTTTTTCTAAGTGGTTTGACTCTCGGTATCCTTATCTGGTTAAACACTTTTTTGGCTGTTATTGCCCTCTCAACAGTTCCCCTCATCTTGTTGATGATGTTTTCTCTAAGGAAACTAGCTAGAACTGTAAGTAGAAAATATAGGAGGGCTCTAGATAATGTTAATATATCAATGGTCGAATTAGTTGAAGGTATCCATGTTTGTAAAAGTTATGGACAAGAATCAATGGTTTCTGAGCAATTTGATGTAACTAACAAAAATTATTTTAAATCGGGATTTAGATTAACAGCTGTGACACATCTTTGGAGAAGGCTCCTTGGATTTGTCTCCACTCTTACATTTATTATCATTATGTATATAGGAAGTCAGTTTGTTTTTAGAGAATTGTTAAGTCTTGGAAGGCTTTTTATATTTTATCTTTATCTTCCAACATTTTTCCGTCCTATTATGGTGCTCGCTACCTTTTTCCCTCAATTCAGTACAGGTATGGCTGCATATGAACGTATTCTTGAAATTCTTGATGCAAAGCCAAATGTAAACCAAAATCCTGATGCTATCAATGTGGGAGAAATAAAAGGAGAAATTGAATTTGAAAATGTTGATTTTAGTTATAACAGTAATGAATGGGTTTTCAAAGGTTTGAATCTCAAAATAGAAAAAGGAGAGAAACTTGCTATAGTTGGACATACCGGTTCAGGTAAAACATCATTGGTTTCTCTACTTGCTCGATATTATGAATTTCAAGGAGGTTCAATTAAGATTGATGGAATAGATATTAGAGATATAACTTTAGAATCATATAGAAAGAATCTAGGCATGGTTCCCCAGGAGGTTTTTCTGTTTTCAGGGACAATAGAGGAAAACATTCGATATGGAAGGCAAGATGCTTCTGAAGAGGATTTGTGGAAAGCTGCTACTGCGGTCCACGCTGAAGAATTAATTGAATATTTACCAGAAGGATTTCAGACACAAGTAGGTGAGAGAGGAAAGGGAGTTTCAGCAGGTCAAAGACAACTAATTAGTTTTGCTCGAGCACTCTTAACAGATCCCAAAATTCTGATTCTTGATGAGGCGACTTCAAGTGTAGATGCATACACAGAAGCTGTAATTCAAGAGGCTCTTGACGTTTTATTATCCAATCGTACCTCTATCATAATCGCCCATAGGTTATCTACTGTTATTAATGCTGATAGAACATTAGTGATGGATCACGGACAAATAATTGAAGAAGGGGATCACTTTTCCTTGCTTGCTAAAGGTGGAAAATATGCTCAATTATATAAGCAATATTTTGAACATCAAAGTCTGGATTGGCATCCTACTTATTCAACTTCAGAAGTTCAGGGTTCTAAATAATTATACTTATCTTATATTATAAAAACAAATTTATTGAAAAACATATTATTACTAGCTTAGTTGTAGAAATATAGAAAAATAAGTCTTGTTATATCGACCTCGGGAAAAAATGAATGAACGAATAAAAAAACTACATACTCAAAGTCGTGAAGCAATCCCTTATCTTTCTTTAGAACGAGCCTTATTAATAACGGAGTTCTTTAAAACTAGTGCTGCACATAAATATTCTCCTCCTGTTGCGAGAGCAGAAGCATTTAAATATATCCTTGAGAACAAAATAATCTGTATTAATGAAGGTGAGTTAATTGTCGGAGAACGTGGTCCAGAACCAAAAGCAACATCAACTTACCCAGAGGTCTGCTGCCACAGTCTACAAGACTTAGATATATTAAACACTCGAGAGAAAATATCATTTAAAGTATCAGAGGAGACAAGAAAAAAATCTAAAGAAATTATTATACCATATTGGAAAGGTAAGTCAATTAGACATAAAATCTTTTCTCAAATGGATCAAAATTGGCTAAATGCTTATAATGCGGGTATTTTTACTGAATTTATGGAACAGAGGGCACCTGGACATACAGCAGGAGGAGGAAATATATGGAGAAAGGGATTTTTAGATTTTAAACAAGAAATAAAAGAAAGTGTTGAACATTTAGATTTCTATAATGACCCCGAAGCATTTAACAAACGAGAGCAGCTCAAAGCAATGAATATCGCCGCAGATGGAATAATATCATTTGCTGAACGACATTCCCAAGAGGCTCTTCGATTAGCAGAAATTGAGTTTGATCCCATAAGAAAAGCAGAACTAAAAAAAATAGCAGAAATATGTTCTAATGTTCCCGCAAAAGCACCAACAACTTTTTGGGAAGCACTACAACACTACTGGTTCATTCACTTAGGTGTTATAACTGAATTCAATACTTGGGATGCCTTTAATCCAGGTCGTTTAGATCAACATCTTTTTACTTTTTATCACAATGATCTATCTGAAGGTGTATTATCTAAAGAAGAAGCAATAGAGCTCCTACAAGGTTTTTGGGTAAAATTTAACAATCAACCTGCACCTCCAAAAGTAGGTGTTACAGCTGAAGAAAGTAATACTTATACTGATTTTTGCAATATTAACCTTGGTGGTTTAAAAGAAGATGGTTCTGATGGTGTAAATGAACTTTCCTACATCCTTTTGGATGTAATTGAAGAAATGCGGATATTACAACCAAGTAGCAATGTCCAGATCAGTAGAAAAACTCCTGATGAATTTTTAAAACGCGCGATTAATATCATTAAGACTGGTTTTGGTCAACCCTCAGTTTTTAATACTGATGCGATTGTTCAAGAATTAATACGTCAAAATAAATCAAAAATTGATGCTTATAATAGTGGTGCAAGTGGTTGCGTTGAATCAGGTGCTTTTGGAAAAGAAGCTTACATTCTTACAGGATATTTTAATTTAGTAAAGATTCTTGAAATAACACTTCATAATGGGTTTGATCCATTAACCAGAATAACTATTGGGTTAAAAACAGGAGATCCCACTAATTTTGAAACTTTTGATGATTTATTTGAAGCTTATAAAGAGCAAGTTACCCATTTTGTGAATATTAAAATAAAAGGAAATCAAATAATAGAGCGAATTTGGGCTCAAAATCCAGCACCATTCTTATCGCTTCTAATAGAAGATTGTATTCAAAAAGGGAAAGATTATAATGATGGAGGTGCAAAATATAATACATCTTATATTCAAATTGTAGGAATGGGAAGTATTACAGATTGTTTAGCATCTCTAAAGTATAATGTATTTGATAAAAAAATAGTACCTATGAAAGAATTATTAGGAATTTTAGATAATAATTTTCAAGAGCATGAGATACTACGACAGAAATTTATATACAAAACACCTAAATATGGAAATGATGATGATTATGCAGATTCCATAACACAAAAAGTATTTCAAATTGTATTCGATGCTATAGATAATCGTCCAAATACTCGAGGTGGTGTACATCGTATCAATCTGCTTCCTACGACTGTTCATGTGTATTTTGGGAAAGTCACTGGTGCTATGCCAGATGGACGTAAGGCATTCATCCCATTATCAGAGGGAATTTCACCTGTTCAGGGAATGGATATCAATGGACCGACCTCAGTTATTAAATCTGCCAGTAAAATAGATCATCTACGAACTGGGGGGACATTACTTAATCAAAAATTCACTCCTCAATTATTAGCAAATGAGTCAGGAATTACCAAATTAGCTCATTTAATAAGATCTTATTTTAAAATGGATGGACATCATATACAATTCAACGTAGTTTCAGCAAACACACTAAAAGCTGCTCAAGAAAATCCAGAGGAGTATAGAAACCTGATTGTACGAGTAGCAGGATATAGTGACTATTTTAATAACTTAGGATCTGATTTGCAGGATGAGATTATTAGTAGAACTGAACATTCATTAATTTAATTCTAATTTTTAATTTTTTTACTAAAATAAAATTAGAAGGGATTTTAAAAAAAACCTTTAAAAAGTAGTAGAGTGTGTTTTCCTCAAATTTTTTCAATATGTACATATTCGGTACATTTAAATATGATTATTTATATGTACATAATCAGTACATAAAAAAATTAAAGGTTGAAAACAATTACTCAGAGTGTATTAAAAAAGTCAGACCGAGGAGAAATTAAAAACTCTCGATTTGATAGGTTTTTTAATTTTAGATGCGGAGGAAGGTGTAAAATTAGTGAATGAAAAAAAAGATTCAAAATCAGAAGAATCTCCCTCACCTGTTACTCTTAGATCTGCTGTAATGAGCGAAATAAAAGAAACTCTTCCATCAGTTAGAAATGGTAGCTATTTGAAAAAACCTGATGAAGAAGAAATAAAAGCAAGAGAAATTGAGAAAGAAAAGAGAAAAGAAGAATTAAAAGAAGTAGAAAAAGCATTTAGAAAAACTAAACAAGTCAAATTTTTAGTGAGTGTTGCTGAATTAAATAACATTAAATATTATGCGCAGATTTTTAATCAAACAAAATCAGAATTTATTCGTAGTGCGATAAGGGATAAAATAAAACTTATGGAAGCTCAATTGAGTGAAAAAGGTTTAAGCGAGTTTGATGTTAAACAAGAAGATAAGTTAAGTCTAGAAGAGTTAAAAAAGATTCGAAAAGCATTAGAAAAATTAGAAAAGAATGAGAAATAGGGAGTAAATAATACTTATTCTATTTTTTATTTCAAAAATTTACATCTTAAACAATTGGCGAAAATTTGGGATGATCGATGTAAATTTTTACATTTAACAAATTATAAATTATGAAAGTTTTATAATGGAAATGTGAATTTGATACTAAGAATCTTTTATATTATAAAACTTAATTAAAACCAGGGTTCTAAATAAAAAGGTGAAACTCATCGAAAGCATTCACATCGATAATATCTCTTACCGTAGGTTAATTAAATTATTGAGAGTTAAAACAGGGTTAAACTTTGAATATTATAACAAGCCTTTTATCGAAAAACGTATAAAATCAAGAATGATTCGGGTATATTGTGATGATCCTGAAGATTATTTAAAACATATTTCCTCCAAGGAAGAAGAAGTAAAAAAATTTGTAGATGGTTTCACAATAAATTATACGTTCTTTTTTAGGGATTATGATGTTTTTGAAACTTTCCAAGACATTCTGTTGCACGGATTAGGTGTTTCTAAAGAAGATGTTGAGAGTAATATTAGGCCAGATCCTTCAAAATTAGCCAATTTTCGCACTAAAGCTAATGCTGTTAAGAATTTGTTAAAAAGTAGACGATTAACAGATAGGCCAGAGAAATATTATATTGATATTTTTATCTTTCTTAATCAACTAGCATTTTATAAAAAGTTAAAACTTGTTCCGAGTGAGAAAAATTCTATTAACATATGGTCATGTCCATGTGCGACAGGTGAAGAACCATATTCAATTGCCATGATTATGGATAACCTTAAAGCTCAAGTCCCACGTTTTCCAAAATACAAAATTGTAGCGTCAGATATAGCACATGAAGCCATAGAAAAAGCGAAAATCGGGATATATACAAATGATGCTATGAAAGAAATTTCAGATTATTATGAGAACAAGTATTTCACCAAAAAAAAGACTCATTTTGGGTATAATAATTTAATAAGTGAAAGCATTAAAGGCAAGGTTGAATTTGTAGAAGAAGATGTGACAAGGGGTCATAATAGACCATATAAATATGACATTATTTTTTGCAGATATCTCTTAATTTATTTTAATCGTGAGAACCGTGCAAAATTTTTAAAAATCATAGAAAATCGATTAGTAGAAAATGGTATTTTAATATTAGGTAAAACTGAGACGCTTTTCGATTCATGGGGGAGTTTAAAGTTAATTGACGCAAGGAATAGGATCTATATTAAATCTCATTCTAATTTATATTAACATTTTTCTCCCCTGAATTAAAATATAAAAGGAATAAGAGCTTTACGGTTTTTTGGATAATCTGCAAAAGTATTAATATACCATGAATGATTAGATCGTGCTCTTGGTGCAAGATTCGCAAATGTCCACACCGCAAATACAAGTCCGGGGAATGCCCATGTCATAAGTGCCCATCCAGTCCATTCTGTAATTTCTCCTAGATAACTTGGACAACTGACATATCTAAATATTCCACCATAAGGGATTTTATATTCAGTTTCTCCTGGTTTCCTTAATTTACGGATAATATAATCTGAATGTATATTGATTATGAATCCACATATAAAGATTAGAATACCAAAAATAAACATGGGAGTTAAAATCCAATTTACAGCATAAGGTTTAGAAAATGTATAAATCCATCTTGCCTGCAAATAAGTATTAATACCATTAAACGTCATTCCCATTAAAATAATAGTAATAGGCATAGGTTGCTTACCACGTATTAAAAAGGGAAAAAGAAATGTTCGTTGACAATAATGTATCATCCAAATACTCATAAAAACTAATGGAATTAAATCTGTTCTATGATTACCTATAAGATAATATATAATATAGATAATAACTGTTGGTACTTCCATTATAAACCATCCTAACTTGTTGTTAATAGTAGAACCCCATTTCTTATCTACATGTTGACCATAACCAGCTGGAATAAAAAATAATGCTATAAAAACCAAAACTGAAGTTAATCCAAAGCACAGTATTAGAATATTGTAAATTACAAACTCATCCATTTTAATCAGTTCTACCATTTTGGTTTGATTTTAGTAATTCTGCTCTCTCTTCTAAGATCAGCGAAATTTCTTTCTTGTCCTTTTTATACCATTTAATGCTTAATATCCATAAAATAATCCCTGGTATGGCAAAGATGCCAATTAATAAAGCAACAAGCTGATAATTTTCTCTAGACAATTCAATAAAAATACCTATTATAAGTGGTCCTAAACCCCACCCAATGTTCTCTAATAATCGATTTAAAGAAACAATTTGTCCTTGGGCTTCGGGTAAATTTATTTCTTGCAATAATGGGGGTTGATTAACTTGATATAACGAAGAAATTGATGAGGAAATTGTCTCAATTATACCAATAATCCAAATCATAGGAAATGAAAAAAATAATAGAATATTCTTCCCTTCTTCTACTGTTAAATGTGGTAAAGGAAGATAAAATAGCAGAACGAAAGTACTTGCCCCTACTGTTAGTGCTAAGATAATTAGATATATTCTTCTTACATCCTTTTTTTTAGAATATTTATCAGATAATTTTGCAAATATTAATTTTAGGGTTAATCCACCAGTTAATCCAAACAAGGCAAAGAATAAACCAGTAACGAATGGGGAAAAATTGTGAGGACTTGTTTGGATATATGGAAGAAATAAAATAGTTAGGGAACCCATAAAGAGACTTGTAAAAATACCTTCGATTAAAGCCGCTAAATTGGTTTTACTAAATATCGTTTTTTTCATCATTCTTAAATTCAACCGAAAATCATAGCTTACTGATTCTTCTTCAAGAACTTTGTAGAGTTCTTTACGCTGTTCTCCTCTCTTTGGTTCAGGGATAGTAAGATACATTAATGAACCAATTAATATTAAACTAAGACCGGAGAGAAGAAAAAATAAGCGCCATAAGCCTAATTCTATTAAATATCCAGTTATCACGAATCCTATTAATTGAAAGGATGATCTTATTATATTACGAATTCCAAAAAAGCGTGAGCGGTAATTTAAGGGGATCATATCATCTGAAAGAGAAGCAATAGTGGGATAATTACCTCCAGCAGATAGTCCTATAATAGACGTGAATATGTAAAAATATATCCAGGAAGAAATTCCTCTCCTAATAATAGTTAAACTTAACATTATCATGCAAAAACCTCTGACCAATGCTATCAAAAATAAGATTTTAGTTCTGCTATATTTATCAATTAGACGCCCAAATAATAATCCCGCGAGGGAATTTGACAAAAACATAGAACTTATTAAAATTCCCATTTCAAGAGCATGATAAGACTCATCAGGCCAAAATAGATTAGATAATGGCACAATTGAAATATAAATCCCACTAAACGCGATTGAAAAACACCCTGTTAAGAAATATATAGCCCAATAAGGTCTGAAAATGTGAACCTTAGATTCGGAATCTGTACTAACCATAAAATTCTACTTTTCCCCTAATTACATAATAGAATATATTATGGGATTTTAACTTATTCATCCTAATTATCTATGAGATTAAAAGATGATCATAATTTTCCTATTCCCACTTTATTAATTCATGTTTAATAAATAGTGTTCATTTTTAGGTTTATCATACGAAAAAAGAGTGATTAAAGGAAAAAAATTGTGTTGGATGAAATTAATAGCCAAAAATGGCGTTTCTGGCCTGTGCAATTATTAGTCTTTATATTTGCTTTTAGTAGTCCACTTCTTATGTTAGCAATACCAATTTATTTTTTTCAACAAGGTATTGAAATTAAAATCATTAGTTTGCTCTCTATTGCTCTTACAATAACTTACAGTTTTTCACCAATTCTGCTAAACAGGTTTTCTGATAGACTAGGTCGAAGAAAAAGTGTAATTATTTCTATGGTTGGAGCCCTATGCGCTCAATTAATCTTCTATATTACATTGAATCCTATTGTTTTTTTAATCGAAAGATTATTTGAAGGATTTATTTTAGGATTTTTTTTCCCGAATCTTACAGCGAGTATTTCAGATGCTCCTAATATTGACCATCAAAAATATTTGGCAAAATTTAACCTGTCATGGAGCATTGCAGTAGTTTTTGGATTATTATTTGGAGCATTAGTTTTACAGTTCACAGATGACTTAAAATTCATTTTTTACATCAATCCGATTTTCCTAGTAGTAAATTCTCTTCTATCAATTTCATTTTTTAGAGAATCAATTTCTCCTAATCTAAAAACTCGAAATACCGATCCCAATTTTAATATAATTGTTCCTGAAGATAATAAATATTCTGTAAAAATTAGTAATTATTATATTCCTGTAATCATCCCACTATTATTTATTCTCTATATAAGTTTTGCAGCAGGAAATGGTTCATTGCTTTATCCAATCAGATCTGAGTTATTGGGATTTCATCCTTCTAGTACTTATTTTGTCAATATTTTTGGATCAGCTTCACAATCTATTGCGACATATTTAGTGATTTTATTACCTTTATTTAAACTAAGAATAGTATCTGCAATTACATTAATAGTTTATCCATTTATATTCATTTTTTTCATTGCTAACGAAAACTATTTTCTCTTTATAATTTTATTTCTGTTTTCAGGATTTTTTTATGGAATTCTATATGGTGCCGCATCAAAATTATTTATAACCCTTAATGTTCTGAAAAAAACATCTAAATATAGTGGAATATCAGAGAGCTCTGTTGCTCTAGCTTACTTTATATCTCAATTGTTTCTTGGGTTTATAGCAGATATTGATATAGGATTAGCATATATTTCTCTCTCTCTAAGTTTAATAGTAATTTTCTTTTTAAACCTTGTATTTATGAGAAATTTCAAAGAAATTAAGGAGAGTCTCTAATTGATCTTAAAAGCTAATATAAAGAAGTGGGGAATTATTTTAAACATAATTGGTTGTATCCAATTTATTATTATAACTGCAATTGCTATGGTGTTTTATAAAGGGGGAACTTATATTGATCCTTCTACTACTCGTTATATCTTTTGGTATAATTATTTTAGTGATTTAGGTCGAACCGTAGCTCATTCTGGAAGTTCTAATACCATTTCATTTATACTCTTTACAGTGACTCTAAGTATATGGGGAGCATTTCAAATTCCATTTTATGTTATATTCCCTTGCGTATTTAAAGGTTCTAAGGGATTAAAAAAGTTTTATCTTTCTGGATCTGTCTTAGGTATTCTTACTGGGGTATTCTATATCGGTATAGCGCTCACACCTTCAGATATCACCGATTTACTGCATGATATCTTTGTATTCCTTGGATTTGGCTCCATATATTTGAGTATTATCCTTTACGCTTTTGTAATATTTAAAGATCAGAATTATGCAAATTTTTATGCTATTGTTCTTACTATTTCAGCAATAATTCTAAGTGTATATTTTATAATCCTCTCTTTTACCTCAAATAGTCAGACACCCGTTGGTTTATATATTTATGTGGTAGGTCAAAAGTTTATGATCTACACCCTTCTAATATGTGGTATTATTCAAAGTTTTGGCGCTTTAAAACATTTCCCTGCTTAAACCTATTCTACAATAGTTTTTAAGGCTTTTATTCTTTTTTTTATTACCATACAATCTAAAACTATTTAAATTATTATGAACAGGGAACAAGAATTAAAAAAGAAGCTCCAATCTGGATTTTTGAAAGCCATAATCTTTGATTTTGATGGTACTTTACTGGATATACGAGAAATACTTGAAAAATCAATTGAAGAAATTCTTGGTGAAAAAAAAATTGATGTTGATATGGAAACAACAATTCAAGAAATCGGGGCTTTGTTAGAAACAATTCAAGGATACCCTTTACCAAAAGTATTACTTGAATCCTACGAAATTTTCAAACATATCACAAGTTTACAAGATTTGAGTTATTTTAAACAACTAAGAATTGCTGTGGAAATTTTCTCAAAATATCTCGAGTACTCTAAAAACGCTCCTTTACTCTCTGGAGTAAAACCTTTATTAAAAAAACTTGGTAAATCCCATGACCTATTTATTGTTTCCCATAATAAAACAGAAACTATTATGGAACACTTAGAAAAAGATGGTATAGACAATTACTTTAAAGGAGTTTATGGTAGTGATAGAATTCCTGTTCAGAAACCAGATCCTATGGCACTTCAACCCCCTTTAGAGACATATAAAACCCGAAAAAGAGATGAATTCTTAATGATAGGTGATATGCCATCAGACATTACTGCTGGTCGTGAAGCTGGATTTTGGACAATAGGAGTAGCGAGTGGAGTAAGTAAAAAAGAGGTATTATTAGAATATAAACCAGATTTACTAATCGATTCTTTAGATGATTTATTAGAAATATTAAGGAATTAAGTTTGAATTAAATTATTATCTTAGGAAATAAATCTTTAGAATTTAACATTTTTGTGTAAATAAATATAAAAACAAATTCTACTATTGTTTTTTTAATTCATTTTATTTAAAAATAAGAATATAGAATTTATACTAAAAAAAACTAAAGGATTAATTATGAAAATTTCAAGAAGAAATAGACCACTTGTTTTAATTTCACTTATTCTATTTCCTATGGCGATCATGCTTTGTTCCTTTAGCTTAAATGCGCAAGCTGGACCACCTATACCCGAACCAGATCCTAAAAATGGTTGGTATTGGGATGTCGATGTTGGAAATATAACGAGTTTTGAATGCGAATTCATTATAACAAATGCTACTACTGGAGAAGTATCTGGGATGTGGAGGGATATTTGGATATATAACATAACTTCAATTGAAGATGTTACTATCGATTGGTTAGGAACACAAGAGTTTTCTCAGGTAAATGCGACTATGTGCTATTATAATGTCACTGATGGTGTGAATGAATTGGAAGCATATGGTGAATCTTCTGAATTTGCGCTTTTTGGCTATAATAATATCACAGGACAGCATAAAATCAGAGCAGGCAGTATGGGAATGCCTTTATTGTTGCCAAAAAATGGTTCGAGTTTAGAGGTTGATATATTAGCACCAATCATAAATGAAACGTTTTATTATCCCATGGGTCAAATGGCATTTAATAAATTTGATCAATTTGCTTGGGATAATACTCCAAATGTAAATAGGATCCATTTCTGGAATTCTACCCCTGGACTGGGATATTACTCTGATGGATATTACTTTGATAATGGTACTTTAAATTACGGAGAAGCATATTTATGGGTCAACATGGATGGTAATCCTATGTATATAAATGCTACAATGAAACAAGTATTTAATTATGATATAACAGATGAACTCGTATGGGGTGTTAGTGAAGGAGAAGTAATCTACTATGATTCGTATGAAGGTCCTGGTGGAATGGGGGCAGCAGTAGAAATGATGGTAAATATTACCAATATTTCTGATGTGTTGCTTAATAAAACGAAAAATAGCTTCAGTGATGAGGATTCTACTTATATGGTATTTCAAGCTGTTTTTGCGGATAGGTACTATTGGAATGGAACAGAATATAAATTCATAGATAACAACATAATCGGTGCGGCTAATAATTTTTATCCTCAATATTACGATGAAGGGGGAGGAGGACCTCCAATAATGCCTTTCATTTGGCCTATAAGTGCTCCTTTGGAAGATTATGAATTCATGTGGAACCTTGATACACTTCGCATCTGGGAGCAAATGTTCTATGATGAGATATACATTACCGAAAATGGATTTCTTGATTTTCTATTGAAAAACTCCACAGGTGTCGATTCTGTAGAAATTGTAATAGATAAGGCAACGGGCGTTACTCAAAAATTCCTAATGATAAGTCCTAATGGTATTATGTTATTTGAAAAGAAATTTCAAACTTTAATTGAATGGTCTGTAAAACTTGGTGATGTTCTTTATTATAAAAATAATGAAAAAGAATTTCAGGATGTGAAATTAATAACAAATCAAACAGGTATTTATTATGCAAATATCAGCGATTTATGTGCTTCAATAGGGTTAACCTTACCTCCTGGTCAGCCAGAACACCAATTTTTCTCATGTATAAACGCATCCTTTGAAATATGGAATTATATGACAGATTCTTGGGTACCTGAAGGAGTTAAACCATTTGCTATGGCAAATATTTATTGGCCAATATCACCCTTACTGTTTGGAATGGGAGGACCTCCGCTATTCTTACCAAAAGGAACAACAAGCTCCGAACTTTCTGATCTCTTTGATGTGTATAGCAGTGTTTATGATGATATTACATATAATCCTGGTCAAGTAATACTTAGAAACACAGCATTGAATAGAGAACTAAATTTCAATTTTGATGAGATATCTGGGAATGTAACAATGATGTATGGATGGAGGGCTGATCCAGTTGGACCACCTAATTGGAAATACATATCATATTACCCTAAATTCTATGAAGAACTCACTCCAGCAGTTCTAAATCACATTGTATTTAACACTGATTTTCCTATTTCAGGATTAACTGTTAGCATGGATATTACCGCAGGACCTACAGGAGCAGGAGCAGCTTTAATATATACTTATTTCCCTATGAATCCTGTTAATGTATCTTTACCTGAAGGTACTCCTATAGCTTACTTTGACCAACTACTTACTCATTGGACTTTAATTACAGGGAATATAACTATGACGCTTACACTTCCATTATCCATTGATATTAATAACATTATACCCTACTTCTACGCCTTCAACATGAGCGGGACACTCGATTGGGATCAAGCACCTCCTGAATTTTATGCAAATAATCTTAGCTTCGATAACGCCACAAATTCAATAATAATTGAAATGGAACCATCTATGTTCTTTAAGGGCATAATATCAGCAATTTCTTATAAGACTATTGAAGAAGCATTAGAAGAAATCCCTGGATATGACTTATTCTTACTCTCAATGATGATTATAATTTTCTCTGGTTTGGTTATTAGGAAAGTACGTAAGGAGAAATAAATAATATCTAAATTTTATCCTTTTTTTTCTTTTTATTATTTAACTCTGATGTAAAAGTTTATAAATATACAAGTTAAATTATCTTATAACAATGATCTCATATCATACTGCTAAAAAAATAATGGTAAGGGTATCATTATCCTTAATTAGTATTATCTTAGTAGTAATGATTCTATAAGCGAAACAATTCCGCTTGATCTTATTCTATAAATTGTACATGGATTTGTTCGCTTGAAACATGATATTTATTCGAAAAGGTCATTGGTGGGTTTGCTTCGCTTTTATAATATGAGGGATAAGATAAATCAGAGAAAATAGAGGAATTGATTTAAAATGGGAAATAAAAAAATGGAAACGAAAAGCCAAGTGATAGATTATTTACAATCTAATTTTCTTGGTGTTGGGTTTCAAGAATTAAATGACTTAGTAATAAACAATCAAAATTGCGTTTTTTGTGGTGCCTGTATCTCATTATGTCCTCGTATTGGGATGAATGAAAAAGAACCAGAGTTAATAGATAATGACCCGGAATGTTCTACCTGTTTTAGGTACTGTTCAAGAACTTATTTTCCTGAGGAAGTAATTAAAAAAGAACTATTTAATGATGGTATAAAGAAAAGTTACCCCTTAGGATTTCATCAGAAAATCGTAGCCGCAAAAAGTACTAATAATGACATATTGAGGGTAGCTCAAAATGGTGGAGTTGTATCTTCATTGCTTATTCATGGACTAGAATCGGGATTAATAGATGGAGTCATTCTTACTGATAAAAATGAGGAATGGGTTCCTAAACCTGTAATAGCGACAACTTCAGAGGAAATATTATCATACGCGGGTTCAAAATATACCATTACCCCCACTTTAAGTATTTATAAGGATGTGATTAATGAATACAATCTCAAAAAATTAGCCTTTGTAGGATTACCTTGTCAAATCCAAACAGTAAGAAAATTGCAGTTGTTTTCTCCTCTATCAAATGAGTATGGAAAGTTTACACTAATTATAGGGCTTTATTGTTATTCTAACTATTCATATGATTTAATGACTAAATTTGTTCAAGGAGAACTCGGGATTCCACTCAAAAATGTTGAAAAAATCGATATTTCAAAGGCTAAATTCTATGTCTATATGAAAGATGGCTCGTACAGAGTAGCTCCAATACAGAAAACTAAAAAATTCACTTGGCAAAGCTGTCAATACTGTAAAGATTATAGTGCAGAAATTGCTGATATATCTGTTGGCAGTGTAGGAGTAGCAAAAAGCGACTGGAATAGTGTAATATTACGTACTGACATTGGAACAAAGTTATTTAATGAGGCAGTTAAAGCTAAAGAAATAATTATCTCTGACGAAATTGAGCCTATCAAAATTGAAAAAGAATCACTACGGAAGAAAACGCAGCTTACAAAAATTAATAAAGAAATAGTATTCCCATTACAGTTTTTAAATATTTCTGAATTCGAAATAAACATCTATTTAACTCTGATGTCATTGGGAAGTGCTGATGAGTCTATTTTAAGTGAAGTTATGAAAGTAGATAAAAGTACTGTTAGAACAGCTCTCAAACAGTTAAAGCAACGAAATTGGATAATTGGAACAAATGGTTCATACTACACTGTTAATCCTACTTCAGTTCTTAATAATGAAATATATAAGTTAAGAAAAGAATTCTTAGAAAAAATTGAAAAATTAAAAAGCGAAGTTCTCCCTAATTTAGAGACTATATACGCTCAAAATAATTTTAAACACTTGCGATATGACGATGAATTGAATCTAATCTAAAACATTAAACTAAATTTTTTACTATTTAAAAGAAGGAATTATTAACTCTGCGAATTTGTTCAAACTGGTTAAGCTTGGAAAATCTAAAAATCCTGTTATAATATGATTTACGCCAACTTTTTTGTATTGTTGAATTATTTCTTTAATGAATGATGAATTTCCAATCATATGATTCAGTTCCTCAACTGGAGTGTTCCGATATTTAGAGATTGCTTCCAATTCTCTTTTTGCTAAAGTATTATCATCAGTTATAAGTGTGTATGCTGCTCCACCATAGGCGATATCAAGATTATTTATATTTCTTCCAATTTTTCCCATTGTTCTTTTTAGTTCTTGAAGATCCCTTGAAAAATCATCTGGTGATGGCAAAACAGGAATCCAACCATCCGCTTCTTCTGCTACTAATTGCTTAATTGCTTGAGATTTACCACCTATCCATATTGGAGGATGAGGTTTTTGAACTGGTTTTGGTTCTAGATTTGCGTTTAAAGTTTTATAATATTCCCCATTAAAACTAACATTATCTTCAGTCCATAACTTCTTCATAAGTAAAATAGATTCCTTAAGACGATTTATTCTATTAGAAAGATTATCCCAAATGAAACCATAAGAAATATGTTCAGCTTTATACCAACCAGCGCCAATACCTAAATTTATACGACCTTTAGAAATGTGATCTATTGTAGAAACCATTTTTGCTAATAGCGAAGGATGTCGAAATTGGTTACAAAGTACGTATGTGCCTAAATGAATTTTTTTTGTAGCGCTTGCCAATGCAGAAAGGATTGTCCACGCTTCTAAACCAAATGAACGATCTTTTGGAGAAATTAAATGATCACTTATCCAAATTGAATCATATCCTAATCGTTCAGATTCTTGAGCAATCCTTAAGAACTTTTCCCAATCAGCATAAGACGCCGTTGAATGAATAATTACTCCAAATTGAATAATTAACCAACTATATATTTTGATTAATGAATCTATTGTAAATTATTTTTAAGATTAATAAAAATTGTGCCATAGATAAGTTTTGAAGAAGGTGAAACTCATCTTTTCTCATTCTCTCTATCCTTTTTGATCTTAAGACGAATACACAGGGAACCGGTACAAATAGAGACAAATGCAAAAAATAGTACAGAGTAAAAACATCCTGCAGTCTCACTTAAGGTTCCAGGAAAAGCACATATAAATCTGCTTGAAAGAAATAGTATGAATCCTATCATAATAAGGAATACTCCAATAAAAAAATACAATGATTTGTATTCCATCTTTTTTCACTTAATAATTTGGATTCTCAATTATTGATAAATGCTAATTCTATATAAGAATAGTCTTATATGTTTAATTATTTAAATTTCTATAATTTCTATTAGAATAAGGAAAATCTTTCTGTAGAAGGGTTGAAGATATCATACTTTTTTGAGTATTATTTCAACCAATAATTTTTTATATAAAAGGTGTTTTTAATAAAGATAATTCAGCTGAAAAAATGAGTTTTTATTAAAATTTAGTGCTTTTTTTAATAAGAGAAGTTGAGTATTATGGAACTTGAAAAAGTAGAGAAAAAAGGATTTGAGATCGCAGAAGAGATGGAAAGCAAGAGAGCTATGGAAGAAAAAATGCAAGAAGAGCTTAAATATGAAAAACGCCATCAAGACTGGACCTATAAGATATTAAAATTCAATCCAATTGACCCCTTGAATGACCTTTACAGATATATTATCAAACGATTGGATTTGAAGAAAATAGAAGGGCGGCTTCAGTGGTGGGCGGCCTATATCTACATCAAATGGGCGGTTCGAACGTTCTGGAACTTTAAAGCGGAATATCCAAGGGGAAACATGTTCCCAGAGTGGGGACCGGGCATTCTCGTCGGAAATCACGAGTCACACATAGATCCTTTCTTTTTTGGCGCTGCCTGTCATCGTCGAATTCGCTACATGAGCAAACTCGATAATTTTAAAACACCTATTGTTAAAACTCTCTTTAATAATCTTGGAGCATTTAGAGTTGACCGTGAGAATCCCCAAAGAGCATGGGAAAAAGCGAAAGAGATTATTCGAGGGGGAGAATGGGTTGGAATTTTTCCTGAGGGTACCCGCAGTTACGACGGGGAATTAGGTGATTTTAAAACTGGAGCCGTAAGACTTGCGATTGAGATGCAAGTACCAATAGTACCAATGGCCGTCATAGGTTCAAGAAATGCACTCCCAAAAGGGAAGCTAGTTATGAAACCTACCCAAGTTAAAGTACGAGTCGGGGATCCAATCTACTATCAGGATTATAATATCAATTCAGTCTCCTATGATGATATCCGAAGATTAACAGACGAATTAAGAAATGTAGTTTGGGAATTACGAGAAGGAATCTATGGAAAAGAAGATGATGATGAGCTTTCAATTGGATCACCTGAAGAAGTCGAAAAGGAACGTAAATTCAATATAATGAGTTATTTAAAAGATCAAGCAAAAGGCGTGGTCCAACTCATTGATGATGCTTGGTATGCTTTTCTAAGGAGTTTGGAAGAATTTGGTGTACGGGAGCAATTTCAGAGACCAGTACAGTGCTTCTCAGGAGATCTCGTCTGTGGATGGTCTGACCTAATGATGCCATATAAAGCCATCGATTTTGATAAATATATACCTGCTGAAGGTGGTGTACTTATATGTCCAAGTCATAATTCTGAATGGGACGTGCTTATTTTAGCTGCAAGTATTATCTATCACCCACCAAGACGTGTTGCATATCAAATGGCAAAACAATCACTTTTTAAGATTCCTCTCGTAAATGCATGGGTTAGAGACCATCATGCCTTTCCATTAAAACGAGGAATGCACGATGTAGATTCATTTGAATATGCTCGAAAATTACTCGAAGAAGGAAAAGTAGTGATAACATATCCAGAAGGTACCACTAATACAGGAAATGGTCAACTATTAGAGGGACATACTGGCCCAATGCGATTGGCAATTCAAACTAAGGTGCCAATAATTCCAATTGGAATAACTGGTACGGAGAACACGTATCCAAAACGTGCAAAGATGCTAAACTTTTACAAGGGACAAGTATTGAAAGCAGGAAAACCATTTTTGGAGCATAAACAATATTGGGATAAGCCAATGCCCGATTACGATGAACTTAAAAGACTGACTGCTAATATGATGGATCGAATCAGAGAATTACTTGTATATGATTCTCCAGATGCGTAAAAGTTCTGAGGATTTAACCAAATGGAATCAAGTGAGCAACAAAGCAAAAAAAAGATAAAAGTTGGTATTCCTAGAGCACATCATTTTTATAGGTATTATCCTTTTTGGAAAAAATTACTTGAAGAGTTAAATGTAGAACTTGTCTTAAGCCCTCCTACTAATAAAAAAATTGTTGAAGAGGGAGTTACACATCGATTTGGGGAATTATGCATCCCAGTAAAGATATATTACGGACAAGGTTTGGAATTGGTTAGGGACTGTGTTTGACATGAGCGAAGAAAAACTAGCAATACATAAAAGAAAAGTAGAAGCGATCTCTGAAATGGTTAGAAATGCGTACGATAACGCGAAGCCGGGGGAATATTTCTCTCTAAAAAAGGCGAGCGTTTCCCACATGGCTCCACAGCCGGATAACCCGATCTATAGTGACAAGCCAATAGACGTGAGGTCACTTACAGACATTATTGAGATAAACACGGATACAAGGACGTGTATTGCAGAAGCAGGGGTTACTTTTGTTAGGCTTGCAAGAGAAACCTTAAAGTATGGGCTCGTACCGCAATGTGTTTCCGAGCTCAAGGGAATCACGATAGGCGGGGCAGTAGCAGGATGTTCAGTTGAATCCATGTCTTTCAAGTATGGGGGATTTTTCGATTCCTGTGAAGAAATAGAGATTGTGACAGGAACAGGTGACATAATGTTATGCACGAAAAGTGATAACCATGAAATATTCGAGATGCTGCACGGGAGTTTCGGCACGATTGCAATCATCACGCTCCTGAAGTTCAGGCTCGTTCCAGCAAAAGAGTGCGTCCGCATCGATTACATCCGTTACGATACTTTTAGTGAATACATGGAAGCTATCAAGCAACACTACGAAAAG
>JBHLKM010000022.1:0-10992 GCA_048886685.1 Candidatus Hodarchaeota archaeon
CTGCCATTATTAATCAAAATTTAGAGTAATTAATTTTGTTTATATTTTTTCATCTAAAAAAGTTATTGTATGTACTCTTTTGCAGCAGAGTTAAGTTCGTAATGTAAATCTTCTTTTAAAATACAAAAAGATTAGATAGATTATTTTCATAACAGAACTATTATCATGAAGAATATCAAATTAACTATAATTGTGGATGACTTAAACGGGGTGGAACCAGGATATCTAAAATCCTTCGGGTTTTCTCCTTTAATTGAATTGAATAACCAGAAGATCTTATTTGACACTGGTACTAAAGCTGATATTTTAGTTAAAAATCTAGTTACCTATAGTGTTCACCCATCAGAGATTAATAAAATAATATTAAGTCACAACCACTATGATCATACCAATGGATTATCAGGGATATTAAAGTATAACTCGGATGTATCTGTTTATGTTCATAAATATTGGAAAAAGCCAGTGAAAAAGATAGGCGATTCATTTCCTCATAAAAATATGATAATTATTGAAAAGGGAGGAATTATTAAGGAATTGGGCGATAAAATCTACATAACAAATGCTTATATGACTCCAGATTATGGTGGGATATATGAACAAGCTTGTTATATTAAAGTGAACAATGCTTTTATTTTGATTTACCTCAGACAATATTGATGTTTACAATTTAGGTGATGTAATGGATAAAAAAGGATGGCATTTAGATCGAATCCAATTCCCTAATGCCTTACATATGATGGTTAATCCCCATCATGCGGAAATTGTCGATACATTCCTCAAAGATCTTAGAGATTCTGTCAAAGAGGTCATCGAAAATCCAGAAAATTCATCTGACGGAGATGCTGCTATATATGGCATGGTAGCAAGTTTACCTGATCGAGGTAAAGTAAAGGATTATATTATTAATTTTCTTAAAAGCCAGTATAAAATAAATTAATCAAAAAGTATAGTTACATATGTTTATTTTTTTTATTTAATCTTTGAATTAACATCTACAAAAATGTACAATCTCTAAAGAAATTCCACTATTTCTCGGAAGAAAAAAGAAGAAAACAAATTATATATTAATAGATTACCATAATTAACACATTCCAGTCAGAAATGTGTTTTTGAGGATCTAGGTATAAGTAACAATTAGAGTATGAAATTATAGTGCCTTTTAAGAAATATTTAATTCTATTCTTAGTTAGCATCTCGATCTCATTTTTATGTTTAGTTTTTTTAAGTTCAAGTTCAATAGCGCAAGATAAAGGTAATTCTGCTGAATTCCCAATCCAAAGTTCTTTGGTGGAAAGAACTGAAATGGAATTAATGGTTGAAGAGAAAGATTCTATAGATATTGAATTACCTGGGTATCTATGGAGTATAACTGAGATAACTATGAATTTTTCAGAAATAAAAAAGCATAATGATACAATTAGTATTGAAGATCATTTCGTAGGAAAATATAATGATATCTATCGTGAAAAATTTGAAAGATTAGGAAGAGGAACTCAAATAACTCTTACTGAAACAACAACTATTTATGGTATTTATATCTATGGCTATAAAACACCCAGTGAGATTGATATCTATATACAAGTAACAGGATACGACCCGGTTGATTATATACCGGATATGGAAAATGTTTATTTAACTCAAACTCTTAATTTGGGATTAATCCCTAGTTGGTATTATCAAAGTTTTCAGACGCCACTTACGCTTGAAACTGGAGATTATTATCTCGTACTAAATGGTCTATCTCTGCCAGAAAACACTGGGACTTATTTTTATTGGGCATATAATGATGTTGATCCTCATGAAACTACTCTTTACTCTGCGGAACATAATGGAAACCTATGGTATGATGAAGGGATAGGTAAACCACATTTGTATAAACTTGTAGTAAAGTCTAATAGGACTTTTTATCCTGAAATTATTAATACGACAGCAAGGCTTGATTCCAATGATTATACTATTTTAGATGGGCCTACAAATGGAACTGGTTATTTGAAAGTTTCGAACATTGATATTTCGCCTAATTCCAATGTTTTTAACATACCAATCCATACTAACTCATCTAATAGGATAATATTTAGTGCAAATATTGAATTGAAATTAAAGAATTTATTAAACATATCAGGTACTGTTATTATTCAAGAAAACTCTATGAATATTTGGGAATTAAATCATGTAATTAATAAAATCTATGAGAATTATTCTCTTGCTTACTACTACCCGTCTACATGGAATAATTTAACTGTGTTAATTAATGAAATAAATATAACGGAGTTAGTACAGTTTAACGAAGAACTCAACTATTTCTATATACCAAGTAGTATATTAATAAATGAGCAAAATTTAGTGATTTCTGCTTTTTCTCAAAATTCAGTCTTAGAAACAAACTTACCAAGTGCAGAATTTCAAGAAGGGCAAATACTTAAGATCACAGTTGATTCACCGGCCTCAAGAGGAATTGTGAAAATTATCTTGTTTGATCCCAATGGTCTTGAAGAATATAGTGAAACTATTGAAAATCCAACGGAAACTATTCTCTTTTCATATGGAGATATCTACGAAGGTGAATGGAAAGTTGAAATATACTGGTATAACTCTACACATGCAGGTATAACAACATATTCGATTCAGGTACATTCAAGCCCAAATGGTGCTGTAAACATTTTAAAAGGAGTTCCCCCAGAGTTAATTTTTTGGGTGATTTTACTCTCAAGTTTAATTATTTCTATAAGTATAATTGTCTATAAAACTGTCAAAAGCCATAAACTTAGAAAGGAAAATTATGAATTAGAAAAGTTTTACAAAATAAGAGACACTCTAAATTTAAATTACATTATGGTCTCTGATAAAGAATCAGGTTTAAATGTTTACGAAAAGCATTTTAAAGGAAAATTCATTGAACCAACCCTCATCTCAGGATTTTTAATGGCAATTAGTTCATTTGGGATAGAATTAACTGGCACTTCTCATCATTCACAAACAATAAAATTAGAATTTAAAAGCTCAATAATTCTGATGTCTGAATTCAGAGGATTTAGGTTAATATTTATTCTCTCAAAGAATCCTTTGGAACCTTTTATTCAAGCAATTGATAATCTAGCATTTGAAATTCATGAGAAATTTGGTACTCATATTGAAAAATTTAATGGAGATACGATTATTTTTAAGGAGATTACTGAATTATTAGAGAAACATCTTCAAATCTCTTTAATCTCACCCATGAATGTAAAGAAATCGAATAGTGAAAACTTAAATACTGAAGAGAAATTTCTGTTAAATAAAGCATTATTCTTAATGAAAAAAAACAGGGAAAATTATATATACCTCACTGAACTGATAAACGATGATGAGGTTAGGCCTGAATTTGCTTCAAAAATCCTAAATCTAATAGAGAAAAAAGTTCTAGTACCTACTAAAATAAAATAATTAGTTAATCTTTCTCAGAAAGAAAAATTCTAAAGTTAAATTTGTTCTATTCCTTTTTATAATTGTTCCCTATGTTCCATGCTACACCAAGTTCTTCACCGATATTATAGTATCGAGACCTATTTCTTGAGCCTGATAATACAAAAGGCTTGATCTTTTCTACATCTGGTACACCATTCGATAAATACTTCTCCTCAGCATAAGCTTGCACTACTTCTCCAATAAAGACATCATGTCCCATTTTGGTATCTGAAATTTCTTTTGTATCCACAGTATGAATGAGTTTGCATTCAAGATTTACGGCTGCCTCTTTGATCATCGGCGCTGTTTTTAATTCACCATAAAAGACATCAAATATTTCGGATTTATCAACTCTCTTACCTGACTTTATACCACAATAGTCGGTAATTTCTACCATATCAACTGTAGGCGTGTTAACACTAAAAGTTTGATTTTCCTTTATACCAATATTATTATAATGTTGCTGATTTGAACAAATAGAAATTAAAGCAGGGGTGAACTCAAGTCCACATACCCATCCAATTGCATTAAAATTGGCTTTACCATTTACGTTTGCTCCAACAAGTACGACAGAAACAGGGAGTACGTAACATCCTGGAGGAATTTTATTTTTAGTCATTTTCCATCTCATTTTTTTAAATTAAAATTGTATATATTCAATAATACTTTTCTAATATTTATAACTGAAACATTTATATCAGTTCAATAAAACATTACTAATGATTTAGGTGATAAAGAAATGAGCATGAAAAATGAAACCGCAATTGTAACAGGCTCAACGAGCGGGATCGGTAAAAAAACAGCTGAGTTATTTCTTCGGGAAGGATGTAAGGTAGCTATTTGCTCCAGAAAAGAAGATCACGTTAAGCAAACCCTTTCGGAATTTAAAGAGGAATTTGGGAATTTGGTTATTGGAATGACTTGCGATGTCTCGGATCCCGTTGCTGTTAAATCCATTGTAGACGAAACGATTAAGACATTTGGTTCGGTCCGAATATTAGTCGCAAATGCAGGTATAAACCTGACTTATGGTCCTTTCGAATATATTCCTCTAGAGAAAGCTAATAATAATGCAGTAGAAGTAATTGGCATTAATCTTATAGGTGTTATAAATTCTATTTCTGCGGTACTTCCTCTAATGATAGACCAAGATTATGGACGAATTATTACACTAGGTGGAGGTGGTGCAGATAGACCAATTGAACATATGACAATTTATTCTGCCTCAAAGGGAGGCGTCCTTGCGTTTTCTAAATGTTTAGCGGAAGAATTGAATAAAAGAGAATCTGATATTAGAATAAATATATTTTTCCCTGGAATGATTAATACAAATTTAACAACTTCCGCTCAGTTAATTGAAGCTTGGAAGGATAAAGAAACCTATGATCGTGAATTTGCTCTAATTTCGAAATATGTAATGACAGATATCGAAGAAAGTTGTAGTAAAATCATTCCATATGTTTTACCTAACTGCACTGCTAATGGCAAGGTATTCAGAGGTTTTTCTGTGATGAAACTCATAAAAGGATTTAAAAAAATCCGAAAAGAAATGAAAACCATGACATAATTATCTATTTTGTCTTCTATTTTTTTATTCCATTATTTGAATACTTAAATTCCTTTACCTGATTTACAAATATATTTTAATTGTATTTAATTCTTACAATTGTGGATGTTGCTACAATCTTAATTGTGTATGGGATTTTATTTCTTGGTGAATTAGGGGATAAAACTCAGCTTATAGTTTTTAATCTTGCATTAGAATACGATAAATTCTATAAAGTTGGCATAGGAGTAACCTTTGGATTCCTAATATTAGTTTCTATTGGTGTCTTTTTTGGTACCGTTATTACAAAATTTATACCTCTTATTATAATATCAATTGCCTCTGGAATTGTATTTATCATAATAGGAATTATAGAAGCACTTAATCTCAAAAAAGTTTATTTAGAGAGAAAAGAAAGGGAAAATGACATTAAATCTAATGTTACAGATAATCCACCAAAAATTACAGAAACTTCACCTTTAAAAATTCCTAAATTAAAGAATAATCCATATATAGCAGGATTTATCTATATTTTTATAATGGAACTAGGAGACAAAACCCAAATTTTAACTATTTCTCTGACCTCAATCTACAATGCTCCATTTGAAGTATGGATAGGTTCTTTTTTATCTTTGATCTCTGTAGCGTGGATGGGGATTCTTTTGGGGACAATCATTGCACGTAAAGTACCCAAATTCTATTTAAAATTAATTTCTACAACTATTTTTATTCTCGTAGGAATATTAATTTTAATAACATCTTTTTAGATAACATAAGCAACTACCAACAAGAAGGATCAAAAAATTCTTTATATTTTTCTAACCATCTACATAAGGTATAGGCTGTATAATCTTCAGTAATTTCTTCATTTGGTTGAATATCTCTCCTAGATATAGCGTTTAGTGCGTGTTCTCCGAACGTGCCAGTATTTGGGTTTTCTGAGTGATTTACATATTTTGAATCATCTAAGCAAAAAATTAGTGCATCAAGAATCTCATCATAATAGGCATATGTAAGTAAAACTTCTATGTAATCCCTTATCAATGATGTTTTAGGTGGAGTGTCAAGCATTAAAAACTGATCTTTGGTAATAATCAATACATCTTGTTGCCGGGCATGCCACCAAACTGTACCTTTTGGTATTAATTTCTTTGCAAATAAACCTAAACCATGTATCTTACTCTCTCGTACTTCTGCATATTCATGTATTGGATTTTTTTCAGTAAGATTATAGGGGATCTTAATCTTCATTATTATATCCACTAATTTATCATTCTTGTTTTTTTATATATATAAGCATTTAAGTATTTGCTTTCTATAACCTTTACTCCAAGATCTATATCTTTTATGTAATCACGTGGATCAACAGCATCCGGATGTCCCCTAAACCTTTGTCTTACCACTTCAACCCCCTCCTCTGTCAATTCAATAATCGCTAAAATCCCTTTATATTTCAAAACACGCATTAATTCATCAAAAGCACGCTCTTTATTACCTATATGATGAAAGGTTGCATATAGAAATATTGCATCAAAATCATTATCCATAAAAGGTAAATTCTCAGCATTTAGAGGTGTAAATGTTATCATATCTTCAACACTGGCTTTTTTAGCAGAAGTCTCCCAATCAGCCCAAAAAGTTCCCTCCGGCTCTCCAGTTATTACATTATAGCCATAAAGAGCAAGAATTATTGCCATATGACCCCGTCCTGTACCGACATCTAACACTCTTGAATCCCTTGCTAAATTAAGTTGTTCTACTAAAAGGCCCAGAAAATCTGCATCTCTACTAAACTCTTCCCCCAAAGTCTCTTTAACTTGCTTTAAATTCATTGATAGATCAAAATTTTTTAACTTTAAACTAAAATTCAATATTATTAAAAAAAAGAATTTAGATAAATAATTAATCCTTAATGAGATATGCTAGGTAGCTAATTTTTAGCCTTTTATTAATTGTTTTTAATTATGTTTAAATAAAAAAAATTGATGTTTAGAATTGAATTTCTGACCAGAGGGCTGGATGATCTGATTGTGGGTCGGTAATATACCATGCTTCTAACACCGTAAAAGTTAGTGAAATAAATATATGATCAATTCGTTCCGACAAATCAAAAATAGGGCCATCTACTCCTCCTGACAATTTTGTTAACCAAACGTCTTGTAAAACAGAAACAGATTCATTATAATATGTCGAGTTTTCTCTGCTATTGAAATCGCCCATAGAAATTACATTAATTTTCCCACTGATACGATTCATTAATGCTTGAATATGAGCTAATTTAGCATCATTGCTCCCAGCGGGGTGACTTACATAAACATTAAAAATTATAGTTCCTACTTTAACCTGGGCTTCAACCGTACCAATTTCGTCTGTATCACTAAATGTAAAAAATGTTTTTGCATTGGAGATTGGATATCGAGATAGTATCGCTGCCCCAAAAGTTCCAGTAACCGTTCTTGGGCCATAAAAAGAATAATAATTTAATCTATTCGCAAAATAACGCACTACATCTGAATTACCGCCGGAAATCCTAGCAGTATCGCATTCTTGTAATCCAATAATATCAGGATCTACTGCTTCTATAAGAGCTAATTGTTTATCATAATTTTTATCCCCTGTAGGATTTACTCCTTGTTGAATGTTATATGTCATAACTGTTAGTGAGGTGACGCCAGTCCCTCCTTTTGTTTTAGGACGTAATTCCCATACTAATACTGAAACACTAGTTCCAATTAGTAAAATCACTAAAAATGAAGCGATTATTCTTTTTTGTACCAAAGTATTAGTTATGGATTTAAATTCTAAGGAACGTCTTTTGAACATTGCCTTTCCCATAATCGGGATTGCTATTCCTAATAATAAGAAGGGACACCAGAATAAATTTCTAAAAATTTGACTTATCGGATCTACGTAGCCCCAAACATTAGTGAATATCAATATAAATGATACTAGAATGAAAAATAGACTCCCTACTCCGAAACCTCCCCCTAACTTAGATGGACTCGGTCTTTTCCATATAAGTTCTCGAGATAAGAGTGTAAAGTCGATAAAAATTATAGGTAATAATATTATCATTATTGCTAATGGAAGATAATAATACCAATCAAGCGGACGGTTGATGACAACGGGATCTGAAGTAGGATTTGTAGGAAATGGAAAAGTATGAATGAAGATTGTTAAGAAAAGTGAAAGTATAAACAAACCATTCCAAACCCAAAGGATTAGTGGATTCAATTTTCCAAGTACTTCTGGCTTTATTGTTAATATAAAGATACTTAGTGCTGTCATCAGTGCTACAGTGATCGTAATTGCGATATAATCTGCCTCAGTCCATCTTGATATCACAGTTGGGCTACTAAACACAAAATAACTAAGAGTTAAAATACTGATAAGACCAAGTGATAAAAGTTTTACTCCCTCGAGAACTGACCATCTGCTAGAACTTTCTTCATTTTGAATCTGATGATTTCCCTCGTCTTGTGTTTCTATTGGCTCTTCGATCCGACTTACTTTTAGTCGACCAATTAATGAAAGTATTCCAATTATTCCAACTACCCAACCTATTACTTGGAAAATTTTATAAGTTGAAATATCAACTGTCGAATTTAATGTTCTAAAGGTAATTGAAAGTAAAATAGCAAAAGCAAGTCCAGCACCGATTTTTAAACTAATATTTCCCCCATCATCCCTGCTTTGGATTTTTATATGGTTAGAAAAATATACTGGAAAGAATAGCATGAAACATCCAACACCTAAACCTGAACTTATGATTCTACTTTCAGTGTCTAAAAATGGAGATATTAAACGTGAAACTATAGTAATTATAGCAGTAGCTTCAAGAAAGTAACTAGGAATCTTGTGTTTAAATCCCAATAAAATAATTGGCGTTATTAAAAACAACACTCCTAACGCCTTTTCATTCAACTCTTGATTTAGAAGATTTAACATATATATAGATTCAATTAAATCCCCGATTAACTGGAAAAAGAATAAGAACATCACCGTTAAAAAAGCGAGTTCAGAGTTGATTTTTTTGTAAAAATTATCTAACGACGTCATGATTTATGAATTCAATTTCTGAGTTTATAAAGATTTTCACTTAGAAGTAAATTCATTCAATAAAACACCAATCAATAAAATCATTAAATAATACAAAATTAAAGATATACATATGAATAGTTTTGAAAGAATTTGGATTGCATTGAATCTGGAGGAGCCTGATAGAATTCCAACCCATACAATACATATCGATGGAAACGTTGCAGATAAGATTTTAGGAAGACCAAAGAGAACAGTTTTTGATGTTTTTGACGATCTCGAAAAACAATATCCAAATGAGTGGATAAATAAAATAAATAGCATCCTCCTTGATATTGAAATTTCTACTCTAGCCAAAGCTGTTAGAGCAGGATATGAATTGGGACTCGATGGTGTTGGAATCCAATATATTCCATTTATCTTCGAAAGCAGAACAGAGATGACAGATATTTTTGGGAAGAGACATAAGGTAAGAAATATTGAAGGGAATCCTTATCCAGATTATTATGGTGGTTATATCAAAAATCGTGAAGATTGGGAATCATATCCTAAACCTGATTTGAAAGATGAATACGAAAAAGCAAAGAAATTTTATAAAGGAGTCTTAAGAAAATGCCGAGATATTAAGGATAAGATTTGTTTTATTGCTCAAAATGCATTAACTTCAATATTTCCACCTGTATGGCAAGGAATGGGAATGAATTATTTTGCTCGTGCATTAAAAAATGATCCAAAATTAATTGAAGAAAGATTTCGATTTTGTACTGATTATGTATTAACCACTTTTAAAGCATATGCTGACTGTGGAGCTAAAATTTTTCTAGAAGGTGGTGATATCGCACATAAAGGTGGACCTATGATTAATCCGAAATATTTCAATGAATACCTGCTACCATGCTATCAAGAACTATCAAACTCTATACATGAATGGGGTGGTAAATATATTTTACATACTGATGGGGATATAACATCCCTTTTAGATTTCATCGTAAATTCAGGTTTTGATGGTCTTCAGTGTTTAGAACTGCCATTTGTGGATCCTGTTCTCGTAAAGAAGAAAGTTGGACAAAAACTTTGTTTATCGGGTAATATAGATACGAGACATATTCTGGTTGATGCAACTCGAGATGAAGTAACACATGCAGTTAAAAATGCTATAAGAGCATTAGGACATGGAGGTGGCTTCATGTTATCCCCGGCTAATTTTCATCCCGCTATTTCTGTTGAACGATTAAAATGGATGATTGAAGCAGCAAATACCTATGGTAATTATCCTTTAAACATATAAATAAAAAAAAATTACCTTCTATCAATAATTAATATTCCTCCAACACCTACATTATTGGCAGAGTTTTCCTTTATTACTACAGTGAAGACCTCTCTTGGCATTTTATACGCTTTTTGGAGGGCATCAGTAATTTCTTTAACCAAATTTCTCTTAACTTCTATATCTTCAATTGGAGGACCTTCTAAGGTTGCAGTTGGCATTCTTCTAACCTTTTTTTCCCAATTAAACTTGATTTATTTCAAGATAATAATAATTAAATGAAAATTAAAAGCGTTATTGATCTCCAAATAAAGTTAACAGAAATATCTCAAGGGTGTTTGTTGAGATTATATTTTACTATAAAAAATAGATTAAAACAATAATTGAAACCTAAAATTTAGGGATTTAATATTCTTCTTCCTTGAATTCTATCTCCTCTTTTTCTTCTGTAACTTCATCTTTTATCTCTGGTTTTGGTTCTGATTCTGGTTCGTTTTCAGTGCGAATTTGATGCAAAGGTTCTGGTTTACGCTCTGGTAAAGTTATATATAAAAATTCTGGTTTATATGCTAGTTCTGGTTCTGGTTCTGGTCCGGATACTGGTTCTGGTTCTAGCTCCGGCTCCGATTCCAGCTCCGGTCCGTATACCGGTTCTGGTTCTTTTACTGATTGAAATGTAGGTTGAGCTTTTAAAATG
>JBHLKM010000022.1:11092-59851 GCA_048886685.1 Candidatus Hodarchaeota archaeon
GCTCCGATTCCAGCTCCGGTCCGTATACCGGTTCTGGTTCTTTTACTGATTGAAATGTAGGTTGAGCTTTTAAAATGGATTCATATATAGGTTCAGGTTCGACCTCTTCTAAAGTGTCTCTACTTTTTTCCTTTAATTTTCTTATAAAATCTTTTTCTACTATTTTTTCATCAGCAGAAATTGATTGAATGATTATAAAAGGATTTTTCGGGGGTCTTTCAATTAGTTGACCCAAAAATATTCTTTTCGTTTTAATTCTTCTATTGTTTATTCTTAATTCTAATGCGAAATTACCAGAAGTAAAAAAATCGAATCCATTTATTCTACCTCTTTCAGTAGCACTCCATTGAATTAAATTTGTCGTAGTTTTATGAATTTTAACCTTAGTCTCAGGTCTCACGATTTTTGTTATTTTTAGTTTGTCTTGATAGGATATCTTCCCCTGAAATTTTTTTTTTTTATCCCCTTTTGTAGTCCATCTCAAATGGAAGCCATCAGTTTGTTTCCATAGCACATAACCCAAGAATTGACCCGAACTGAATTTAGGACGTCCTTTAATGTTATTTACTTTCATTTTTATTCATTATTTTAGCTTAAATCTCTATTAAATTATGGAACAATTTGCTAATAAATCTATTTATATTTTTCTCAATTTAAAAACTAAATTATGAGGAAAGATTGAATTTTAATAACTATAAGTTTGCTAATATTTTATCTACTTTTTCTTTGATATCTAATTGCGCAGAAGTTGGATCTTTTAAAACATTTTTAGTCTCGATAAAAATATTTGTGCTAATCTGTTTCATTTTTTTAAGATCTGCATCTCCTTCGATTAAAAAGACAAAATATATAGATTTTTGATCGCCAAACAATTCTTTCGTAATAATAGTTATTTCATAATTTTCACCATAGGTAATGGTAGCGATATCTTCTTTAAATAACTGTTTTCCAATTGCCCCAATTGCTGAAATTAACCCACTGAAGATTGCGGGACTTATTTCATCCAAATTAGAATCGATCTTCTTAGAATAGAATGGATACCCCTGAGAATCACAGACTAATATTGATTTTATCATGATAAAATTAAATTTTCTTGTCTAAAATTTTTCAGTTATATCTATAATAGATTTCTTATTTTTAACTTTCAGCTTATACAAAAACTTGAGATAATATTAGTTTTAAAAGAGATATTAAAAGCAAGTTATAAATATCTTAAAATTAAATATTAGATAAGTAAAATATTTATATAGAAATTTCTATAGTTTTTTAGATGATACGAATTTTCGTTATAGTATCACAAAATCAATAGTTTTGAGAAGTAATATTAAACTCTAATTCATTATTAATTTGCTGGGATAATACGTCGGAGTAAATTTTTTCTTCAAATAAGTATAATTAGTTTATTGGTAAGAATAGAAAGGTATACGAGATATATGGTATATTTTCAGATTAGTCCAGTTGGATTTAACTGCGGAACGGATAAAAATGAATGTAATAAGTATCCAGATTTTTGCAAAGAATGTGTTAAAACTCAGCTTGAAAAATTTGGTTTAGATCTTAAGCATAATATAAAATTTACGATTATTGATTCTGAAGAAAAGCGAATTCAGATGTTCCAAGACCTCATATGGCAGAAATTTATAGATGTACTAAACTTAAAGCATATCTTATTAATGACTAAACATTCTGGATTACCTATATTAGATTATCCGATTTCTGGAGCAGGAGTAAATACAGAATTATTAACAGGATTTATACAAGCAAATATAACTTTTTCCGAAAAGAGTACTACCTCAAATAATATTGGAGATTATGGAAAGAACCATCAATTTTATGAATTTCATTATGAAACATTCAATATATTACTAAAAAATGGAGAATTCATCAGAGTTTGCTTAGTTTTAGATCACCAAGCGTCTGGTAGCCTTAAAACATTGGTAACTGAGTTTTTACAGAAATATGAAATTAAATATCTAGATAGACTTGAAAGAGTTGTTAATATTGGAATGCTTGATTTTGAGGATACAATTGATTTTATTATAGATACATTTAACATTAAATTAGTATTCCCTATGATTCTAACTCACACTTTTCTCCCAGATATGATGGAATCAATTAATAAGAATCCTATCCAAAAAGCGGTAGTTGATTTTGCTAAACAATTATTGGTTTCAAAACAATTCTTCTTTATTATTAATCTACTTGATGAAGTTCAAAAAATTGTAAATATTGACGCAAACATTCTTCTCTATGAAATTTCCATTCTTTTAGAAAAAAAGATTATTATCCCTACTACAATTGAATTTGCAGAAACCAAGATTTTACAATTCCAAGAATCACAAGCAATAAGAATCGCCAATAATGAGATAATTTCGTCATTAATTACAAATGATGATGAAATTAACGAATTAAAAGAAAAAGCGAAATATATGGATGAGGAAGATGTAAAAACAGCAATTAATACGTATCTTAGAAAAGCTGAAACTGCTGAAAGAGCATTGATTTATAAGGAAGCACAAAAAGAGTATGAAAAAGCTCTCTATTTGGCAACAGGTTTCGACATGAAAGAAGACATTGGTAGGATCTCATTTATGGTTTTAGAGCTTGACAAAAAAATTAAACAATTAGATCTTGAATATTCTTTAAACGCGGGAGAAAAAGCAGAGAAACGAAAAGATTACATAAATGCTATAAATCATTATAGGCAGGGATTAATCCTTCTAAGAGATGCCGACGATGTTAATGCGAATGAATCAAGAATTAAAAAACTAGAAAAAAAGATTAATAATCTTCAAAAATACCTATAAAAGATATCTAATTTGTTTTTACATAATCTTCCAAGACTTTCTCTATAGCATCTTGAAAAACTTCGTAGGGTTGGGCTCCAATTACTACCCTATTACCAATAAAGAATGTTGGTACCCCATTTATTCCACAACTCTCTAATTCGAAGCTAGCTTCCTTTAACTTCTTGAGTGGCTCCTCTGTTTTAATATAATTTAATATTTCGGGCTTGTTTAATCCAATTGATTCCGCAAGATTTAGGAGTAGAGACAAATCCCCGATATCTTTTCCTTCTTTCCAATAGCTCTCAAATACGAGCTTATGAAACTCATCGAATTTTCCTTTTTTCTTCGAAAATTCGGATACGAATAATGCCAGCTGGGAATTCGGCAACTTATCCGATAATTTAAAGGTTATTCCATCTTGATCGGCCAGGCGTTTTACGTTTGCCATTACCATTTCTAAATATCCTCTTGGAAAAGGTAAATTTTCTGCCACTATGCCATCTTTTGGAATTTCTGGATGCAGTTCATAAGGTCGCCATTCAACATCAAGACTATATTGCTCTTTAAGCTTCTCAATGCGGTGGAATCCAATATAGCAAAATGGACAAATATAATCTGAGTATACAATTACTTTCAACATCTCCTGTTTCATAATCTAATCTTCCTCTCCATCAATCTCTCCTTGTAGAACTTGAAGTAGCTCCTCTTTACTCTTTTTAATTTCAACATCCATTTCTTCATCTGGGGGAAAAAGATCTTCTTGATTCTCAAGATCAAGACTAGACATTTTCTCAATAAATCCTTCATATAAATCGTCAATTATTTTGTTCAGGTTCGAAATTGAATTTTTGATATTTGAGTTGGCTTTTGGAGGATTCTCATAAGAATTAATCTCTCTACTAATTATTTTCAACTCTCTTGACATTTTTTCCAATGATTCAAAAATATATCGATCATTTAATAACAGCGTTATTTTTTGTTCTTCTGATTTTTTTCTTGTCTCCTCCACAATTTCCCAATATAAATCCTGTACTGATTGCTTAATCAAATTTTCATTTTCTATGATGCGCTTTTTATCAATTTCATCATGTTTGTTCAATTCATATGTGTAAAACCCAGTATAAATTTCTTCATTAAATTGCATCTTTTCTGAGAAATTTTTGCATAATAATGAAATACTTTCCTCAATCTCAAGAGAAATTTGCTGATTAATAATTATTGAAATCATTACCATTTCTTTTTTACCCCGAGCCCATTCTGAGGGAATCTGGTAGTAAAAATTCAATATTTTTAAATTTTTAAAAGAGTGAATGAAAAACTCTTCCTCATTCTGCTGGGTCATGATATCATATAATCTAACTGTTATTTCTTTGTCCAGCGGAGTTTCTGGAAAAGAATAAAATACTGACGTGCCTATTCTTGTATGAAAATATGATAATATAACAATCATCTTTATCTACACCCCATTGTCTACTACTTTAAATATTTATAAGAAAATCTCAGAATATAAATGATTATATCTTTTTTTATCTCTTACAAGATATTAATAATTTATTATTATCAAAAATAGATAAAAATGTATAATCAAATAAATCTTAAAGTGATTTTATAGATTCCCTTAGTGTTTTTTCAAAGAGCTCGCAGATTTTTTCAGTTTCTTCATTATTAATAATTAATGGTGGTTTGATTTTCAAGGTGTTTTGAATGAAATAATCTGCTGTGGATATGATTGGCATTTGTTCACCAAAAAAGATTCCATTTTCCCATCCAACATGCACCATTTTTTCTAGCAACTGATTATGGGGTTCTCGTGTATCAGGATCTTTCACAAATTCTACTCCAATAAATAAGCCAGGACCTCTAACATCCCCAATCTGTGGAATATTTTCAGAAAGATCTTTTATATAAGAAGTTATTTTCTTCCCTTGGATTTCTGCGTTTTTTGGAATGTCATTTTTTTGTAGGATTTCAATATTCACTAAACATGCCGCCATCGCTAATGGAGGAGAAGAAAAAGTAGTATGTTCTTCGAACTCGGTTAACTGTCGCAGTTTAGATGAAGCTACTGTAATTCCTATCGGGACACCTCCTGCAGCTCCCTTCGTTAGGGTCATAATATCTGGCGAAATATCTATATTGTATTTAGATTCGTACCAGTTTGAAGCGAACATTTTTCCAGTGCGACCAAATCCAGTTTGTGCCTCGTCATAGATAAGAAGAATTTTATTTTTTTTGCATAAATTTTTTAATCCATCCAAAAATTCAACAGGGGCGGGAATCTGGCCTCCGGGACCCTGCATAGGTTCAATTATACAACCAATTGGAGTGCCCGTAGGATACATCTCTATATTTTGACGTACCATCTCCAAACATTCTAAATTGCAGGATTTATCTTTTATTCCCCCAAAACCTTCCTTATAATTCCAAGGACAGCGATAACAATATGGGAAAAAGTTTTTTATCCAATGCTCTTTCCCAAAACCAGAAAATCTCATAGGTAATCTTTGTGAAGCGCCCATCATGACTAAACTTGACCCATGATACCCCCGTCGAAATACAATGAATTGATCTCCTTTCTTGTTGTTAATCATCGCTAATCTTATTGCACATTCAAGTGCCCATCCTCCTCCTGAGTTATTCACACTAACTTTACCACCTTTTAATTGACCAGGTGCGATTTCCGCAATCTTATTAAACAATCTTACTCTTACAGGTGTAAGGAAATACGACCAAGTATGGGTAACGTGTTGAGATTGGAGGCTGACAGCATAACTTATGTCAGGGTTATTATGACCTAAACCATAAACCCATGCTTGAGATGTACAATCCAATATTTCTTGTCCATCATAAGTCTTGAAGTAAATCGAACCAGGCTCGCGACTTCCTGTTACGATGTGTTCTCGAGCATTAGTTAAAAGATGATTTCTACGGCATATTAGTATTTCCTCTTCATTTAAAGGATAAGTTAGAAGCCTTTCTATTTCTTCTTTCTTCAAATATTTTGGTTCATTCATGCTACATTAATATATCTTTCAATTATTAAAAGAATTTTTAGAAATAAGTTGAAGTGTTAATTAAGGATGGAGTATATATAGAAAATTATGACGATTCTCTTAAACCCAAAAAAACATGATCGTTATTATCCTGATGAACGCTCAAGAGAAATTATGCTTAAAACCATTGAGTTTTTCGAGAATAAAGGAAAGGCAAAACTTAAAGAAGATGATCATAATCGGGTATGGTATTCAGATTTTCTTGAGTTTCAAAAAGAAAATAACATTTTTGCAGAGCTACTAACCTCCTCTAATTATGGGGAAAATGATAATTATCGCTGGGATACGTGGCGTATATGTGAATTCAATGAAATTCTTGGATTCTATGGGCTTGGTTATTGGTATACCTGGCAAGTCTCTATTTTAGGATTAGGACCCATTTGGATGAGTAGGAATGAGGTTGCGAAGAAAAAAGCTGCAAAATTACTTAAAGAAGGCGCAATTTTTGCTTTTGGCCTTTCAGAGAGAGCTCATGGCGCCGATATCTATGGGACTGAGATGAAACTAACACTACAAGAAGATGAAATTTATAAGGCTAATGGAGAGAAATATTACATTGGCAATGGTAACGAAGCAGAGATGGTTTCGATTTTTGGGAAACTTGCTGATGCGGATGGGAATATTCCCCCATACGACATGAAAAATAAAGATCAATATGTATTTTTTGTAGCAAATTACAAGCATAAAAATTATGAACTCATCAAAAATGTCTGTGATAGCCAGAATTATGTTGCTAATTTTGCTCTCCACGATTATCCCATAACACATGATGATATCCTTTCCATGGGAGAAGACGCTTGGAACGCCTCACTTAATACAGTTAATGTAGGTAAATATAATTTAGGGTGGGCTTCAATTGGTATTTGTACACATGCATTTTATGAAGCTATTCATCATGCCGCTTATCGAAGACTCTACAATATGTATGTTACTGATTTTCAACATGTCAAGCAAAATTTTGTAGACGCTTACACTCGCTTGATTGCCATGAAATTATTTGGGTTAAGAACTGCTGACTACATGCGTATAGCTTCCAAAAAAGATAGGCGTTACCTCCTCTATGCCCCTGTAATGAAAATGAAAACCACAACACAAGGAGAAGAAGTAATTAATCTCTTATGGGATGTTATAGCCGCGAAAGGTTTTGAAAAGGATATGTACTTTGAAAGTGCTGCAAGAGATATTCGAGCATTGCCAAAGCTTGAGGGAACTGTTCATGTCAATATTGCCTTAATTTTGAAATTTATGATGAACTTCTTTATGAACCATAAAAAATATGAAGAGGTTCCAAGACAAGATCAAATTGCGAATGATAATTTTCTTTTTGATCAAGGACCAACTCGAGGATTAAGCCGTGTCCGACTTCATGATTGGAAACCTTCTTTTAAGAAGTATAATCTGCCTAATGTAAAGATTTTCTTAGAACAGATTAATCAATTCAATCTCCTTGGGATTACCGCGACCCCTAGTGTAACTCAGCAAAATGACATGGATTTTATGCTATCTGGAATAGGAGAAATCTTCGCTTTAATTGTATATGCTCATTTAATTATTGAAAATGCGCCTATCTACGATGTTGATGATGATACTTTAGATCAAATCTTTGATTTCCTTGTAAGAGATTTTTCTAAATTAGCTTTAAATCTTTATCAGAAATCTGGTACTACTCCTAAACAAATGGAATTTTGTTTAAAAATGATAAAAAGACCAAATGTAGATGAGGAAAGATTTAAACGAGTATGGGATAAAGTACACACTTTAAAAGATGCATATCAAATGAATCCCTAAATCATTAAAAAAACTTAAATCTCTACTTATTTTTTTACTTAGGAATGATTTTTCTTTTTTATTATTAAAGATTTTATTAAATGAATGATTAATTACGTTTTTACTTCCTTTTTTACTTTTTTTGGTTTGTTATCTCTTCAATTGCAATTTCTGGATTATGATATCTCTGTGTTTTTAATGTTCCAGTCCCAAATTGTATAGCCTTTTCAGGACAAAAATTGATACATGCGAAACATTGTTGACATTCGTGTTGCCACTCTGGTACTCTATCAATCATCATGATGTTATTTACAGGGCAGACAATTTCGCATATACCACAGCTGTTACAATTATCCTCAGCATAGAAATTCTTATCACTTTCATTCACTTTTTCTCGGAACCTAGTATTAAATCGTTCAAGTCTTCCTAGATTCTTTTTAAAAATGTCATTATTCAGGTTTCCTGTTTTACTTCTTACAATCTCAGATATTTCTTTGACTTGAACCGTCTCTTTTTCAAAAAACTCTTTTTGCTGTTGTTCTGAGTGAATATCGAATCCAACAATATAATTATTTGGCATGGTGATTAAAAATCCTGCATTAAGCGCTTTTGATTTCGCTTTTAAAAGCTTCTCCACTTGCTGTAAGGGTAACTCGGTGACATCTCCCCCACTTGAGACAATCGTGAAAAAATACTCAGAATTATTTAAATCAATCCTTTCTATAAAATCATAGACGATTTTTGGTAATCCAGAATAATATAAAGGAAAAACAAAACCTATTTTCTCGCTTTCTGACTTAAGGTTTCTCTTTTCCCATATCTTTGCAATAGGTATAAGTTCACAATCCCCTAACTTTTCGGCAACATCTTTCGCAATTTTTAAAGAATTGCCTGTTCCGGTAAAAAAATAGATTGTTGATGACATAAAAACTTTAAATTTTCTAACTATTTGAGTTTATTGGAAATAACAAAACAATTGGTAAAAAAGAAAATTCAAAAAAGATCTAATTATTTAATAATTTCTTCACAAGGAGGAGCATCCTCTTCAACTGACCATAAAAAGAAATGTGTTCCTGTTGACCCTAACCATTTAAATTGTTTTGATAAAATCTTCTGCCTTTCTTCATAAGGTTTGTTCCTAAATGATTTCAAATAATTTTCGAAGGAACCATGTTTATCAATTAAATCTAAAAATACTTTTGCGTTAGATACAATAGCATTAACTTTTTTTGAATTTCGAATAATTTTTGGGGAATTCAACGCTGTAGAAATCTCGTCAACCGTCCATTCCGAAACTTTTTTTGGTTCAAACTCATTAAATACTTCCTTAATCCCCTTCCATTTTCTATTTACAACCTGATATGAAAATCCGGCATTAAAAACAGCTTGGCTCAAAATTTCAAAATATCCTTTATCATCAATTGGTTTTTTCTTTAGTGGAACAACTTTTTGGTACATTTGGTTACTCACTCTCTTTAGAATCTGGTTTAAACTCCAACGAAATCGAATTAATACAATATCGGCAGCCTGTGGTTTTTGGTCCATCATCAAAGACATGTCCTAGATGCCCTCCACAATTACGACACAGAACTTCTGTGCGGATCATTCCGTGACTTGTGTCTAGTTTTTCTTCAACGTTTGCATTGTCAATTGGTTCATCAAAACTAGGCCACCCTGTTCCAGAATCAAACTTTTTCCCAGAGGAAAACAAAGGGGCACCACATCCAGCACACATATAAATACCTTTTTCATGATGGTTCCAATACTTTCCTGTAAATGCTCGTTCAGTCCCTTTCTTACGGAGAACCTGGTATTGTTCCTTTGTTAACTTCTTTTTCCATTTATCTTTAGATAATTTAGAATCCATATTCTTGAAATAGAATTACTGGTATTATAATAATTGCCTTATAAAGATTTAAATAATAGATTCTCTTCACTTATAAGAAAAATCTAATACCTAACCTACATTTATACGAAATTAAACTTAGATTTAACTTTCAAAATTTCTAAGAAATAACTATGGAAACACAAAAAGCTATTTTTGCAGCAGGTTGTTTTTGGGGTGTAGAAAGGGATTTTCGGAAAGTAGAGGGGGTTATCTCTACTCGCGTTGGATATACTGGGGGACACTTCAAGGAACCTACTTATGAAGATGTATGTTCTCATAAAACAGGTCATGCAGAAGCAATAGAAATTACCTTCGATCCTTCTAAAGTATCCTATGAGGAGTTACTTGAGCTATTTTGGTCGTTACATGATCCTACAACATTAAATCGTCAGGGTCTTGACATAGGAACACAATATCGATCGGCAATTTTTTACCTTAATCCAGAACAGAAAGAGAAAGCAATGGAATCTAAAGTTAAACTTGAGGCATCCAAACGATATAAAAAACCGATTGTGACCCAGATAGTACCTGCTTCAGATTTTTGGCAAGCAGAGGAATATCACCAAAATTACATTGAAAAAAGGAAAAACAAAATTTTTTCTCACTTATAATTTTCAAAACCACTGGACTTTATTGAATATTGATTAATGAGGTGTGTTAATCCACATTTTAACAACCCTTAATCAATAGATAAAAATAAATAATAATAAAAAAAACACTTAAAATTATATCTATTTTTTCTTAGCGGGAGCCTTTTTCTTAGGTCCACTTTTTTTTGGTGCAGCTTTTTTCTTTGGAGCGGCTTTCTTTTTTGGTGCTTTTTTCGCCATAATATTTTACTTTTCCTTTGAGTTAATTAAGGTGATTAAATTTTGATATAATTATTAATTATTATTTATTATTAATTTTCTTTTTAAAGATTTCTATTTTGGATTATGTATAATTTACATTGTCTATAATAACGATGCTTTTATTTCATTAAATAATACAAAGATTCTAATTTTTTTTTTAATCTAATCTGATTTTAATTCTTTTTCTAATATTTTAATCTCTCGGTCAATTCTTTTCGACTTAACTTGCTTCTCCTTGACAATTGCCTTTAATTTCTGGTTTAATTCTTTTTGTTTATCCCGTTTCAAATTGCTATATTCTTTTTCAAAATTTTTAACAATCAGGATTAATTCTTTCCTTTTGGAGGTTAGCTCATCAATATTTTTATTGAGTTGATTAAGTATATCTTTTTGATTCTGCAGCTTTGATTCGATTTCACTTATTTTTGGACCAAATTCCTGTTCAATTCGATTTTTTATGTATGCTTCTTTTTGTTTTGCTGTTACTTCAATTTTCTCTATCTCAACTGCGATTTTATTAATTTGATCCCTAAGTCCTTCATCTGTCATTTTGATTTTCTTTGATTTTGCTTTATTGTAATTTTAATACTATTTCTTATATTAAAAATTTTTTAACATCAAAAAAATTTTGAATTAATTTATCATTAAGAACATCACATCTAAATCTAGCAAAAACACGGAAATGTACCCCGATGGATAAAAATCATTAAAATTTTTAATTGGATGCACTTCTTGGATTACTTAACGTTTTAAATATAGCTTTAGAAGTTATATTTTTATTTCATAACAAATCTAAGGAAGAAAAAGAAGAAGAAAAACAAGATGAAGAAAATATTACTTGAATTTATAATAATTTTTTTATTCTTCGGAAAAAAAAGTGCTATTTATTCATATGAAACAAGAGAAATCTTAATTCAGCACTTCTTTACTTATAAAGGTTTTCAAAATGTTAAGTTATATATTAAAAGGAGTCTTATTGGATGTTACAATAAATGAAATTCGAATTTAAATGAAATAATTAAGTGATTTTAATTATGGAAAAAAGATATATACCTCTTTTAATAATGCTAGGATTATTATTAGTTCTGATTATAACTGCTCTTGTTGCTGCCGTATTCGATGTTGTTATAATAGCATTAGACCAGTCAGATGTCTCAACTGCATCATTTGATTATTGGTCCTTAGGACATTTCCTTTGGGGTGTGGCGCTCTTCGTACTTGCATTCACATTTGGCTGGATTATCAAAAATTTAACTGATAGTCCAAAAGATCCAATTAACGAACCAGAGCTCAAAAGTTTTGTACTATATTGGATAATTATCATTATAATTGCTGGTCTTTGGGAAGTTATTGAAAATACAATTCTTTATATGGTAGATATCAAAGTTAAGTTCGACAGTGCTGCAAACATAATAACTGATATAACTATATGGGGTTTTGGTGGATGTGTAAGTTGGTACATGACTGATTTAATGTTTTTAAGTGATAAATATCTCAGAGCTTATTATCTCTATGGATTTATGTGCCTCACAATGGGAGTTATTATATTTATCTTCTTCGGATTTGCTACAACAAGTTAATAAAATTCTTTTTTTTATTTTTTATCCTTAATTTTAGTTAATATTCCTATAATAACCTAAAAATTAGATTCTAACAAAATGACTTTATTAATTAAACTGCAATAGTCTGAATGTTCTTCTTATTAGCCATCATTTTATCTAACATTATCTTTGTTAGAGTTGCAAACGATTCTTTAACATTTTCACCAGTTTTACTGGAACATTCTATAAATTCATCCAAACCTAATGATTCAGCAGCTTCCAACCCATTTTTAAAAGGAATTTCTCTAAGATTATCTAAATCTATTTTACTACCAAGTAAAACAATTGGAAATCTTTGATTAGCATTTTTTATAACTGATAACCAATCATTAATGTGAGTAAAAGTAGAATAATTAGTTATATCATACATTAATATACCTCCCATAGCGCCATATATATATTGAGGAAAGAGAAAGCGGAACCTTTCCTCACCGGCAAAATCCCAGATCAGTAACTTTACTTCTAATCCATCAATATGGAAGACATATGTTTCAAAATCAACTCCGATGGTGGAGCGAGAGTTCGACACAAATACATTAGTCATAAATCTTTTTCTTAATGTTGTTTTACCGCATCCTGCATCTCCAAAAATAATAACTTTGAATATCACGTCATACATGCTAGTCTTATTTAATCTCTTTTTCCTTCGTTAATCATTAATGTTAAAAATGTAATAGTTCTATAACATTATTGCCTTCAAACTTTATTCCATCAACTAATTTCCCTGTGATAGTAATTTCACCGGATTCTACGCCTACGAAATAGGCTTTTACAGCACTTCTATCAAACTTTATCATTAAATCAGGAATATTATTGTTATCATTATCCCCTATATTATAAGGACTTACTTCAGGAGATATCAATCCATTTAATAATATTTCTTCAAGTACAATATCATTTACATTATATTCAGAAGGTAATTCAATATAGGCGGTTATCCAATTCCCTTTACTCTTAAAATTTAACTTGTCAGGATCAATGTCGATAGCAGCTTTGATGATTTTTACCTTTTTATCTTTTACTTTTTCTTCAGGAGTATCAAAATCTTTTGAAATATCCCCCTCAGGAGAGAAATTATTCAAACTAAGACTGAACACCACACCAAAACCAATTAAAAATACCAACAAACCTTTTCCGGAATTTTTCATAAATACGCCTTTTTAACTAAAAATTAGTTCAATAGTGCACATAATAACATGCATATTTAAATCTTTTGTGATTATTTAACCAATTTTTCATTTTTTTCTCAGAAATTAATGGAAATTTATATAATCGCAGAAGAATTTGACGTTATTCATTTTTGTCCTATGAAATGTAGGAAAATTTTTACAATTTAATATTATTAATTCTAGAAGAGAATTTGATTGAGAATAAAATTTACCCCCAATCACTTTTATATCCAGTACCTCCTAAAGGCCAAGAGAATATAATTGCGTCTTCTTGACACACATACCGACAGGACGCACACTCCATGCATTTTTCTAGACTTTTAACTCTTGCTATCTGTTCTACAATTTCAAAACAACCTGCTAAGCATAAATTTACATAATTCCAATTAGTGCTATAAATTTATAACCAGGAATAAGGGGTTCTTTTACATTGATTGACTCGAAGGCTAATACACATAAACTTTTAGTATCTCAGGGGCAAATAAAAGAAGCTCTGAATGTTTATTCTGAATGGAAAGCACTAGTCGAAGTGGCAAATTTACTAGGTATTGAATCAGAGTTGGAAATGATTAAAAAAGAAGAACAGTTAATTTAAAATTTCGAGAGATTAAGATTAGTGTTTTGAGACTTCCTTCCTTAATTGATGTACCCAAATAGTTAATAGCGCCATGAATACTAAGCTTAAAGGTAGAATGAAAATCCATGAGATAGTTCCTTCTACTGCTTCAATTTCCAAATGAATTTTAATCTCATGATAACTATGCTCGTATTCAAAATGAACTAAAAGATGTGTATCGTTTTTGCTTAAAATATAAGGTATCTGAATTCCATCAATAGATACTGCGTAAGGGTTAAGTAAAAGTGCTTTGGGAATTAAAACATAACAAAATCCCGTGGTTCCATCTCGACCATAAATCTCAAAACTAATTACATTCAAAGATTCATTAAATCGAAGCCCATAATCTGAAGAATTAGATTTAATCGTTATTGTATGAGGAGTGTCTTCTTTTATCACCATATAACTAGTAGTAGTTGAGATTAACGGTTCAATTTGGAACATTTTAGCATCAACCCAACTTTCACATGTTCTCTGAAGTGCCCACATATAATCCCCATCCCAGGCAATTGCCCAAGTACCATCGGCTACGGGATAAATCTGTCCAACAATCTGCCAATCATGAGAATATTTAGTAATATTTCCTCCACCGGAGACTCCCCAGAAATGTGAACCCGTCCATACTAAACCTCCGGTAATGCCATCACCAGGAACTTGAATCTCTTCTATTATTGCACCAGTTTTATTTATTTTCCTTACTAAAGCTCCCCCCCTACTTGGAAGATATAAAAAATCTCCATCAGTAGTTAATCCTTGTATACCACCTTCTTCCTTTTTTGGCAAATCAAATGAATAATTTATTACTATTGCATTACTAATTATTGAAAATTTGAAAATTTTTAACTGACTATGATCATATGCAAAGAAATATTCTCCATCCCAAGCTAAGCCTCGCGCATTTTCAATGACATTATTTTCCATTTCAATATATGTCCCTGTACTTGGATCCATCCTTATGAAGTTTAAAGCACTCCCTATCTGAGCATTCCAAAAATCAAATCGCCAAAGATAGCCCATAGCATATTCTAACGCCCACCCAAAACTTAATCCTAATCCGATTCTTTTTACAACCCTTCTCGATTCATCTATTGGATTATATACATAAGGATATTGATCTGCTGCATCTCCTGGAATATAGCCTAAAGTATAGTTTTTCACATCTTGGTAATCAAATACGGGGAGCGGTAAAGTGATAGTGCTACCATTATCATTATTAATCAAAGTCGCATTTGAATTTGGAGTTACCGTAACTCGTGGATAGGGTAATGATGGATCAAAAATATTCTCCTCTAAGGTTGCATTTGTATGAGCTGCGATAGAAACAATATCTCCACTATAATTAACAAAATAATTTCCTTTAAGATAAACCTCAGAATTTTCTGAGTGAAATGCCACTATTCCATTACTAAATATATTCGTCATAACAGTCGCATTATTAAATTGTTCCAAAGCAATCTCATGATATCCATTTCCATATAATGTATTATTTACATACTCCACAGTGGAATATTCTGCATAAAGCCCTTCTGTATTAACCCATCTAACTATTGAATTAGCAACTATTGATTCGGAGTGAAACTGGACAATTCCCACTAGCCCATATTCTACAATTGTGTAATTGAATATAGAATCTTTGGTACCATTCATATAGATTCCATCCCAATCTCCATTAATTGGCGGTTCTGCATCAGAAGTAAACCAAATCTGCTGATCTGAAGTTCCTTTCGCTTTTATATTCCCAAGTACAAAAAGACTTAATCTTTCATGGGGTTCTTTATATCCTCTATAATGTTTAAATTTGATAATTGTTCCCGGCGAAATAGTAAGTTTTGCACCCTTCAAGATTGTAATGCTTTTAGTTACAAGAATATTTCCACTCCATGTCTCATTATTACTAATAGTTTCATTTTTTATCTGTATTGTGGATATTCTCGGTTTTTTCTGGCTCTGCGATTCATCTTGTATATTATCATTGTTATTGTTATAATCATTACCAAAAATGTCAAAAAAGGGAATACAAACAAAACCAAAACCAGAAATAAATATTAATAAAGTCAATAACTGTTTTTTTGATTTCAAAATTCTCAATCCGTTTTTAAAATGTGAATAATATAATATATTTCACCGTTATATAAAAATCTCCTAGGAAAGATTATTTTCATTATGAATAGATTGTTTTTTTGCACAAATTAATAGATCTTTATAAGGCAAGGTTAATGTATTTCTATATCACTCAAGATGTCATCAAGGTAATAGATATTCTCTTGGCTTAGTTCCTCCTTTAATGTGTTTGCTAATGAATATTTAAAGGCCCAAATTTCCACATTTTTATCCATTTCCTTAACTTTCTTTACAACGGGAACAAAATCACCATCCCCAGATACCAATACTGCCGTATCATAGATATCTTCATATGCGAGAGAGATTACATCAATCGCAATTTTGATATCAACTTTTTTTTCAATAATCCCCTTTGATGCTATCTTATCAAAACTTGTTTTAATAACATATCCACTTCGATTCCTTAACTCTTCATACCAGCTCCTCTTCTCAGGGCTTATTGGATACACAACCCCTTCATATAAAAATATCCCACGTAATTCTCTGTCTCTGGTTATGGTATTCTTTAACTTTTCATAGTCAGCCCGAATATTATATTTCCTAAAACCCCTGAAAATATTACTATTATCTATGAAAACAATAATTCGCTCCAATTCAAAACACCTCTTGTTTCTACAAAAGGAAACTAATCATATATTATTAAAAAAAAGCTATTTGATGTAATAATTAAAACTATTACTATTCTTTTAAAAAAAATTAATGAATTTTATTTATTATATTGATCCTTAGATTTAGATTTTTTCACAGAAATAGGATTTTCAAGCATCAGTTCATATATTTTGTTTGCCCTTCTCTTGATGATTTCCATTTCAGGTGCCTTATTTCTTCGATATTGTTTATATCTCCTTATAGCAATCTTTCTCCATTTCTTTTTCCAAGAAGGGAATCCAGTTTTGACGAAACATTCACGATTTGGAAAATCTCGGCACACCCAATTAAATGAAATAAAATATCTCTCTGCGCCTGATTCTTCTGTAAGCCTACGAGAGGTTATTCCAAGTTTTCTAAGGTGTTGGACATATCTCCCTTCCACAGCATTTTGGAGTTCACCTTCTATAATAGCAGGCTCATAATATATATTATTCTTGTTAAAATATTCTCTAACAAGATCGAAACAGTCACCTCTACATAGAAGTATTCTATCTTCCTTGCTGTGATTAAGTGATCTAAGGCCTTTCTTTACTACCTCTACTATATGTTTCTTTGGGCGATCATCGTCTTTATTACCTTCATTATAGAGCCCTACGGGAACTGATTGAAATATTATTCTTTTAGATTCCGTGTCTTGAAAGCCAATAAAGGCATCTCCGACGAGATCTCCTGTCCCAGCGTCATCAATTTCTATTGTTCTTCCCTTCCACTCGCTGGGATTACTAGTGGATAGGCACGACTCATTGTCGTCTTTTTCTTCTTTTGTCTTCATTAATAATGTAAACGGTTTAGATCATAAATACATTGGGTTTTTGAATTATAGATGTTCTCTTCACTAAAAAAATAATTCTCTATTTAATTTTATATCTATCTTTTTGGTTGAAATACGTAATATCCGCATATCCTTTGTAAATTTTTCCTGAATGTTTAATATCTTTTGGAATAAAGTACCTATCACCCTTTGTGAATTCAGTTTTTTTGCCATCTATAATTAAATCGATTCTTCCCTCAAGAACTACCCCCCATTGACTTTCATGAGAATGTTCTTCAAGTAAAACCTCATTGTCAAAACTCATAAATATAATTTGAAAACTTTCTCCTTGCGCTAAATATGCTTTAATACCCTCCAATGGAATATCTGCTTCTGGTAACCCTAATATTGGTTCGGGAAATATTTCTGACATTACATTTCACTTTTTATTATCTTTTAAATTAATTTTTAATAATTGATACCCGTTTTGTAGGATAGGCGATTTCAGATCGCTTAGTAACAAAAGAACTATCAAGATCTTCAGCCATGCTTTTAGCAATATTATATGGGATTCCTATCGATAGATAATTCTGCGGAAACCAGTAATTTCCGGTAGGATCAGTTGGTCCGATTATAATACACTCCTTCGGTCCATTTTCAGCCATACTTGCAGGATACGTTACAAATGAAGCACATGAAGGACCCCATGGAACTTGAACATTGAATCCTTTCTCTTGTCGAAAGTAAGCCAAAGAGCATAGATTTCTTATTTGTTCAGGAATTCCGAAGCAAATGAACGCATTTACCTTAAAATCTCTTTCATCTATATCATCACATTTTCGAATTATTGTATATTTTCCGAGGGGTGTGATTTTGCCGATGGAATTTAGTCGCTTTTCTGCAAGATCTGGATTAGCTATTAAAAATTCAGCAGCTCCATTCCTAAAATTTTCTGAACCTGTTGATAAAAAAAATTTTAACATAGGTAAGAACGCTTTATACCCAAACCATGCTTGTCCCCCAGGACAACAACCATCTAAGGCATCATTTCCGATATATATAGAATTTACATCTTTTTTAATTAACATTGAAAATATAGCATTCGCTATACAGCGATTCACTCTTTTAATAGGAATAGCATTATCAGGAACAATTTCTGAACCATATACGCACAACGGGTGTCCTTCTAACCTTCCTGCCTGAGCTAAATTGATTCCTATCTCTTTAATTGTTAAGTTTGTCATAAGTATCCAAATAAGTAAAAATTTAAATATGTGTCTAAAATTTGTATTTTACATCGAAATCTAATCTTACAAAATAATATAATCAATAAAATTACTTAAAGGTGGTAAAATAAAATGATTTTTATTACATATTGGGAATTAAATCCTGATTTTGATCCAGGAGATTTAGCTGAAATTGCACAGGAGCTTATGAGTAAAAAGCTCTACCCCACTGAAGGAGTTAAACAATTGGCATTTTATGTTAGTGTTACAGATTATTGGGGTATTGGTATCGATGAATCTGACAGTGAAGAAGCTATGGCAAGGAATGTTAACATGTGGAGAATTGCTAAGCCTGGTTTTATTAGATCTATTAAAACCACTCCTGCTACAGAAGTAGTCAAAATACTCCCAGTATTGGTAAAATTGAAAAAACAGATAAAGGGTTAAAATAAGGGAGACATACTTTCTTTATCAATACTCCAGAGTACAATAGATATTAAAACTAAAAATCTAAATTTTAATTTTTTATTTTTTCAACATCAGGAATATAGGTTTTTAAAATTATCAACCTTACACATCAAATCCTATTTATTTTTAGAAGTCTATAACATTCGAGACATCTAAAGAAAACATACCTCGACGCCGTTGAGGTTCGCGTTTACTAATTTCTCGGCAAGCTTTTGTTGTAAGCAGCTTTATTTTTCTTGATCGCTTTTGATAAGCTTCATCTGAAAGCTCTATAAAATTTAAACAGTCATAAAAACAAAAATTTACACATACTGGCGACCCTCCACATAAATCGCATTTAATCGCTTTTTCTTCTTTCAAATATTCAATTGCGCCAAATGGGCACACAACGACACACTGATGACATCCTATACACTTTTCTTTGTCGATTGAGACTATATTATCTCCTTGAGGGGATTTAATTTTATAAATGGCATCAACAGAACATACAGCCATACACATTGGTTCCTCACATTGCAAACACACAACTGGTCTTGACCACCCTTCCAAACCATTAGTAACAACTCGAATACGCGATTTATAAAGGATAAATTCTCCTTCCTTTGTACTTGAACACGCCAATTCACATAAATGGCATCCATTACAATTATCTGATTGTATTGCTAAAACTCTTTTATTCATAATTTTTTTTTATTTTACCCTCCTGTAATATAGCTAGATATGATTATTTCATCTCCATCTTTCAATAATGTTTGAAACTTATTTGGCATTCCAAGTATATTCCGTCCATTGATTAAAAGTGACAAATCTTTCCTGAATTTGCCATCTTTAAACAATTCCTCTGCTATAGGATTTCCATATCTATTCACTAATATATCAAGCACACCTTGAACATTAAGATCATTACCTTCGATAATCTCATAGTTACATGGTAATTGCTGATTTAGGATTCCAACTGCTGTTATTTTTATTTTCATGATTAGAACTCTCCTTTATTAAAATTCTAAATTGTAATTTTTGGTTCAATATCATATTTATATTTACTAAGTAACTCCTCAGTTGGGATTCCTTCATTGTCCCATCCACGAATATTATAATATTCTAATCTCATTTTTAAGAAATTTTTCTCTCCAATAATTTTACCTGCTCCCGGACCATCTGGAAGACTTTCTTCCAATATTCGCTTAGGTAATATGTCGTCATTAATGCTAAAACCCTCTCGGATGTTAATACGTCTAATAAGAGTTTCTATAATTTCTGTACATTCATTAAGATCCTTCCCAGTATATTTTGTACCAATAACGCTATTCAAAAAATTAGCCCAATCATCCATTTTAATAAACAATCTCGGCCCAAGCATATCGCAAATTATAAGGGTGTGTAATATACATCGAGCATTCATTAATCGTCTGACAATTTTCGCTTTACCTTCAACAGTGAACGGATTTACACCTCCTAAGATTTCTACTGAGGGTGGCCAAGCTCTTCTATGACAAGCACCCCTTGGGGTGACTGAATACGTAATAGCTGAACCCCAACCTGCTCGGGGATCATAAGCTGGAACTTCTAAACCTTTAGAGTGCATAGCAAATTCCTCGGTTTTTTGACCCAGTTCTCTTGCCATACATCTTACACCTTGAGCACAAAATGCTCCAAAACCCTCTTTATGAGCCATAAGTTGTAGTAGATCGACCACAACTTTATAATTGCCAAATCTAAGTTCTAACCCACCAGTTTGATTATTAGATAAAAGACCTCGTTCGTAGCATTCCATCGCAAATCCAATAACTACTCCTGCAGAGATCGTATCCATCCCTAAATCATCACAGAGATAGTTTGCTTTCATTATTGCGGGTAGATAATCAATTTCTAAATTAGCGCCCATCATAGCAAGGGTTTCATATTCAGGACCTTCTAAAATTAAATCTTTAAACATACCTTCCTTGACTTTTGTGATATTCGAACAACCCGTAAAACAACCATAACAGGCGCGACTTCCTATTTTTACATTAATAACTGCATCTTTATCGATAGTTCCAATGCCTTTATTAAATTTCCCTTTAGAGAAATTTCGGGTGGGAAGCATCCCTGCAGCATTGGTAATGCTTAATGTCATTGGAGTCATATGTCTCTGTCTAGCCATTTTTTTACGTTTGAGAACAAATTCATTAAGAAAATGTATATCTGCACATGAGATCCCTCCGGTACCTTTAATAGCAATAGATTTTAGATTTTTAGAACCCATTACGGCACCAGCACCTCCACGACCCGCTTTTCGAAAATATTCACTTCCCACGCAAGCAAAAGGAAGAAGATTCTCTCCTGCTGGACCAATAGATAATGTACCACATTCCGGTTCAAAATTTTCTCTAATAGAGGTTTCTGTCTCAAAAGCACCTTTCCCCCATAAATGGCTAGCATCTGAGAATTCCACATTATCATCATAAATGAATAAACTGATGGGAGATTTAGCCCTATTAGTAATAATAAGCCCATCATATCCAGCGAATTTTAATTCTGAAGCTACTCTTCCACTGGAATATGATTCTAACCAACCACCACTTGTTGGAGATTTAGTGACGATAAGATGCTTGCCAGCACCAGGTGCAATTGTACCACTCAACGGACCTGTAAGTACTATAAAAATATTACTTTGATCGAGTGGATCTGCATCTGGGGATATAAGATCCCAATAAAGCTTTGCTCCAAGACCTCGGCCACCAATATATTTTTTCAAAATTTCTTCAGGAATTATTAACGATTTTGAAGATTCACGACCAAGATCTATATGTAAAAGTTTTCCTTTATATCCAAAGAGCATTTTTATAGTGAAAATTTTCTTTTAAATAATATTCTTTTTATTTCTATAAATAAATATTTACCTACCCTAAAAAAATTAAAAGCAAGAAATAATAATAACTATAAAAATCGTTTTTAGTTGAGTAATGTATGAATAATATATCTAAAATCTTCACGGATGCAATTAACGAGCAATTCGGGGCTGCAATCCGGATGCTGGAACAAAATTTAAAAAAGTGCCCCGAAGAATTATGGGATGATAAAACCAAGGGACCTTCATTTTGGCATGTCGCTTATCATGCCATGTGGTTCTTGGATTGGTATCTATCAGATTCAAAAAAATCCCGTGAAAATTTCAAATCGAAATTTGGTGAAGAAAATACGCATTTTGAAAGTTTAGACAAAACACCAGAAATTATATTAACACGTGAGCAATTATTCGAATACTTATCAGATATTAAAGAAAAGGCTAGAAACCGTTTTGAAGATCTTACTTCAGAAGATTTAATAGAACCTTCTGTATTTGAATGGCATGGAAATAGCGTTTTAAGTTCATTACTTTATAACCTTCGTCATCTGATGCTCCATATAGGGGCTCTTAATTTGAGGCTTCATCGAAAAGACGTGAAATTAAAGAACTGGGTTTCATATCAACGAATTTAATTATGATAAATTCAAGTGCAATATCTCTCTTAAAAGGCTTTAGCTGTTTTCCGTTCAATATTCATAGTTTCTAAGTCAACCAGAACGTATGTTAAATATTCTTCATGTTGTTGAGACTGTCCTGGCTGAATACATTTCGTATTACCGATTTGGGAATAGTATTTACCTGAAACATCAGGAGATTCGTGAATATGACCGTGAAGTGAAAGTTTTGGTTGATTTTCTTTAAGAAAGTAATATTCTGCTTTTGATCCTACTTTTAAACCAGTATGGGTAACGTCAAGATCTAAATTAGACGGAGGGCTATGAAGTATGTAAATAGCATTGTTCATATCAGAAGGTTTTACTAGATTTTTAAGCTCATCTTCGATTGTTGGAAGATTTTCAACATATGATATCCAATCTTCAATTCTCTTCCATCCATTTGGAGAAGAAAGGTATTGTTTTCCGAATTGCTTCGGAAATTCAAAATCTTTAGAATCTTTTCGGGCTCTATCTTTTAGGCCAAAAGGAAGATCTGGAATCCAATTCATTCCTATGAATTCATATTCACTCCCTTCGATTCGGAATTTTTTTTGAGCCAAATTTGCTGCATAAGAATATTTATCGCATGTTTTTTGAAATAATTCATCAAAAATTTTTAAATCATCATTTCCTAGCATACCCAGATAATAAATCTTCATTGATTCAAATCTCGAAAAATATTCATCGAGAAAATCAGTAATAAACTTATCTTGATGCATTAAATTCCCTCTAAAAGTAAGCATATCTCCTCCATTTATTACCACATCTGGTTTTAATGAAGAAGCAATCTGATAAATCTTGTTATGTTTCCACTCAATCCCGTGAATATCTGTTACATACAATAATTTCATTATTATATAACTCTTTTTTTTTTTTTAATCCCTCCCTTCATTTGAATATTGTATTCCTAAAAAATCTTTAAATGCATATACATTTTATTTATAGAATATATTGAATGAAAATGTAAAAGAACTAGAGGAACTTTTTGATCTTTTAATTAGAGGGAACTATCTCCCTAATGATACTGTTTCTTTTCTAAGCTTCATAAATCTGTTAAGATTAATAAAATCCTCTAGAAAATTTACGGATTGTGTTAAAAATTCCAATTTATCCTTCTCATCTTTTTTGGCTATACTACAATTTCTGCAAAATGTCAATGTAATTAAACTTAACAAGCAAAAGAGAATCAAAATCCAAAATAACGAAATTTTTAACCTGTTATTTCAAAGACCATCTAAAATAAAAATATTTTTAAAACTAATAAGAAATATTCCCCATAAATCATATTTTTTGAGACATCCACGCTTCCTTTCCAAATTTAACCTACTAAAATTATTTAAACCTAATTTTAAAACAAGCTATTATAATTATCAATTCCCATGCTCATTAAGAACTTCATTAAAAAGAGCTCATTTAATAATCAGTAATACTCAAATTAAATCCCAAAAAGCCTTATTTATTGGAGACGATGATTTGATTAGTATTTTATGTAAATTTATCCTACCCGAATTACCTGTCTATATCGTCGAAATAGATGGGCGAATTACTAAATTACTGAAAGAAATTGCAAAAAATTACAAATTCAAGGATTTCAAAGTCTTTAATTATGATTTTAAGGAAATTAATGAAATTTCAGAACTAAAGGATGAAAAATTTTCAATCATTCACATAGATCCTCCATATGAAGAAGAGGAACTATTTACATTTTTAAGTATTATTGGGGAAATCTTAGATGATTCCATAATTCAGATTTATTTGAATGGGTTGTATGATGATAACTCTCAGGCAATAATTAATGAGTTTATTACAGAAAATGAGCTCAATATTTCTAAATGGTATAAATCTTTTAATTCATATCCATTAAAATCATTAGATCAACAATTTTTGAAAATGCTTAAGAAAGAAATAGAGTTCGATACAAATTTTAAATTTAACGAGAGGAATCTAAGGAAACTAGAATTTACAAGTGATCTCCTCTTAATTGAAAAAGGATTGATTATAGAATATACTGAAGTTGAGATCGAAGATCATTAAAAACCAAATTAGGGAATAATATGCAATATAAAACGAAAACTTTTCTTCATTCTGTTAAAGTAAAAATCTTAATTGATAAGATATTAGAGGATTTTTATTCTGAGTTTAATCACATTGAAATTATTAAAACTCGGAGTTTTGGTAAGATGCTTTTTTTAGATAATGAAATTCAACTCGCAGAGTTAGATGAATTTATTTATCATGAATTGTTTTGCTTTCCTCCCCTATTTTCTCATCCTAATCCAAAAAGGATACTGATCATCGGAGGAGGGGATTTGTTTTTAGCAAAACAACTTCTAAAATTTCCAGAAATTGAACTTGTGGATTTAGTTGAGTTAGATAGGTATGTGATAAAATTTTGCATCAAGCATTTTAAACCACTACTTGGTATAATAAATAAACATCCAAAATTAAACATTAAAATTCAAGATGGATTACAATTTATTGAGGAGGTTGAAGAACCTTACGATATTATTTATATTGATTTGCCTGATAATAAAAAAAATTGTTCCTTTGCCTTAGAAGAGCAGTTTTATAATGACCTTAAAACCTGTCTAGAACCAAATGGTATTCTTTCTGCTCAGACGGGGAATGGGGATAGCTTTTATTACTCTATGAGAACGAAAAAGATTCGCAAGATTCTCTCTACGGAGAATCCGAAAAGTTCTATTGAATATTTCAAAATTTTTTCAAAAAAATTCCATTTTTCCACTCAATATCGCCAATTTGTTCCCTCTTTTTTTGGACGTTGGTCGTTTACACTTGGTTCAAACAGTATTGATTTTAAAAACATAAGTATCGAACAAATTCAAAACCACTATAACAAGATTAACAGTAATACACTTTATTATTCACCAGAATTTCATAGGAGTTTAAACTATCACCCAAAAATTATCAGAAAAGTACTTGATCCTATTGAGAGAAGTAATATATCTTAAATTTTCTTTATAAATTTCTTGAACACTCTTAATAATTTATCAGAACTTCTTGGTGTGTAAGATTTTGAGTGACTGCATGTTAAAACAGTAAATTGATCTTCAGTTCTATAATCTAATAGCTCAATGAACTCAACCGGGATTTGAGGTTCGGGATCAGAAAGATCTGGGGTTGCGTCAAATCCTTTCTCAAATAATTCTTTCTTGTCAAACTTTTTTAATTCTATCAAGTGACTCTCTGAGGTATAATCCTTAAAATAGACCTTTGCTAAATCATCCTCCCATCTTGGGTGAACCACAAAAATTAATTTCTTAATCCATCTACAGGCTAAAGTAAATGCCAAATAATTTGCTTCATTAATCCCATATAAAAGACAGTCATCGGGATTGATTCTTTCTTCAACAGGTTTATGTAATAATTCACTTGTAACATATATCCAACCCCAATCAGTATCACCTAAATCAGAATGCGCATCAATATGCACAAGTTCAAAGGGAGTCGTAATTTTTTCTTGAAGAATTAGATCCCGCCAAAAATAGAATGCTTCGTGATGTTGATTAATAATTCTTCCTGGAACGCGATGATTTTTTGATAATTGGCAACGATTTTCAAGAAAACTTTTAAACCTAGATTTTGACCAAGGATAATATTTTTTCTTATTTAATCGCTTATCATCTTCTCGTGAAATGCTTATATTATTAAGAAAGAAGTCTAAATCAATATCTAATATTCTATCCATTCCTAAATATTTAAATCATATTAACTTGATAATTGTGTATTAAATATTAACTATTAAATATATTTACATCATATTGAAATCTAGTAAATGAGGTTTTTATCCATGCTAATTATGATGAATCAGTGGTGGATTCTTCAAATTATTTTGTACATTTTAGTTGTATTATCAATAGTATCTTTTTTCAGAAGAATTGGGAGAGCTTTTCGAAGACTAGGGCAGAAAATAAAAAGAGGATTCAGAAGAGTTGGGAAGAAGGTCAGGAAAGTAGGGAGAAGGATTAAAAGAAGTTTTCGAAGAGTAAAACGATACCAAAGAAAATTCGCTAAAACAGATCCACAAGTTTTTCAGGCAATACAAAATGCCACGGCTAAAAATGTCAAATCATACATAGACAAAAATGAATGGGTTAAGGAAAAGGAACTTAAGAAATGGGTAAAAAACAAGGTTGCTATTGAAATTGAAAAGGTTGTACAGGACAGTCCCATGCGAGATATGAGGAGTCTTATTGACAATACAATTGATGAATCGATAAATCTTGCTTTTTTAAGGGAAGTACAGGAACTGGGTGATCAATTAAAAATCTATGGTACTTCGCTTGGTATGAAATTATTTTCAAGAGTATTACTTCCTATTATTACTGGTGGTGCTGCTGGATTATTAGCTTACAATTATCCCGATAAAATTCCACCCGGGAGTTTATTCATTCCAGAACAACAAGGTCCACCTACAGGAAATCCACCACCACCTCTGGAACCCAATGAAATTTTACGATCAGCACTGATTAATGCAGGAATATATGGATTTGGCGCCTTACTTTTAATAGGATTAATAATTCTGATAAGAAGAAAATAATCTTTTTTTTGGATTAGTGTTATAATTAGTGGGTTTAAGGCTAATGGTGCTGAAAATAATAATACATCAAATCTATGCACTATTAAAAGAAAAATAAAATCTATAACTAGCGTGATGGCATATCCGATTATTAATAGGTCAATACTCTTCATATTTGTTTAGATAAATCTATCTAATACTTACCAATGCCATAAAGAGCACAAAAAATAATACAACAAATACAATAGGAAAGATAAAAATCCAAGGCTGAAGTAAATTGTTAAATCCTTTTTTATTTGTCGATTTCGAGCCTTCCTCAATAATTTGCTCTAATTCTGCCACCTTTTGTTCTAATTCTCGGATCTTAATATCTTTTTCATTCATAGTGTCAGAACTACTATTCTTTTGTCCACAATAGGGACAAATCTGATAATTTTGATCTATTTCAGAACCACAATTTTGACAAAACATTTTTATCAGACCAATTTTTAAAATTTAAATTAGTTTGCATTTGATCATCAGTATTTAAAAAAAAGGGATTTTATTAATTATGGTATTTAATTTTGTTTTTTCTTCGAAAAGTGTAATAAATCGAAACTAAAAAGATAAGACCGAAAATCACAGGAGAATATCCTGGTATAGCAAACCCATTTTCTGGACCGCCGTTTGTAGTTTTAGCCTTCCACTTTACATAAATCAGATCTCCCTTTAATGAAGCTTCATTTTCATCATCGATAGTGCAAAAAGTACTATTTTTAAAGCCTTCTAAACCATTATTATAAGCTACGTATAATTTTGGAGTAAACAACCATACTGCAGGATAATCCCTTTCAATCATCAGTTTTTGTATCTTATCATATAAACGTTTTCTATCATCTTTGTCAGTTATACTAATTGCCTCATCCATTAGAAATTGTACATCATTTTCTTTGTTATAGGGTTCAAAGCCCCCAAATCCTCCATTATATTGAATAACATTAAAATCAGCCGAACTATTACTGTATAAAACATTGATTAATTGGCTAGGATCATTAAAATCAGGATACCACCCATATGTGAATAATTGTAGCATGTCTCTTGAATAAGGCGGGATATCGAATAACATATGCAGATATTCAGTCCAGCTTACAAGGCCTGCATCTTGTATCTCAATTCCTACTTTAGATAAATTATTTTGTAATGAAAGAAAAAGTCTGGTATAGTAAAAACTAGAGAGGATAAAGGTAAAATTGAATGATATAAAATTAGCTCCTTCCCATTCTTCGTCTGTCATTGAAGCATTACCATATCCCATTGATTGCATTAATTCTCTAGCATGAGAAATATTAAGATCGGGAAAATTTAAAGAATAATTAGAATAGATTACGCCATTTGGAATAGGAGATCTTAATCTATCTGCTATACCATCTCTTAAAGTATTAATTATGTAGTCATAATCAATGGCATATGAGATAACTTCTCTATAGGTTTGGTTTATTTGACCATTATTCATTCCAATATAATAGCTAACCAAACTCCTTCCTGATTGATCTATAACATCTATGTTTGAAGATTCATTGAAGATCTCTAAATATGATGGTAGAGGATTAATTAATACGTCAATATCGCCGTTTAAAAGAGCATTATTTAACTCTGTCGAATCGAATATAACAGTATAGATTAATGAATCAATCTCAGGTGGAGCTCTCCAATAATTATTATTAGCTTGAAGTCGCATTTCATCATCAGGAATATGACTTTCAAACATAAAGGGACCTGTCCCTATTAACTCACCTGTAATTTCATCAATTCGATCAATTGGACTTGTTGATGATGGGGATAACATAAAAGAACCGCTAAAACATAATAAAGCCTCGAGTGCACCATAAGGTCGATTTAGCACAAATTTTATTTTAAAGAGATCTATCACTTCAGTTCTATTGATAATAAGTGTACCATCTAACCATGAATAAACCACTTTAAGTGGTGATTCTGCCACTTCAGATGGAAGTGTACCGGTAAAATTCATCAGGTATAATAACCTTTCAAAATTCCATTTAACTGCAGAAGCATTAAAAGGGGTTCCATCATGAAAGGTAACATTTTCGTTAATAGAGATTGTATAATTTAGTTTATCTGGAGACCAAATTCCAAAATCCGTTGCAAGCCTTGGAATTATCTCATTTGAAGGATCTGAATAATTATGAGCAAATAAACCTTCGCAAACTTGTTCTATAATACCGAAAGAATATAGATCCCACGCATAATGAGGATCAAGATCATGGAGCCCTGATCTTACTCCAACAATGAGACTTGAATCTTGAGATACAATTAATTTATTTTTATTAAGTGTGGTTTCAATATTCTTATTAAACAGCGAAAAACTTGAAGACATTCCCATTAATAAGTAAAAAATTACCATAGAACCAAATAAAATTTTAGATCTTTTCATTCACAAAACTTATTAAATTTGACAAAATGGATTTATATTTATATTGATCCATTCTAGCTTAATAAAGATTATGCAGTTTAGATTTTTTCAAGAAAACCTTATTCACTTCTTGGTTTTTATGTTATACGGGATGAACATCTAATGCTAAATTTAAAAAATAATTGCATTTTTTGTATAGATTATATCAAGACAAGAATTATTATCAATCCTTATTATAAATGATTCTGCTAACGTTTTCATGAATATCTTTATTTTAATTTATCGGAATACATAGATTTATATAACCTAAACTCGATTATAAAAGATAGATTGAAAAGTTGTATCATATCTCAGAAATATGGTTGGTATTTAGCTAGAGTAAATGCAAGTATCGAAAATTTTGCAAATATAGTCGCTACTAGTTTAAACACGATTTACAGATTCAATTTACAGCCTGGCAGAAACGTCAAAATCAGCAATTTGGTTAAAGGATATTCTGGGATAAGATTTCTAGATAAATTTGTTTTATTGCCTTATTTTAAAGATTTCATTAAGAATTCTTGTCTTTTACAGAAAATTATTCAATCCATTACAAGTGCTACGTATAAATACGTTGATAAGGAATATATCAACAGAATTATTAAAATAATGAGCAATTTTTATCAAAATGGAGAAATGGGAGGAATTGTGATAAAAGAGCTGCTCGATTTTGATAATCCCGAGAATTTTCACATGAATATCGCTCTACCCGAATCATGGCTAAATGAGAATAGCGTAGATTTAGGAGAAACTGTGCTACTAAGAAATGATGAGCCATCTCCTATTATTCTGTGAAAAAGGAAATCAAATGACCCACCAGATAATCTATCAAAATAAAAAAAATAATTGAAAACTGATTTACTGATTATTTTTGAACCACATGCGAACTATATAAGTTAGATATTTTTTTTGTAAAAGAAAATGTAATTATTAATCCCCCCACAAATTTCTTTTCTGATGATTCGTAAATACGAAGAAAATGAATAATTTTTAAATGCGAAGTTATCTATATTTTGACTTAATCTTAATCCAACTCTAAAAAAATGAAATTAAAGGATATTTGATTATGACTGTAAAAATCGTGAATGATTATTATATAAAAAATAAAGCAAAATTAATTACTCAATTTGATAAAATCTTACATATCTCGAAAGAAATATTGTTAAAACGATTTAGTGAACCGGAACTCGAAGGGATTTTCAATAATATGCGAAAAGAATATGAAAATTTGATCCCAGAAATGCCATATATCGGAGGTAGAAAAAATCCTTTCACATCTATACTGGTTGATTGTGTTGCCATGGTGCCATTTTATCGCGTTCTTGAACAAAAGGGTATGACTTATCGCGAAATTGGCGAATTTAATTATCAATTTTGGGAGAAGATACACAAGATAAGAGTCCGTAAACTAGAAGAAAGCGGTCAAAAACCTACAGACCAATTTTTTAATGATCCATACCTCAATTATAGTAAAAATCTCGCAAAAACTTCACAACTGAGGAAATACCCAGATGATTGGGTTATGGAGTTCGTAGAAGGTGATGGTAAAACATTCGATTACGGCTTTAATTTCACCGAATGTAGTGTTTATAAAGTATTCAAGAAGTTAGCGGCTGAAAAATATGTTCCCTTCATATGTTTAGCTGATTTTGCTCAGGGTAATGTATATGGATTTGGATTTGCACGAACTCAAACCATTGGAAATGGAGACCCGATATGCGACCATCGATTTTTGAAAAACGGTACAACTCCACGAGCTTGGCCTCCAGACAATGTACAAGAATTTAAGATGAAATAGTAATACCACAAAATTCATAGTTGAAATGTTAGATGAGTGAAAAGAAAAAGGACCAAGCTTCAGATAATTTAAGAAATATGTTTGATGCTGTTTTTAAAAATGAAAGGACTCAATCATTTCGAGATATTTTCCGTGAAGTTTATGGAAATGATTATCCTGAAGAAGCCAATCCTTTAAGTTTTGTAACAAATACGGATATACAAAATATTATTAATAATCTTAATGTAGGCCCCGGGAAAACATTTGTTGACCTGGGATGCGGTAATGGGGGACCAGGATTATGGATAGCAAGTAAAACAGGCGCAAATTATTTCGGTATTGATTTCTCTAAAAATGCGATAGAGCAAGCTAACCAACGTATCGCGGAGTTTGATCTTAAAGGAACAACCAAATTTCAATTAGGTAATATATGTGAATTAAACCTACCTGAAAATAGCTTTGATGGAGCAATCAGTATCGATGTTATATCATTTATCCCAGATACTTCTTCAGCTATATCAGAAATAGCAAGAATTTTACGCCCAGAAGCTTTCTTCGTATTTACTTCTTGGGAAAATAAACTATCTAAAAGAATTAATGATTTTCGTCCTTTCCTTCGAAACGCAGGATTTAAGATAAATACTTATAGTGAAACTCCGGATTGGGAACGACGTCAACGTGAAGTTTATCAAAAAATTCTAGAGTTAAAGGATGTATTAATAAAAGATATGGGAAAAGAAGGATCCCTGCCGTGGATTATGGAAGCAAAATCATTGTTGCCTATTCTAAACAATTTCAGACGCGTCTTAGCCGTTGCTATGAAAATGTAAATTATATGATAACGGGCATTCTAAATAATTGATTTTGGATTTAATTTTTTTCGACAACCATTTTGGTATATCTTTAATATCATTAAACCACCGTGGTAAATTTTTTATGAAATTTTGATCATCTAATAAAGTATCTAACTCTTCTTTATTAAAATATTTCAAGTAATCTTGATTTACTATATGCTGTACCACTGAAGGATATCCGTTTGCGAACCTTAGAGCAATTTCTTCCTTAAATACCTTCTTTGCTAGAGGATCTCCAACTTTTACGAGAGCTTCTAATAATGGAAATGATAAATTACTATGTAAAATACGCGTGTCGTAATTATTTTCATACCACACTTGTAGATTTGAACAATGCCCCCAAAATTCGATATCAGGAGATAGATGATATTTTTTTTGCTTTCCTCTCTCCATCGAATGATCCAACTTTTCAGCAGCCTCGTCTATTGATTCAATTTCATCATAGTTATTAATGCGGCTAACAGGAATGTTCAACAATAAATATTTACATTGCCTAAATAATTTCTCTCCAACATATAAGTTTGTATGACCAGATTCTAACCTCAACTTTAAGTACTTATTGATTATAAATTCAGCTCTTCTACTACGTAGATTGCTACTATGTGGTGGCTTTGTTGCTCTAGGAGGAGGTGTACTATTTAGCCTTTTAATTATATAATTTCCAATTTTATTAAAAATTTCTTCTGGATTTTGAATTGGTTTTGAAGAAATATTCGAAATTGTTAAGCTCCTATAATTATTTGCTGTCATCATCGTTTTCATACCAAAAACGGCTTGAAATTCCTCTGAATCAGCATTAAAGGTAAACAACATTATAGGTATATCTCCTATTTGTTCAATAACCATCTGAATATTTTCTTCTAAATTATATTGAAAATCAAAATTTGACCTATCGGATATTATTATCGCACCTAAAGCTCCTCTATAATAAAATGGAACATGAGGTTTGAATATTTCATCGTTTCCCAATTCCCATAATTGTAATTTCATTGTTTTTCCAAGAGCGATTAAAGTTTTGGAATAGAAGCTTATACCAATTGTAAATTTATAATCGGTGGCGAAAAAATTCTTACAAAATTTAGATGCAAGATAAGCTTTCCCTTCAGCATTATCCCCAATAAGCACTACCTTTACATTATAATCATACTCAGGCATTTTCTCAATAACCTATTTCTTAAGGAGATTAGTATTAATCTCTTATTTTTAGTTGAACCATTTTATGCCTGTTTTTAATTTCCCTCTTTCATATAACTAAAGAAAATTCAGATATATAAATTTCACATATTCATCATTCATTCTTGAAAATTTCCAGCTTAGAATTATTATTTGATAATTGAGCAAAAAAACTTTAAAAATAATTTTTAAAAGTGAAAGTATCCATGGTTTAACTTAATCTTAATCCTACTCTAAAAATTCCTAACTCTTTCTTAATACGATTTTTTTTCTCTTCCAATTCCAAATTTAAGATATTCGTTAGGTCTGACTTTTCTCAATTATATTTAAATAACTATTAATTCATAATATATTCAAGGGATAAACTGTCTTATAATGCTACATTAAGACATCTAATATTAGGAACCGTCAAGAGGGATCAACTTTGTCATTAAATAGAAATATACTTTTTAAGGAATTGATTAATAATTTTTTAGAATTAAATAAAGAAACTGAAGCTATAATTGTATCTGACGAAGATGGATTGATTATTGCTGGAGAAACAAGAGAAGATATTGACATGGAGTTAGTCTCAGTATTAACTACTATTGTCAATCCAATATTGGATCGAATTCGTTATGAATTTGATTTTAAAAAATTCGGCTCATGCTCATTTGAAACAGAATATAACAGATTAATTTTTATATCTGTCGATGAAAAAATAATGCTTAGCATTGTCTTAAATCCTATGGCATCAATTGAACAATATTCTCCTTATGGTTATTTTCTGGCAGAAAAAACGGCTCAGATTCTTAATTTGAAAGAAGGAGATCCTATTCAATTATCTATTCCAAATTTTAGGTATGAAGCTGAACAAGCAAAACGAATGAAAAACCAGTTGTATCAGTTAGACTTCGATCCACAGGGGAATTACAAATTTAAATTCATAATTATTGGAGATCATAATGTAGGAAAGACTTCCATTATTCGTAGATTTGCTGAAAATAGATTCCTCTCAGATTATCGAGCCACGATTGGGCTCAATATTATATCACATGATTTTGAATCTTTTGGAAATCAAATTAATGTTGCTCTTTGGGATATAGGCGCACAAGAATATTTTAGAAGATATCGTAAGACTTATTATAACGGTACTCAGGCAGGATTTATTGTTTTTGACCTTACGAATAGGAAATCATTTGAAAATGTTAAAAATTGGTATAATGAGTTAAAACAATTCATAAACAATCCGGATTTGCCAGTTATGATCATTGGTAATAAAAGGGATTTAACAGAGAAACGTGTTATTACCAATCAAGATGCTGTTAGTATGTCACAAACTTTAACTGGATCTACAAATAGAAATATTTTGTACTTCGAAACTAGTGCTTTAACCGGAGAAAACGTTGAAGATGCATTCAGATTAATATCATATAATTTCATAACCAAATGTAAAGAACTGGCTCAACAACTAAGAAATCAAGAATTGATTAATGAAGTTGAATATATTCTGCAATTCCAAGAAGCTTTTGTCTTAACTTTCATCACTGAGAATCCTCTTTGGAATCCTGCGTTGCAAATAATGATTGAAGCAAATGATAACGAACAACTAGTGACTTTTAAGGATGATGAGGATGAAAAATATTATCAGTATTCAAATGGCTTAGTATTAAAAAATTGTGTCTATTTCTTAAAAGATGTAAGTGATTCTGACGGTGTATTCTGTATATTTGATGCACGAGACAGAGATTCAATTGATCCTAAATGGATATACATGGTTAGTAAAATTATAGAATTTTTAGAAAAAAATAAAGTTTTAGTAATAGGAATCCTTGTATCAGAACAAAATGATTGGTCAAGACTGATTCAAGAATTTCGCATAGATGAGGAATTAGAGAGAAAAATGGGCTCCATTATTTTCTTCAAGATTGGAAAAAATTATCAGGTAGAAATACATAATCAATTAAAATCGATGCTAACAGCTATTAAAAATCTTATTTAAAATATATTTTAAAAATCAAAAAAAAATCAAAAAAAAAAGAAAAAATTAAATTAAGAAAAATAATCCTTTTTGCTTGAGTTCATCCTTTAACTCAGTTGTATCATGCAAAGCAATTCCTGTTGATTCATATATCTCCTTTAATGAAGCTAAATCATCATTTAAATTAATAATATTTTGAAATTCTTTTTGATATTGTTCGCTTAATAGAAATATTCTGTAAAACAAGTTTACATTAATTATATTGATATTTTCTGGGTATTTTATTTTGCTATCTTTAGGAAGATTAATTGTCTCCTCGTAGTTATATGCAGGCCACTTAATTCCTACAATATATAGTACCATGTCCGGATTCTGATACTTTTGGCAATAATCAAGTATCGCATCTACTGATAAATCTATAGCATATAAGATTTGTATGGCATTGATATGTTCTAAGTTGGTAAGATCGGTTTGTAATTCTTTAACCAAATCCAAGCTATCATCAAGTTTAGTGAATCTATTTTGTAACAAATTGTCATCATTTAGAATTAACCCATTAATCGTGCCATGATTTTCAGGATAGATTTGAGGATTTGAATAATACTTTATTCCATTCTCATCAAAAAATTTCGTTAATAGGCTGTTAATGCAAGCATATTTTAAAGGAATGGCTTCAGCATTGGATCTAGCTTTCAGTTCTAAACTTTTGTACTCTTTATACCTATATTCCTCTAGTTTGTCACCTTCCTTGTATAATTGATACGAGATCTTAACACACTCCTCATAAAATTCTGCGGCTTTCCCGTAATTATATGCTTTTATTGCAGATTTAGCTTCTGTGTCTAATAAGGTTCTTTTTTGTTTCAATTTATCTAATTCCTTATCTATTATAACTATCTGAACCTCTTTCTTTTTTGATTTTTTCAGACCAACTATAGCTAGGGCTAATCCTAAAGGTACTGCTATTATTAGAATTAGCCACCATGGAAATTCTGTTTGACTAATAGCACCTTTTTGAACAACTATTTCTGAAAATCCTTCATTCCCTAAAGTATCATTTGCATAAAATTTAATTGATAGACGCCCATCTTCACAACCCTCCCAAAGAATTTGAGAAATTGTCCCATTTGCAGTGAAGAATGTTTTCAAACCGTCATTCAAAGTATACCACATAAAATCGATTCCATTAGGATCAGTAACACTAACACTATAATTGGGGGCAATTTGTCCACATAAATCAAAAAGTTCAGGTGCGTAAATGTTAATGATAGGATTATAAATATCTTTCCTAACAATAACTTCTGAAAAATCCACATTACCTAAAGAATCATTGGCATAAAACTTTATCGATACACTCCCATTTCCGCACTCGTTCCACATTGTTTGAGATATTGTTCCGTTTACTGTGAATGATTCATTTAAACCATCATTTAATGTATACCACATAGAATCTACACTACTTACGTCTTGAATTTCCACATTAAAAGTTGGGGGAGTAGACCCAAAAAGATCTAGATTATCTGGGGTATTAACATTTATTGTGGGGGAGATTATATCCTTTCGAACCATAATTTCTGAAAATCCGATATTTCCCCAGGAATCATTAGCAAAAAATTGTATCTTTAATGTACCGTTTCCTATCTCATCCCATCGCGTTTGAATAATAGAACCATTCACACTAAAATCAGTATTTACAGTGGTTATTGTTCCATTATTTAATTTATACCACATGGTATCTATATCACTACTATCATTAATTTCTACGTTAAAAACTGGTGGTTCCATCCCAAATAAATCATTTTTATTCGGGGAGTTAATGGTTATATTAGGCAGTATTAAATCAATTTCCTCCGGACTACCCACTGTATAAAACGATAAAGGATCACCCTGATTGTTATATTCTGTTTGAATCCAACCTAATGATTTTATCCCTTTTGATAATCGAACTTCATCTATCATACCATCAAAAGCCCGATCACCTCCCACATAGTTACCAATATATAATGGTTGAGAAGAATCATCAACAGCAGATCCGCTGGGTGAGGGCTCCGGAGTAAGAGATTGTAAAAATCCATTTATATATATAGAAGGAACTTTGCTGTCTGAATCATCATTATAAGTCACAAAAACGTGTTGCCATTGAAAAAGACTAATTGAATCTTCGGGAGTATACCACAAACCTCTACTATCATTGAATCCTCGAAAAAAGAGTAAATGATGATCTGCCTCAGAGGATAGTTCTCCGTCTACACACATAGCCCATCCATCTGAACCAGATGAAACAGATGATTTGGCTAAAATTCGGCCATAATCATTTCCACCCCAACCTTCAGGATAAATCCAAGCGGATATGCTTGCTCCTTCGTTAAATATATTATCTATACTGGTTCCTGAACTCATATTTGAATAATCATCGATCCCATCATAATCTCGACCATTCGCAATATATGCTGTACCATCATTAGCCTCATAATTCGTGCCATTATTGCCATTTGAAGTTGAATCTAATAACGTTGTATTTAAATGCCATACTGCTTTAAAATCCGAACTCCAAACCCCATTAGGGTCTTGTCGTGACTTCATAGTTGAATTTCCATAATACATATAAATTTTCGTATCAATAGTACTTGAAAGTGAAGGAATCCTTATCCATGCGACTAATCGAGCATGAGTACCATTAAAATCTCGCTTAAATAACTCAATCTCATGATTTAACCAATGTGTACTATTTGAAAAAGCAATATCATCTCCATCCGCTTGTACCTCTGTATGTAAATCAACATCGTATAAAGAAATTAATAAGGGAAAATTCGTGAGATCCTCAGATACTTTTAAATGATTTATAGTTATTTCTTTATAATAGGTAAAGTAATTCTTATTTGGAGCATTATTTGGAGGATTACTTGAAAGCTTAATTCGTGAAGTTAAATCATGAATGGTATTATTCTCATCATAATCAAAATCATTATTTTCGATACTATAATTTATCGAAGGAATAATTAGAATTGAGCATGTTAGAATTAAGATACATAAAACCCGAATTTGGTTTCTATTTACCTTCAACCCAAAACCCCTTTTTCCTTTTTATAGTATATTCTTTAATAAAAAGATTACAGTTATGTGAAAGAAATAGTGATTAACATATTTAAATCAATGTAAACATTGATGATAAATAACCAATTTGGGAGATCATTAAAGAATTTTGGGAAGATATTATTAAACAAATTTATAACCAATAATATTGCTCAATATATTGAAAAATTTTTAAATTAAAAATAAGATGTGGAGTATAAAGTGAACAATTTTCTAAAGCCAAAAGTAATAATTAGTAGATGCATTGAATTTGATCATTGTAGATGGAATGGTAATATCATAAAGAGTCCTTTTGTAGAGCTTTTAAAATCTTATATAGATTTTCACCCTATTTGTGCTGAAGTTGAAATAGGTTTGGGCGTTCCAAGAGATCCAATTAGGATTATTAAGGAAGAACGGTTGAAATTGATCCAACCCAGTACTTTAAAAGATTATACTTCAAAAATGGTAACTTTTGCTAAAGAGTATCTTAATTCAATCGATATAATCGACGGATTTATATTAAAATCTAAGTCACCATCATGTGGATTAAAAGAAACCAAATATTTCTATGATATCAAACCGGGATCTGCTGTAATTGAGAAGGGGGCAGGATTATTCGGAAAAAAAATCATCGAATTATTTCCTAATGCAGCAATAGAAACTGAGGGAAGATTAATGAACTTTAGAATAAGAGAACACTGGCTCACGAAACTCTATACAATAAAAAACTTTCGTGATGTAAAAGAATCAGAATTACTAAATAAACTAATTGATTTTCAAACAATAAATAAGTTTCTTTTTATGGCTTATAATCAAAATTTAATGAGAAAGATGGGTAGAGTTGTAGCCAACCCTTTGAAAAAACCTTTTAATTCTGTAATTGAAGAATATGAAAGACTTCTATTCAGTTTGCTAAAAAATCCTCCCGAATATACTTCACATATTAACGTATTGATGCATACTCTTGGCTATTTTAAGAAAGAATTAAATACTCGAGAAAAAGCGTTCTTTTTGGATGAATTAGAAAAATTCAGAACAGGTTGGATTCCTCTTTTTATGGTAATTGAGCTAATTAAGTCTTGGCTGGTGAGAGCCGATAAACCTTACTTACAAGAACAATCATATTTTAATCCATATCCCGAAGAGTTAATGAATTTCGATATTAAAGATACCTGGAGAGGCAGATCATATTGGAATCCTCGTGAGAAAAGGGATTTATATTAAATTAAGAAGAAGATAAATCGGTATTATCAAAATAAATGGTTTACAGTATTTATCTTCTGATATTGTTCAAATAAATTTATATAAATGTTTTCTCTTTATTTTTAAGAATAAGGATATATTATACATATTTGCTTAAAGATTTGATAAGGTGCACTTTAAAAATTTTATAATAAATTTAAATTTATCTAATTGATTTAAATGAGATGAAAGAACAACGATAAGAAAAAGATATATTAAGACAAGAAATTATTGCTATATTCTTTCGTTTATTTTCATCTTTAATATAATTTCACTTATTTTCCTCCCAAATTATAATATTGTAATAAAAAATTCTGAGAATTTAAGGGATGATTCAAAATCTTTAATTCAAATTTCTTCAATTGGTCCTCCAAACCAATACTTTTTTGAATATTATAAAATAATAACAATTGACCATAACAAGGTAGATGGAACCGAGGATCTTAAAAATTTTCCTGTGTTAATTTCTATTTTGGATTCAGATTTACATGATCATGTCAATCAGTCAAACGGCAACGATATTGCCTTTGCTAACGATACTGCTTGGTTAGATCATGAAATTGAACTCTTTGATCAAAGTTATAATATTACTCATGCCCAATTAATTGCATGGGTCCGTATTCCGGAACTTTTAATTTCAAGAGATACTATAATTCGAATGTATTATGGGAATTCTACAATGCAAAGTCAAGAAAACCCACAAGGTGTTTGGGACAGCAATTATAAAGGAGTTTGGCATTTGAGTGAAGATCCTTCAGATTCACCCCCTCAAATGAAAGATAGTACATCAAATAATAATCATGGAACAACAAGTAATTTAGATCCCAGTGATCAGATAAATGGACAGATCGATGGAAGTATTGATTTTGATGGTGGTACTGATTATGATCTTATTGATTGTGGAAACGACACTTCTCTAAATATGGGGTCAAGTGAATTTTCATTATCTACGTGGTTTAATTATGATGGTGTAGACTGGGGTGCAATTGCTGGAAAGGGAGCCGTCCTTCAGGGTAAAAGGTATTATCTTTCGTTTAACACACCTGCGGGGCAGATAAGGGCCGAAATTGATGATGATAGCACCTCAGTAAACCCAAACATCGTTTCGGGTGCAAATTATGGTGATAACAAATGGCATCATCTCGTCATGGTAAGAGATGAGGATTACCTGCGATTATATCTTGATGGTAATGAAGATGGGACAAGGTTAGTCACTAGTTATGGTAATATTGATAGTATACATCCATTCTACATGAACGCGATATGTGGTGATAATGGTGGACAAATTACTAGTTGGTCTTCTGTTAAACTTGATGAAGTTCGCGTTTCTAACACTGCTCGTTCAGCATATTGGATTGCTACCGAGTTTAATAATCAGAATGATCCAAGTTCTTTTTACTCAATTGGAAATGAGTATAATGTAATACACCATCCTGTTAATGCTAATTACTTTAGATTTTATAAAGAAATAATTATAAATCATATAATGGTAAGTGGTTCAACTGATCTTCTTAACTTTTCTGTTTTAATATCTGTTTTGGATTCAGACTTATATGATGATGTTCAATCAACTGGTAATGATATTGCCTTTGCTAAAGATACTGCTTGGTTAGATCATGAAATTGAACTCTTTGATCAGAATTATAATGAAACTCACGCTCATTTAGTGGCATGGATCAGAATTCCATCTCTTTCTACTTCTACGGACACTAAAATTTACATGTACTATGGAAATTCGACTATGGGATCGCAACAAAATCCTGTAGGTGTATGGGATAGTAATTATTATTCTGTTTATCATATGAATCAAGATCCAAGCAATTCTTCTGTTCTGGATAGCACGGCTAATAATTATGACCTAAATGCGGGTTCAGGATTTACATCTGGAGATTTTATAGATGGAATTATTGGTAAAGCTATAAAGTTCAATAGTCAACCCGATGAGTATCTTAATATAAGTTCAGGCTTTTCAAATCCGACAAGCTGCTTCTCTCTTGAATTGTGGTTTAAGCCTCAAAGACTTAATTCTTTTCAGCGATATTTTACAGCCGTATCAGAAAACTATCCTGAAGATATAGTTTTTAATTATAATACAACCAATAATTTCCTTAGAACTAATATTAAAAATAGCCTTGGGAATAGAACTTTAATTCAATCTTATTTTAATGGGTGGGATCTTAATCAATTTTATCATTTTGTTTGTACATGGGAAGGTGGATCTGTTGGACGTGTTATACATTATCTTAACGGAGCGATAGATAGAAATGTAACCGATGCCAATGCCTTAGGAACTGCTTCTGCTTGGTCAGGCTTTTTTATAGGTACTGACATAGATTACTCTGATTCTAGTGACGTGATAATTGAAGAATTTAGAATTACTTCAAGTGTTCGGTCATCTGATTGGTTTCAAACGGAATACAACAACCAATACAACCCTCAAGCTTTCATGACGTTAGGTCAAGAAGAAAAACTCGAAATGTTCGATGACACTCCACCAACTTATTCAGATCTAATAGAGAGCGCGGATCCTTTACGAGTTGGACAAAATGAAACAATTTCCATTAAAGTTTATGACTTTTCAGGTTCAGGAGTGAATCAAGTTCTATTGGAATACGATTCTTCAAATCATTCAATGGTTTTTATAGGTGAAGACACGTGGAGCTGGAGTAAATGGAAGCCATCCATAGGAATTCATCTTTATAAAATTTTTATGGAAGATATGGAAAATAATTGGAATATGACTAGTGGAACAATAACAGTTGTAGAAGCAACTGCTCCTATCATTGAAAATGTTACCAAGAGTGAAGATCCTTTAGAATTAGGAAATAATACCACTATTTCTGTTGATGTATTCGATGAACAAAGTAATGTCTCAACAGTTTTTATAGAAGTAGCGGGAGAGAACCATACAATGGTTAATATTGGTGGAAATACTTATGAATATAATTGGACTAGCTCATATGTCGGTATCTTTTATTATACTATTTATGCAAATGATAGTGTCAATAACTGGGGCTTTATTAATGATTCGATTTTAGTCCAAGATACAACTCTTCCCATCTATTTTAATTTAGATGAAAGTGCTGATCCATTAGAATTAGGGGATAGTCTGATCATCAGTATAGATATCTATGATTTTGCCGGCATTAACCAGACATTTATAGAAATCGAAGGAGTAAATTTTTCAATGACCAATTTTGGTGGAGATACATGGCAATATAGTTCATGGACTCCAAATAATTGGATTGTTTATCAATATAAGATCCATATGGAGGATAAGAGCGGCAATTGGAATTCTCTAACGGCTAATATTACAGTTCAGGATACAACTCCTCCTTCAAAGCCATCATTTGCCAACTCTCCAAGTGGAGATGTTAGTGGTATTTTAGTGTTTGATTGGTACCCTGGTTTTGATGAATCAGGTATTTCTTATTATATCTTAATAATTGATAATGAGACCAATCCATCAACAACTCCGGGATATGTGTACATATTTAATACTACTAATACTTATTGCGAGTTACCTGAAATTCTGCCTCCTGGGAAATATTATTTCTTCTTAGCTCAAGTTGATGGAGTGGGACAACAAGGTAATTATACCATAGGGACTTTCACGGTAATTACAAGTGAAAATGGCCCTCCTGGGGATAATACTTTTCTTATAATCGTGATAATATTTGCAAGTGTAATTGGTTCCGCCACTGCAATAGTTTTAGTGAGAAGAAAGTTGAAGAAGGACATTGCTCCACCTCACGAAAAGATACCGTTTAAAGTTATTATTTCACATATTAATAAACTTTCAAGCGCACATTTTGCTTTAAAAGCGGAAGAAATTCAAGGTATAACTGATGAGCAAGAGATAGAAATGCGTCTTAACGGAATTAAATCTTTGGGAGAAGAGCTATTCGCTGAAGGAGCATATTTGGAAGCTCAAGAGCAATTTAAGCTTGGAAGAGATCTTTTAATTAGCTTAGGAAGAGAAGAAGAAGCAAACTTATTTTCAGAATTAATAGATGGAATTGATGGTTTAATAGAAGAACGAGAAAAGAGATTAGAAATATTAGAGCAAGCAAAAATTGAGAGAAATGCGGTACAAATTTTTAAAATACATCAGGATCTGATTAATATATCGAAAAAATTAAGAGATCTAGATGGAACAAGCTTTTATCAGGCTGAATTAATTAATTATTTTCAAAATAATAATTGGATATTAGTAGATTTAGAAAAGTATCGATCTGAGATGGAAGAAGAAGCAGAATCATTATACAACAATAGCTATTTTGAAAATGCCGCTCAATTATACGAAAAATGTGAAATAGTTTCTCAATTATTTGTACAATTAGGAAGAGAAAAAGAAATAGCTAAGATTGAAGAATTTAGATATAAAAAAGAGGAATGTCTGAAAAAAAACTAAAATATATAATTTGAAACAATGCCACGAGGAATTTTTTTACTAATACACGATGAGATAAGAGGACCAGAAATTATATGTTTTATTTATAAAAATTTTGTAGATTTAAGTAAAGAACTCATCTTAAAATTATACATGTCTCATGGTAATTTGAAGTGAGATTAAAAAAATTTTATCTTAGATTAAACAAGGTTTTTTCATTCATTTCCTTATTCTTTAAGAGTAGGATTGAAAATACACTTTTATTCTAACTAATATTTTTACAATATTTAATTTACTGATTCCATTTCAATGATTTGATTTAAATATGTAAAACATTATGGTGATCTTATAATATTTTTGATCTTATTACATTAGTGTATAAGAATACATTTTAGAAGGAAATAAGGGGTTTCGAGTTGAGATTAAATAAAAGAAAAATTTGGATTATTTCAATATTATTTATCAGTTTATTCTTTACTGTTCTACCAAACAATTTTAAAGAGGAGAAAATTGATTTTAAGGACAATTCTAACAAAAACTATAATGACAACTTTTCATATCCTGAATTATCTTCCCCCTCAAGCAAGCATTGGTGGGATTCCTCATATCCATACCGTATGCCAATAACTATAACTAATATGCATACAGACATTCTTCCGAAAGGGTATTCTGTTAATATTTCAGTAAATACAAGTAATTTATTTACCAATGGAAAATTAAGATCTGATGGGAAAGATCTTCGGTTATTATGGTATAATTCTTCGACTGAGACTTGGCTGGAAATTGATCGTATAAATGAGACTAACTTCAATACTGAAAACACGCAAATTTGGTTTAAAACTCAAAAATCTATATCCTCCTCCGCCGAAGATTCCAATTATTATCTTTATTATGGTAATGAACAAGCGAACGATCCACCGACAAATAGAAGTAAAATTTATGATTTCTTTGACGATTTTACACAATCTGATGGGGATGCTATTGGTTGGAATGAAACTTTAGGGACACAATGGACAGTTGAAAATAATGAATATCTAGATCCTGAACATATAAATGATAGAAGAACGGTTTTAGATACATATACCGTGAGAGATGCATCAATAGAAGTTCGGATTAAACAGGTAGGTCCGAATAATTTTGGGGCAGGAGTGATGTACCGTTATTCTGATCCATCTCATTATTTTACCGCAGGATTAGGATATTGGTCTGATGATGTAGCTTTTGCATCTGATAATGGTGTTGGATGGCCAAGTCGAATAAATGGAGTTGGAGACGAATCTGGTTTGGTGAATAATTCATGGCAATATCTTAGAATAGATATAGTAGATGATAATCATTTGATTTATATGGATAATATTGAGAAATTGAATGAAACCGATTCTACTTTTTCAAATGCAGGACAAATTGGATTTATGACTTATGCTGGTAATTCAGATGTATATTTTGATGACTTAAAGATTAGATTATTAGTTGAAACTCCACCAATTTTAACAATTGGCACTGAAGAAATATATGGTTCCTGGTATAACACAGACTGGGGATATCACAAAAAAATCACGATTACTACCAGCTCGGTTATCATCCCTTCAGGTTACACAGTTTCCCTTACATTTGACCACGAATCCTTAGTCAGTGCGGGAAAATCTCGTGTAGATGGTGATGATCTTCGCTTAGTGTATTGGAATGGTTCTGATTGGAAAGAATTAGACCGGATGTTAGATCCCGGTTCCTCTTGGAATAGTAATTCAACAAAGATCTGGTTTAAAACGCAAAATGCTATAGCAGCATCTTCATTTGACAATAATTATTTTCTATACTACGGCAATAGTTTGACGGGTCCAGCTCCAAACAATAGTGATAATATTTTTTTCTTTTATGATGGTTTCGAGAGTGGAGATTTCGGCGCTTGGAATGATACGTATACTAGTCCTGGTGATACAATTACTATCGCCAGCTCCCCTGTTCATAATGGTGTTTATGCATCTGAGTATTATGTTGATACAGGTGATAGTAATCCCGGGAGTGTTTACGCTATATCGAACTTTACTGGTCAGCAATCTTTCCACAGCACATATTGGATTTATCTCCCATCAGATTATTCGGGAGAAGAGTATATAGCGAATCTTCAATTTTATGGTAGGTACTCAGGAAGTAGTAGACAAGTTGGCTCCATCACTATCCCTACTAATCTAGAACCATACATTCAAATCTATGACCCAAGTGTACCCACATATTATTTTTACATGGGTAATACACCCCTCACCCTTGGTGAATGGCATCGATTAGAAATCAAGCTTATCTTATCTGCTACTAATGGTAGGGCTGAATTATGGCAGGATGGAGTTTTAACAGTTAATGAGTCCAGCATTTCTATTGTTCATGATTCAATTGATGAAAAGATGGTCGGAATCTATTGGAGGCCATCAAATACTGGAAATGACACAGTCTATATTGATGATTGCTTTGATAAATTATGGATTGATCCAGAACCGACAACCACTCTTGGTAATGAAGGAATGTTTAGACCTTCTATAGATGATTTTACTTATTATAAAGAAATAACAATAGATCATACAAAAGTCTCTGGATCAGTGGATCTTATTAATTTTCCTATCTTAATTTCTATTCTTGATTCAGAGTTACATGACAATACTCAGCTTAATGGTAATGATATCGCATTTTATAATGGTTCTAATTGGTTAGATCATGAAATAGAATTTTACAATCGAGATTTTAATAGTACCCACGCAAAATTAGTTGCTTGGGTTCGAATTCCTTCTTTATCTCCTTCCACAGATACAATTATCTACATGTACTATGGAAATTCTACAATGGGTCCACAAGAAAATCCGATGGGAGTTTGGGATGATAATTATATAGGAGTGTGGCATCTATCAGAAGACCCCACGGGAACAGTGTATGATTCTACTGCTAAAAATATCGATGGATCTTCTTATGGTTCAATGGACTCTGGAGATCAAATTCTTGGGAAAATAGATGGAAGCATAGATTTTGACGGAAATGATGACAACATTGCTACAGAAGAAAATAATCTTCTAGCCGGTTGTTCAAGTCTTACAATGTCTGCTTGGATAAAACCCCTTAGCACTCAATTAGATTTTTGTGGAATAATTGAATATGATAATACTACTGATGGTAGTAGTTTTGATGCAGGTATGGAATTACGATCAACAAGGATTCCTAGAGTAAATATTTGGACGACATCAGGATTTGAATATGTAGATTCATCTGTAGTTTTACCTACTACACAATTTACTTATTTTGTGTTTGTGTATGACGGAGATTTAAATATTTATTTAGATGGATCTTTTGACTGTTCTACTCCTCACAGCGGAACTGTAAGAAATAATCGTAGGTATATAAATATTGGTAGAAATACTCATGATGGAAGGAGTTTTAATGGAACCATTGATGAGATTCATATTTCAAACATTGATCGTTCAGCTGATTGGATAACTACTGAATACAACAATCAATACGATCCAAACTCTTTTTATTCAGTTGGAAAAGAATATGGGAAATATAATCATCCTCCAAATCATGATTATTTCAAATATTACAAAGAAATTATTATTGATCATACAGAAGTTAATGGTTTCGAAAATCTTATTAACTTTCCTGTTCTAATTAACATTTTAGATTCAGATTTACACGATCAAAATAAAGTTCAAGAAAATGGAAATGATATAGCATTTGGTCTTAATAATATTTGGCTTGATCATGAAATAGAATATTTCAACCAAACTTATAGTGGTACTCAAGCTAAATTAGTAGCATGGGTTAGGATTCCTTTGTTATCACCATTCACAGATACTATCATTAAAATGTATTATGGAAACTCTACTATGAATTCGCGTCAAAATCCAATTGGAGTTTGGGATGATAATTATGTAGGAGTCTGGCATTTATCTGATGATCCTATAGGTACAATCTATGATTCTACATCGAATAATAATGATGGTACGTCCATAGGTGACGTTGATCAGATAGACGGAAAAATTGATGGGAGTTTAAATTTCAATGGAGCAAATGATTATATTAATTTTGGAAATGATAGTTCTCTGGATATCACTGAAAATATAACAATAGAACATTGGATCAAGGGTAATGATTTTAGCAATGATCCTGATACATTAACTAAAGGAACTTATCAAGAATCATATTCAGTATGGATCTGGGCTGATGGTACTGTAACTTTTGAACTCAATAATCAAATTTTTAACAGTACAAATGCCATTTCTACTGGAGTTTGGAATTACATAGCTTGCATGTATGATGGAAGTACAAGAATAATATTCATAAATGGAACTGAAGATAATTCGGGACCTTATTCAACCCCTATAGAAATTGTTTCCGGCGATTTAACAATTTCTAGTAATTCATGGAGTTTTAACGGATTAATAGATGAAATTCGAATCTCTAATATAGTTCGTTCACCATATTGGATGAAGACACAATACAATAACCATGATGATCCAAGTAGTTTTTACTCCATTGGAATTGAAAATCAAATAGATACTTCAGCACCAGATATAACGATTAATTCACCAAATCCTAATGATTTATTTGGATTAAATGCTCCCGACTATAATCTTACAGTTATAGATCCCAATTTAGATCTCATTTGGTATAGTTTAGATGGAGGCGTGAGCAATTCTACACCAGTCACCACAATAGGTACTATCGATCAAACTATGTGGAGTTCGCAATCTGATGGCAATGTTACAATTCGATTTTATGCAAATGACACAATGGGAAATCTAAATTATACTGAGGTTTTAGTCGGAAAAGATGTAGCTGCTCCTCTGATTACTATTACGGAGCCAAATAATTATGAT
>JBHLKM010000023.1:0-51365 GCA_048886685.1 Candidatus Hodarchaeota archaeon
GATCACACGTTAAGTGGTGTTACACCAGAAATGATAGATTGGTGGTGGGATAATATAGATACGACTGAACGGTATAAATTATGGCACCCAAATGACCATCAATCTTTTCAATGGGAAATATCCCCTATTAAAGGCCATATAGGAGCAATTCATAGGGTTGTTGAAAATATTGGGATCTCTACTACGTTAAGAATCCGATGGGAAGATCCAAGTACTTCACCAATACCAATTGAGTATGATCACGCATTATTAGGGAGTATACTTGATCATAATGATAATCCAACAAGTTGGCTTTTACACGAATATGAATCAATTGAAAATGGAACGAAGTTACGCACAACATTTCGATTGCCTGCCAGGTTGCCAACACAGTTTATCGAAGCGTTACGTAAGCATAACCAAGAAGAGATTGGTGAATTTGTCAATTTTTTACCCATTTTATTCGAAGAAAACAAGAACTCAACTTAATCTCGTTCATAATTTCAAAGGACAGTATCTGAAACGTGTAATAAAGTCGATAAACTACGTGAGAACTACGAAACGGTTGAGTTTTTTCAAGTGAGTCGGAATAATCCCTACATTAAGAAATGCGATGAGCTGTGTATATAAAATTAGATAATGAAGGAGTTAAATGATATTTTGAATTCAGTATTTCCTGAATATTAATCCCGAAATCATCGGAAATATGATAAAAAATATCTATGAAAAGAAAAAAATAAAAAATATTTTAAAATTAAAGATGTTTTAATTCTGAGAGCCTAAAATAGCCAATAATCATCAAGATGAAGCTTGTTATTCCAAGAATCGCTATCACAATAACCGGTATGGCAAAAACAGCAATAGTACCTCCAAGTAATTCCGTTGAGGGTTGACTTTTCTTAAATAAATATATTTCTTTTATAGTTCATTTATTATGGAACTTTATCCTGATATTCAAAAGAACTGAAGCAGAATCAAATTAGTAAAAGGATACAAATCTTTATAAGCTTAAGAAATTTAGACCAAAATGTTATTTCAAACTGATAAGTGGAGATTATCTAAGAAATTTCTTACCAATTACCCACATTTATTTGAATTGTATAATGAAATCTACAAGCAGTCTGAAAAGTATGAGAAAGTTGATTTTTTTCACAGTGAGTAGGAATAATCCACAAAGATAATTGGTATTAAAAATCTTATAATCGGCTATTTTAAACCGGATATTGGAGGTTTGCACCCGGATTATGTCTTATTATGCCCCAAGTTTGGAATACTTATTGTTGAAATTAAAGATTATTCAGAAAGATATCCAAATTTCCCAACTCTTACCTTTATAATTATGATTTCTCAATTGTATTTTTCTCTTTTGAAAAGAGAAATTTCAGAAATTTTCCAAATTTCTTGTACTTGGGAAAAATGGCACCAGTTTCTTTAATATACTGTTGATGTTTCACTCCAAATCTTCTTATCAGCTCCCTATCTTCACATTTCATCGCAACCAAAAAAGGTATAAAAGAAATCATAGCAATAAGAAAAGCAAATAGGTTATTTTTTAAAAATGCGAAACCTAAAGCAAGGCATAAATCTCCCGCATACATAGGATGTCGAATCAATGAGTAGATATTGGAATCAATTCGAGTTCCTTCTTCCGGATATAACATATATATTCCAAGACCATGTCCAATTTCACTGAAACCAGAATTGCGAAGATGCCATTCGAATAAAAATCGCATGAAAATAAAAAAAATTCCAAAAATTATAGCAAGCCATAGAGGAAATAAAGCTGGTCCCTTTACCAAAAGAATATTAAAAATACCAGCATTTCCAGTTATAAGCATCAATATTACAATATGGAAGAAGAAATACCGATATGCTACATCTCCGTATTTTTTTTTATATTTGCTTGCCATTGTTGTAAAACGATATATAAAAATTGAGGCTATAAGCGCAATAATTGACTGACTAATAAAAATCCCATACCATATCAACCTACCAAACCACCAGAAAAAAATCATAATACCTAGGAAAATAAGCAATCCAATAATAATAATAATCATTGTTTTTAATGGGCTCCTAAACTCTGGAACCTTCATTTTCAATAGGTCAAAACCTTTTTTCTGATCCGTGTTTATCCCTTCTCATAATTGTTATCTTATTAATTTATAGACTAGGTGGACAACCTGCAATAAATTCTCCATGATAAAGGTTTTTGGAACAGTTCCCAAAGAGAAAGATTTTTCCTTCAATATCTTCTTTCACATTCATGTTTTTACCCATAATGAAAGAAATCCTCTCTTTCTTTAATCTTGATTTCAATATACGTAAAATTAAACCTAATTTATAATGATTGTTGTACCTTTTTGGAACTAAATAGTACACTAATGCAGATACACAATAACTACAACAATCATTAGCATAAATATCAATTTTACCAAAGCTGAATTTATCTTTTGGTGCGTTCCACTTTGCTAAAGATTCATAATCTCCAATTATTTCATAATTAAGCGGTTCTTTTTCAATAAGCGTTTTTAAGTATGGGATTTTATTTATATCAAAACCTACAAGTTTTGCGCAAAAATCATCAATAATAACCGGGTTTTTACTACAGATTAATAAATTAAATTTAAATTTTTTTGATAGAAAATCCCCTTCGCATTCTTGACATGTAATCGCATCCACTAAAGTTAATTCCGGTTTTAAATTCACAAGAGTAGATAAATGTTCATGTAAACCATCTCTATGAAATTTTTTCTTATCTGATCGATCCAATAAACCTTTTAAGTTTTTAACTGCACATGTTAAGCCCACTTGTCCGTGACCTTTTAATACTGGAAGGTTTATCAAAGATCTCCCTTCTAAAATTTCAGAAACCTTAAAGTTATTGTCGAATTTCTTAAATTTTGTTTGATAAATATCCACTAAAGAGACGTTATTATATTTTTTCTTTAATTTAGTATATCCGACATACTCGAATAACTCCATAGGATTTTCCAGATGTAAAGTTGGTCCCTCAGCAATAATTATCTTTTTCGCATTATAATATTCATTCAATATCTCTACTACAGCCCTAATAATTCTGATATCAGTGATATGCCCAGATCCCGACTTAAATTTTGCTACGATATTAGGTTTTAAAACAAATTCATTAGAACTAGGTTTAAAGTCTACTGTTTCTAAGCAATATTTAATTCTATTTTGTAAGTTTTTCGACTCAACGATTACTAATTTATCCATTTTAACCAACCCCGAAAAATAATTAAAGATATAAAATAATCAACAAAAGTTATTAGTTTTTATTTTAAAATCTGTAAATTATTTTTTTTATTTACTATTCAAAATAAATAAACACTAATTAATAAAGAAATCAGTAAAAAGAAATTCAGATACTTTACAGTTTTAAAGTATATATCATTATTGTAAAGTATAAAAAAAAATGTGAAATTAACTTGGATGAAATCAACTCTAAAAAAATTAAACCTTTAGATAAATTACTAAAGGATTCAAGAAATTTAGTTAAAGAGCTAATGGATTCACATTTTGAAAATATTAAGCACGATGAAGAACGTAAAATTGTAGAAATGAAGTTCTTTTTAAAGACGTTTGAATTTATTAGAAAAAAATGGAACGTACAAATATTATATGAATTAGAGATTCATTCAGGAATGAATTTTAATGAAATGATGCGTCATATGGAAGGTATCTCTTCACGTTCATTATCAGATCGTCTTAAACAACTTGAGGATCTTAATTTAATAACAAGAACTGTCCAAGATGGCCGACCCCCTAAAGTTTTATACGAATTAAGCGAAAAAGGTCAAGGTATTATCGAGCTAATCCAATTCATTATTCTTTATTTAACAGGGATATAAATCTTTTTCTTTAAAAACCTTGAAAAGATTAAAAATTTGAAATCGATTATTGTTTTTAATACTTTTAATAGAGTGTTTTTCTCATCTGTGGATAAATCTTATACCTTAAGTGTTATAGTATAAGAGAATCCAGATCAAAGTTTATAATAATATCTCATATCTTTGCACTATTATTAGAAAAGTAAAATCTATAATTAGTGTAGCAGTATATTAGGAAGAAAGAGACTCCAATATTGGCTAGTAGCTTAGTAAGTGACAAAAACAATGGATTTAGTACTTATATTAATAAAAAACAAGTTATTTCGTTATCAAATTTTGAGGGTTTATTAGAAGTAGAAATCGAAAGTTAATATAAAAATTAATGTATTTAAAAAAGCTTATTATTAACTATTTAAAAAGTGTAATAAAATGAAAACACTTAGGGAATCTATTGAAATAAATGTTCCTCCTGAAATTATTTGGGATTGGTTCTTACATATTGCAGAAAATTACCTTGAATGGCATCCTTCTTACATAAGAGCTAATTGGGAAACAGAGATAGTTAGTAAACTCGGCTCTATTTTGTATGCTGAAGAAGTTATTAATAAAGATTTTTTAAAAATGAGATCTATGGTGACGAAACTTATTCCAAACAGACTATATAGATTTAAGACTTTAGGGGTTTTAAAACTCTTATTAGCAGGTGGTTCTTTTGAAATAGAACCTTCTGAAAATGGAAGCATTTTTACTGCAAATCTAGATTTTCATATGGGGAAATTACTTTCGAAACTTGTTAAGAAGAAAGTGCAACAAATATCCCAACACATGATCGAAGAAGGTCAAAATTTGAAAAAGATTTTGGAAAAACCTTAAAGTGAATAAAGTTTTTCCCTTATTTTTTTTTTAGCATATCTACGTGTTTGTGATCTCCAACGCAAATTGACAATTACATTATAAAGAGTAATAAGTAGAGACTTTTTCTTTAAAAAAACGAAAAAAGATAAGGAGGCTAGAAATACAACGTATTAAAAAATCAGAAATTGATTATTGGATTCGACCTTTCAAATCTTCTGGTGAAAATGGTCCTGGATCTGCAATTAATTCTCGGGCTTCATCCACTTTTTCCCAAACATTCCATAAGAGGACTCCTTGAACACGTCCCTCCTTTAAGTAATATATTACGCCTTCTTCAAAGGGTTCTTTCCAATCTTCCACTATTTCTAATTTTGAGTTTAAAATCCCTACTGCTTCATAGCCAAGTTCGAATAAGTCAGAGTAGAATAAGGATAAATGATCAAAGGGGATTTCTTTTCCTGTCATATTTCCACCTGCAATCTCCCCCATCATAAGTGCGTTATCTTCATGTTCCACACGAATATATTTATCTAATGCCGCATTATGATAAATTGCAACATCTCCAGCAGCATAAATATCAGGATCATTAGTCTGGAGATACTTATTTACCAAAATTCCATCCTTAACTTCTAAATTTGCTTCTTCTGCGAGTTTTATATTAGGTTTAATTCCTAATCCAGCAATTACCGTATCAAACTTAAGTTTTTTTCCGCTTTTAGTTTCAACCAAATAAATTTTATCCCGTTTTGTAATGCTAGTTACTAAATCATCTGCTATGACTGTAATATCATTTTCCCGGTAATAATCATTTAAATAATTGCTTAATATTTTAGGAAAAATTAATGCGCAAATTCCACTCTCAGGAAAAATCATAGTTACTTTTGCATCTGATTTATACATTTTTATTGCTGCCGCTATTTCTGATCCAATAAAACCACCCCCAATGACTCCGAAAGTATTGTTTTTATCAACAAGGGCTTTCAATTTCTTATAATCCGAGAGAGTGCGGTAATATATTAATCCTTTTTCTTCAACATTAGGGAGCTTTCTAGGCGTGCCACCTGTTGCAATCAAGAGTTTTGTATATGAATATACATTCCCTTTTTCATCCATAATTTTTTTATTAGGACGATCAATTTTCGTCGCTATCTGACCAAGATGCATTTCAAGACTAGCTTCACTTGTCCCCAAATCAATATCCTCAAGTTCTTCATCACCTGTCCAAAGTGCTTTGGAAAGTGGAGGACGTGCATAAGGAGGATCATCTTCGCTACTAATTAAACCAATGGTTCCTTTGGGATCATTATCACGAATACTATGAGCTGCCGCATCAGCAGTCATTCCTCCTCCAATAATTAAATATTTATAAGTATAACTGGTCATCTCGTTCAATAAAACCTCTTTTGTAGTTTTTCAGATTAAAATCTTTCGTACACTTAGAATTTCTCATAAGTTTGTTTTAAGTATGAATAGTATAGGTTTATTTATTTACCTATATCTAATAAAATATTAGCGAATATAATTTCCATAGATAATGAACAATAATTCTAAAATTTAAGAAAATTAAATTTAAATGATAAATTAAATAAAATTTAAAACCAGCTTAGCTTATTCTCTTAATTGGAGATAGATACGTTGAATTAATTTGTTTATTTATGAATGTTTTATTTAGATTTAACATAAAGATTTTCAGTTTAAATTAATCCCGAAATCATCGGAAATATGATAAATATGAAAAGAAAAAAATAAAAAATATTTTAAAATTAAAGGTGTTTTAATTCTGAAAGCTTGAAGTAACCAATAATCATTAAAATGAAGCTTATTATTCCAAGAACAGCTATCGCAATAACCGGTACGGCAAAAGCAGCAATAATACCTCCAAGTAATTCCATTGAGGGTTCAGTCTCTTCAATGAAATGAATAACCAATTCTTCGATTTGAGGAAACATAAAAATCGCAATCAGGACCATAATAGCGCCAATTATGAGTGAAATAAGAAGATAAAGATACGCTTTCTTTATTTTTGCAGATCCTTCTATAGCTTTTGGCGCAACAGTATTTGGGAATAATCCAGAATTCCTTTCTAAGAATATATGGAATTCTCCCCATGCGATCGTCAGTAATCCTAACGAAACAGCCCCAACGGGAAGTCCTCCTGCCAATAAAACCACCAAAAGGATTCTAATTAATGGAGCTATATCTTGAAATTCCGATACTGTAATGGGATCGCTTATAGTAAATCCGGGGAGTGCTGAAATAAAAAGAAATCCTACGATAACACCAATAACGATAATAATCAGTGCTCCAACAATCCCAACGATTACTGCATATATGATATATTTTCGAAACTTCTCTAGCTTTTCGTTTCCTAATTCTAAATTTGCGTCTCTGATATCTCTAAGCGATAAAAGCATAATAATAAACATTACCAAGTTAATAAATCCCCCTGTAAAAATACTTATTATAGAAAGTATCGCTAGAACATACATCTTAATGCCAAAATCTTCAAATTGCCTTGTAAAATTCGATTTTTCCATAGCATTTTCTCCTTTATAAAATATTGTTTTGAATCAAGTGAATCTATTCCTAAATAAATATTTTTCTTTTATAGTCCATATATTATGGATCTTTATCGTGCTATTCAAAAGAAGTGATAATCTGAGTTTCAAGAGTCCATATTTTCCATAATAAAACTTATGAATTAATATCAGATTAAATAACTTAACATAAAAACCGAAAAAATCGATAAATATGGTACTTGAAAAGTTAGAGCCGGAATTGGTGTGGTCGATATTTGAAAATATTATTGCTGCCACTCCTCATATTTCATATCATGAAGAAGAATTGCGTAATAGGTTAAAGGAATATGTTAGAGTAAAATCGAAAGAAAATGATTTATGTATTACTATTCTACAGGATGATAAAGGGAATGTTTTATTTAGAAGACCTGCTTCGGAAGGCTTAGAATCCATTCCATCTTTGTGTTTGCAAGCACATTTGGATATGGTTCCTGCGACTGATTTACCAGATGGATTTGATTTTTTGAAGAATCCGATACAACCTCATATCCAAGAAAATAAAGAGTGGGTGGATGCAATAGGAACGAATATTGGGGGTGATGATGGAATTGGGATTGCTCTCGCTCTGGCACTATTGGTGGATCCCTCAATAACATATAAGCATGGGTCACTAGAAGTTCTTGCAACAGTAGAGGAAGAAGTTGGGTGTTTAGGTGGGAAGGAACTCGGGGTGGATCAACTTGACATGCAAGATACCAAATATTTGATCAATTTGGACGGGACTTGGACGGGTACAATTGGATTTGGGAATGCTGCGGGAGGTAGTTTATTTTTCAACAAAAAATTTAATCGATTACCTAGAGATGATGAATTTTATACATATTTGCATCTTTCTGTATCAGGTTTAATCTCTGGGCATCCTGGTAGTGAAATCCATCTCCCACGTGGGAATGCGATAAAAATTATATCCAGAATACTTACTTATGTTTCCCAAGAAATAGAAATAGAAATAGGCAATTGGAATGGAGGAAGCCCTTCTATTATTGCAAAAACTAGTGATGTAATAATAAGGGTGAAAAATGAATATTATGCTAAAATTGAGAAATTATTATCAAAAGTTAAACAGAATATTCTTCGCTATTACCAAAATCAGGAAGAAGATTGGCAGTTTGAGCCTAATATGAAAATAGAATGGGAGGATACTCAACCTGTTAAGGTTTTTTCTATTAAAGATTCGAAAATAATCATCTCGACGTTAAATATCATCCCTCATGGTCCTCTTGAGATATCTCCTTATTCTCTCAATAAATTATATGCTATGTACCTTTCAGGTAAGCCTGTAGAAGTTTCAGATAACGTCACATTGTCAAGCAATCTTCAAATGGTTAGAACTCAAGCTAATAAAATTATCATTACAATACGTTTTCAAGGGAATGATAGTGAGGAATTTGAAAGACTTTTTCACATTCTGAAACAAATAGGAGAGATTACAAATTGGGAGATCGAGTATTCAGAATTTCGTCCGGCTTGGAATTCATCTAAGAATTCCAGTTTTGTCCAATTCGTGAAGGAACAGTATAAGAATCGATATAACGCATATAAGTTAAAATATCCGGAGTTAGGCTCTAATCATATCAATCTTTTCCGTTTTCATTGGGGGATGGAAACCTCTTATTTTCCAGAAAGGTTACCGGGAATAAATATGGTGTCTATCGGACCGGATGTTCAATATACTCATTCACCAAGAGAACGGATTCATATTCCGAGTGTAGAGTTGTTGTATAACATTCTCAATGATATTTTAAAGAATTTCAAATCGATGTTCTCAATTGCTAACAAACTAAACAAGTTTTAATCCAAACAAATTTCTTCTTAAATTCTTTCGAAAATTTAAAATTAATTCTATAAATAAGTTAATACAAATTTAAATCATAATTAAAGTAAAAATGAACAGAGTGACCTCGATTAATAAACGAGGAGTAGGGAAAGAACATCCAAGAAGTAGTTTAATACAATTATCAGCAGCGATTATTTTTTTTCTTATATGGATTTTAGATTCTTTTATTTTCATGTTTTCCACAATATTAACCCAATATATTCCATTTATTATCCAGCTTATTTTATTTTTAATTCTCTTAATTATAGGCCTTGTTTTAATATTTACAACAGGTCACATTTTGTTTCATGGAGAAGATCCATCAAAGTTAATAAAAACAGGTATTTTTTCTCATACAAGGCATCCATTATATCTCGGTGTTCTCGTAACATATCTAGGGCTTGTATTTTTATCACTATCGTTGCTCTCAATTATAGGATTTATAATTGTCTTTGTTTTATATAATTGGATCGCTACTTTTGAGGAGATTGATCTTGAAGAAATTTTTAAAAAAGAATATTTAGAATACAAAAAAAAGGTCCCTAAATGGATCCCATCTATTAAAAAACGATAAATTCCCTTGATATTTTATCAACTGTTTCACGAATATTATATATTTAACAGTCCATAGTAATCAAAATATTCTAGTTCTACTTAGTAATGGTGAAATTTTAGCTTAGATTCAACAAAAGCAGAAATTGTATGGTTCAATTCATGTAGTTATCTCACCCGTACGAGGAACCTGATAAATTTAACGAACATTGCTTAAATTTCTGTAAATAATTCCTTAAAATTCTCTTAAGAAATTTATAATTAAAGGATAAGTGTGTTGTTTAATGAGTAAAAAGATTCAGGATCATTTTTTAAAGATTTGTATACTTGACTTAAATCAATTTCCTTGTGAAAGATATGAAAGACTGAAAGATTGTAAAAATATAAATTATTTTTGAAAAAGGAGAATTTTATTTCTTTCTTTTCACAAGTTTAATAACAATGACTAATAATATAGCCGCACTAAATCCTATAAAAAAAGAAATAATCTCGTCTTTATATTTTAGAAAAAAATTCTCTTCTGCATCATTAGGACTTGGTAAATAAACATCTATTTCCATATCATATTGTGTCGAACCACTTGAACATGTAACTAATATTAGGTAAAAACCCGTATTGGATGCAATAATAGAGGCGCTCTCAATATCATTTGTTGTTTGTGAATTATTCAACTCAAAGATAGTGCTATTAAAAAGTAGTAATTGTAAATTAGCTTCACTATTGTTGAAACGAATAGTTACTTCAAAAGTATAGTTTTCATATACATAGACTTTATACCAATCATCATCCGACCAATTAAGATTTGAAAAATCACCCTTCATTATTTCGGCTGCATTAGCTGGGATATCATTATCTTCATAACTATCGTCAGCAAATACTATTGGAGTATAAAAAAGAATTATAGAAAATACTAATCCGATAAGTATAAACCCTTTTTTTTTCATTTCTTATACGATTAAAATGTTGATAAAAAGAAGAATATAATTATACTACTAATTAAAATAAACGTATTTAAGTATTTACAAAATTGAAACTATAAAATATAACCATTTCACGAAAAATTATAAATATCGTGTAATAAACTTAGATAGCCCCATTTTCCATAGCCTAAGTATTATTCCCATTTAAATAGAAGTAAAATAAGTTTAAATTAAATAACTTTGAAATAGTGATATTTATGTCAAATGGAAAAGGATTAGGTATTCTAGCATTTATAATAGGAATATCAGGTTTAGGGTTGGGAGTTTATACGATAGTTTTCCCCCAAGTCCAAGATGTTGACACTAATTTCGGAATTCAAAACACATGGTTCAAATATGATTCAGCAGCGTATGCCACTAATCCCCCTGCTACAGATATAGAGATAGCTGCCCTTACAATTAATTTTACAGTAAATTCAGGAGAATCAGTATATTTTCTTTTTGATACTTTTGCTCTTGTATCGGGAGCGGGATTAGCAATAATTCAATTTGCATTTGTGTTAGATGGATTAATAAAGTCTCCTCCTAATTATCCTGAAGTGTATTTCGCAAGTGATAGTGTAGATCAATACGGTTCAGTTACCCTTCAAATTGCAAAAGTAATCTCTGCTGGTTCTCATAATTTAACAATTTGTATAAAAGGTTCGCATACGACTAATGGGATTAAAGATAGCACTTTGTTAGTTCAAACATTTATCCCTTAAAGTAGCAAGAGAATAGCATTTTGATTAAAAGTTAAATCATATTTTTTTTATTTTCTCTATATCAAGCAATAATAATTTTTATTTCGGATATTCAACAATACTAATCACAGTATTTTATCGACGATATTATTGCATTTTTGCGTCAATTTTTTCGGAGAATTATTTTCAATGGGCGTTCAAGTCAGAATAATTAGCAACATTATCGTTTTTATCTTTGCTATCTTGGTTGTGCTAATCTATGGATATAGACATCTCACTCGTACCTAGAAAGCTATCATCTGATTGTAGAAAGATATAGGAACTAAATGAAAAAGAATTGTATTAAAACATAATAATATTAGTGGATCCTGCGCTATTCAATTTACAAGATGGCGTGGATTTAATAATAATTCCTAATCAAACACCATACCGTTTAGCCTGCAATTTCCACCCAAAAGTACCAAATATTTTATAATTTATGGAACATAATGAGTAGAGTTATAAATTTTCATAGAAAGTAATAACATAATACTCATAATTTAATAAACTGGGTTAGAAAAAAACCATGGATTATGAAAAGGATTTCTCTAAAATGAAAGAGGGTAATACGTTTAAATACTTCTACAATGGAAACTGGTGTGAGTCAAACACTGGCAAGACTATAGCGCTCCGGAATCCCTATAATAATGAAATCGTAGGGAATATTCAGTCCTGTAACAAAGAGGAAGCTGATGAAATAATAAATTGTGCAAAGGAGAATGTTGCTTGTTGGATCGATACACCAATTAATGAGAGAGCTGAGGTTTTAAGAAAAGCAGCAAATATAATGACTGAATATTCTAAAGATTTAGGGGAAATTTTAATGAAAGAAATTGGAAAACCCTTGAATAGTGCAATTTCTGAGATTCTTAGAACAGCTGACATTTTTAATATGACTGCAGAATCTGGAACTCTTATGGGGGGAGAAACGATAATGGGAGATGCTTTTGAAGGGTTTACACGAGAAAAAATATCTTTAACCTATAGAGTGCCTCTTGGTGTTGTCTTATGCATTGGACCTTTTAATTATCCGTTCAATCTTACGGGTTCTAAGATTGCTCCTGCGTTAATAGCAGGAAATTCCATAGTTATGAAACCTCCAACACAAGGAGCGATTACCCCTCTTCATTTTGGGGTGATTTTAGAAAAAGCAGGAGTCCCTTCAGGAGTTTTTAATATAATAACCGGACGAGGATCTGAGATCGGGGATTATTTAGTTAGTCACCCTCTAATAGATATGGTTAGTTTCACCGGTTCGTCAGAAACAGGGAAAAATCTTGCGAAAGTAGCAGGTATGAAGCCACTTCTTTTAGAATTAGGGGGAAAGGATGCCGCAATAGTGCTTGATGATGCGGATATAGAAATAACAACTAAAGCAATTTTATCTGGAGCGTTTTCTTTTAGTGGACAGAGATGTACAGCAGTAAAAAGAGTGATACCTATGCCCAATATTGCAGATGAGCTGGTAAATCGAGTAACAAATGAGGTTCGTAATCTTAGCATAGGTGATCCTGCTGAAAATAAGACAATAGGACCTTTAATAAATTCAAAACAATGTGATTATGTACAAGGATTAATTAATGATGCTTTAGATAAAGGGGCGTTATTAAAATATGGCAATCGAAGAGAAGGAAACATAATCTGGCCCACTGTTTTAGATAATGTCACTACAGATATGAGAGTTGCGTGGGAAGAACCATTTGGACCAGTTCTTCCTTTCATTAGAGTTGAAAGTATTGATAAGGCTATAGAAATATCAAATGCTTCTGAATATGGACTTCAAGGAATGATATTCACTGCGGATATTGATCTTGCATTTAACATTGCTCAAGAATTAGAAGTAGGAACAATACAAATAAATGGTAAAAGTGCTCGTGGACCTGATCATTTTCCATTTTTGGGTACTAAATCTTCAGGATTAGGCACTCAAGGAATAAAATATTCAATTGAAGCAATGAGCCGTCCAAAAGTAGTAGTTATGAATCTTACAGAGAAGGGCAAACTTATTCGAGAGTGTAGGGTAGATTAATCAAAAAAAAACTTTCTTTAAAAGTTATAAATCATCATAACTCTATCGTCTAATAGAATATAATATCAACTTTTTTTAAACAAAATCTCCTACAGGATATTATGACACTTGAAAGAAAAGATGTTCCTAAAAGCTTTATTCCCATTTTTATGATATGGATTTTCCTATGCAATATTATGGCGATAATCTTAGCAATTATTTGGAATATTCAATTTCCCCAGAGCTTTTATTTTGATGCAACAGTCTCAATGTATATCATTATTGCGATCAATATTCTAAGTATCATTTTATTATATCCATTACCTCGCATGGATCCAATAACTCCATTTCTAAAGAGTGCGATCATTTGGTTTATAGTAATAACGATAGTTTATGTCATTTTGGGTGCTTACATTGCACTTATACCTGGAACCGCACAATTACTAGGAGATCTATGGTTTCATTGGAAGCGGAATAAGCTGATAGGATGAACCTAGACAAGATAAACGATAAATTTACATCAATTATTATCAGATTAATAAATTGGATATTGTTATTCACAACAATACCTTAGATTTTAACATTATGGATTTATTCAATAATTAAAAAGAAGAAAAAAATTATTCAAAATTAGATTAAAATTACGAATATAATATTGGAAAATAAAGGATTTAGTATATACCAAATAAAAGCTCAGAACTAAGCATAAATTATTTAACAATTTCTGGTTTTATGACTGCTCTAGAGACTTGCTCGGTAGTAATGGTTTTCCTATTATCATATCCAAATTTTAAAACCAGAAATCCGATAATGAAAGGCACGGTACTTAGAAGGCTTAAAAATAAGGCGTATGGTAGATTTCCATTGAACGAAAGCAAAATACCTCCAATTATAGGGCCTATAATCTGAGCTATATTATCTATTCCAGTTGTGATTCCCATTATTTTACCTTGATTTCGTTGGTCAACAGACCGACTTGTAAAACCAGTTATAATTCCTTGTGATGTTGATCCTGCAAAACTAAGAAAGAACAGAAGAATCACCAACTCCCATGCTTGAGTGACAAAAGCAAAGAATAGATATGTAAATATATAAGTACCTAATCCTACAAGTGCAGTATTTGGATCTCCAATCCTAGTTCTTAACCGATTGAACACTAGTAATCTGAATATTATTTGATATACACCTAAAACTGTTAACAGAATTCCAACTACTAAAGGTTCCAGACCAAGACGAATACCAGCGAAAAGACTAAAGGTTGTCTGAAGAATACCACCTGTAATTGCTAGAAAACTATATTGTATTACAAGAATTAAAGTTTTATTATTTTGCCAAATAGAAGATGACTTAATAACAATCTCAGGAATTTCTGAGAAATTTTCTTGCCATTCAGCACCCTTTAACTTGCTTGGTAAACTTTCCTTTAAATAAATTGATGTATAAACAAGGGAAAATCCAGTTAATACTGTTGCAAGAACACCAGGTCCTATAAAGCCGAAAGAAGCCAATAATCCCCCTATAGCAGGGCCTATTAAGAATGCTAAGCCGAAAGCTATTCCAATATTTGTCATTTGTTTTGGTCGATCTTCGGGAGATACTACATCACCAATTATTGCTTTTGCTATCGGGAATTGGCCGCTAAATATTCCATCAATAATTCTTGAAATTAATAAAACTATAATATTGTTAGAAAATATTAGAATTATAAAACCCAAAAAAGTTCCCGCTAAAGAAATTAACATAATAGGTTTTCGACCATAGGTATCACTCAATTTACTAAGTATTGGTCCAAAAAAGAATCCAAAAATCGCATTTGAACTTAATAAAAATCCGATTATTGCTGGTGAGACATTAAATTCAGCAATAAAAAATGGTAAAAAGGGAAGGATAATACTAAATCCAAGAATATCCACAAAAACAGAAATCCAAAGAGGTTTGAGATTTGTATATTTATATTTCTTTGTCATAGGAAATTAAAAAAAATAATAGCTAAAAGAATTAGGTTTATATTCTATTCACTTTAGTTTTCTTTCAATAACCTAAAATAGGTAATAACTGCCTCTAAATTTTATTTCATAAATCAGTATAAATAAAATTTCAGTAATTTTGTAAGTTTATATAAAATAAATAAAAACAGTAAATCGTTTTTTTACATTACAGAAATCCTTCAAATTTTGATCATTCATAAGCAGAATGCTTTTATCATTCAATCACTGCTCTATTAATATGAATATTGCCATTCTACCGACAATGATCAAATTCAATGCATTTACTAATTACTACTTTTGGCTTTAGGAACACTTTCATAACAAGCCCCTTATTTTAATTCTCAGTCATTAAATCTTTCAATATATTTATTTATATTAAATTTTCTTTTCATACCATTATAGCTCATATATCTTATTTTACCAAAGATCTTTCTTTCATTCCATGCTCTGTCATGGATACCTCCAATTGACCACGCTATTCCCGCATACCCATTAGGATCTCGTCCATCAAGTTCATATTTATTATTCAAAAAGATCGCATATTCCATTGCTATTTCAGGAGTTTCAGTCCATTCAAGTAACTTTTTGGCCCAATACATTCGTAAATATCCATGCATCTTACCAGTTTTTACCATCTGTAATTGAGCAGCGTTCCAGAGGTTATCATGAGTTTTGGCAGTTTCAAATTCTACTAATGAATATATATAATCCCTTTTATCCCTTCTATGAAAATTTAGGGTTGCTAAAGCCCAATCATGAACACCATTAATATTATCATAATTAGGTTCATAAAAACAGAAATTATCGGATAATTCCCTCCGCACAATAATTTCATCATAAAAACCACCCTTTAGGTTTGAAATTTTCATAATTTTATTCGCTTCAAGCACCACTCGTTGAGCAGAGAGATGACCAAAGTGAAGATATGGTGAGAGATTAGAAGTTGCGTCTAAGTTAGGGTCATTTCTGTTTTGATTGTACAACTTTATTTTTTCCTCTAGAAACTGTTTTAATTTGAAACTTCCTTCTTTTTCCCCGGCATTAAACATTATATTCTGGACACTACTAGTTTCGACCTTTATATACGTCATCAAATTATCCCAATCAATCTTTTCAGCGCTAATTTTTCCTTCATAAGGATGATTTCTAAGCACAGGAAATTGATCTAGGTATTCAGGTAACTTCTTTTGAATTTTGGAGCGTAATGTGTATGCAGCATACTCTTTCTTGTTAGATACTTCCCAGCAAGGAATAATATTATGAGTATCTACTTCATATAAAGGAATTTTTATTTGATTAAGTAATCCATTAATCCAGCTTCTTTTTAATTTCAAGGGAGAGAAATCAGTTATAACAATACCAATTTGATTATTATTAATAAATTCTAATATTTTTCTTTCTGGATCCCCTTTTAATATAAAAAATGGTATATTAAATGATTTCAATCCCTGTTCAACTTGTTTCAAACCCTCAAGCATAAAATTATAAATACTTAGAGTAGCATCGAGAAAACTTTGTTGTAGTGTGAATATAACGATTAGAGGTTTCTTCTTCTTTATGGCCATTTCTTGAGCAAATATTAGTGCCCAATTATCATGGATTCTTTGATCTCTGCTCATCCAATAAACGATTGGACCAATACCTTCTTTTTGAACACTGAGTAGTCTAACTCTTTCCTTTTTCATTAATTTTACCTCAATCTTTTAAACAAAAATCAACAGCAGACTTTAGATGGATTTTAAGGGTATCAAAAAGTGGTATATCAACATCTTCTTGTTTTATCAATAAAGGTAATTCGGTGCACCCCAAAATTATTCCTTCTGAACCTTTTTCTACTAAATCATTTATTATTTTCAAAAATTTATGTTTAGTCTTATCTATAAAAATCCCCTTAGCAAATTGATTGTAAATCGTTTCGTGAATATAATTTCTGTCTTTAGCGACAGGGATAATTGGATTTAAATTATATATATTTTTTAATTTTTGAGTATAGAAATCTTGTTCCATGGTAAATTTGGTTCCTAATAACCCAATATTCTGAATATTCTTCAGCTTGATTTCTTTAGCGGTTTCATCTATAACGTTTATTAATGGTATAGAGATTTTTTCTTGTATTTGATCTGCTACCTTATGCATTGTGTTAGAGCATATTAAAAGTACTTCACACCCTGAGTTCTTAAGCTGTGTGGAAATCTCAAATACAATCTTACTAATTCTATCCCATTCATTATTATTCTCTAAAAGAAGGATTTCTTCAAAATTAACAGAATAAAGTAAAATTTTAGCAGAATTCCAACTTCCAAGTCTTTCATTTACCATTTGATTTATAACCGTATAATATTCAATGGTGTTTTCCCAACTCATACCTCCAATTAGACCTAATAATTTCATTTTCCTCGCTTCTTTAAATTTCAAATTAAAAAAGTCATTTTAATTCAAAATTACTCCTTTTATAAAATATAATAATAAACTGAGATGATAATATTTAGAATTGATTTATTCAATAATTAAAAAGAAGAAAAAAATTATTCAAAATTAGATTAAAATTACTAATATACTATTGGAAAATAAAGGTTTTGCATAGTATTTTCTCTTTTATTAAATATTTTTTTGAATCAAGCGAATCTATTCTTAAATAAATATATTTCTTTTATAGTTCATTTATTATGGATCTTTATCGTGATATTCAAAAGAAGTGAAGCAGAATCAAATTAGTAAAAGGATACAAATCTTTATAAGCCTAAGAAACTTAGACCAAAATGCTATTTCAAACTGATAAGTTGAGACTATCTAAGAAAAGATTTTACATTGTTCTATTTTTAACTTTAGATTTAGATTTCTTACCAATTACCCGCATTTATCTGAATTTTATAGTAAAGTCTACAAGCAGTCTGAAAAGTATGAGAAGGTTGAGTTTTTTCATGTGAGTCGCAATCATTCTTATATTAAGAAATACGACGAGTTAGATAATGCTGAATTAGATAATGAAGGATTTAAAATTTAAAGATACTAAGAGAAAAAAGATAGTTTTATGGATTATCCAACTTAGTAAATTTAATTCTAATATAGAAGAAGATGGATTATAAAAGAAAAAGAAAATTATAATTATTAATAGAAAGGAATTGGGAAGATTGTGCTAAAAATTATCGAGAGTATGTAAATCAATAAACTAGCATGATAACGGGGTAGCATTTTAATGGCTTTATTTGATGTTTGATTTTTAAAAAGGATAATATTTGCAGTTATTAATAAGATAAAAGACAGGATAAAACCTATCAAGGCGATAAACCCAAGTTTAAGTAAGAGTAGTAATATAGCAAATCCAATTTGAATAAGAGTAAAATATGCAATCCATTTGACATTACCTTTAATACCATATAAAGTTGTGATCGTTTTTAGATTCTTCGCTTTATCGTTATCATAATCTCCCAGATCATTTAATCCTAAATGAGCTTGTGCCCAGGGATAAAAAAAAAGCATGATAAAAACGATCGTTATTGAAAACTGTCCATAACATAAAAATCCGGCTACAGGAAATAACGTTAAATCTGTTCTTCCTACTAGTTGGGCGACTGGGAATTCTTGTCGCGCCTTTTTCTTCTGATAAAATATTTCGACGGAATATGCATAGATCATGATAAGATACAAATAGAGGTTATTAGGAAATGGTAGGGTGGCAATTAAAGCTACAGTTATCCCTATAAAAATTATAAAAATAATTAGAGCTTCTTGAATAGAAACAATATCAGTAGATAATGGTCTCTCTTTAAACGGTCTCCAGTATTTGGTAAATGCATTATCATTTCCTAATTTATCTACCTTTCTATCGACTATATCATTAAGCACCATACCTGCTTCAAATCCAAATAACCCTATAAAAAATACAGTTATTAGCAAGGGTAAAGAAAAATAATTATATTCTCGAAAGGCGAGCAATAAACCGGAAATGAAGAGTAATGGCCATACTATCGCAAAATGGGCTCGAGTTAAATCTAAATAAGCTTTTACCTTATTTTTAAATGTCATATTTTTATACACCTTATATTATTTATTAAATTGAATTAAATTTAACAAAATTCTATCCATTTCTAACAATGTTTATCCAAGATGATGCAAAATTTTCAATTTGTTTCCAATTCCGAAAATCATTTTTTTGTCCTACTTTTACATTAGGATCTTTTTTATTTATCATTTTTATTATTTTTTGTTCCAATTTACCCATTTTAGTTTCCTCAGAGAGATCTAGAACACCCCCGAATACATCAAAGAGTTCCGATTTGAGGCCGTATTTATTTAGTTTTTCTTCAACGTATCTTTTTTTTAATTCAGGGATTTTTGAAGTGTCACTAGCTTCTCCACAAAGAATGAATATCCCACAGGGTTGATTTCTCTCTTTTACTTTTTCTGAATAATTTTTTAGAAATTTTTTTGCACTTTTGGCCCATTGTCCAGCATAAATACCAGTACCTAATAAAATGCCTTTATAATCATTTAAATTAAATTGTTTGTTTTTAATAATTTCTTTTAGATTATATACGCTAATATCAATCCCAGATTCTTTTAAAATCTCTCCAATTTTCACGGCTACATCTTCTGTGCTTCCATAACGTGAACCGTATAAGATAACTGTTTTTTCCATTCTCTCATTATACAATTGTTTAACACCTTTTTTCAAATTATCTTCATAAGGATTTATATCCTTGTATTAATTCTCTTCCAAAATCTTTGCATTTTGGGAGATCCTCATTTGCTATAGGTCCTTTCATACCATCTACTTTTATGGACAGTCCTGGACTTAGTTTTGTTAAATTCGGCATCTTTTCACTGATCTGTTTCTCAATTTTATCCAACATTTTCGTATAAGAACATATTCCCTCTTCAGGTGTCTCAGAATCTCCTAGCATATAAGTATCAAATACAGAGTAAGTATGTACTTTTAATTGAGCTTTTGGAAGTTTATTAATAAATTTCTTTACCGAGCCTACATGCTTTCCAAAATGAATTGGAGATCCGATTAAAATTAAGTCATAGGAAGCTTCCTTTTTGAGGTTTACATCTTTTACATTATTAACTATTACTTCATTTCCTTCAGTAGAAGTGATTCCTTCAGCAATTAATTTGGCTACTTTTTCAGTATTTCCATATTTTGTATCATAAACTATTAATACTTTCACTTTAAATCCCTCTTTTTAAATTATATTTCATTCCTGTGATTTGTATAATTTTTATATTTAATTCTTTTTTTTAGATTTTTTTCAACTATTTTGAAAAAAAATTGTCAATCTTCTAATATAATGCCTTACATATAAAGATTTTGATTTTTTTCTAATAAATTAAATTTATCCTTGGAAAATATACAAGAAAAATCTTTAAAATTATAAAAATTCCAGATAATTTTAAATTCTAAAAAAATATTACTTAATTATGGATGATCTTGATCTTCAAATTATAAAAAAATTGCAAGAAAATGCTAAATTATCTTATCAGCAAATAGCGAAAATGCTAAAAACTCCTACAAGTACTATTCACTTTAGAGTTCAAAAGATGATCGAAGAGAAAATAATTGTAAGGTTTACTTCTATTATAGATGTAGGAAAATTGGGTTATGAAACAGTTGGTTGGGTCGGATTATCTATAGATCCTTTAAGAACAGAGGATATGGCTAAAAAGATAGCTTCTTTTAGTGAAGTAAGAATGGTGACCACTACTGGTGGGACTCATAATATTGTAATTCAGATTTTAGCTAAGGACGAAAAAGAATTATGGAATTTCATACGAGATAACATCCAAACAATTGAAGGCGTAAAAGAAATTGATGTTAGTTCATCCTTAAAAGTTTATAAATGGGAGACCTGCTATTTTTTTAACCTTCCAGATTAAAAATAAAAATGTACAAGTCTGAATACTACCCTTATGAAGAAAATAGGGTGATATAAGAAATTACTTCCTATGATCTAGTAATTGTTGGGGCTGGAACATCAAGCACAATTGCCGCCCGATTTGCTGCATCAAATGGATTGAAAGTATGTTTAATTGATGCAAACAAGAGAGAGGAGATCGGTAATAAGGTGTGCGGAGATGTGGTTTTAGCCTCCATTTTTGACTTTTTAAAGATTGGTCCGCCTCAAGGAAAAGAAATATTAAGTATGAAGAACGCGATCAAGTTATATGGCTCGGATCTTCAACATCATCTTACAGTTAACATGCCAATTTACTTGGTGGATAGATTACGATTTGGGCAAAAACTTTTAAAGGATGCGCTTGATTCGGGAGTGGCAGAATTTTTAGATAACTCTAAGGTTATGGATTTAACATATAAAAATGGGAGCGTTAATGGAGTTACGGTAAGATTAAAAACTGGGGAAAAAGTGACTATAAACGCTAAAATAGTAATTGATGGCAGCGGAGCTCATTCTATTGTACGAAAAAGAATCAAAAGCGATATTATACAAAAGGAGATTTCAAAAGATGATTTAGTTATTTGTTATCGGGAAATCATTCAACTTAATGATAACTTGACTCCAAATATACCCATGGATTCTTTAACGGTTGTGTTTGATTCTGATAATGTTCCCGGAGGCTATTTCTGGTACTTTCCCAAATCAGACACAATAGCTAACCTAGGACTAGGTGTTTTATTACATCGAGAAAGTAATTTGAAACAAATTTATCAGAACGTTGTTTTAAATAAATTTTTAGGTACAAGGAATTACAAAATATTATTTTCAGGTGGAGATATCGTTCCTATTAGAAGACCTCTTCCTTCCTGTGCTGACAATGGTATTATGTTTATAGGAGATGCGGGATGCCACGTTAACACATCTAGCGGTGGAGGAATTCATACCGGAATGAGAGCTGGTTATTATGCTGCCATGATCGCTAAAAAAGCAATTGAAGCTGAGGATTTTTCATTACATGAATTATGGGATTATAATTATCTTCTGATGAATGATTTTGGGATAGGACATGCAACTAATGATATTGCTCGATTTCTCTTACAACACCTCACCACAAATGATTTTAATTATATTGTAAAAAAGAAATTGATTGATGATAATGAGCTCACACAAATGTTTTATGGTAAAATGATCTCCCCATCGATTAAAAAATTGGTATTAAAATTATCTAAGGGAATATCCAAGCCCAAATTGTTGCTTAAACTAAATTATCTTTTCAAACAGATGAAGAAGATTAATCAGCATTATTTACAATATCCTCAAGATGCCAATAGTTATGAAGCTTGGCGAGAAATTGAAAATGACATGTTTAACAATGTTTTTCTAAAAATAGTTCCTAATAACTAATACATTCTTTATAACCTTAATATTAGATAATTGCATGAGCGCAATATAATCAACCTGGTGTTCCACCATCAAATCGATAATCATAGTAAAAAGGAGAAAAAGTTATTATTATATACAAGAAAAATTATGAAAAATTTATTTATTTTAATGGAAAAGGAAGAAAAAAAATCCTAAATAGGCTTAATTTAGAATTTAGTTAACAATTTCTTCTTTTCGATAATCCACACGTGGGAGTCGTGTTATATCATAAGGAAGGGGCGCATCATCTGGTATAGGATCAATATAAAAATAGCGAAATCTCGCATTCTGCATCCTACAGGATGTAACACGATGTTTATAAGCAGGATGATGGATCATTATTTTCCAGATTTCTTTCAATGGCATATCTCGAATATTCCCAAAAGATAAAGGGGTAAAATCACAAGGAGTTACATCCCCATATGCTGAAATGTAATATTGAATATATGCTGCTAAACATCCAACACCAGCAAGATAAGATTCAATAGAATTTTGCCAAGATTGTGAAGAGAGTGGCGGAATAATTTGATTTTTACTTATATTTGAAGAAAATTCACGAATTTCTTCACGTTGTTCAAATGTTAGGAGTTCACTTGTATCTTTCAAGATTTTTCCCGTTGGAACTCCATCAAATAACATTACATTATGTAATCCCAATTGTTTTGCGAGCTCATGAATTTTTTTATAATTTCCCTCTTTAGTAGATGATTGGGTTGCATAAGATGAAAATCCAACAAATATACCTTTCTCTTTCGCTCGTTTAATCCCTTCTATTGCTGTTTCAAAAAGGCCTGCTACACCTCTTAATTTATTGTGTTCGTCGGGAAACGGACTGTCGATGCTTACAAAGAGGGAGTATAATCCCGCCTTAGTTAATTTATCTATATTATCTTGAGTAAGAAGTAGACCATTAGTAAATAATATCGGAACCGCCTTTTTTTGATTGACATGTGAGATCAACTCAAAAATATCTTCGCGCAATAAAGGTTCCCCACCCGTAAAAGCTAGGATTGATATACCCAGCTTTTGACTTTCTTCAATCACTCTTTTTGCTTCTTCTGTAGTTAATTCGGGAATATTTACTTTTTTATGCTTTCCTGCACTACAATGAACACAATTACATTGGCATTTATAAGTAACCGCAAATGTCATTGCAATAGGCCTAAAATGTCTTAGTATTTTTCCTCTAATCACGTTCTTTATGGCTCGGAACATAGCTCGGCTACCTATAGGGGGGGAAAATGTATTTGCTACTCTATTTCCACGCCATTGACCTAAATTATAATTTTTATAGAATTTAGCTTGGAAAATAAGCATAATTATTAGGCGAAATCTATCTACAATTGGGTTCAAAAATCCAGTACCTACTGTTTCTCCATTCTCAAGCTGTTTATAACTCACTAATCGCTTACCAAAAAGTTTCCAAAATATGCGTTCTCTTACCATTTTAAGGTTAAAGCTCTTTCTATAATTTTATTATGTCTATTATGTATAAATGATTTGATCTATATCTTCTTTCCGATAATCTATACCCTGGTAAACATTAAAAGTTTTTTGCTTTAATGTATTATTCAACCTATTAACAGGAAATTAGAAGGTAATCACTTATTTAGAAATTCAATGAAATTCTTCATAGGTATTCCTGTTCCCATAAAAATAATAGGTTTTTCATTGCTAGAAAGGTCTTCAAACTCTTCACTGTAGAAAAATTGGCACAATTGGGAGAATTTTTCTGAAAATGAATTAAATTGGCGGGGAGATAGATACACATATGCAGAAATTAGGGGAAATTCTTGGTTTGCATTATGTTCCAAATCGACTTCTGAATCACTGTTATAATAAGGGTTAAATAGCCCATAAATAAGTTTTTTTATAAGATTTATCATTTCTTCTGGTCTGCTCTCAAGATCGTTATTGATTTTCTCAAAGAATTGCTGTTGGATTTCGAGGTTCATAATACGTATTTTAGTCATAAATAGCATTACGTCAAGTACAGTTTTGGCTTGTTCGGTAGTAAGAGACTCTGGATTAAGTCCGGGGAGAATGGCATTAAATTCAGTCTCAAAATTAGGATTAATAGAATACATATTCTCAAATACCTTAGGTTTAGCTGAACCCGGATCTGTGAATAATGGTCGTTTTTCTTCTATTATAACATCAAATCCTTTCATTTTTTGTATATGACCATGAATCGTGGATTTACTTTTATTTAGCTTTTGAGCAATTTCGGAGAGGCTTAATTTACCGTAAATATTTAGAAAACTATATATTTGAAATTTTGTCTTGCTGAGGAGATCAACAATCTTAGCCATTCTTTTCTTTTTTGAATTTTGGTTTTTCATTTTTTTAATCACTATTAATAGATAATATTCGAAAATATAAAAATTGATCGAATTCGATTAATTAAAGAAAATACGAACCTTTAAATATTATCGTTTTAATTTAATAATTATTGAATTCGGAATTAACAATAAAAAACGAATTCGATAAAACTGATAAATAAAAAATAAGGTAAAAAACAATGAAAAAAAACAAGAATATAAATGAAAATAAAAGTAAAAGTGAAAAAAAAACCAATGGAATGAAAAAAACTTGGCCTGCATTTGTTTCAAAGGCATCGTATGCGATGGCTATCAGTGCAGTTTTTTTGAATGTAATTATTATTTCAGACTTGCTTTGGCCGAATGAGTCATTTCATAGTGCTGAATTAGGATTGTTAATAGGAAGTTCGATGTTTTCAACAGCATTTTCGGGAATTTTCTTTGGGTATTTAGCAGATAAATATTCCCGGAAAAATCTCTATGTGATATCAGTTAGTCTTTATGGAGTTGGATTAATTCTGACGGGATTCATTCCAATCGGCTTAGGAAATACGTCATTTTATTTATTTGTTGCTATGCTAATACTCCAAGGATTTTTCAGTGGAGCTTTTAATCCAATTGAAACCTCATATATTAATGACATAGTGGGGCAATCAATGCGATCTAAATTTTATGGGTCGATAAATGCGATCTTTCAGTTGGCTCAAGTGGTTGGAATGCTATTTTCTTCGTTTCTATTTCAGAATTTACTATGGAGACAATTCTACTGGATCTTGGGCACTTTGATTGTATTTGAGGGTATATTGATAGCATTTAAAATCACGGAACCTAGAAGAGGAATTCAACAAGAAGAATTAAAGGAAGCTTTAAATTCGCCCGATATTGAATATAGATATCAACTCACAAAAGAGACTGTTCGAACAACAATCTTTAGGAGCACTAACATTGTTGCATTTATCGAAGGAATTTTTACCACAGTGTTGCTTGCGATACCCGATTTCTTGCTAATTGCATATATCTCAGGACCCCCTCATAATATTGCTCCCTTTACTATGACAATTTTCATGTTATTGACGGGATTACCTGGAGCGATATTTGGTTCATTAATTTTTGCAAAATTATCTGACAGACTCGCAGAGAAAAATTATAAATTTCGGGTATATCTGATTATCTCATCGATAGTTGGGATGTTTGGATTATTCTTAGTGATCTTTATACTGCCTGTTCCAAATTTTAGTTCTAGTGAAGGAAAGAATATCATGCTACTTTTTACGAATCCAGAAATTATAGCATTAGGAATTATGGCATTCTTAGCGAAAATGATAATTACGATATATTCAATTAACCAACCTCCGATCTTACAAAAAATTAATCTACCTGAAGCGCAAGGGAAAATAAGTTCTGCAAACCAATTTCTTGAGTTAATAGGCTCAGGGCTTGGTCCAATGATAGCAGGAGTTCTATTGATTAATTTTAATCAAAATTACCAACTTACGGTTCTTGTTTCAGTACTCATTGGCATGATTGGTTGCATGGCATGGCTTTTCGGAGCGAGATCAATAAACAGAGATATTCAAAGAATATCATCAATATTGGATAATCGAGCAATGGAACTAAAAGAAAAAAATCAAATTGCCAATGAATTAAGCATAATAACATCTCGTTAAAACCTTTTCTAATTTTCTTTATTAATATTTCTTATTTTTAAATTAGAATTTTTTAATCAAAAAAATCGGTTATTTCACGAATCTTTACCTAATAAGGTCTAATTCAGCAAAACTCATTAAATCAAACAATTAAAAATTTAGATTTTAAATGCTGTCATATATGTGTGTCTAATTGCCCAGAATGTTTTAAAAAAGATGAAGAACAAAATAAAATAATATTTAATGATCCTCAGAACCAATATAGTTCAATTGGTCGCTGTATCTGTAAGTGTCAAGAGGATTCGATTCTCCATGAATTTTGCTATTTCAAAAAAAAATTTTAGTTTTGGACAATGGATTGCCCAAAAAAGTAAGAAGGTGTGAAAAATTAGTATTATTAAATCTTTCCGTTCAATATACGGTTAAAACTTCGAATACCTGGTTAGTAAATTCCGCTATTTTGTCTAAAGCCTCTTTGGCTTCTGGTAAAAGTTCAAATCTTGTTTGTTGAAACACATGCGGCATCTCGTCCCATGCCTGTAAAGTTGCGTTCACTCCTGCTTTTTTAGCTTTTTCCACAAAACGGGAAGCATCGCTATAGAGCATTTCACATGAGCTAGCTTGGATTAATATAGGAGGTAATCCACCTAAATCTCCGAACAATGGTGAGACAAATGGATTGCGAGGGTCTTCTCCAGCAAGATAGGCGGCCATCCACCAAAATGTTCCCGCATCTCCCAATCCAGGATCTGTTTCGCCATTTTTAAAGAAGGAATCATCTGATAAAGAGCAGTCAGTTACAGGTGATAAACAAAATGCTCCAGCGGGTAAATCAATTCCCTGATCTTTTAGTTTTAAAAGAGTAGCAAGGGTTAAATTACCTCCAGCAGATTCTCCCGCAATTATTATATTCTCACTCTTGAATCCATTAGATAATAACCAATTATATGCGGTAACACAGTCCTCTAATGGTGTAGGAAATGGATATTCCGGAGCTAAACGATAATCAGTACTAAGAATCTTTAAGTTAGTCACTTTAGCTATAACAGAAGTTATCCTCCGACTCTGTGAAGGAGAACCCATTATAAAACCGCTCCCATGAATATGTAAAATTAGGTGATCTTTTATAGAATTTGGGGGAATAACCCATTCAGCGGGAATATTATCAAGCATGGTAGACTTGAATTCTATATCACTTGAGATAGGAAAATTTTCCAAATCCTGCTTTGCCATATTTTCAGCCATATATCGTAATCCTCTTTTGAAATAATCTCTCTCCTCGTCAGTTAAACAATCATGGAGCTCAACTATTCCCTTTTCTTTTTTAAAGAACAATTCATTTAAATCCATAGTTTTCTTGTAGATTTCTTGAAAATTATATCCTTTGTTTTCTTCGAGAGCTGCAAATTGTAACATAAATTTCACAACATTGTTAAAAAATTCGTCCTGAATTTTGAGGATATCAGGTCGTACTTTATTTCGATCTACAATTGGCAATTTTTTCACTCTTAAACATTAAATTTCTTATTAGTTTGTGTATAAGATGGCTTTATATATAAAAGAAATGGAAAGTAGTTATCATTAGAGATTTAATGCCTATATATTTTTGAATTTACTCGGAAATAAGGGAATTCTATTTTTTAGATATTAACTTAATACATCCTGCCTAAGCGTGAAGAATAGATCCTCTAATGGATTATAATATCAACTTTTTTTAAACAAAATCTCTTCCATGATATTATGACACTTGAAAGAAAGGATGTTCCTAAAAGCTTTATTCCCATTTTTATGATATGGATTTTCCTATGCAATCTTGTGGCGATAATCTTAGCAATTTTATGGAATATTCAATTTTCCCAGAGCTTTTACTTTGATGCAATGGTCTCAATGTATATCATCATTGCGATAAATGTTCTTAGCATCATTCTATTATATCCATTACTAGGCATGGATCCAATAACTCCATTTCTAAAGGGTGCGCTCATCTGGTATATTGTGATATCGATAATTTATGTCATTTTGGGTGCTTATTTTGCACTCATACCTGGTACTGTCCAATTACTAGGAGACCTTTGGTTTCATTGGAAGCGGAATAAGCTTATAGGATGAATCTAAGCAAGAGAAATGGAACTATCTGATAAAATCTATTAAAATATATAATTGTCTTTCCATATTAGTAAGAAATATATATAAAAAAAAGAATTAAATTTTAGATTTTCATTATTCCTTTTATTCTTTTATTTTCTTTGCCAATTTCATTAGTGGTGGAAGTACTTTAACTACTTCTATTGCAGGAGTGGTTTTAACTAACTTAAAAATACCAGGTTTAGCAATTCTCCACATGCCTGTCATCTCTATCAATTGTTCTTCACTATCGGCTTCTACAATGGTTATACCCCAATAATCAGAAGTGCTAACATACCACGCAATTTCTTTCATACCTTCCACTGGCCACAGTTTTTTGCTTATTAATGATTGGGCAAGTCCTGCTAAATCTGATGGGTCAAAATCTGTATTAAGTTCCCAATAAGCCATAAAAATCATTTTATAACCTCCTTTAAATCCTTTACATTAGATTTTTACTTTTGTGTAGTTTTTTAAACTACATTGCTAAAATATTAGATATTAGTATTTAAGGATTTCTAGAACATTATATCCAGAAAAGAAAAAAAATAATTAAATAAGTGAAAGTTAATTGGTAAACATTTTATTAAGATTTAGGAGAAGATTCATATCTCCTTCAATTGTATACAACCCGTCCATGAAAGCTTTTTGTCTACTAACTTCTCCGGTAACAATCTTCACCCACAATCATTTTAAAATTTTTAATGTCTTTCTTAGGAGATAATAAAAATACCTAAATCTAATTTTAGGTCTGTTAGAGCAAGAACTAATTTTGGTATTAGAGGAAAAAAACCACAAAAAAATCATATAGAAATGAAGCATTTTATTTTGAGATAAACTTAATAACTGAGAAAATCCATATTATTATGAAATATTAAAAGAAATCAAGTGATCATAATTTATGGCTGAATCCGATTTTAAATTCAAAATTTGCTTGTTGGGGGAAGGAGCTGTTGGGAAAACCTCTTTGGTGTATAGATTTATAGAGAATAAATTTCAAGAAGACTACAAGACTACTTTAGGAGTAACTATACTTCAAAAACATTTAGAAATTGATGACTATTCCGTTTCACTTAATATTTGGGATTTTGGTGGGCAATATAGTTTTAAAAAACTTCGAAAATTATATCTAGAAGGTTCTAAAGGAGCATTAATAGTCTTTGATCTAACTAACAGGGAATCGTTTGAAAAACTTGGAGAGTGGATACAAGATTTTAGAGGACAACGAGGAGAGAAACCATTTTGGTTAATAGGGAACAAGGTTGATTTAAAAGACCAATTAGTTGTTACAGAGGAAGAAGCTAGTCTCTTAGCTAAAGAACATGGCGTGAATTTGATTATAACTTCAGCAAAAACAGGTGAAAATGTAGAAAAAGCTTTTGTTAATTTAGGTAAAGAAATATTAGAAGAAATAGTAAAGGAACTAGTAATAGCCGAATAGATTTACGTAAATTAATTTACTGCAGCGGTTTTACTAAGAAAAACATTTAAATTTTGAAAGTTAAGAAAAAAATAATCAAAAGTAAAAAATTTTAAAAATCATTTTAGTACTTATTGAAAAATTCAAGGAGATTTATCAAACTAATATGTACGAGACTTTCAATTCTTATTAGTTTAATATAATCCTTAAGTTATACGATTTCCTATTTCTAAGGCATTTTCTACGGCCCAACCGTGAGCATCATTATTAAAGTAAGCAAAAATCTTGATATTTTGTTTTAACCATTTAATAATTTTCTCAGCCCATTGATTAAGATGATCACTTGAATATTTTCCATAATAAGGACCTACAGGTCCATGAAATCGTATATAAATGAAGTTTGCAGTAATCTGCTCTAGTAATAAATCTCCTGTAAAGTCATGAATACATAGAGCAATATTAAATTTTTTAAATAAATCAATAAGATCCTGGATGTACCAACTGGGATTCCGCATTTCAAAGGCAAAAAGGTATTGCTTTGGGAGAATTTTAACAAATTCTTCTAACCTTTCAAGATTAACTCGCCAATTTGGAGGAAGTTGGAATAAGATTGGGCCTAATTTATGTTTTAATAAATCAATAACTTCAAAGAATTTTTTAGTGGTTTCTTGACCGTCTTTAAGATACTTTCTATGAGTAATAAATTGATTTGCTTTTATAGCAAAAACAAAATGTTCAGGTGTTTCATCCATCCATTTTTGAACAGTATTTGCTTTTGGAATTCTATAAAAAGTACTATTTACTTCAACAGTTTCAAAATGCTTTACATAATATTTAAGCATTTTATTATTAGGAAATTTTTCTGGATAAAAGGGACCTTTCCAATGATTATACATCCAGCCCGATGTACCAATTAAAGCTTTAACATTACTATTTTTTACAATATTCAAGTTCTAATCTATTTACTATAATGAAAGTTGAAGAATAATTTAAAAAATTGAGGTTAATTGGTAAACAGTTTATTAAGATTTAGAAGAAGATTCATATCTCCTTCGATTGTATACAATCCATCCATGAAACTTTTTTGCCCACTAACTTCTCCTGCGGCAATCTTCATCCACAATTCTTCTGGGCTCATAATTTTCAGTGTAGGCGAGGGATAAGAACCGGCAAAAGCAGTGCATTTATCCTCATCTATGAGTAAATAGTATGAATCTGTTTCGAACTCAAATTGGATAATGCTTTTCATACCTGGAAATGCATTTGGATTATACTGAGATGCCATTGTAGCAAAGTAGGCTGAAGTTCCCCCATCAGACATTTTCAAAGACTTTTCATCTATTTTTGTTATTTCTCCCTCGGTATAATCTTTTTCAATGAAGGTATCCCAATATAGATTTGCTATTTTCTGAAAATTTTTGATTTGTTCTGGGGTAAAGGATGTGAGTTCTTCAATCTGCGTTAGTGTGGATTGAGAAACTTGCTCATTTTTAGAAACTTCAAATCCAGCTTGTTGAATCAGACCATAAAGTTCACTATAAACTCCTTGAGATGCATCGTCAGCCATTTGATTTGCCCCACCAATTAAAATTTCACCAAGATATCTCTCGTTATTTGGTTTAAAAAGTTTTTTATACATAGCAATCATCGCATCAAAATGAGATTTTTCAGGGAAGCCTGCAACACTCAATATAAAAGCTTTTAGAATTTTATCTTTATTTCTTCTTGGATGGGATGTTATACCCTCTTTTTCGATTAAATAAGGTTCTGCTAAAGGAAGCTGACGATCAAGAAACATCTTCACAGGACCCGGAACAGAATATATATAAAGAGGAATTGCATAAACAATAAGATCAGCATTATCAATAATTGGTAATATTTCTTCCATATCGTCATGGTGGACACACTTTCCCGGGGTTTTAGTCCAACATGTAAAACATCCTAAGCAAGGTTTTATATTCTTTTTATTGACCATTATTTCTTCAACACTGACTCCCCCTTTTCTCAAACCAATGGCAAAATTTTCACCAAGGTGAAATGACCCAGATTTTTTCAATCTAGGACTCCCATACACAATTACCGCATTTTTAATTGTCAAATTAATTTCCTTAAAATGTTTTAAGTATATTAATTACTGGTTAAATTTAAGTTTCCTTATATTGTATTTAGAGAAAGGAAAAATTATTTAAAAAAACATAGGAGTCCAATATTTAATCTGAGCTTTCAAGATAGACTTAAAAGGATATGAAAAATCGGAGTACCAAATATTGATAAAAAAGTCTAAATTTGTTCTTAAATAAGTGTAAACCTTTAAACACTAAATTAATTTATATAATGAATTAACAAAAAATTTGTAGGAATTAGAAATGACAGAAGTAGAAGAGAGTTATGAGCATATTCGTAAATTATTTAGTTCTGGATTTGGAACGCGATTACCAAAACATGAACTCACATATAAATTAATCAAAAATATGTATCATGATGAAGAAGCATTAATGATCTTCTCAAGCTTTAACGAAATTAACGAATATCATACTGTTGACCAGATCAGCGAAAAATCAGGCATAAAAGATAAGGAAGAATTAAAAAAAATGCTTGATCATATGGTTTATAAAGGTACTCTTATGAAGAGAAGAGATTCAACTTATTATATGTTTTCCTATTTACCTGGAATGTTTGAAGCATATTTCACAGCTGTAAGGGATACACCCGAGAGATTAAAAGAAGCTGGAAAAGCCCACAGAGCATTACGTAAAATTAATTTCAATCCCACAGGAAAGTGGCCAGTTCCGTTACCAACAGATTTTAATAAAGAGAGCGCGTGGAGATTTGTTCCTGCTATGGAACCCGTATCAAGAACAATAGAAATCAATGAAACACTTGAAGTAAAAAATGAAATACTACCATATGAGGTTCTTGAGAAATATTTATCTGTATATGATGTTTTTTCAGAGACTCCGTGTAGTTGTAGAGAGGCAGCCAAATTGGCAAATGAACCGTGTCAAAGAACAAGTGAAAATTTTTGCATACAAGCAGGAGATTTTGCTAACGGTGCTATTAGAAATGGAACGGGAAAAAAGCTAAGTTATGATGAGGCTATGAAACGCTTGAAAGAAGCAGAAAAGAATGGATTAGTCCATTCTACTATGAATGAATTAGATCCTTCAATGTTCGTCTGTAATTGTTGCCCATGTTGTTGTATGGCATTAGCTCCAGTAGTAAAAGGATTTAAGCTTGGTGTGGCACAATCGAATTTTAATCCTGCGATTGATCATGATCTGTGTATTTTGTGCGATACTTGCGTAAATATTTGTCCAGTGGGGATTATTGAACACATCGATGACTCTGATGGTGAAAAAATTACTTTCAACCTTGATGGGTGTTTAGGATGTGGTTTATGTGCTTCTAATTGCCCTGAAGAAGCAATTGCTTTGGAAAAAGTTAGAAATCATATTCCTCGTCAATCTTTCGGTAATATTTTCGGTTAAATTATACCCTTATTTTTATTTATATTTATTTTAACGAATTCTAAAAATTTTAAATCCATTGGATTATACTTAACTAAGTATAAATTGTCAATATAATTGCCCATAAATATTTATGATTCAGCCTAACGAAAAAAGCCCAGAGCAGATCAGCGTTAAACTGATAACTTATCTAAGAGATGAGCTTCATGATATCAATGTAAATTATGCCTCACCCATAACTCAATTAAAGGGTGGTTTTGAAACATTCATGTATTACTTTAAGCTTAAGAACGTTAAAGAAGAATTGAATCAGTATCTGGTACTGCGGTTATATCCTGAACATTATGGTCCTGAAAATGCCGTCTGGGAAGGGATTATACAGAATACTCTAGCAGATGAAGGATATCCTGTTCCCAAGGTGCACCTGATCTGCACTGATAAGTCAATACTGGGTGGTGCATTCCTTATTATGGAATTCTTGTCGGGGGAACCCATGATGACGGCTTCTAAAAATGTACCTGAAATATTGGGAAAAACCCATGCCAAACTTCATAAAATTGATCCGAAACTTTTGATCAAGGCTCTTAAAAAGCATGGTTTTAATAAGAATCAATATCTGTTCATCAAAACATTTCGTAATGATTTAAAAACCGCAAAGAAATCAGAATTACCCTGGATCCTTGAGATTGCAGAGTGGCTTATAAAGAACCGCCCACCTGAACCGAAGAATCTCGCAATCTGCCATGGAGACTTTCATCCATATAATATTCTCATCCAGGATGGGAAAATTTCAGGTGTTTTAGATTGGGGAGGCACTCTCATTGCCGATCCAGCTATGGATATCGCCAATACAATTAAGCTAATTACGATATTTCCAAAATATTTCCCCTTAGGATCGGAATATGAATCAGTCGATTGGGATAAATTCTCACGACTGTACTTGGATGCATATCATGCACAGAATCCCTTTGATAACATAAAAATAGATTATTACGGAGTTGTGCGAAGTCTTCACAGTCTTATAGATGGTTTAAAGGGGAATCAAATAATGCGTTATCCTCCACTTATAAATGATTTACTCGAATTCATTCATGAAGTCACTGGTATAAGAATCCCAGAGTCATTGGAATTCGATATTAATCTATAATTAAAATTTATACTTATCTTTCCATATTAGCTGGTATCTAATGTCTCCTTTTCAATTATAATTTAAATACAAAAAAACATAAAAAATTATTATTATTTTGAAATACCTAATAGCTTTGCTGCATTGTTACCTAAAATAGCTTCGACTTCCTCTTCAGTAAATTTTATTCCTTTCGGTGCATTCTTCGGAAGGTCTTTAATTAGTTGAATGTAATCCTTGGTGGGAATAACTATATCGTATACGGGTCCATCTGATGCGAACAATACTTTTTCCAATCCCGCATAGTCTATTAAATCCCTTAATTCTCTACAGAATAATTCATATTTCCCAAATGCGTATGCTTGCCACATTGCCATATCCCCATATAAGTTTGGATAAAATGCTGCAAGAGCTGCCCACTCCCTCCATTTGGGCGGACTGCCCATATGAGCGGCGATGATCTTTAAATTTGGGAGTTTATTTGATGTTTCTGAGAGTAAAAGTGGTTCGGTATATTTACATATTGCAGGAGGTCCTAATGGACCTGTATGTGTAAGTAAAATACCTCCCTTTTTCTCCACATATTTCAAAATTTTGATTGATTCAGGACTATTTGGGTGATATCCGCTATCACAGTGGTACTTCAATCCTTTCATCCCAAATTCTTCAAAACATTGCTTTAACATGTCTAATGCGTTTTCTCTCCTTGGGTCAATACCTGCAAAAGCCATTAAACGATCAGGATATTTATTAGCTATATTTGCAATTCTCTCATTAAGCATCAGAGCTATTTTTTCTGTTATTACTTCATTATCTACATTATCCACAGTATTGACACATGTAAAATCAATCTCTGCTTCATTCATCCATTTAATTATTTTCTCCCCAGTCTCATCAGGATATCGTTCAGAAGCTCTACGAGCTAAACTTTCCTTATCGATTTTTATCCCAACCACCTTAGCCAATCTAGATGGTTCTCCCATACGCATCAATACATTTTCATATTTTATTGAATAAGGACTTAGGTGATAATGCACATCAATAATCATTTTTATACCTCTTTCTTATTAATTTTACTTGGTATCCTTTAATTCTCATAGAATGTTATAATTTCTGAATATTCTTTCCCTATTTATAGTTTAATATTAGAATAAATAATGATTTATATTTGATATTGTTAAGGTGACAAAACAGCAATTAGAGTGACAAGTGCTTTTGATACTAGTATCTCTTTTTCATCTGTTCTAACATATATCTCAGATTCAGCAACTATAATCTTCTTTCCTCTGCTAACTACCTTAGATTTGCATATAATTTCATTTCCCTTAGCTGGTTTAAAATAATTTATTTTAAATTCAATTGTAAGAATACGTTCATTTTCGGGTACAATAGTATAAGCAGAATATCCGGCTGTATGATCAGCCATAGTAGCTATTACCCCTGCATGAACAAACCCATCTTGCTGTTGATGCTCAGGACGAATTGTGAGATGAGATTCAAAAAATCCATTATCTACATTTCCAACAACAAATCCACAAAAGGCTGGAAATCCCTGAATAAAATCCTTTTTTAAGAAAGCAACTCGCTTTTCATTCATAGCACTAAACCTTGTATTTAGTAAAATAACATTTTAATTGAATATTATTTTTGATGTTTTTAGTTATAAATCGAAAATGATTTCTCCAAAACATATTTCCTGAGAATATAGGAGACATTTTTTAAATTTAGGGCTAATTCGATGCTTTATTCCCAATATATTGAGCCAGCAACTTACGCGATATAGAATTCCACATTCATAGAGGTCACTTATTCCAATACGTTTCATACCCTCATGGGCAAAGCATCTATTCATTTCCCAATGAAGGCAGTTTTCTTGAGGGAATGAATAGATGAAATTCATGAAATCTCCTTTTACAACGCTAAATATGTTATTTATGAATGTTTTAAACTGTTCGAAAGTACTGATTGTTTCATTTTCCATTCCCATTGCTTTTTTAACTCTTTGAACTTCAATGGCAGAAAGATTTTTGATAGCCAACTTATTTAGCTTATTAGCAGCCTTAATACCTAGTTCATTATAACAATTATAAAACCATGCTCCGTCATGAGTCATCCAACATTTAATTAAGAGTTCTTTTAATTGGTTTTTATCAAGCTGGTCAAATAAGGTCAAAACGATCCCTTATAAAATTTTATGGATATTAAATCATTTAATTTTTAATATAACTTATTTTTATCTTAAATATTTTTAATCTAATTGATTTCGTTTTGAATTCACTGTTATCTACTTATTCATATTCACTTGATTAAAGGAGTAAAAAAATATTTTAATTGAATAATAAATTTGATGTTTTTAAGGTGGTATGTTGAATCAAATCGACTTTTTTGAGAAATTGTTTTATCCAAAAACGCTTGCCTTTATAGGTGCCAATCCAAGAAGAGTGAGGCATTTGAATGGTTACATATACAGATTTCCAAAAGATTCTCTCTATATTGTTACAAATTATTATGATGAATTTATGGAAAAACATGCAGAATTATTCGAAGGTGTGAACCTTCACACAGATATTTCAGAGATTCCTGATGAGATTGACCACAGTGTAATTTCGGTAAGCAGAAATAGGTTAATAAAAACAATAAAGAAATGTTTAGAAAAAAAATTTCATACTATTCATGTATTCTCTGCAGGAACAGGTGAATTCGATGAGAAGGGATTTGAAATTGAAGCGGAATTATATGAACTATTTAAGAACAATAAGAATAGCCTACTTGTAGGTCCAAACTGCATGGGAATTTACAGTCCAAGGGGAAAATTCTCATATAACAGACGTTTTAGTGAACAAGCAGGCAATTTTGCATTAGTTTCACAAAGTGGGGATCTTTCTAATCGGATTGTTTCCAGTCTAAATAATAAAGGTGTTTATTTCTCTTTTGCGGCGAGTGTTGGTAATTCCATTTCCCTTAGATCTTCAGATTTAATAGATTTCTATAATAAAGACGAAAATACAGATGTTATATTATCCTATATAGAAGGTTTCTCGCAATTTCGACAATCAGAATATGAGGGCAGAATATTTTTCGATTCATTGAAGAAGAATAAAAAACCACTACTTTTATTGAAAGGTGGAATTTCAGAGTTAGGAAAAAAAGCAGCAAGCAGTCATACAGGATCATTAGCATCACAAAATGCAATTTGGAATTCTATATTCAAACAAACAAATGCAATCCCGATAGTATCTTACGAAGAATTAATAGATACTGCTGTTTTGTTTAGATTCTGTTCCGATTGTGAACTAATACATAACAGCATCCTAATGGTAACTTATAGTGGTGGATCTTCAGTACTAGGTGTAGATTCAATTTCTCGTTTGAATGCAGGAATAGAGATTCCTGAAATTCGAGAACCTACTCACTCCAAAATGAAAGAATTAATCAGAGTAGGATCTATAACAAATCCTTTGGATCTCCCGGATCTTAGAGATGAAACAATCCGATTTGAATTGTTCAAATTAGCTGTTAGTGAAGATTATATATCATGCGCTATTCAACTTAACCCAGGACCTAAATGGAGAGGAATAGATCAAGATGAAGAAGCATTAGAGAAATTTTATGCAGATTTAATAAGATACAAAGAACTATGCAACAAATTGGGAAAACCCTATATGGTAAATTGTCCTCATTCAAACGACATAGATTTCAAAGAAAAGCTAACTGAATTGGAAATACCTGCTTACCCCAGCTTTGTAAGAGCAGCTAAAGCTTTTTCGAATTTGTATCGTTATAAAAATCCTAAACATTCATAGATATAAAATCTACTAACAAGGATAGAAGCTTTCTATGTGCTTCTGTATATAGTAATACAGAGGATACTCGTAACCAATTTCTAAAGATAATAGCGCCAATTCTGCTTATGTTTACCATTAAATAAGTTGGAAATTGTTTTATAAATTTGAAATTTATGAATATATAACAAAATTAAAATTCACGAAAAATAAGTGGTTAAAAAAAATGAACAATTTTGAAGATTTTAAGGGCAAAATAGGAAGAACTCACAAAGAATCAACACCATGGTGGCCTGAACCGAAAGGATTTGGGAAAGACTACCCGAATGTAATTATAATCTTACTTGATGATACGGGATTTGCTCAATTCGGTTGTTATGGTTCTACTATTGAAACTCCTAATTTTGATTGCCTTGCAGAAGGTGGTCTAAGATACAATAACTTTTATACAACTCCATTATGTTCGCCTACTCGAGCTTGCTTACTGACAGGTAGAAATCATCATTCAGTTGGTATGCGATCACTTGCTAATTTCGATTCTGGATACCCACATATGCAAGGGTATATTACACCACATGCTGCAACTATCGCAGAAATTCTTCGAGAAAACGGATATTCAACATTTGCGGTTGGAAAATGGCACCTAGCACCGCCATCTCACGGATCAGCTGCTGGACCTTTTGATCATTGGCCTATACAACGCGGTTTTAATCGATATTATGGTTTTTTGGATGGAATGACAGATCAGTATTATCCCCAATTAGTCTATGATAACCATCCTATTCTCCCACCTAAAGGACCTGAAGAAAAATATCATCTCACTGAAGATCTCGTTGATAAATCTATTGAATTTATTCGTGATCATATATCAATTTATCCTAATCAGCCTTTTTTCCTATATTTAGCATTTGGTGCCACACATGCACCATTTCATGTCCCAAAAGAGTATGTTGACAAATATAAAGGACGTTTTGATGCAGGATGGGACGTTATTAGAGAACAATGGTATAAAAGACAACTCGAAATTGGTATAATACCTCCCAATACCAAATTAGCTCCACGTAATCCAGGAGTAGAGCCTTGGGAAACATTATCAGACAATGAAAAAAGATTTTTCTTGAAATTACAAGAAGTATTTGCTGGTTTCCTCGATCACACTGATCATCATGTAGGGAGATTATTAGATTTTCTTGATGAATTGAAAATTTCTGATAACACAATGATCTTTTTACTTTCTGATAATGGAGCTGCTAATGGAGGAGGTAAAATGGGATTGATTAGTGAGATGAAAAATTTTAATGGATTACAGGATGATATTGATAAAATTCAAGATCGAATTGATGATATAGGAAGTCCAAATACCAATCCCTTCTATCCTTGGGGGTGGGCACAAGCTGGTAACTCTCCTCTCAAATGGTATAAAACGTATACGTTTGGAGGAGGTGTTCGTGATCCTTTAATAATTTATTGGCCAAATCATATCAAAGATGGAGGTACTATCCGAAACCAATTCCATCATGTTTCTGATATTGTTCCAACCATTCTTGATGTATTAAAAATAGATCCTCCTTCTACTTATAGAGGGCTTGCTCAAATACCAATCTCTGGGACATCAATGGCGTACACATTTGATTCTGCAGATGAGCCATCACATAAAAAAGTTCAATATTTTGAGATGATTGGACATAGAGGTATATATAGTGATGGATGGAAAGCTGTTACAAATCATCAACCAGGAAAACCATATGATGATGATGAATGGGAGTTATACAATTTAATTGAAGACTTTTCTGAGTGTAATAACTTAGCAGAGCAATATCCCGAGAAATTGCGGGAGCTAATCGATTTATGGTGGATTGAAGTAGGTAAATATGGAGTATTACCATTAGATGATAGAAGAGCTGAACTATGGAGAACCCCACCTCAACCAGGATCACCTCATTATACGCGTGAATATACTTATTATCCTCCAATTACTCATTTACCTGCTGGTGCTGGCCCACCATTTGGATCTCATTCTTGGATAATGCAAGTAAGCATTGAGAGAATAAATGAACAAATTGAAGGAGTAATAATTACCTCAGGAACGCATAACAATGGTTTAAGCTGGTATATTAAAGACAATCGCTTAGTCTTCGATTATAATGCATATAGAGACCATAGTGTAATACGTTCCAGTGTCACTGTTCCAACGGGACAAAGCACAATAGGGATCAAGTTTCAAAGAAAAGAAAGAGGAGGAACTTTCACTCTTTTAATAAATGGAAATGAATGTGGTTCCATTGATGTACCGTTAGCATTAAGAATAATTTCAACAACAGGACTACAAATTGGCATTAACAACTTATCTCCTATCACAAATGACTATAAAGCTCCCTTTAAATTCATGGGAAAGATAAAATATATTAATTTCAAAGTAGAACCTTCCAATCCAACGATAGGGGAACTCAAAAATAAGTTTGATGCAGAAATGGCTAAACAATGAAATAATAAGACATTTTATTTAATTATATATTCAATAATAAAATTAAAAAAATTATAAGGTATAAAAAATGAACAAATTTGAAGATTTTAAAGGTAAGATAGGAAGAACACACAAAGAATCAACACCATGGTGGCCTAAACCGAAAGGATTTGGGAAAGACTACCCTAATATAATAATTATCTTGTTTGATGATACAGGATTCTCTCAATTTGGCTGTTATGGGTCAAATATTGACACACCTAACATTGATCGTCTTGCTGAGGGAGGGTTACGATTTACAAACTTTCACACGACTGCTTTATGTTCCCCTACTCGAGCGTGTTTACTGACTGGAAGGAATCACCATGCCGTAGGTGTACGGGCAATTTCTAATTTCGATACTGGGTTCCCACATATGCGAGGGTCTATTACACCAAACGCTGCAACAATAGCAGAAATCCTTCGAGAGAATGGGTACGCTACATTTATGTCAGGGAAATGGCATCTAGCACCAATGGCTCAAGCCTCAGCTGCCGGACCTTTTGATAACTGGCCTTTACAACGTGGGTTTAATCGGTATTATGGATTTATGCAAGGAGAAACTGATCAATTTTATCCCCAATTAACATATGATAACCATCCCGTCGATCCTCCAAAAGGACCTGAAGAAGGATATCATGTTACAGAAGATCTTATTGATAAAGCTATTGAATTCATTCGTGATCATAAATCTATATATCCTGAACAACCCTTCTTCCTATATGTGGCATTTGGAGCTACTCACACACCCCATCAAGCACCTAAAGAGTTTATTGACAAGTACAAAGGTCGATTTGATGATGGTTGGGATATTATGCGAGAAGAATGGCATAAAAAACAATTAGAAACAGGTGTCATTCCTCCTGGTACGAAACTAGCTCCTCGTAATCCGGGAGTAGAGCCTTGGGATTCACTATCAGATAAAGAAAAGAGATTTGCATTAAAATTGCAAGAGACTTTTGCTGGATTTCTCGACCATACAGATCATCATATAGGAAGGTTGTTATCATTTCTTGGTGAAATGAATATCTCAGATGATACAATGATCATCTTACTATCAGACAATGGCGCTGCTCCTGCTGGGGGCAGATTAGGTGTTATGCATGAATTCAAATCCTTCAATGGGATACCTGAAGACATTGACAAAGTTCAAGATTTAATTGATCTGATTGGAGGGCCCCATAGCTATCCAAATTATCCTTTAGGATGGGCACAAGCTGGAAATACACCTCTTAAGTGGTATAAGGGGTTTACCTATGGAGGAGGGATTCGAGATCCGTGTATAATTCGCTGGCCTAATCGAATTAAGGATCGTGGTGGGATCCGACATCAATTTCACCATGTTTCTGACATTGTGCCCACGATTCTTGAAGCATTAAACATAGATCCCCCTACTACTTATAAGGGATATGACCAAATGCCAATCTCTGGAACTTCTATGGTATATTCATTTGATTCGGCACATGAACCCTCAAGAAAAACTACACAATATTTTGAGATGTTTGGTCGTCGAGGAATTTGGGCTGATGGGTGGAAAGCTGTTACAAATCATCAACAAGGAAAACCATATGGTGATGAAGAATGGAATTTGTATAATTTAAATGAGGATTTTTCTGAGAGTGAAAATTTAGCTGATAAATATCCAGAAAAACTGCGAAAAATGATTGATTTATGGTGGATTGAAGCGGGAAAATATGGAGTTTTGCCTCTTGATGATAGAATGGGTGAACTTTTCGCACCTCGATTCCTCCCTGGATACCCTCATCATGAAAACCGTGAATATATTTATTATCCTCCCGTTTCTCAATTGCCTTCTGATGCATCTCCCGCTATTGGAAATCGTTCATGGGTTATGACTGCAGAAATCGAAAGAGCTGATGAAAATGTAGATGGTGTAATTTTCGTTTATGGTACTCAAAATGTAGGATTGGGCTGTTATGTTAAAGATAATAAACTTGTATTTGATTATAATATATACAAAGACCATTATATAGTACGGTCCAATCTTCCAGTTCCAACAGGTCTAAGCACAATTGGGGTAAAATTTCAAAGAATAGGTACAAAAGGGGTAATTACTCTTATAATTGATGGAAATGAATGCGGTTCTGTTAACACTCCATCAGTATTAAGGATGATCTCAGCTTCAGGGATGCAAATTGGGAGAAATCATTTGTCTCCTATTACCAATGATTATGAATCTCCCTTTAAATTCAAAGGTAAAATAAAGTATGTTAAATTCACACTCCTGCACTACAAACCAACTTCAGAAGATAATCAAAAAAAGTTTGAAGCAGAGATGATAAAACAATAATTTGTTTTTTTTTATTTTACACTTTTAAGTGATTCTTTTAGGACATCCTCAAATTTATCGCAAATAAAATCAGCATCTTCTTCATTTATTATGATTGGAGGTTTGATTTTAATTAGATTATGCATCAAAACTCTTCCAGTTGTGCTTAAGTATGGCATACTTGGACCAAACAGTATCTTTTGTCTCATTCCTTCAGCAAGCATTTCATTCATTAAGTCTGAGTGTGGTTCTCTACTTGTTTGATCCTTTACCATTTCAACACCAATAAATAATCCTGGTCCCCGAATATCTCCAATGACCTCATAATTTTCTTGAAGTTCTTTTAATCTTTTTGTTATTTGTTTACCTCGTTCCTCACAATTTTCGCCGAATTTGGCTTTTTCTATGACTTTTATTGATGCTAATCCCGCTGTTAAACTTATTGGAGTATTACAAAAGGTTGTATGATCCTCCGAAGGAGAGAAGCGCTTTCGCATCTTTTTTGAAGCAATCATAGCTCCAAGTGGAAATCCACCACCAATAGCTTTCGTAAAGCACATCATATCAGGAGACACATCAAGATTTAATTCCTTTTCGTATCTCTCAGTCAGGGTAAAATATTTTCCAGTTCTCCATACTCCAGTTTGACACTCATCATATATCCTAAAAATTTTTTCTTCATCACAGATCTCTTTTAGTTTCTCTAAATATTCTGGTGGAAATGGTATGTGGCCTCCAGGACCTTGACAAGGTTCAAGTAAAACTGCTGCCAATCTCCTTGAGGTTAATCCCATTAAATATTTATTTACTAATTCAAAACATTCCATATTACAATGGGGATCCTTATTTCCATACAATCCCTCTTTATAGTTCCACAGACATCGATAACAATATGGTTGGGGAACTCTTGGGAATACATCTACTCCAAATGAACGGAATCTTGTAATCGAATGTATGGGGTGTGACGCTGTTATCATTGCTAAACTATTTCCATGATAGGCTCCTTGAAAAGTTAGGATTTGTTCACCCTCTTTCGAAGCAATTAATGACAGTTTTATAGCTGCTTCGATGGCTGCACCCCCACCAGAATTATTTACATGTACTCTTCCATCCTTTAATCTTCCCGGTGCTAATTCCGCTAGCTTGTTAACAAATTTAACCCTAGCGGGTGAAGTTCCACTCGATTTAATATGAGTTAATCTTTTCATTTGTTCTGAAACAGCATAATTAATATCAGGATTAGCAAAACCTAATGCTAGAACCCAATTTTGCGATGTACAATCAAGCATTTCAGAAAATTCACCACTTTTAAGATTCTTCACCACAACCCAAGGAGATCCCGGTTCTTTTGTTTCGATAAATACGTTAGATTCATAGTGGACATTTAGGCAATGATCTTCAAAAAGTAGCAAATCCTCCTCATTTACTCCTGCCGAAATTTGGCTTAATTCTTCTTTACTTAATATTTTTGGATTAAAATCTACCATGATCTTCTTACCATTTAAAACTTTTTAGATTAAAGATTACTTCATTCAAAAATCTATTCCTTTTTGTTAAAAATATCCTAAATTTTTGATTATAAGAATAAAATAGAAGAAGATAATCTATTATAAAAGAAGTATTTTTCCATCCTTTATGATATATCGTTCTTTTATTAAATTCGGATTCTTGCTAATTGTTTGAACAACCTGTTTTTGAATTTTTTTCATATTGTCAAGGATATTAAGCGAAGGACGCTCCCCTGTTACCAGTTGGGCTAAATCTGTGATATAGTACGACTTAATATTACTTTGGGTGGCATAGTTAGAAAGTGTAGAATAGCAACCTGTACAGATATGAGTGATTACCTCCGCACTTACTAGTTCTGCTTCAGCTATTCTTTCTTTGGCGATATTTGCCGCCAACGATCGATTTCTTATGAAAATTTAATTTTATGATTTTTTTTCCAAATTTTTTTTGGTAACGCAATATACTGGACCTGTTCTCATTATTACTAAGCAAGAATTACAGCTTATACACTTTGCGGGGGTTAAATCACCATTTTTCCAACGATTAGGTAAATCAGGTTCATATATCAATGGACGACACATCGAAATGAAATCTGCTTGGTTGTCACGTAATATTTTTTCTGCAGAGAGTGGATTTTTTATCCCTCCCACCAGAATCAATTTTGATTTCTTCATTAGCGGTTTTATAATTTTGGCTGTTGGTAAAAAATAATTTTCATCCTCAGGTGATTTAATCATTTTACAAGGATAGGGATTTTTATGGGCTAATTGGCTTTCATAAATCCCTCCACTAGGTTCAATCGCATCATATCCAATATCGGCAAGAATCTCTACTATTTTTGAACTCGTGTTTAATGTAAGGCCTCCAGGTACTGAATCATCAGTTTGGAGTTTGACCGTTATAGGGAATTCTTTTCCAAGCTCATCTCTGATTTGATTGAAGATTTCTACAAGGATTCTAGCCATATTTTGAACAGTTCCCCCAAATTCATCCTTACGTTTATTTGTATAAGGTGAAACAAAATTACTTAGAAGATACCCATGAGATGCATGGAGTTGGACCATATCATATTCGCATTCATAAGCTCGAATGGCTGTTTCCTTAAATTTTTTAATTAATTCATAAATTTCTTCAATACTTAGTTCTCTTGGTGTTAAACCTGTCGTTTTTTCAGGAATCGGAGAAGGTGCGATAGGGGTATATTTTGGATGCTCACATTGCCGTCCCATATGAACAATCTGTATAGCTAGCTTAACGTCAGGTTGATCATGAACTGCTTTAACTAATTTTTTGTGTCCTGGAATATAGGAATCATTATCTAATCGAAGTTGATACGGGCTTCCTGTTGCACTCGGATCTATTCCTGTAAATCCAGTAATAATTAAACCTGTTCCTCCACGTGCTAATTCATCATACATGTCAAATATTTTTTGACCAACATATCCATATTTTTCAGCCCTATGCTCAAAAGTAGCCGATCTGACAATTCGGTTCTTTATTTCTACATTGCCAATTTTTTCCGGGCTGAATAGGGTTTTTAACTTCATCATTATCTTTCATCAATTTCATTCGTTTAACTACAATTTCATCCTATCTTTGATCTTTTTGGTTTACACATTGTTAAATCTCCATCTTTCCTATGCATAATAGAGGTGCCTTTAGTTAAATGTATATAATTATTTATAGAGATAAAAACTTCAACATCAAAAAATTTGGATGGGATCCATGAGTAATTCTAATTCTACTAAAATAATTAGTGAAATAAAATTAGAATATTTAAATATAGTTAAAACGAATTACTAGCAACAAGAAAGCTTAATATGTTAAATCCAAAAACATATAAATTGAAGTTGATTTAAATTTGCCAAAAGTTAAAGTAGATGATGTGAATCTTTATTATGAGATTCATGGAGAAGGTGTTCCTCTCTTAATGATTCAAGGTTTATCTGAAAACGTTTATTGGTGGGATCCTCCTATGATAGAACAGCTCTCACAACATTTTAAAACAATTATTTTTGATAACAGAGGTGTTGGGAGAAGTGATAATCTGGAAGGAGACCTCACAATAGAAATTATGGCTTTTGATGCATTAGGATTGATGGATGCTTTAAATATTGATCAAGCTCATATCCTTGGTCATTCTATGGGAGGAATGATAGCACAAGAACTAACCCTTAAATTTCCCGAACGAATTAACAAGCTAGTTCTTTGTTCAACAAGTTGCGGCGGATCAAGGGCAGAATTGCCTTCAATAGAAACACAAAGGTTATTGGGTAAATTATCGGTAAAAGGTCATACAAGAGATTTAGTCGAAGAAGCTATGCCTCATATATTCACAAAAAAATTCATGAGTGAAAATCCTGAATTTATGGAGAAAAAAGTTGATGATATTCTGATAATTCCAACAGGACCAACCACCTTTAAAGCCCAAATGACTGCATGGATGAGGTATAACTCCTATAGAAAATTAAAAGACATAAATATCCCTACTTTAATAATTCATGGTAACGATGACATTCTTGTTCCACCTCGAAATGGTGAATTATTAGCTGAGAAAATACCGAATGCTGAAATTACATACTTCGACTCAGATGCTCATATGATTCACACTGAAGAGCCTGATAAGTTTAACGACACATTAATTAAATTTCTGAAGTAAACAGTTAAGTAATAATGCTTAACTTTTACTATTTATTATTTATTTTTATAATATATTACATATATAAAAACTAAGTATTTAAAAAGTAAAATAAAATGAAAACCCTTAGAGAATCTATCAAAATTAATGTCTCTCCCGAAGTAATTTGGGATTGGTTCCAACATATAGCAGAAAATTACCTCGAATGGCATCCTTCTCATATAAAAGCTCATTGGGAAACAGAAACGGATAGTGAAATTGGCTCCATTTTGTATGCTGAAGAAGATATTAATGGAGAGTTTTTAAAAATGAGATCTAAGTTGACTGAGCTTATTCCACACAGATTGTATAGATTTAAGACCGTAGGGGCTTTGAAACTCATCTTGGCTGGTGGTTCTTTTGAAATTAAACCTTCTGAAAATGGAAGTATCTTCACCGCAACTCTAGACTTTCACATGGGCAAATTGCTTTCGAAACTTGCTAAGAAGTCAGTACAAAAGATATCCCAACATATGATTGAAGAAGGACAAAATTTGAAACAGATTTTAGAAAAATAAGAATGATATTTAATTTACTTTTAGAATAATTATAAAGTTTCATTTTAAAGAATATAATCTTTACTTCTTATATAGAATAATAAATAACACTTTTAAGATAATTTTGAATATTATAGTTTAAGGAAAAAATCTTAAGGAATCTAACTAGTATTAACTATTAATTTTCTTTTTCAATAAGCGAGGTGTTGTTCTTATAGTGAAATTAACGTGTCCAAAATGCGGAAAAGTTTATCAAAGAGGGGGTATCTATTATCAAAATCATATAAAAAGCTGTACTGGTAATGTACCTCTAAAAAAAACAAAGAGTACCTCAATTAAACCTAAAAAAGTTGAAATATCATCAACAATCTTGAAGAGATTAGATTCGATCGAAAATCGATTGTATAATTTAGAACAAGGTTTTAGGGCATTGAAATTAACAAGAACGGTAAAATCTGATATTAAAAGTGAAGATCAATTATTAGAAATTGTTAATCAAAAGATCCAAGAGCTATCACAGAAGACTTTAGGTATTCAAAAAGTACTTTTAAGAGATTTATATGAAATTATTAGTAAAGATTATAATATTTCAATAGACAATTTTTCTGAATATTTAATTAGACTATATAATAGGAATAAAATTCAATTAGAAGCTGGAATGAGTAGCGATAAATTTTCCATTGAAGATAATTATGGAAACGTGTTCAAGCTCATCAGGATTCTGGATTAAATTTCTTTAAGGGAATTCAAATGGAAAAAGGGCTATTTTCAAAAAAATTATTTCCAGATAAAAATAGAATCGATGAAATAATTCTTAGAAATCCAAGTCCATTTATTCTTCAAACTACCACTAAAAGCAGTATTCCAGAAGTTTTTGTAGGTAGAAATGATGAAATTAAAATAATTGTTGAAACTATAAAAAGAGTAGTCGAAAATGAGAATTGCATTGCGCTATACATCGAAGGTGCTGGGGGTAGCGGTAAATCAACATTGTATAGTCATATTTTCAGAGCTATCAAACAAAAAAAATATCGATTAATAGATTTATATGAGGATTACAAACTTGATTCAGTGTTTATGGATTCTCCAGAAGACCCAGAATATTGTAATATGCTATATATTTATAGCGAAATTATTCAAAATTTGGGTAAAACTTCCTTTTTTGATGAATTATCATTTCTTACATTAAAAAAATTATTAGGAGTTATAGAATTCAAATATGGAGGAGAGAATCCATTAAAAGATGTGAAAGATATCGAAGAATATATTAATTTATCCGATTGTCATGATAGATATAAAAAATGTATTGATATTATAAAAAAAAATTATAGAATCCTTCGATCAAAAGAAGATTTTAATTTTGAATGGCAATTTTTAGAGATACTCTTATTGGTTCTAAATCCAGATTTTGACATCTCTATTAAAGCTATAAACGAATTAAGTGCTGTTGAATATGGAGTAGATAAATTTATCAAAAATAAAACAGATGCTTCTAAAATATTCAATATAGTTACAAATCTAATAGGGTGGTTATACGGTAATAAGAAAGTAGGAATTGTGGTAGGAATTGATAATATAGAATCTTTATTGGGTTCTAAAAAAGAGGAAAAATTCATTAATTTTATAAATATGCTCCTTGATTTTCGCAATAAAATTTCTCGGACTCTTCTAATAATTATTGGAACATCATCTACATGGATGGAATTCATATCATTTTTAAAGAATAGTGATTATTACAACCAATTTCAAGGTTTATTTTCATCTAACAATATCTCATTGAAATTTTTGGAATTAGTCCAAGTTAAACAAATTGTTAAAAAACATTTAGATCGATTATATAAGGAGTATTCTGTTACTTTGCCTGTTGAATATTCATTATATCCTTTTAGCCCTGAGGCAATAGAATATCTTTACAGAATTTCTGCTAAGAATATCCGAAATGTTAAAATTTATTTAAATGATTATTGGGAGGAATTTCAGAAGTTAGGAACAATAGAATATATTTCCGATGCTTTTAAAATAATGAAGAAATTCAAGAAAGATATAATTCTGGATGATTATGAAGTGGATATTTTGTTTGAAAAGTTGTGGAGTGAGAAAATTAAAACAACGGGAATGCGATCAGCTCTAGTGGAAAAAGCACTTCAAAATGCATTTGAAATATTGAGGACAGAACCTGATTATAATATTTACAGCGTTGAAAATAACCCTCAAGTTAGAATAAAAGACAATTCAAGGATTAAAACAGTAAGACCAGATATTGTTGTTAGTTTAGCGTCAAAATACAAGATAGGAGAAATGAAGAGAATTGAATTTCAGGTGAAAATTTATGAGAAAAAAAGTAGTGTTTTAAGAAGCCATATAGAGACATCAAAGAAATTACTGGAGCAAAAACAGATAGATTTTGTTTATTTTGTTACTACTTCTGACTTTTCAAAAACTTTAATTTCTGAATTAAAAGAAACTTATCCAGAAAGAATTGGAGGTGTTTACCCATTAACAAAAACTCAGCAAGCTTATTTGTCATTATTAGTATTTTATGAATCCATTTTTAACCAGAAGATAAATCCCTCCTATACAAAGATTTTATTAAAGAATAGTTTAGGAATAGATATCGGAGAATTCTTCGAATTTATTAGCACTTTACCTAAGATATCAATAACTCCAACCATTCAACCGACCCTTGAAACTTTTACACTTCAGATAGATGAAATACCTAAAGTTGAACTATCAGAAGCCATTCCTTCAGAAATTGTCAGTGAAGAAATCCCAATACAGGCAGAACAACAAGAATTAAAAAAGTCATATCCTCCTGCTATAGAGGATATCTTGTTGTTTATGTATAGGAGAACTGGAAGATTCAAAGGGCAAACCACATTTAATTTTTTAAAGGGAAAAATCTTGAATTTTAGGGATGAGGAAGTAAAAGAAGGATTTAATTGGTTGAAAAAGCAGAGTAATTACATAGATAATATTTCAAGTGCATCAATAAAAGTTAATGATAATGGAATTCAACTTTTAAAGAGTCTAGGCAAAATATAATCCTTATTTAAATGATTGTTTTAAAAATTTAATTTATTAATTATGACGATTTTACCACAAAGACTCTTTCTCGAAATTACATCAGAATGTAGGCAAAAATGCTTCCATTTATCTTTAACATATATTTTTATAGTGTGTTATCTTGTTTGAGAAGTAGTTATCTGGTAGCGAACTTATTTATCTTTACAGAAACTTTCGAAATTATTTAATAAAACCAAAAAATCAATCCCCCTCCTCCTTATCATCAAAATCTGCTGCTAAAAGTTTATTAGTTATTTGTTGAATACTTAAAGAAACCATATCTAAGTTAGC
>JBHLKM010000024.1:0-1101 GCA_048886685.1 Candidatus Hodarchaeota archaeon
GTTCCTTCATAATATGTTATCCCTGTCATAGATCTATTGGTTGCTTGTCCAAAATTGTTAAGAGAGGAAAATACTCCTTTTCCATTATATCCCCTTCTTACCATCGCGGTATGAACATTTACCCGAGAGATATATTCACCCTTCCAATATTGGTAGTAATCGAGCACACCAATTAAAATCCCTATAAGTTTATTAGTTTTTCTTTCAAGTACCATTGGAAACATTGTAATCATATTCTCAAGGTCAGCCTCTTTCCACGCTTCTATAAATTCTGGGATGTGTCTATATCTTTTAAATGGGTTGTAAAACTCTTGATATCGGAAATGTTGTTTTGGTACATTGGATGCTAAATGTAAGAGTTCTTCAACATTTTTCCTTCCACCTCCCGATGTATCAGGAAGTATAGAACTAAATGAGTCTCCAGCGAGTTCTACAATCTCATCAAGTTTGTCTTCTAACTCATCTAAGGGTAAACAACATAACTTCAGGTTTTTATCCAGAGTGTTCCCCTTTTTCCAAAATTCTTCAACAACATGCATACAACTATATTCAGATTCAGGTATATAGTTACAATTTATCAAGTAATTGTATAACTCAGGATTCTCATTACTTGGTGCAACTCCGAATAACCATTGCTCATCAGAACCCGAGACTTGTAATCCAAACCCCATCTTGTTTTTGGGAAAATTAATTGGTCCCCGAATTTTTCGTAATCGATTTTCCTTTGCAAACAATTCGCAATGGTTAAGGAGAATTTCACAAACTTCTTTACTTTCAGCTTTTAGCCAGCCAAATGTACCACATTTCCTTCCATAACTCTTATATTCGGGGTTTAAATCAGAAATCACAAATCCACAAGGTTTACCTTCCGAATACGCAATAAAAACCTTTATCTTGTATTCTGGGAGTGAGAATTTCGATTTTAGATAATCAATAAGACTTTTGATAATATTTTCTTTCACACGTGTATTTTCCATTGATATCAAGCGAGTTATAACTTTTTGCACTTCTATCAAATCCTTGGTGTCACTTATTTCAATATATCTTCTTTGTAGTTTTTGAAGTGTCTGAACCATTATACGATCAATACCATATATTTTG
>JBHLKM010000024.1:1201-41170 GCA_048886685.1 Candidatus Hodarchaeota archaeon
TGTCACTTATTTCAATATATCTTCTTTGTAGTTTTTGAAGTGTCTGAACCATTATACGATCAATACCATATATTTTGCATTTTGATAATATCACCATCCTCCCTATATAAAGAAAAAATATATTCAATCTTGAGTTAAGACTTTTTTCTTTAAATATTTCTAAATGATCAAAATAATATGATACAACCTGAAAATATTTGCGGAAAATGTATATTGCCTGATGGATTCTTAGGAGTTCATCTCGATGATCAAGGATTATGTGAGTTCTGCTCAGATCTTGATCATAAGAACATAAGTTGGGCTCGAACCGAAATAAACCAAGAAAGAAGAGATGCTGCTCTTGAGGATTGGGATTCAGTTGTACGTCAAATGCAACGAGATCATGGGAACCAGATTTATGACTGTGTACTTGGATACTCTGGTGGAAAAGATTCTACTGCCTTACTTGATCATCTTGTAAACGATTTAAATCTCACTCCTTTAGCGGTTACCTCGGACACAGGATTCATGACTGATATTGCAAAAGGAAATATGAGAGATACATTAGAGAGAATCGAAGTAGATCATATCTTTATCGAAGACTCTTCGAAAACATTTATAAAGCTCTACAAATGGCATTTTTTTCATCATGATTCAAATAAAACATTTTTAGCCAGACACATTTGCGACTATTGTTCTGATTTAATTCATAGCATTGTAGTTAAAGAGGCGATGAAACATGGAATTAATTATGTATTATTCGGTTATTCTCCAGATCAAATCTTTCGATATTTCTATGAGATGCCACGCGACGAAGTTATTAAAGAGTGGAAGCCAGCATTGCTCGATGAACCTGTTTTTGAAGATTTTGACAGACAATGGTATCTAACTGATAAAGAAATTGAAAGCGAAAACATTCCCAGAGTGCTTTTACCTTACCACGTAATCCCCTATAGAGAGCAAGACATCATTGAACTTGTAGAATCTAAAAATTTGATAAAGAAAGGACATGCTGACCCTCTCCTTACTAACTGTAATGTTGTTCATGCAGCAACCTTTTATGATTTCAATCGCTACGGAGGAATTTTATATGCTTATCAGTACGCTGAACTGGTACGCCAAAACCCAGAGGCAAGGAAGAAATGGCTCAGAATACTTAAGATATCAGCACCTCTAATTCTTGAGAATAAATTTAAACAGAGAGAAGTAAATCAATTTCTTGAAAAAATTGGAGTAACTCAAGAAGAAATGCTCGAACATATCAGGAGTCAATTAGCTCAAGATCCAAATAAATCTATAATTGAACGAAATATAGATATATTTAGAAAGAAAAGAAGATCTAAACTGTCTATTCCTGTTCAATAATTTTTTTTTTATAAATTTCGTAATTAAAAGATGTTTTTTCAATCTCCCGTTGGTTTTATTGTAACTTTTTCCATTAGCAAAACGGATGTACGATTGGGAGCTCTTGTTCGATGCATTACACCCTTTGGTACAGTAAATCCTTGTTTTGGCTTCAATTCGACTAATTTTTCTTCCAAATCAATTAGAAGTAATCCTTCAATGACATAGAAAAATTCGTCTTCTTTGTCATGCTTATGCCAATGGAATTCTCCTTCAATAACTGCTAATCTAATTACAGAATCATTCACATTACAGAGGGATATATTCTGCCATTTTTTAGTACATTGTTTAATTAATTGTGTTATGTCAATTATCTCCAAGGGTTTATATTTTATTTCTAGATCAATTGAATATTTACTGTTGTTTTCCATTATTCACTCTCCAAATTGTTTTTTATTGATAGACGAACTTTATCAATTACTCATAGATGTTATATTTTCATATTATTTTTTTCTTTAAAAGATCCTCTAAGACTTTAGATTTTTTCTTTATATATGCATGATAAAATTATCAGTTATGAAGCTTAAACTTTTATTTGCAGAAAATTATCTCGCAATGACGTCAAAAAACGTTGTCTTACGAGATCCTAGTAATTTTTTGGAATTCTTATACACAAATTATCCGCAACATAAGCAATGGATTACCCCTGAAGTGTTCAAACAATATCAACCATGGCCAAAAGATTATATTTATACAGAAGGAGAAGATATGGCTTCAAATATTACAGGTTGTTTTATAAAAAGCAATTTACAAACACAAGTAGATATTATTGAAGGACGATGTACTGTAAAAAAATTAGCTTGCGCATTGAAGAAAAATAAATATACACATGTAGCCTTTAGTGTGTTTTCTTCTGATTTTTCTGAGTTTATAAGATGTACGGAATATATTAGGCATCATTATCCCAAAATAAAGATAATAGCGGGAAATATTGGAGCCTTATTCGAAGGAACTGATAAATATGTTGACTATGTCTGTCGGGAAAGAGGAGTACCATACTTGCGAAATCTGTTTGATGAAGATCAAGGTAAACCCTTTAAATCAGCTTACAGTCCTTATGAATATGATGTCTGCTATAAGGATAACAAAATAAGACGATATAATTTGTTAGTTGTAACCAAGATTGGATGTCCCCACCGGTGTGATTTTTGTAGTACTAATAAATACTTTAAGGGAAAACATTCAAAAGAGTTAGTTTCTCCCAATGAAGTACATGATGCTATATTGGAACATCGTAGAAAACTAGGAAATAAAAATTTCAATATCCATATGGCAGAACCTACTGCCATCATCAATAAAAACTGGTGGTATGAACTTTTTGAGCTCTTTGAACAGGAAAAAGGAGATTATCCTGTAATTGCAGCAACTACGACCAATTCACTGAGAAATTTAGATTTTGAACGATTAAGTAATTCTGCTATGCGATTTGAAATGGTCTATATTGGAGTAGAAGATTTTAATAGAACATATAACAAAAATGACAGCATTGATATCCAAGAACTTATTGACATGCTTATAGGGTATGGAATAGGTGTCTATACCTCTTATATTATTGGGTTTCCGCATCAAACTTTAGATGAGATCTGGGATGGAGTTAAGCAGTTTGCAGATTTACATCCAACCTGGTGGGAAGTTCATAATCTAAAGGTCTATCCAGGAAGTCCATTCTGGAATAAGATAAAAAGGGATGATAGGTATGTTGATATCCCTCTTGATTTTCGGTGTATGCATGGTTTCCAGCAATTTAAAGATGAGAATTTTAGAATAGGTTTTGCAGATTTATGGCCATTGATGTATGAAATTCAGCGATATATTGAAGCAGCAAACGGACCAATAGTTACAAATCTATGCAAAGTATATAAAAACTTAATAAAAACCCATGATATTAACAATAAATTATTTAGACGTACTTTACAATGGTATAAAGCGATTTCTAAGGAAATATTTCCTGTGTGGAAGCTTTATTTTGAGCCAAACACTTACCAAAAAGAAAATTATTTAGAAAAAAGTCAAATTGCTTAATTTTTTTTTTTAACCTTGAGAAGACGATTATAAATATTTAAAAAAAGTTATCTTAAATTATTTAAATTAAAAAAAAGGAAATTAAAAGGAGATATATCTACGTGAGCCACACCAAGCTTTATCAAAGTTATTCTTGTAATTAATGATTCCTAAGATATAAATGCGAGCACTGACCCTGAAACCTACCCAGACTTCCAAACGAATACGCCTGATGTTTCGGTATATTAAATCATATAGATTAGCAACAAATTTAAAATAAAGTCTAAAATTGAGATCAATTCGATATAAGGTAGCCCACCATGCAGTTGCCTTTGCATGACAATTGCCTTCACCATAGACAGTTATAATTATATTATTTAGTTTATAACCACCATTCTTATAGATAAAACTGAGTGTTATGTCAAATCCAGCTTTAAATGAAGCCGAAAAGGATGAGAATCCTCCAAACTTAAAACTGGCGCTAAATTTGCGGTAAATACTTATTCCCATTGACATTTTAAGTGCTCCAGTATAATATTCTTTATAATAGTCTATGTGACCCTGAAATCCAGTGAAAATTGGATCTACGCCAAATTCGATTGTTATTTCTCCTCTTTTATGGTAATACCAGCCATTAAGATATTCCCCTAAATTAGAATCCCACCTTTTGATATATTTAAGCCCTAGATAGTAATAATGTCCTTGAACTTTCAATTTGGCAGGACCTTCTTTCATTTCAAAAAAAAGTCCTGCTCCAAACAATGTATCCATAGAAGCTGCCTCCTCTCCAGATAGAATATCTATAGGATTTAGGAGACGAGTTAAGAAATCACCTGCCATGTTTTTAACAATAAACCGGACTCTTTCTTTAGCTAAATTGGCTGCTTCTTCATTTAAAGGGAGTAATGTTTTCGAGAGTTGTCCTAGAATCGCAGTTTGAGCAACAAGACCATCAACGAATCCTTCGAAACCAACAACGTTCTTATTAGGAACATTCGTGTAATCATTTTCAGAGTAACAACTCATAAAAAAATGATTCTCTACTGGTGAGATTGTAAGCCAGATTCCTAAAGTTGACCATGAGGTTGAATTCTTCCCAACACTCATACCATAGTCAGTACCATGAAAGATATAAACGATATTTTCGGCATTTTTACCCATAATTTGCCGAAGATCATTCGAATTATCTATATTTACTAGTTCTATTTCATATGGTTCTTCTGCATAAGCATCATCTAAAAGATCATATGTGTCAAATGCAATAGTTTCGGTGAGTGGACTTGTTTGATCATAAAGGATTAACAAGTCTCTATCATCTGGAGTTGTAGGTGATAATGAAAAGGCAGCTAAGGTTGTGCCAATTGTAAATATAAAGAGCAAAGTACAAACAAAAAGTGGTTTTTTCATTCCATTTACAAGAGATTTTTTCATCTTTTTATACCTCTTTTTTTTTGATAAAGTTCTACTTTTTTACATACGGTATAAAGTATGTATAAAAGGTGTCATCTGAAGAATTTTTAGGATTCTATTTAAATCAATATGGTGAATTCATATCATATTGATTTCTACAACAATAATTCAGATTAAAAGATTTACCCAATATTAAAAACTGGAATAATAATAAAAAGTAGAATTTTCAAGTACTCTTTGAAAAATATAGAATTTCTTTTGGTGAGACTTTTTTCTTTTCAATCAAGCCAAATTCTTCAAGATTACTGAGATATTTCTTAATTGTTTTTGGATGCATTTGTAATTTTGATGCTAACCCGAGTTGTGTAATACCTAAGTCATTCTCTTTAAGAAAATTAAGTATTCTCTTACTCTTTTCTGTTATAGTTGTAAAGTAAAGCTTTTGAACTTCATCAATACCTAGATTTGAATCGTAAAATATTTCGTGTTTTTCCATCATTGTTTTCTTGATAAAATCAAATTTTAAAAGAATGTTTACATGCCAGTAAACAACATGATTACCCATTTTCAGCTCTTTTACAATTTTATTAAAATAAGTTCCTGGATTTTCTGTAATGTATTCAAAAATTCTTTTTCTTTTTAGATTGTTCAATACAATATCTTTAGTTAATTTAGATCCTTCAACAATCCTTCTCTTTTTTATTAGAGATTCTATATACTTAATAATTCCTTCTTCATTGATATTAATTGAAAGGTTTGTAAAGTAGGATTTAATGTGATTAACCACGTCATTCTTCTTAAGGATTTTGTTTTGATTTAAATAATCTTGAATAGCATTGAACACCAACTCTTCCCCGTTAATGCTTTTAAGTGTCATATTTAAAATATCATAGGAGAAATTAGAAACAGGATATTCCTATTCTGTTGATAAAAATTTGTACACCATATCGTAAAGAATCTTTTCACGTTCGGAGGGTGTTAATCCTAGCAAATCTTTGATAAATTCTTCTCGATCATTTTCAGTCCAGTCAAATTTTTCTATGATCTCCATAAAATCTTTTTGTATTGTTGTCAGCTTATGATTTGAAATCATCTCTAAAACATCCAATCCTTCCTTTCTAATGATTTCATATGTGAATAGAGTTATACCGATAATGAATAAAATTTGAGAAAAATAAGGTGAAACTAAGCCACTTGAAATAAGGAAATCCGTCTGTAATATAAAAGCAACCGCTACTATGATTAAAGCTATTAAAGTGACAATTGCCATTTTTCTTAATTCTCCAGCGGTTTTTCTACTGAGATAAAGATATACTAGTAATGCAACTCCAGTCTCAATACTTATTAGAACATAATTAACATAACGAATAATAAGTACTAAATCGGGGAAGAAAATAAGAAAAATAACATTAATGGCAATAGTAATTGTTGTAGCGTAACTGAATATATATTTGGTGTTTACTATCTCTTTTTCACCCACAAAAATTATGGATATTAAAGATATATATCCAAATATATACGCTATTGACAGGAAACGAAAATATAGTTCAGATTCTCCAAATACATCCCGTTCAAAATCAGAAAGGGTGAAAAATAGTCCTAAACCTATACATGAAAAACAAAAAATAGAAAATGCAAGGTAAAAATCTCTTTTAACCTTTTTTTCCTTGGGAGTCTTAAGCATCTTATTAATTAATAAAGTTCCATTTACTACAAGATAACACGCTGTGACTATCCACAAGATTGCCTTAAGCGTTATATCATATGGTAAATATCCCATGTTTCTAAAATTTATTTCAATTTTTGATTATTTTAATATTCTTGGTATTTTTTAAATATTGTGGTTGTTGTAGAACCTTTTTTAAAAATAATGTGATTGTCCTTTAATTTAAGTAATACTAAAGTAAATTAAAAACACTTTGGTTAAATTTCTTTTTCTCTATGCTTTTATTTTATCTCGAATTCTTTTGATCGTCTTATTTTTCTCGAAAGCTACATGTTTCCTTTTCGGTGTACAATGAGGGAAAATTAAATGTCTATTGCTTCGGTATACTCATAGCTACATGCCAAGACCTTTAATAACTCCTGCCCTTCCTTTATCAACTGAATAGTACTACTAATTTTTCCATCAAAAATGCTAAAAAGGATATGATCTTTAAACAACTCATTCTTAGTTGAATATTTCCAGCTTGGTATATATCCTTTTGCGGTTAATCCTGCATTATGAAAAATTTTTTGATGTTCCGGTTTGTACGCAGACACGAATACTTCACAGTATCTTACTCCTAATTCTTCTCTGCATCTTATAAACTCCTCCATAAACACTTGAAGTTGCTCTAGGGTTTTCACTTTGTATTTAGTTTTTTCGAAATTCTGTACCTGAGGGGTGTAGAGAAACTGGAAATAGGAATCAGAATTTTTTATCGTAAATGTTATCGTTTCATACCCAAATTTATCTTTTACAATACATTTATGAATATTCTTCCTTAGTGCCTTAAGTTTTGAACTGTCTAATTCAATTTCAGGGGTTTGAATGGCATAAGATCCTAAATTATAACGCTTATTGGAGTATTGAAAACATGGTTCCACATCAGAAATAATATTTGGACATTCTTTTGTTCGAAGGATGGTTAAGGATCGCTCGTCATAGAGAATTTGCATTAAATCAGACTCAATTTTTCCTAGAAACACGTCTTTATTAGGATAGAAGGCAATTGGAGCAATACCACATACCCACATTGAATACTGAGATTTTGCATGAGCCGTACGGTTTTCTACATACCAATTGTAAATTCTATCCTTAAAATTGTGGATCATTCCCAACATAGAACCGATCATCGCTTTTGTAATATCGATATATCCCTGATATTTCTTTTTTAGCATAAAACCCCGGATATACCCGCGTTTATTTTTGAAATCTAACACAAATGTTACACATCCAGCAATATTATAAGAGGGATCTTGATAAATTATCCATTGAACATTAGGATCTTCGATAAGTTTTCTAACTTCCCTTACATCCTCCATCTCTTTATAGGGATACGTTCCATCATATAACTCTTTATAAATTTCTGTAATCTCCTTTGCATCTTCTGGTCGTGCTAATCGCAAAATAGGGCTTATTTTATGTTGATGGTCTCTTTCAGAAATCTCGAAATCAAGATGCATCCCTTGTTTAATTTCAGCATTAATCACGTTTTTGAAGGGCTCCAAAAATTCATGAGTGAAACAGGGAAATAATTCACGTAATGAAACTATGTTTTCCACATAGATTTGTTTTGAAAACATTGTATTTTTTTATGAATAAACTCTCTCTTCTCACATTTTATTAGAAATTAAAGACTATTCTTCCATACATATTTAAATAAAAAAATAGTAAAATTTTTCCTTTATATAGGGGGCAAGTTTATAACATAAAGGTCAGATAGGAGAATCTTCTTCTAATTTTTTAAGAAGGTTATGAATTAATTTCCCTACTTTCTGAAGGAGTTCATTTTTTTCTTTTAGTTCGTTCTGAATTTGTGAGGGAATCTCTTTTTCAGCAAAATTGTCAATTTGCTGTTGGTATGATATTTGTTTATGATAATAGGGAAAAATTTCTATAATTTTACTCTTGAAATTTTCCCGATTCTCAATTATTGCCGTTCTTAGTTGTTTTGGATCTACTCTTCCCATCGCCACATTACGAATTAACTCCTTTAATAATTCGAGTTCTTTTACGTCAAAAAAGATCTTTTCAATCATGTCGGATAAATTATGCTTTTGGCCATGTAGTTTATTGTTCATTTGTCTCCTCCTCACTTTTTCTATATAAATATAGGTGCAATTTATTAAAAAACGTCTCCAAGTATTTATAGAGTTGTTTTGCCTTGATTTTAATATTATTATAGTTAAAATTAATAGTCTGAAATTGCTCTAAATACTGATTTAACTCTTCTTTGGTAAACGGCATATTACAAGTTTCGCTTAGATGCTCAATGAAATCATGTAGGTGCTTAATAGTTACTCTCTCATCAGAGTTATAATAATGCCTATAAATCTCCGTTAGAAATCTTTGTATAAACTCATGTTCAAGCTTAAGTGCATTTTTAAATTCATTTTTTTTTAAGTATAAATGGATAGTAAACACTTCATAGTTAAAGTCACTAAACACTCGCATGAGTGCTTTCTTTACATTACCCTCCTCAATTATATACTTACGTGGTGCTTGGAGATGGTCTTCTACAAAAGGAAGAGAATTTGGAGACTCTTCCTCAATAGCTTCCATCGTATAGGCTTGGTTCGATTCATACTCATCTTCCAATGCTTTCTTATATTGAGGTCCAACAGAAAAAGAAGTTCTCAACGACTCCGAACCACTTGCCGTTTTGGGATGATTTTCCACTATATAGCCTTGTTTTATCAAGATTGAAAAGATCTCATCTCTACATCTTTTTATATCAGATTTATCTTTATAATATCGCGAAGCTTTTGGATATAATATAGTTATCAGTTCTTTTTTCAGTTTTTTTTCATAAAGATTACCAATTTGATCTAAGGTACCAATTGATTCTAGGAATTTCTTTACTTCGGGTATGTAACCACCATAGATTCCTAAATCTTTTTCGAATATCGTTTTCTTTATTTGCTCTAATATTAATTTTTCTGTATCTCGTAAATTGTATCCTTGCCTGTCCATATATGCGATAATCTCTTCATTTTTCATAAGCGGCTGGTCTTTTACGTCTTTCCACTCAAAACACACAGGAAACGATTGATAGATATCTGATCTTTTCACAAGTGCTTCTTCACTTTTCATGTTTTCTAAGTATTGAGTTTGATATGCCTCCTTTCTACTACGTGAGTATATCCCTGTCCCGTGCATATCTCGAAGGTTCATCCTTTTCATTAACGCTCCGATATCATTCTTATCAGTGGTTCTGAAGCTGACGATATTTTCAAAATACTTTACAAAATTGGGGTGGAGATAGTACATCTGATTTGCCCCACATATTAAACCAAAGCCTTTATCGATGAGGGGATCTAAGAATTTATATACTTTCCCATAGTCGTTATACTGTTCAATCACTTTACTTTTAAAAAACACATCGATATGTGGGATAAAGATATATTTTGCTACGTATCCTGAGTGTCGCTTGAGAAAATGGATAATTTTAGAAATAATAATAAATGTAAAAAACACAAGTTTGGGGAGATCTACGATGATGGAAAGATCGATAATCACTGTTTTATTGGTTTTAATAAAATCTTGAAAGGTTATAACATCATGACCAGTTTTTAGTGTAGAGATATGCAAGTAGTCCAAGTCTTGAGTGGTCAAATCGCGAAATAATGCCAATAATGTGTCGCTTGCAGGATTTTCCCATTTATTTTGATTGATTAATTGGACGTTAAACGATTCCATATCTAACTCTGGATTTTTATTAATTGCATTTCTCATAATATCTATGGCATATTTTTGTTTCTGAAATGCCAATGCATAAGCATCAAAGATATAATCCAAAACCTCTAAATTGTCGGGATCATAAGGAATATCCGACTTTAGTGGATCTAAACTAAAGGCGGTCCCAAGTTTAAAATAAAGAAACTCATTTTCAAAGGGAGTTCCCTCAAAGTGTTTCAGTATTTTCGACCAAGATCCTCGAAAATCAAAAACCAGTGAAGGTTTGTTTTTTTCAACTAGCTGTGAGACAATCTTCATGGCAAGAAGTTCTCTGCTGGAATAGGTTCCATTCACAATAAGTAAATTGGTAAGTTGCTCTTCAGTGAAACCAAAGGGGATCTCTTTTTCGAGCACTTCAGTATTAATAGTATCCCCAATTACAATGCTATTTTTCAATTTTAAGGGGGTGTTAAATTCAGAAGCGATTCGTGTGGTAATTCCTTTTTTTAACTCATCTACTATTTCTATAAACGAGATGAGTAATTTTCCTTGAATTATAAGATAATTAAGATGAGTTCCGATAAATGTAAAATCTTTATTTTTTACAACACTAGAAATGACACCAGAGAGTAACACTTGTCGTCTGAGTTGTACTACATCGCAATTAAAGAAGTGAGTATTAAACGCATTATACAATTTTAGGGATTTTATGTGTAACTGCTCTTCAAGATCTTCAATTATTTCCCCTGAAAGCGATTCAATATAGGTGAACTCACAAACAGAAAGCGTGAGAATCGTCTGCCATATCCCAGAACGCATCCCTAGCCAATTAATTCCATCTAATTTTGTCCGTACTCTCCAATCTGAAACCAATAGGTTCCGAAATGTCTTAAGGTTTAAATAATCAAGATATTTTTTATAAAACACTTCAAACGATACAGGAGAATTTATGCAGGTATACCCAAAATATATTTTTTGATTCATAATTCCCCTGAGAAACTTATCAAATCGAACATAGGGGGAAGGATGTATTAGCGCAAGATTAAACATTTTGGTGCCTACCAATAATGTATTGTCAATATAGGCAAATAAAGAATCAGAAATCCCTCGATAACGGAAAAACACAATATCTTTAAAGGGATTTATTGCTATAAAATGACTACTCTTCATGATCGAAGTATGTAAGGTAAGGAATAATAGTTCTCGCCACCATAAGTAGATTAAAAAACCTAAGAGCGTGATGGTGATTAAGGAAGTATAGAGGAGTGAAAGTCCTAAATTCGATAAAAGAATACTCGAACTCAATAATAGAATAGAGGAAAACAGTGCTTTTATCAAAACATCAGGCGTAATCCAAAGTTTTCTTTGTTCTCCTCCTTCAATTTCTTTTGGAATCTTAAAAAAATAAGTTCGTAATGCATTTATTAAATTTCGTCCAGAGAGAGGTACAATCTGGAAGTGATGAAAGTTGCCCGCAAAATTGCTTTGAAGGACATTTCCTAAGGTAACCATTTTATCTCTCAATAATCGAAATTTAGCACGACTTAAAGTTCCTTTTACAGAGCAATGGATACAGAAATAAATATTCGTTTGGATAGATTCTCCCACTTCGGTTTGTTCTTTTTTAAAAAGAGGCGTTTGAACTATTTGGTATGTGAAGCTTACCATGTTTTTATAACCGCTGAGTGCTTTTATGAATAAATCTATCGGAGCATGAATATTTTCAGGAATAACCTTAATTCTAAAAATAGCTAGCCCAGTATGCATTAAATCTTTTTTATTGGAAATATACAAAGCGGAAGAGGTTTCACCATCTAGAAGAAATAACAAATCCCGAAAAGGATTTACTAGTTTTGCTTTTTTGAAGGAAAAAGACGTCAAGCTACGCAGAAGATAGAAGTGATCTCGAAAGACAAAAAGAAAGAGAGTACTAATAACAATACCTGCACCACCCATAATAGATAGATCAAATGTAATGAGATATGCAGCACTCATAAAAAATCCCACAAGTACTACAAGAAATATACTCCGTGCAATGATTATCAAATTATTAATATGTTTAAAGGAGGGATTAATTTTCCAGATACGCGGAACCTCTTTTTTTGAACTTTTCTCATCTATTTCAATTTGCCTTATTCTTTGCTCTCTTGGGGAAGATCCTTTTCCAAAACTTACCATTTCTTATATCATTCCCTTGTTATGCAATTTCTTATATGAAAAAATAATAATTATGACGATCCCGAAGAATACGAGAAGTGTATTGCTCAACACCGGCATTGTATTCGGATATAAAAACATCTCAACGACGAGGAGCCCACTCAAACAGAGAAAGAGAAAGGTCATCCCCCAGAGGAAATATTTTATAAAAAAATTTTTCACGTGACCAAAATCCATATTATCTTTTAATGTACCTTGAAAAATTATCCTGTGTTCTTTACTTTCTTTCAGACTGTTTTTGATGTTCTTTAGGAAAATAACCCTTTCTATATTGGTTTGATCAAGGGTTCTATTTAGATTATTTTGAAGGATTCTTTCTTGTTCCCTAATTTTTTGTAAAAGTATTGGCTTGAATTTACTAGAGCTATCTTTTTTTTGTTTCATTCCCCTCGCACCTATATTAAGCATATATAAGTTAGATGATTCAAAATATTCCTCTCCTGTCATTCCTTTATATAAATTGGGCACTTCAATTTTCCTCAGCTCATAATATACAAAGATCAATTTTTTTATATGGGTATAAGGGATTTCACCGCGATTCCGCAAGAAAAGTAATTCAACTTCTTTTATAGTTACGATATTTTCTTCTTTAAAAATCTTGATTTGAAGGTTTGTCTCAAATATTTCATTTACTACGACCATATATTCAAATAAAAGCTCTTGACTCTTTTCTCTATTGCGAGGTCTCATTCCTAATTTTAATGCAATCTCGTCTACAAGATTACTGGTGGAGATAAATCCAACTACTGCTAGCTTTTTATAATTGCCGGTTTCCTTACACGCCTGAATTAATCTCTTTAGTTTTAGATCAAAGATTTGGTAATTCACAGTCATAGATAATCCTCTTTTTTAATTTTTAGTTCCTCTTCTGCAATATATTCATCTATGTCAACTGGTTCTTGAATCTCCTGGATAATTTTTTCTATTTGGATCTCAGGGAGGTGATGACTTCTTTCGAGAGCTGTGGCGGTGAGAATATAATTCAGCGAATAAGGAAAAATAAGAACAAATCCAAAGAGTTGTAGAAAATACCCTACACCCCCAGAATAATGGATGGTAATATTCAATTCATTATCAATCTGAGTTACCACAGGATAATACAGCTTGTTAGGATATAGATAGATACTTGGGAAAAGCACAACGTAGAAAAAGGTGAATGCGAGTAAAGACACGAATATATATGTAAAATATCCTGTATTGGTAGAATTTTCGGTTTCCATAGCACCTTGAATGACAACGACTCCTACAGACAATACAAGTGTAATGATGAATAAGACATTAATATAGAATGGCACACCAAGATTTAAAGGTCTATAATCCTCATTTATGGATACTCCTGAGGGAAAATCTGTGGTCCATTCAGAAAATAAGTTATAACTCCAAGAAGCGATGAGTTCATTATTAATGTCCACGACTTGAAATGAATACCATTCTAAGAATAATGAGACAAACAGCACAATTAACCCTGCTAACAGCATAAGTTTAGGATATGATAATGTTCTCATCTGATTACTCCTCCAAAAATGATCCGTATCTATTTACTTTATTATCCGAAATTTCCGATTCAAAAAGTCCATCATTTTTCACTTGGGTTTGTAATCTATTATTCTCAATACTTTCTTTAATCTGATCTTCTTCAATTTGCGTTATTATTTTGGAGTGGTGTTGTTTTCCCAAACATTCATATCCAAATTGCGACATCAGTTCAGGACTAAAATGTTCATTAATTAACAGCAAACTTGTTTCGTTTAACGAGGGTTTTACTTTATAATGAAGATTTTCAAATATAGTTTGGATCTCTAGTCTCGGTTTCAGCACTTTCATATAGAAGAAAGGGATCGTGATAAAGAACACTCCAAGAAGGGCGTATCCAATATTAAGTAGCGATTTCATCGTTTCGAATGATTGAAATACTATCAGAAAAAGGAGTATAACCCCAAAACCTATAAAAGGGATTGAGAAAAATGTAGATCGTTTTAGGAATTGATTATATAACTCATTGTAAGAGATAAGAGAATGATCTTCTTTTCGATAAGTCTCAAGTAGCGTATATTTTTGCTCAATGAAGTGGACAACTTCAGCAAGATTATTTTGGGTGACAATATGAAGGTTTATATCGCTAAGATATGCAAAGGGGATATCCTTTTCTAAAAATCCAATTTTATTTTGACATAAGAGTATTGGTTCTATAAACAATTTTACCTCCATATTACCTTCTGTAAAGAATAAGTTCTTACGTGTAATCGTTTTTTTCGTGGAAATATTAATCCCAAAATGACGCCTGAGAAAGGAATGGAAAGAGGCTTTTTCTACCAAATCATGATGGATGGATCTATAGCTCTCTTGGAGCGTATCAAAATAGGAATCAAGGAACATTTTAAACACTGAACCATTTTCTTTAAATTGGTGATTGTTAGGAACATATTTAATCGTGTCATTTGAGACCTGTAATCCTCCTTTAAAGCTATTTACCTTTAATGGAATAATTATAACGAACTCTAGTACATCGTTAAAATTTACCTTTTTTACCCCAATTACATCGACATGGCTAAAGATATCATTCAAAAGAGGAATATTTTTAATAATATTATAGTCATACATTTGAAAAACTTGCTCAATTTGGCTTTCAATCATTTGTTTTTCAAAACTATCTATTTTCTCTTCTTGAGTTAGAATAACTCTCGGTTTCTGTAATGATGGAGAGTCTATTTGGGCAAAACCTAATGGTTCATCTTCTATGAAACTGAGCTTGGCGGATCTTAGTGATATTTCTGGTATTTGTTCCTCAATAATATCATCCTCAACATCAACGAATTCATCAACTATGGGATATATTTGTGACATAGTCCCAGTTTTCATAGGTATGGTTTCTGTCTTTTCGGTAGAAAGTAGGTTTGGTGATGGATACCACACTCCAGATTTAGGTTTATTATGCTTATCAGAAAACCAATTCTGTACTTTAACTTCTTTTATCATTTCATTATAATCATCTTCAGTATAGTCTCCACTCTCTTCATGGGTAGGAGGTTCTTTTTGAGCACCCTCTTGCTGAGAGAAATCATTCAATTTTTTACGGGAAATGAGTGCTTTTGATCCTTCTCTTATTTTTTGGGCGGTTGCTGGTCCGATTCCTTTGATACTTGATAATTGAGGTATTGTTGATTTTGCGAGCTTCTCAATGGTATCAAATCCATGTTCTCGTAATTTTTGGGCGACAGAGGGGCCAATACCTTTTATTATAGTTATATCTTCTTTCGCAATAATAGTATTTAAAGATGGCTTACTCTTAATTGCTGAATTGAATGAATTGAATCTTTGAACCCATTCATAATTATTTTCCAACTCAGCCTGTAAGCGTCCTTGTTCGGTTAGATCAATTGCTTGCTCGATATTATTTGATGCTATCGCTTTTTTTGCCTCTTCGTAAAATGATCCTAATGTGTTTTTCTTTCTTCCGATCTCTATCTCATTTTCGAGCACCGTCATAGCTACTAACTATTATTAAATTGTTTGTTTATAAAGAAAAAATGTGAAATTTATAATACTAAGTATCTTACTCATTACTAAAAGACAAGAATTTTTTGTCTTAAATCATAACACTAACATTAAACTATGCCCCATGCTTACACCCTGGATTTTTGTCTTTTGGTAGTGTAATTCATTACACTCTATAATCTTACCCTATTGATTTTTTGACGCTAAGTTGCGTCGGTTGGCACGGGGCACCTTTTATTCAGCTGACTATATTTTTTTCTTTATATGATCCTAAATTATCGATACTTATAGCTATGAGTTTAATTGATTTTACTGAGAAAATTGCTAAAGAGGAGACTTTAGAAGAGACTGAAATTTATAAATATCTTCCTGATAGGCGTATTCTTAGGGTATTATTCGAAAACAAAATTTTTCAATTACGTGGTATTCAAAAAGAAGCTATACGGAAGGGACTATTTTTTCAAAAGTCATTTTTAATATGTGCCCCTTCTGGTAGTGGAAAGACGCTCATTGGTGAATTATGTGCAGTACACAATGTGTTTCAAAAGTTTGGTAAATCTGTATATTTAGTGCCATTTAAAGCATTAGCAACCGAAAAATACTTTCACTTCAAAAAAGGATATGGAAAATTTGGAGTAAAAGTGGAGATTTCTATTGGAGACTATGATATAGACGATTCGAAGCTCGAAAAAGCAGATATTATCGTAACTACCTATGAGAAGATGGACTCAATTATAAGGAATTTCTATGATAAAGAATGGATTTCGGAGTTTTCTACCATCATTATCGATGAAGTTCACATCATTGGTGAGTCAGACAGAGGACCTCGTTTAGAATCTCTCATTGTTCGACTGAATGAATTCTTTCATCACCCTCAGATCATTGGATTAAGTGCTACCATTGCGAATCCAGAGTTTTTTAATTCATGGCTCACCTCACTTGGGAATCATACCACTCTAATACAATCTGAGGAAAGACCTGTACCCCTTTATTATAAAATCCAAACTACACAAAATAAAGATTCTACCATTAAACATATCATAAAAACTACCCTTAACGATAAAGGACAAGTCTTAATCTTTCTAAATAAACGTAAGACGGCACAGCAATCTGCCCAAAACCTTAAAGAGCTAGTAAAGAAATACTTAGAAGAATCTGAATTAAAAGTGTTAAAAGCTCTCTCTAAGCGAATCGAATCAATTAAAGGGGGCAATAGTGAATTGAGCAAAATATTTCCTTATGGAGTGGTGTTTCATCATGCTGGACTCCTTCCGCGCGAAAGAAAATTAATAGAAGATAATTTCCGTAATAAGCTTATTAGAGTCATATGCTGCACTACCACACTCTCAGCGGGAATCAATACACCTGCTCGTGTTGTTATCTTACGAGATTTTAAAAAATACACCACCTCAGGATTTAATATAAAAAACTTCTCGGGATATCATGAAAATGGTGATGGATTTTCCTATTTTAAGCCATTCTCAGCAAACGAAGTGTTTCAAATTTTAGGAAGGGCGGGTAGGCCAGGCTTGGATTCAGTTGGGCACGGAATCATATTAGTAAAAAACATAGAGGAGAAGATGTGGGTTGAGGATCACTATTTTAAAGCACTTAAAATGAATAGTCCTCTTATGCCCAAATATAACGATCTCGGTTCTGGATTAAATAAAATCAACATCCTTAAAGAACAAGTATTACTTCGGGTATTTGAAGAGCATCAGATTACTTTAGAAAAACTCAAACATTTCTTTGAGAAGACGTATTTCTGGTATACCATTACTCATAAAATGAAAGAACAACAAATTCCAATTGAGCAGCTATTAATGATCAAAGAAATTACTCCTGTCAACATTCTTAAACTCCATGCTGATCCAAAAAAAGTACAAACTCTTAGAAATAAAAATCTTCAGATAAAAATCACCAAGTGTAGCAATGCAACTATTTCAGGGTATATAAAAACTACGTTTGGAGTCTACTCCTGCCAGTTTGATATTGATACAGGAATTAAATGCTCATGCGGCTTTCAAAACGTTATATCCGATAATTTTGCAACTGAAAACGAGTTTGCATTTGAGTTTTGCGACCATATCACTATGCTTCTTTTGTATTTGATCAAATTCCCTAATGTTAATATCCAGAAATATATAGAAGATATTATTCCAAAAAGCATTAAGAACCAATATATCTTAAACTATCTGTTTGAAAAAGGGCTAATCTTTAGAGATCCTAATGGCACAATATATTGTTCCCAATTCGGTAAACTTATAATTAGGCTTTATCTATATCCTACTTCAGGTGTCCTTATTCGATACAAATTAGAGAATACCAAAATCTTTTCGTTTCGAGATCTAATTAAGGAAGCTTATGAAGTGTTAAAATCTGAATTTCGAGTTCGTGATTATAGGATGTTGGAACCTATCCTTGAGTGGACTGATGAAGAGCCGATCGAATGGATTTTAGAAAAATATAAAATAATGACTGGTGATCTTTTTTCGGTACGAGATAGTCTCGAGAGAATTATTACCTTTATTGGAATTATTGCAAATAACTTGAGTTCCAGTGGATTTGATGCCCAAAACCAGTTAGAAAGAGTTGCGGAAATGTCAGAAACGCTTCGGATACGGATACATTATGGGATTCGTGAAGAATTATTTGACTTAGTATTGCGTCTAGATAATGTTGCACGGATACGAGCGCGGATTCTTTATAATGCCGGATACCATACCGCCTCTCAAGTTAAGAAGGAAAATCCCTATATGCTTAACAAGAAAACAGATCTGGGAATTAATTTGTGTAAGAAAATTATTGGAAATAAATAGATAAAAACTTCAATGTTATGCCAATAGAGTTTATATTTGAATATTGAGGATTTAATATTATAAGAATACAACTATAAAAAGGTTTGAATCATGAGTTCTCACGCAGCTAAAGCAAAGGTCTTTATTTTCCCTAGTGTCTATAATGAGACTGAGAAAGAGGACTCTATAAACTTTGATGAGATTATCATTCCCTTTTCGAAATTTGGTAAATCCCAAAGTACGGAATATATTTACTGCGGGGATGAAAAAACCAAATTTAATGAACGACACCCTATCTATCGAAAAGTTCTATTAAATGAGTTTCAATAATTAGGTTTGTTTTTGGTTTTTTTCTTTAAATACAAGGTAATCATTATTGTATTGATTTATGGACTCACAAATTAAATCTCGAAATGGTAAGTTTTCTACAGAGGAAACTTCAAATCAGGAAAGTGTTAAACCTAAGATGCCACCTCAATCGAAAAAAGTAGAAGAAATTTGTGATGAAAATTTAATTACTCTTAAAAAAGTTCATGCAATTCTCTTAAACTGTCTAAATTTAAACGAAAAAGAGAAATTAGAGTTTTGTAATAATGAGCGATACTTTATGAAGCTATTCCTTAAGAAACTGAATGATAAACTGAAAGAATAGATTTTTTTCTTTTAAATAATTTTGGCTCTATTTGCATTTTGAGATGAGTTTAAAAGGAATTGATAAGAAGTACTATGAAATTAAGTATGAAATAAGAGAATCTTCTCAAGTAAAAAACTTTATCATTCCTTTCTCTCTATTTTTCGGAACTCAAGAAAAGTACATTTACTCAGGTGAGGAAAAGATCCCATTTGAAAAAAGGCATCCCCTCTATAAAGTTATCCTATTAAATGAGTTCAGGGAATAATCGTGCTTTCTATTTAATATTCTTAATCCTTTTTTTACGGAAATTTTATATATATAGATTAAAAGAGAAAAGTTGGTTTTAGCGTAGGATAGTCACAGGGGATACTTAATAAAAACAATAAAAACAGTGTGTAATATCAGTTTTTTCAACTTTTCTCATTTAAAGGTAGTGAATTATTATAATAAAATAATATAATATCTTCATAATCGTGAAACGATTGTATTGTAAGGTTAAGTCACCTGAATATATATTACAATCGTAAATTATTAAATTTATAAAGAAAAAAAAGAGAAAATTAGATTTTAATTTACACTTCTAATTTAGTAAGTGACGCTCTCGGCTTTAGCTAATGTATCTTTGTATTTAATGATGGCGTTGAACTGTCCTAAATGAGTTCAGGAAATAATACTAGTGTCTATTTACTTTTTAATATTCTTAATGCTTTTTTTACGGAAATGTTATATATAAATAGACAATTATGTCTTTTTGAATCCAATTTTGTAAAAATTATAACATAATTAGGTGATAAATGTGGTATATATTATAACAGAACATTGGTGGCCTCCTGGGAAATCAGAGGAGGTCGGAAAAGTATATCTTGAAGTAATGCAAAAATTTCCAGATGACAGATCCATTGCCAAACCAGTTGTCCAGTCTGCAGTATGGCCTGTTCAAGATGGGATGCATAGTATTACCGTATCTTCTGTCCAACCAGGCAAAGTAAGAGAAGCCATGGATTTGTCTTCTAATCGGCTTTTAATGTTAGGTAACGCAATCGAAGGATTTCGATATACAATTAATGTAGCGTATGATTTAATTGAGGCTATGCCCTTTGTAGGATTAAAAGCGCCTTAAATATAAAATGTAAGAAAAAATCAACTATTAAAATTCTCTTTTTTTTATATTTTTACGGTATATGAATTGTCATTTAATCGTATAAGAATTCCTTTCTTCTGAAAGCTCCTTGTTAAGACTTCTAATTCAGAAGCAGGTATTCCATAATTATCTGCTATAATTTCGATAATATAAAGCGGAAATTTCTTATATGTGGAATAGATTTCTTTTAGCATTTTTTCAAATTGCCTTATCGTGTCCTCACTAGATCCATCTCCATCCCTTATTCTATCCTCTGACTTTTTAACGGCTACTGTAAAATCCCCAAAAGCTCTCAATTCAGGTGAATGTCCTAACTCCTTTTTTCCAAGCTCATTTTGGCGTTTCTTTACCATCTCAACCGCGGCACTCATTCCATTCACAATCTCCCCTGAATTAAGAATGATTGATACAGTATGATTTCGACCACACCGTAAACACTTTTTCCCTTTTTGGGTGGTTTTTGTATATAAATATTGTTTACACTTCGCACATTGAAATATGAGATAAGGAGTTTCATCTTTTTTCCACGTGGTTTCTTCCGTTTTTATAACCTCCTCCCTGTTGGGCTTTCTAATACACTTTTTATGATAAAATAGAGTTCTTCTTCATCTTCTATAGGAATAAACTGAAAATTATACTCTTGGGTTAATTCTTGAATCCTATTTTTTAACTTCCGTTTTTCTCCAGGTGATTGCTCTTCAAAGTCAACAAAATCAAAAATGATGAAAAATAACTCACAACTCTCGGAAAATTCTTGAATTTCTGGAATTAAATCATCATCAGCAAAGTTCGGATCATATACCTGAATTAATACTCGATTATACAAGACAATATGAAGGTCTGTATCAACAATACTAAATTCAATGCCATCTTTCTGTAGCTTTTGTCGAATGCCGAATTTCATGGGGAGAAGTCTACTTATCTTTACATCAGATATATCTTCTTCCTCTTCTATGACATTTTCTTGAAAGGACGATTCTATAAATGAAGTTAAATTTGCTTGTTGATTTTTTGTTTTACCCTGATTAGGGGATATTGAGGTTGATTTCGAAATCGATTTGATAGCTTTAGGTTCCTGAGGTCTTTTGAGGTTCACATTCATTTTTTTAAGCTTACTTAATGCTATCTTCAGATAAATCTCATCATGGGTACCTTTACAGTATAAAATGATAACTTTTCCTTCTCGATGTCGAGCAGTTCTGCCTTTTCTCTGGATTAAGCGGATCTCAGACGCTACGACATCATAGAAAACTACTAAATCGCATTCTGTGATGTCTAATCCTTCTTCTCCTACGTTTGTCGATACCAGCACATTATACACACCTTTCTTGAACTGATCTAAGGTTTCAATCTGAACTTTTTGCGACATGCCTTTATCCCCGTTAGATTTGGTGGCTTGACCTACGAATCTCACAGGTTTTATAATATCTATTCTTTCAAGCTGTTCCATTATATTGTATAAGGAGTCTCGTAATTTTACAAAAACAAGTATTCGTGATTCTGGATTTTGGGATAATTCATCTAATAGCACTTTTTGTAGCACGTAATATTTAGGATGAATGAGGTGTTCAGGGGTATAATCTTGGTTCTTTTTCAATTCAATAAAAACACGGCGGATCCTTGAGTCAGATGCCAAAATTTTTACAGCCTTCGAGCTACTTTTCTTTTTTGCATCAGAATAGAGCTTCTCCAAATAGTATAAAAGAACATCGAGCCCTTGCTGTTCAACAAGTTCGAGTATATGATAAAGGATTAACGCTTGGGCATTGATCGATAAAGCACTATATAATCCCTTTTTATCCATGTTTTTCTGTAACATACTAACCAACTCTCTATTTAGTTTTAGTAAATCTTTTCGAAAGACTTTAGTATGGAGTACCTCAGATTGCACATCTAAAAAACTAAGCTGCAAAAGATAATGCAGTCGCTCTTCCAGTACAACAATTACTGCTGAATATACTTCTTGCATTAATTCGGTAAGGTTCACTCCGATTTTATAGATGCTCATATGCTTGAGGTAAGTCTTCACATCACTGTCTTTTCTGGTTCTGATATGAATATTATCTAAGGGAATATGAAGGTTTTCACATAACATTGCTATTTTCTTTTTCGATGCCCCCGGTGACGCAGTAAGACCAAGAGTAACTCCATCTGGATTTTGTTCTTCATACTCATCAGCAATCATCGTATAAGCATAATCACCCGAAGCATGATGCGCCTCGTCATATATAATAAGAGCAGTATGTTCTAAAGTGTATCTCCTATTCACTAAGTCATTTCGTAGCGTCTGAGGGGTATAAAACAATATTTGATTTTCTTCATATAATTGCACTCGTTTTTCAGGAAGTACTTTACCTGTGAGTACTACAAATTTTTCTTGAGGGATTGGTAGAAAATTTGAAAAGGTATCGTAATGTTGATTTATTAAAGGTCGTGTTGGAGCTAACACAATTATCTTGCTTCGTTGGGGAAAAAATTGTAATGTCTTCTTTGCCGTGAGTACAGCGATGATCGTTTTTCCAAGTCCAGTAGGTAAGACGACTAAGGAATTCTTATTCACACATTTCTCAGCTATCTCTACTTGATACTTCCGAAATTCTAATTTTCCAGAGTTTGCGACTTGATTATTCTTAGACATCTCACTCACAGGCATCAACTAATATTTGGGAATCCTCTATATCTATTTTTTCGAAATTTTTATTACTTTTTTTATAAGAAAGTAGTAATTCTCCTAGTTTTAATCCAAATTCAGAAGGATAGATTAATCCGTTCTTCTGCTCTTGAAAACAATAGGGATAATAATCACAGAGCTCTTTCACATTTTTTAGCAAATCTATGCCATTAGTTTGTACATCAAACCCTTTTCCTCGTTTTACGTGTTTAAAATAGTAAATTATATCGTTGAAATGATTAATATGGGATTGAGGCATTCTAATTTTACACGGTACTGTACTTAATTTTTTACTTTTTTCTATAACTAAATATACTTGATTATTGTCGATTTTCTTTCTTAGTATATAGTGTGTAAAGGTGTTTTCATACAGTTCTTGGAAAGTGAGTAATAAAGAGATTATTTCTTCTACTTCCGATGGGTTTAGCCTAAGATAATTTGCGAATTTACTGAAATTTAATTTTTTATCATAATTTTCCGCAAATTTCCTTAATACGTCTAATATCTGATGCATTACCTGTAATAAATCTTTATTACGCGAAATAACATCTGAACTGCTCTGTAAAACCATTATAAAGCTAAAGAATTAGGTAAATAAAAAGAAAAAATTTAGGATTAGATTTTAAGATCTGAGTCTCTTTTTTTTAGTTTCTTTTCTGAATAAAAAATGACTCCTCCAGGAATCGTGATAAATAAAATAGATAGTACAATCGCATTATTGATCTCATCTTCATATACTTTTTTAGGATATACCGTGGTAAAAGAGATACTGAGCTCTGCCAATACAGACTTACCATTGAGGGCATACAGTATACCACTGACACTTGGATAATTATTCGGATGCTGTGGAATCTGGAGATTAATTGAAAATTTATTGTTTTCTATTCGTTCAAATTCATAATATCCTAACTGATCACTCTCAAAGGCAAATGAGATATTATAATCAAAATAAGAAAGAATCAAGTTGGAAAGAGAAGCCTCAATTCTGACATGATTTCCCAACATAACTTCCTCTTGATACTGGGCAATAATATTATAGTTATGTAAGGATGCCATTTCACAGATCCACAGGAAAATTTCTTGGTTAACTTCTTTTCTCTTAGAGGTAAGATAAAACTCATTTAATTCAGAAGAAAAAATATCTCCTACTAATTGTTGTATTGCCTTGATCTCAAAATCGATATTAACATCCAATAATTCAGCTAACTTAAAACTGTAATAGATGTTTTTGAAATTGCTGTAATTTAGGTTTTGTTCGATAAAGTTTCTAACTTTTTGGACATTCAGATCACACATATCAATCGCTTTTAGCACATATGCCATATAATAGGTATTTTGTAAAATAGTTTCATACTCCTCTGTATAGTGAGGTTTAAAGTACAGCAACTCTGAAGTTTCTACACTATGAGTGCTGATATATGATCGTAATGCAGTTATATTCAGATCTAAAAAAGTTAGGTCCCCAATATCCAATTGTTCAACAAGCAGTTCAAGGGCTTTAATTGCATAATATGTATATTCAAAATAAATATTTTCACTTAGAAACTCACTTCCTAACCCATCATAAGGTAGTATATATGAAAAAGCACCATACTCTTCTGGATATGAGCTATTTAGAAATTGGGTGCTAAGAATGTCATTTAACAGTTTATTTAGATTATGATGTTGCGCAAAATCGTCTAATTTGAACATGGTTTTTAAGGAATTTAATGCATAGAAGGTAGATTTATGAGAAATAAGATATTCAATTTCTTTAAAACAGATTTTTTTCCCTCCTGTATAAAACTCAATAGGATATGATCTAAAATCCTTTATCGAATTTCCATACAATACTGTATTTGAAAACGCATAGAATCCATGTCGAAATAGCGTATGATAATATGTTTGACTTATCTTCAGATATAATCCTTGTAAATCTAATTCTGGAAGTCTTCCATACAAATCAAATGAACTAATTATTGTGTTAAGAAGATTTAGGGTGGTATAATCTATAGCTATGAGAGAAAAACCTGAATCTCTAAAAAAGTATTCGAGAATAGAAGTTGTTATTTGATTAGTATCGATAAAAGTTAATCTTGATAAAAGATTGCAATCCTTTATTACTCTTATAATTTGAAACGTATCAATTAACTCATGATATCGGAACTCAGTAGAACCATCCCAAATACCAAGGTTATTCCGGTTATTAAAAACAAAGTTAGCAATTTTACTCTGGTTAAACAAATCAAAATTCATAATGCGACAAAGGTCTAATCCAAGGGCCGTGGTCACAATATTTGCATCTAAGGATTCCCCAAAAACCATATAATGAAAATAATTTTCATCCGTAACATATAATTGCTCTAAGAATGTGTTTAGACTTTCATTATTAATAGTTCCAACCATTCCAAATACCTCTAGACTTTTTATACAATAATAGGTAGAAAACATATTGATATCTGTATACAGCTTCAAGGAGCTAAAGCTAATCTCATTATCATTCATGAAACCTCCAAATTCGGGATTAACCGTTTCAGCAACTTGTAACGAATTAATATACAGAATTAACTCATTGCGTTCTTGAGAATATCCAGTCCAATCATCCATTAATACATCTAAAGTCTTAATTGCATAATACGTATTATCCATCGTAGAGATTTTCGCAAAATATTCTAAGGAAGGATGATACGGTTGGCCGATAAATCCAGATGTGTGGGGATTATAACAGCTCTTTATAAAGTCAATTGAAGCATCTTTATCAATTAAATCAAGAGCATTTAATAGACCCAATGAAAGGATCGCATAACAATTTACTTCAAGCATGGAAGTGAGGGGATAATAATGAGCATCGTGGGAAAAATCGGTATCGAGATACCTGTATGCGTATTCATCTATAAATAAATGAGTGTTAGAGTTGTAGTAGCCCATGATGTAATCTATTACTTGTGTTTCATTCACCTGATCCCGCTTTCCTATAGCATCTAAAGTATAGATTCCATGGTATGTTGCTTGCAAAGATGCCTGATATCTCTGGGGAAAAAAACCATAGGTAGCATAATCGCTAATTTTTTCATCAAACATGGAATTAATATTGTTATAATTTGTCATTGAAGCAATTTCCACAGCACTGGAAGAATAAATAAAGGGAATATTCTTTTCATGCTGCCTTCCTGACAGGTCATACACTCCTAAAAGTATAGAAAATCCAAATATCATCATTATAGCTAATTTTTTATGCATAAAACTCACGTTTAATTGTTGCCTTCTATCAAATCCTACCAAGCATATTTAAAGAAAAAAAGAAAAAAAAAGAGAAAAAATTCACAGCCATATAATAAGGTCACACTTAAGATCATAATCAAGTTGTAACAGGGGGTCCTTTTGAGGGAAAGAATTCCTCAAGAGCTAACTTAAACCACACTCCACTCGCTTTAGAACTTTTCTTAGATTTAACCTTGCTGGCAAAATGATTATACACTTCAAGATAAATGTAGGTGATCGCTCCATTTTGATCAAAACTCTCAAAAAGATAATGATCATTGGACGGATTAAACACTTGAAGTGCATCTCCTAATTGGACCTGAATAATGTCATTTTCCTCTTTTACATCTTCCTCTTTAACTAACCCTATCTCAGGTTCCTCATCTTCTATCAAGCCGATTTTTACAAGAAACTTCTCTAATAAATCGGCAGAGCGGACTAACGTTGAGAATCCCGGAATCCGATATCGATCAAAAATCCTTTTCTTAACCTGAAGCTGGATGGTGCTCATCCTAATGTCGAGTAATTCACAAATTGAACTTATTCTCACTTCTTCTTTATACTCACAGAGGGTCGTAATAGACGCACACAATCCTGCTATAACATTATCTGTGGTGTTTTTAATACCTTCCCAGAGACGATATAAAACCTTTTTTGAGAGAAAATAAAATGGCATCTCAAGTTCAAAATGGTTGGTGATCTCCAATAATTTCTGGGATATATATTTTTGCCGATTCCTTACCATATAATTAGGATAGTATGCTCGAACTTCTCTATAGAAATTGTTAAATTCCTTTTTCGTTAATTCCGTATGTTTAAATATATCTGCATTTGTTACCGAAATGGTATCAAGTTTGAATCGGAAATATAAGATTATTGCAACAAGCTTCTCTACATTCCTATATTTTGATCCTGATTGTAATCTCCCATATGTTTCTTTAAAATTTACCAACGCCATTTCTTTAAGGGAGCCATAATCTGCCAAATCTAAACTACTAAGGATTCTTGAAATCTCTCTACGTGCTTTAGCATAAACTATCTTTTCATTATCATTTATCTTGTTATACTTATTCAATCGTTTTAAGCTTCTTGAATGAGGGGAGATTAACCGTTCCCTTTTATTTCCTATTTGTGTACTTCCTAATCTTCGTGCATATTGTAGCACATCTGCTTTATATGGTTGATCATATTGAAGTTTCCTTAGTGTTTGAACAATCCCACATGCTCTACACACATATCCTTCGACAGTCTCGGCAATATCATCGGAACCACACAAATCACATTCGAGATTCGTATAATCTAATTTTATTGAGGTTTTGTATATCGTCATTTTTTTTGATCACTATTTTTTTATTTTCACTAAGAAATTTTTGTGACGGAGTTTGTTTTTTAAAGCTTACGGTTGGGATCGAAATTGGTGAGGAGAGTGCGTCTATCCCTCGATCATAAATTGACAAAAAGTATAAAAACCCCACTTTTTTCATTTTAACTCGCAGTGACATTTTTGTGCATATAAAATCCATCATGAAGAACAAATCTCTATCAAGGAGTAGTGCTGTTTTAGTCCTAAGTTCGCCCTCACACAAGAATCACACTATGTGGCAGAAGAGCTACACTTTGCAGATCATGAAGAAAAATGATGAAGTTCCAAATTTTATTATAAAATATGCTTCCAAAATTTTTTCTTTAAATATGAGTAATTTCAAAGCATTTCATGTTTGGATCTGTGTTACTTATGGTGCTTGCGATTTTCCCGTTTGTCTATGCCATTGGGTATGTAACTGAAAGATATTTGTTGTCAACTGATTTGGGAACCATTGGAAATACCATAATAAACCTTCTATTTTTTGTAGGAGTCATCGTTCATGAACTTTCGCATCGTCTGATGAATCTTTTAGTTGGTGTTCCATCTCATAACTTAAGAGTGAAGTATCGAGATGATAATTCGTCAAAAGTAAATCCTCACGGTTCAGTAACTCCAGTAAAACCCCATCAGATGACATTCTTACAGGGATTTTTAACCAGTTTTGCTCCATTAATTTTTGGGGTGTGGATAATTTATTTTCTATTGAAGGTGACCTTTAATCCAATTTTTGATCCCATTATCCGCATTATTTCTGGGATTTGTATTGTGTCGATTTTTATAACTTTATCTCCCTCAAGAGGAGATCTTTCTTTTCTCAAATTTTCATATCAAAACGATCCTCAACATAGTCAATATCAGATTTTTCTCGTTATCCTCTCTTTTTTAATTTCTTGGGCGGTGGCTGGAAGGTTTAATATTATCCTTCCCTATGAATTTTTTTATTATTTCATTATTATTTTTTTTTACATTGTCTTAAAATACTCGTTAATCTCCATGCGTATTGTTATCAATAAGATTCGACACCGTAAAGGAAGAATTCCTTCGAAAGTGAAAAGAAGGCTAATAAGAAGACGCTTCAAACCTGAGATGTTGGAACGATATTATACAGATAATGAGGAATAATTTGAGGGTGTAGAATAAGTGAAAGGATTCTGTTATTTAGTGTTGATTATTGGATTTTTCATGTTTTTCCAACAAAACCCGGTATATGCGGTTATTTTCATTAGCATCTTTATTGTAGGGTATCTATACATCAAATCAAAACGTTCAGGATCGAGTAGAGGAGTATTTAGTTTTATGAAAGGCAATCCAGAGCAACAGAATAGTAATTTTGATGATATAATAACTCTCATGATGCTCCAACAACTGTTTAATACTACTCCTGAAAGGCAAAGGGATACCCCTAAAGAGAAAAATAATGAAGAACAAATAGAACAGACCAAACAGGAAGTTCTAGAGTTATTAGATGAGTGATTTATGCTAGACACAGTTCTGAGAGGTTTTGAAGAAATCTTTCAACATCATTTAGTAATATCGATTTCAGGTGAATCTGGATCTGGAAAGACTTCTTTAGCTCTTTTTTTGGTCGGCCAATCGTTATCAAATGGGGACAGTTGTTTCTGGATTCAAGTAAGTGAACCATTTCCTAAGAACAGATTAATTTCGATGTATCAGCATAACAAGGAGAAATTTAAGTTTTTACTTAATAACATTTATATTGCTCCAAATAAGGTTATTCCTTCATATTCAGAGCAGTATAATTTATTTGAAAATATTACAAGTGAAAATTTTCTGTTTCCCCCTGATTTAAGGTTTATTGTAATCGATAATATCTCACACCACCTACGTTATGAAATTTCCAAGATTGACGATATTAAAAAGAGAACCTTTATTTTAGATGATTTCTATGATAACATAATATCCCCCTTAATATTACGGTGCCAAAGGGAGGATATAACTTTAATTCTAATTCATGAGGTTTCATTTCACGCTAAATTGCAGAAGACTGTCCCATTTTTTCACTCTTTATATAATAGAATTAAAGGTGTGAACATTTTTCTAAGAAAGTCTTTAAATTCTAAAAGAAGACTAATGGAAATTGAGATGGGGAATAAAGCAACATCTCTACATTTTCGGTTAGATAATCAAGGATTTATTTTTTCTACTTAAAAAAATAGCATACTTTACATCAAAATTTAATGATTTAATAATTTACACACTCTCCTGTACCTCTTTGAAGTAATGTAATATTACTATATTTCTTATTTTTATTTATGAGATCTCATCAATATTATTGGTTATGTTAGAAAAGAGTTATGAACCTAGGCTCCCTCTGTTTGGAGTTTGAATATATTCCTATCCCCTGCTTTAACCCGACTCCTCCTAAATTTTTGGGTTTATTCCTCTTTTTTAATCCTCATTTTTTCTTTATATAGACCGGTCATATTTAGCATTTAATTACCAGAAAAATGGGTGATGTAAAAAAGATATGGCAGATTTAAGTCAGATAAAAGGAATCAACGCACGACAGATTAAACTACTTCAGGATAACGATATCAGTACTGCAGAAGCCCTAGCCATGAGTCCCTGTTCCACTGTATCAGAAATTGATGGATTAGGAGACAAAACTGCGAAAAAATTGATCTGGAACGCACGGAATGCATTAGGAATGACAAATTTTATACAGGCAAAAGATATAGATGAGAACGTGGAGTTTATAACCACGGGATCTTCAGAGCTTAATAAAATTTTAGGCGGTGGCTTCCAAACAGGAAAATTAACAGAAATATATGGCCCTTTCAAGTCGGGAAAGACAGCATTAGCTCACACAATTTCGGTTGCAAGTCAACTTCCTATAAATAAAGGCGGACTCAATACTTCTGTGGCGTATATTGATACTGAAAACACTTTTTCAAAGGAGAAAATCAAAAGGATTGCCAAACGCTTCGGATTAAATCCCAATGAAACCCTTTCTCGGATATATCACGCTCGGATTTACTCTTCAGATCACCAGTCTCAAATGATCCAGAAAGCAGAAATGCTTTGTAAAACCCGTGGAGTGCGGCTGATTATCATTGACAGTTTGATGGCCTTATTAAGAGCAGAATATGTAGGTATCGGTCAATTAGCACCAAGACAGGCTCTCTTGAACACTATCATTCATACTCTATCAAGAATAGCCGAAACATATAATTGCGCCGTGTTACTTACCAATCAAGTCTCAGTTAAAATGATGGGTATGTTTTCGTCCGATGACGCAATTGGTGGTAATATTGTAGCCCATGGATGCCACTTCCGAGTTATGTTTAAGACAAAAGGATTTTCATCGAACAACTCCCTGAAACGGAGGGCAGTCATTGTGGATGCTCCCGACCTTCCCCCAGAAGAGTGCGAGTTTTACATTACATCAGTAGGGATTGCTGACACCGATAAAGTAGAAATTCCCAAATCACTAGGATTAGATTTTGAAATCGAGATACTCTATGAGGAAAAGGAAGAGACCCCATCTGACAATACAGAATCATCTTCAACACAGGTTCCTTTGATTTCAGTTAAAGGTATTGGGAAGGGTACAGTAGAAGGTTTGCAAGCGTTAGGGATATCTTCGATTGATGAGTTAATCGCTGCGGATCCAGATGAGCTTTCCGCGAAATTAAGTGGGGCCTCATCTTCGAGAGTTCTTGAATGGCAAAAAAACGCGAAAGGATTATTAAAAACCTAAATTAATTTTTTTTTCGATTTTTAACAGAATAAAAAAAAAAGTTTGAATAAATTTTCAGATAGTTTACCTATTTTCAGGGGCTTCCATTCCTACTATGGGCATGGCCTCAGTTATGTCCATGAAAGTCTCTATTTCATATCTATATCCCTCGATTTCTACAGAGGTCTCTTGTGCACTCCGAACTTGTCGGGTTAACGCTTCTCCATATTTTCCTTTTACTATATCGCCAATTCCTATGATTTTAATACCGTCCTTGGTTGGTCTCACTCCTATTACTAGTGTTTTAGATATTGATGCATCTGGGGGATATTTTTGTAACATTTCAATATAATTTTTCGCTAACGCGCTTGCTTTATCAGGTGGGCAATATATAGTTACCATCATTAATACCATTTTTTTCACCTTCTATTAATTTTTACATCTGATTTAGATGCGAGTATTAGTTTGTTTTTATTACATTTAAGTTTTTACAAATTAGTCAAATTAAAAATTCAAGATTTAATTCTCATTTATGGCGATCGTTTCTTTCTTTAAAATTCACGAAATTTCGTTTATGGCTCCGTACGATGAGAATAATTACACCTACAATTATTATCCCTCCGACAATGAGAATTCCAGCTGTCCATTCTTTTGGGATTGAAAATCGATTCGTCTCGAGGGTGGTATTGGTTGGTGGATCTTGGTCTGTCTGATTGGGATCTATCACATGACTTATTTTGTGATGCTCTATTATCGCATATGCTATATTCGAATAGTACACTTCATTGTATATGGTTATTGATATCATATATATCCCTTCTGTTGCCATTCCAAACATAAATGTATCTACTTCATTAATGGGAGAAAGACTATCATTAAGATAAATCTTATATTCTAAATTGTTAGGATCATAAATAAAATAATCAAGATTATGCTCATTGTCTTCCTTAAATGAAATTGCTGACACTCTCCCCACGTAGAATTTATACAAATAATCCGTCCTGAGTGTAACATTATGGGAAATGCTCATCCCGTTCGAAAACCGCGTTACCTTATACAATTCCATATCCTCAATCTCTTCCAACGGAATTATATCATAAAGACATTTGGGCCCTCGTTCAATCCTGATATACAAATTCAAATTTTCCGATGCAATAACGGAAAACTCAATCGTATAATTGCCTTCTAAGGCAGTCCCAAATGGGATTTCATAATATCGCCCTAAATCAGGGTCATAGAAAAGATCATTTTCAAAGATATCAAATTGCATTCCCTCAGGATCCCATAAAGTAATTGTTAAAGTACAATTATGAGGGGTTACGATCTCTACCCAGAGATAATATTTGTAATGCTTTTGTAAAGGTACACCTTCAAATGTAAGTGTATCGGATGGAGCTAAGAACGCATATACTTTATCTGGTAATATTAGATCACTTGTGGATAGATTATCTCTATCCGTAAGATTATCTGCATTATTAAAAATGCCAAAAGAACATAAAAAAAAGGTGAAAATAAGGAATAATAATACTTTTCTTACTATTTTAATAGCCACACACCTCTAATTCCTTAAATTCGTTGACAAGTTCCTCAATTGCTTTACATTTATCAAAAGCAATACAGCTAAAACACGGTTGATCAGTCCAAAAATACGCTTTTTGCTGGTCTTTTTCTACGATTAGTATCGGAAGCCTGCTTCGTGGACAAGTTATTGCCGAATTTGAAATTGCTCCTCGTTTTGGCAACGAATAGGACATCCCGCAAATCCCACACTTCACAAACCGTCTGTAATTGTTGGTTTTAAACATTATAAGCTCGCAATCACAGTTGGGACAGACACCAATCTCTTTTATCTCTTTCATAGTGAATTCTAACATAGCCACAATATTTAAAGGAAAAAGTTGCGATTCGAAATTTTTCTTTAAATAAGTTTATCACTATTCCATTACATCATGATTTGTGACTATTTTGATGCTGTCGGTGAGTCATTTGAATTCTTAATTGCATTAGGATCTCTTATAGGAGTCTTAGGATTGATTGTAGGAATTCTTGGGTGGCTTTTTTTAGGACAATTTCAACGTCATAAAATGATTGGTGTGATCATCGTGTCAATGGTATTATTGGCCCTCTGTGGTGTCTCTACTGGATTCAAATATTTCCATATTTATCATTAAGCAAGACAAAATCTAAGATTTTAAAAAAGATGTTGTCAACAGTAACAATAGTATGAAAGATCTAGGAAAAAAGCTTCTATTCTTTGTATTTGTATATTTAGTCTACCAGAATATTTTCTATATCTTATTTGTACCAAAAATCTATTCAAATTCTTTATATGTCCTATACCTGCTTACAGCATACTTAATTACGCTAACAGATACACTCATAAGGTCAATCCCTCAACAAAGAAGTGAATCAAAGTTATTTGACTTTTTATTACTTACTATATTGCTTTTGTCTCCTTTCTTCTTGATTGGAGCCTATTATGAGAATAAGCTATTGATATCCAAGATAATTCCTCTTTGGGATAACATTAATATAAGTTATGTAGGCTTCACCCTCTATCTTTCCGGTGGATTGCTTACAATCGTTGCACGTGCTCAAATAGGACGGTTTGGAACGGGTGAATTAATCACTGAAGAAGATCATCAACTCATTACTCATGGGGTATATAATTATATTCGAAATCCCATGTATTCAGGTACTTTAATTGCCACCATTGGATTTTGCCTTGTGTTTAGATGCATCATTACTCTCATTGTGATGTTTCTATATTACTTTTTAATATTTAGAATGCGGATTAAGGAAGAAGAAAGGATACTTGTAGAAAAATTCGGTAAAGAATTTCAAGAGTACAAAAACAGAACGAAAAAATTAATCCCCTTTCTTTATTAACGCCTAATTTCTTTAAATAACAATGTTAGATATTTTAGTGATATCCCGGATTTGATGTCTCATTCCCTATAGTAAATCCAAATAAGTCAAGCACGGTCCCGGTACACCAACATCCAATCCACAGTAAAATGATCCCAATTATAAATGAGCGTGTATGTATTCGCCTACCAACAAATATGCTTAATATGTTTATTATCGTCATAGCACTACCAATCGTTAGACACGCCACTCCAAATGTATCGAATACTTTTGAGAAGGTAGCACCTACTTGATACCGTAAATTGACCGCAAAAAAGGGAAAGTAGATTACTACAAAAATAATAATCACTATAAACGTATAGCCAACCCATTTTGAACTCTTCTCAGGCTTGAGTAGATAATATTTTTCTTTTTTCATCTCTTTCATCTATAAATTTTTAGTAATTAATCACGAAAGAAGCTCGTTCTATTTAAAGGAAAAACGTTGACACCAAGTAGACGAATTTTTATTTAAATAGGCCTAGCATACATCATATGATATGTTTGAAATCAAATTTCCAGTAACAAATTTCTTTATATGTGTAGTCAACTTATCTATTGTTAGTATATACATTTTTATAGGTTTTATAGGACCTATGGCGAAAAAGTATTATTGTCCAAGATGTAAAAATCCAAAAGTATTTGAATATCCAGACTCAATAGAGTGTCCTGATTGCTTATTGGAGTTTGATAAAAAACATATTGGGGTTATTCCCGATGATGAGATATTAGCGTTTTCAGAGATGGACAGCTTTTTTGATTCGTTCGAAGAGATAAAAGACCCTGAAAAAGCTAAAAAATTTTTTGATTCGATAATGGAAGACCTGGAAGATGAAAATTAAATCTTGTTTTTTGATTGTTCAAATTTTTGTTTAAATAAGTTCAGCTAATCTATGATTCACCTTTAATTATAATAGAAAGGTGAATTATGAAGCTTAAGATTTTTACGTTACTAACCCGACTATACCATATGATAAAAGGATGGTAGCTATTCCCCAATATCTTTTTTTCTTTATTAATCCTTGTAGCTAGTTTATATTCATGGGAGTTAAACTACAAGATCTCATTGTTCGGAAGCCTATTGAGTTTCAAACATTAGCAGGTAAGATTATCGCAGTTGATGCCCCTAATATAATTATGGGATTATTCAATTTTGCCAGAAAAAATCCAGATGGAACCTATGCTGGATTAATTTTAGATAGAACCCAACGGCCTATCTCGCATTTATATGGGCTTCTGTACCGAATCAATTTTTATTATTCTAAAAAGATGTTCCCCATTTTTTGTTTTGACGGGCGTGATTCTGAGTGTAAGACATTAATTACCAAGGATCGATTAAGGGATTTCAGATTCACGCGGAAATGGTATGAAGAGGAAATTAAAAGCGGGGATAAAAATGCAGCAAGACAGATTGCCTTAAGTAAAGAATATCTGTGGCAAAACATTATTTTAGAATCAAAACAATTACTCGGAGCATTAGGTGTCCCATATGTAGATTCTCCCGCTTCAGCAGAATCTCAATGTGCGTATTTAGTAAAGGAAGGGATTGCTCACTATTCCAATTCCCAAGACTTTGATTCCCTTTTATTTGGATGCCCTCATCTTGTACAAAATTTTTCAAAATCGTTGAGAAGAAAAGTTCAAGGCAAGTGGACCTATACTAAAATAACTCCTTTGGGCATTGATTTGCGAAAAAACTTGAAAAAATTAGAGATCAATCAATTTCAATTAGTTGATTGGGGATTATTGGTAGGTACAGATTACTTTCCTGGGATAAAAGGGATAGGACCAAAAAAAGCCCTGAAGTATATCAAGGAGTATAAACAAGTAGAAAAAGTTCTATCAACTGCAAACGAGAAAAATGATATGGGTACCTTAACTCCCGAAATTATTAAAACAGTGAGAAAAATATTTCTTTTTCCTGAAGTGAACAAATCACCAGACTCATTTTATTGGAATTTCCCTTATAAACCAAGGGTAGTAGAATTATTATGTAGTGAACACTACCTAAACAAGGAACGTGTAGAAAGTAATTTAGAAAAGTTGGCTTCTAATTACCAGAAATGTAGAGACTATTTTTTAAAGTTACAGGAGAAACCAAAATCAATTCAGCTAACTTTAGATAATATCATTTAAAGTCTTTTTTTATTGCAATTATTTTTTCATTTAAATAGATTGACCAGTACTTTTGTTCAGATATAATTACATTTGTCCTATTTACAATGACTCAAATAGTTAAGAAAGAGTATCCTTGGATTTCACCATTAACAACTTTAGGGAAATCGCAACGAAAAATTAAGGAAATTGTACTAAACCGTTTATTTCGAGAGATTTGTTTTGTTTCACACCTCCAGAAAATTAGAGCTTTAACTTCCCAAGAGTATAAGGATCTTGCAGACTATACTGAGTTCCCTGTCAGCCTAATCCATTCTATAATAAGCAAGTTTTTAGTGAATTTAATATATTTTAGAGAATTCCTTCGAGATTATTCATTTACATATGATTATACAAAAAGTCTTAGAAAATTACAGGTTTACTTGCATAAACTCCATCGATTTGCTCCTATATTTGACTATTCCCGTGCCAGAGAAAATGCACTGATCCTCAAAACTATTCTTGCTAGAAAGTGCTTTTTACCTAAGTTTACTACTCAGCTCGCGATTGTTCTGTTTGTAACGGATTTAAATGATAAAGAGTATGAAAACAAAATTATCCAAACTAATTTGAGAGTTTTTTGCAATTGTAGCGCCTATGCCTTTCATAGATCTCGAAATAAATTAGGTTTAAAATGATCTTTGAGAATTTTTTCTAACCTCATTTTTGAATTTCCTACTCCTGATCATTTAAACATGATTTTTTATTTAAATATACAAAATGAGATCTCAACCATAAAAACTTAAAATTGTGTATTAAAAATGATAAATCACATTCCAAAAGTGTTATATAAGAATAATATAACTGAAGTGTTGGACGACATAAGATATAACTATGGAAAGTTAACTCGTAAAGGATATATCTATGGTCTAATTGCAATCGACCAAGATGCTAAGATTATCGCCATTGACTCTCGTTTTGACCGAAAACTGAATTATTGGGATTTGAGTTCTATTGGAGCAGCTCTATACGGAGTTGCACGACAAGGGCAAGATTTTTTTGAATCTGATTCTCTTGAAAGAGCAACAATAATTTATAATGATATGCGATTATTCGTGAAGTCAATTGGACCCGTTAAGCTTCAGAAAAAAGGTAAGCGAGATATACTAGTAGTTATGCTTTCAGATAATGATGTGAACTTAGGTGTTATTTTCCTCCAGCTCAGCAAATTTACTCTAAAAATCAAAGAGGAAATTGAGCAAAACCAATCGACCCAACGAATTTTAAAAATGTCGGAGAAAGAGATAAAAGAGCATATTAAAGAATTAAAGAAGGAAATTTTCTCTGATAGGCTCGGAAGTATTAGTTAGACCCATTAGTAAAAAATAGCTAAGCGGTGAGACGATGGAAATACATCAGAAAGATGAAAGTGAGTTAGAAGTAAGTGATGAGTTCGATTTTAACGACTCAGAAAACATGCTACAGTTTAAGATCGTGTATTGGGGTCCAGGGGAGAGTGGCAAAACAACCAACTTTTTTCGGTTGCGAGAGAAATTCGATCTCCTGAAGTTATCGAGAGGATATTCAATTGAAACCACAGAAGGAAGAACTTTATGGGAAGATTCACTTTATCTATTGTTTAAGTTTACGTTAAAAGATCTCAAGTTTAACATTATTGCTCATGTAGTAGCTTGTACGGGGCAAGAAAGGTTTTTATCGACTCGAGAGTATGTATTAGATGGGGCTGATGGGATCGTATTTATAGGTGATTCCGATCCTGAGAAATTAGAACAAAACAAAAGAAGCTTCAGAGAGTTAGTGAGTTTTGCGTCGCCTAAAAACGTTCCTTACTTAGTACAGTTAAACAAACGAGATTTAAAAGAGGCGATCGGTATTTCTAAATTTAAAATGGCTCTCGGGTTGCCTTTATTAGAAAAATATCCAGACGGAACTAATGTAGTGTATCCTGCTGAAGCGCTTCAGGGAAAAAATGTAGTCGAATGCTTTAAGCATATTATTCTTCAAGCAATTTTTAATTATTTTCAAGAATAACTATTATCTACGTGAGAAAAAAGGTGGATTCAGGAGAGGATTTTATTACCCCAGAATTTTTCAACATTTTATTTTTCCAGCAGAAAAATCTAGTCATATTTCCCTACGTTGATTTGAAACATCTCCATTCTCTTGAAATATTTGTCGCAGGATATAGCCCAATTGATCTAGAATCCACGGCGTTACACGATTTAAGAAATATATTGGAGTTTGAATCAAGTAATACCTATTCTCAATCACCAACCTTCTATTTTATTTATAATTTAGATAGGAATAAGACCAAAGAGATATTGACTATTGAGAATATTCGCTGTGTGTTAAATTCTAATGAAATTATCCCCGAATTAGCAAATAGTTCTGAATTTGTGTTTTATAACAAAAAAAATAATCAATTTATAAATTATACCGGTTCTAATTTAGCCTTTGAACAACAACTCATATCAGATTCTCCAAATATAAGTATATTACAAGATAAAATACAGAGTATCAAAAATGTCGCATCGCAGATCTTTACCGAGATTAACCAAAACAGTTCATCTAATAAAATCCCAAAGTTGTTAAAGGGATTCCCGCAAATATTTTGGCAAAAAATCCTTGATTTTACTAGTCGATATTTTGGTATAAATATTCCTCATCTTTCTCAACTACAAACCGATTCATATGAACCCCCTTCAGTCGGTACCAGAAAAGATTTTAAAGATTTCTTCGAGGAATATGAATTGATCGTTTCTTTGAATAAAACACTAGGCAAAGAGTTCATTCAACAGCTCCACGAGTTTAGAAGTAAACGAGTAAATTCTGAATACTTAGAGTTGGAAGAGTTGTTCAGTCCGCTTAAATTATATAATTATCTACGAAATCGGCATTGGAAAGAAGGAATTCCTCAGAAATTTATAGACAAATGGCTGCAGATGGACATCTCTCAATATACTTTAACTGACTCTGATATTTCTGACCTTGAAACGATCTTTGCGAAGTTAGAGATCTGTCACAATACCATACCACCCTCTGAAGACCTAAGTCCGAGTATCGAACCTGAACGAGCTGAGCTTACATTTTCTGGTCATGAACTTGTAGACAATATACCTTCCTTACAAAATTGGTCACAGTTTAATGAGTGGATTATATCACAAATAGAAAGCATCGAAAAGATGATTAATCGATTATTGTCTCAGGGAACAAAAAAAGAAATTCTAACATCATTATATAGTGACCTCTTGTACTTAGGGCAGTTACTTGGAGTAAAACTTCAAAAAGAAAAGATAAAAGGGAAAAAGAATGATATAATATTCTAATTATACTTTAATTACATCAACGATAATTCCAGGCTGATTTTCTGTGTCGACGTAATCATTAATTTTTTTGTCTGGTGGAATACCCGAAGCTGATTCCTGCCTTTTGTTCACAATTTTATATTTAGCTAAAAATTGTAGGATGCTCTCATTCTCAAATTCTAACCACTGTGCTTTCCTATGGA
>JBHLKM010000025.1:0-40393 GCA_048886685.1 Candidatus Hodarchaeota archaeon
AAAGAAATCACTCAATTTGACAAGACGGTGGAGAAGATCGAGCAAGATTTGATTGAATACACAAGGAAATTTCGCTTTTTCGTGTTTCAAAATCTTTCTCATTCCAAGATTTATGCAGCATTCATCATAAAGAAGAGATTAACTCAAGTAGAGCTAAGGAATCTAACAGGTTTGTCTACGGGAGTCATTTCCGAAGGTTTAAGGTATTTCCTTGATCATAGATTAATACAGAAGTACAAAACACCCAGAAAAAGGAAAAAATATTATATTATGGAATCCATTGGACTTGCCAACTTTACGCGCTTTCATGAGCGTCTTCATACATTTACGAACTTCAAACCCATTGTGGAGGAGATGATACGTGAAATACAAGATCGTGAAGAAGAACTAAAAAAATTACATGGCTTCACTAAAATAAGAGATAATCTCCATTCCTTCAAGCAGTTGATCCCCATCTACGGATTATTTGAAAATTTAATTAAGGAAAAAATTAGGAAATATCAGAATCAGATAATAATCACTCGAAAAGACATTTTCAATACAATGCTGGATAATTACCAATTCAGCCTACCAAGGAAAAGTAATTAGCTTTAATTTTTTTCCTAATTATGTTCAACGAAGTCGAAAATTTTTTTTGCGTGATGTTGCGGTAAATTGGATATATTTATAGTTGTACATTTTTTTGTTTGGGTTCGATTTTTGGCTCATTTGTATTTTCCTCCGTTTTAAGAGACACAAGGTTCGAGCCTTTTTAAATTTTGTCCCAATTTTCTGTGAAATTTGGTTGGAAAGGTAAATTCAGCGTCTGATTTCAATGAAAATTTAATGAAGAAATAAAGTCTATTGTTGTTAAAAATAACTAAAATTATTAGAATCGAAATTTTAGTACATAATGCTTTTAAGGAAACGTTTGGGGGAAAAATCAATAAACTCAAATATGTCGATCGATTTGAGAAAATGACTTTCTCACTTATTTTCAGTGTATTTTTCTTAATACTAGGAACTGTACTAATGGTTTTTTCATATTCGATTGAATAATAATTAAAATTTTTTTTTTAAAATTTTTTAAAAATTATATCCTTAAAGGATATAATTTATCATATGAAGTTCCTGAAAGTAAATATTAATAGGAAAAAATTATACCATTTTCAGGATAAGTTGTCATGGAAAGGTACCAGGAAGCAGTCTGATCCTATTATTATCGATTCAATTAAAAGTCTTAAGTAGTATGTCAAAATCACTCATAACGGATATATTTAAGAGAAATATTTAGATATTTGAGACTTTTTAAATTTTTCTTAGTTTTTTAACCTTTTCTTTATTAACTTTTTTAATTTCTTTTTTTAAGAGTATTATAACGGCATTTAATTCAGCCTTTCTTGACTTTAGTTTAGTGATACCTGAATGATCTACTCTCTTTGTATCGTGTAACAATGCTTTTTCAATTTGATTCAATTCCTTATGTTTTACTGCTAATTTAGCCTCTAACTCTTTCAATTTGGTCTTGTATTCTGACTTAATTTTATTAATCAAGTTCGATTTTGATGGATTAGACATAAGATAACCTCAGTTCGGATTCAGTAATATATAAAAAGTTTCTCTAAGAATTAATAATGAACTTTAGAATTAAATCTAATCTATCTCATAAAAATTTTAGATATTTGATTGGAAAAAATGGATGTAACTTCAAGAGTAGGCTTATCATATGAAGTTAGGGTTTTATAAATTTCTCTAATGATTTCCTAAATTTTATGTATCATGAGAGAAAGGTAAATTCAGCGTCTGATTTTCATGAAAATTCCTTTGAAATGATTAGTAGTTCCAAAATCTTTTAAAGATATATCACTTCTTTTCTTATAATCTTAAAAGTGTAAACCAATAAAAATGCCTGAATCCGCTCCTAATGACTTGAGACACGCTGAAAATTTAAGGCGTGAAGGGAAGCTTCAAGAAGCTCTTGAAGTTATAAATAATATTGAAAAGAAAGGAACACTCACACCTGGGGATCAGTTAACATTACTTATTTCAAAAGGAAAAATTTTAACTGTGTATCAATTATATGAGGAAACTACTAAAGTTGGGAAATTAGCATATCGCTTGAGTAAGACATTAGGAAGACCTCATGATATTATTTATTCTCTTCTTTTTAAAGCAAGCTGTTCCTTTCTCGGAAAACCTGAGAAAGCTCTTAAATATCTTTCTGAAGCTGATAATTTACTCTATTCTCTCTCTGATGTCTCACCTTCATATTTCGACAGACAAATGAAAAATATTTTATTCAAGAAATCATGGGCTCATTTCTATAAAGGAGATATGAATGAAGCCTTAGAATCAGCACTTAAATGTTTAGAATTGCAGGATAAATATGGACATAAGGGTGATGCTGCATACACTTTACAGGTGTTAGGAAGCATATACATTTTTAAAGGCGATTATGATCTAGCTCTTGATTATATTTCGAGGAGTTTACCATTGTTGGAAGGAATAGGTGATCAAGCAGCATTAGCAACAACTCATAATCAAATAGGGGCTCTTTCATTTCTTAAGGGTGACCTCAACCAGGCAATAGAATATTGCAAGAAGAGTTTATCCTCTAAAATGATTAGTAATCGAACGAAAGTAGAAAATTTACGCATTCTAGGCTGGATTTATGATAACCGAGGTGAAATTGATAAAGCCTTAGTGTATTACAAACAGGGAATTGCTCTAGCAGAGAAAGAGAATATCTATGATCTTTTTGTCTCATTTCAATCCAATATTGGGGGTATATATCTCCAAAAGGGAGAGTATGATCTTGCATTAGAATTTTTAGAGACTAGTTTATCACTTGCAGAAGAAATTAATGATGTTATGGGAATATTCCTTTCAATAAATTTTCTGGTAACAATATATCTTGATAGAGATGATTATGACCAAGTAAATATATACTTGAAACAATTGAAAAAATATGAAACAGAATACATGATGTCTTATGGCTTTCGATTTTTAAAAGCGAGATCATTAATTAAAAAAGGAGGGAGTCGTAATCGAACTGAAGCAGAGACATTGTTAAAACAAGTAGCTAACGAGGAAACTAATGTATACTTAAAAACAGGTTCTCTGATCTATCTTTGTGAGTTTTATATCGAGGAATTAAATCTATTTGAAGATATAGAAGTACTACAAGAGATTAATCCCTTAGTGGAACAATTGTATAAAATTTCAGAGGAGCAACGTATGTATGGGGTCTTAGCTGAAGCAAAGTTATTGCAAGCAAAAGTAGCATTAATTCAAATGGAGTTCGACGAGGCGCAAAAATTATTGACTCAAGCTCAACGTGTAGCTGAGTTATATGGAATTAAGAATACCGCTCAAAAAATCTCAAGCGAACATGATAATTACTTAAAAAAGCTGAACGAATGGAAAACTTTGAAAGAAAAAGATGCTCCAGTGTCAGAACGTTTAAAATTAGCAGAAGTTGATGACGTTGTAGAACGATTGCAAAGAAAAGGTGTGGTAGAGCCACCTGAATTAGTTGAAGAAGAACCGATCGTATTATTGATCATTGATAAAAGTGGGATTTCGTATTTTAATTATCCATTTAAAAAAGATTGGGATTTTGAGTGGCTATTCAGTTCGTTCATGTCAGCATTTGAGACCTTTAGTTCTGAAGTATTTTCCGAATCGATTGATCGTATCAAAATTGGCGAAAACTTAATTCTTATCAACCCGATTGAATTTTTTCTCGTCTGTTATGTAATAAAAGGGCAATCCTATCCGGGTTTACAGAAGTTAAACCGGTTCTCAAATGCTATTAAAGATAATTCTGAAATCTGGGAATCCTTGAAAAGAGCAGTTAAAACGGGTGAAGCTTTAGATTTAAATAAACTCCCCGCGCTTAAGATGGTGATCGATGAGATTTTTTAAATTTTCCTCCAATTTTCTGTGAAATTTGAATGGAAAGGTAAATTCAGAGTTTAACTTTAATAATATTAATCGTTCAATCTCCAGAGTCAGCTGGGGTGGCACTTTCCGCATCACGGATTACCCTTCTAACCCCTTTTCCAATAGGCTCGCTACCGATAAGTTCTTTCATTCTATTTTTTACTTGTTTTTTATGTTCTTTACCAAATATATTTTTATATGAACTAGTTGCTCTTAATAAGCTTAACACATACCAAGAGGATTTATCAGGTAGAGGTTTGTTTTCTAAAAGTATTTCTCTTATATTATTAAAGACTTGTTCTCTGAGATCATTATTAACAAAATCGACAGTAACAGTAGGGAGAAATCTTTTTATATTAAATGAGAGTTTCATATAGTTTAAAGATTCTAGGTGATCAGTAAAAAGTTGAAATATGTAAACCCCATTTTTTAGTATACTATTAATATAATATTTGATCTTCTTATTGTTTTCTAATTGTGAAAGATAAGATAAAACACCATCAAGGAAATTATCTTCTATGGGCGATGTATCAATAATATTAATACTATTACCAACTATTTCAACTTTTCCAAGAACTGTTAAATCCATTAATACAGAACCTGCTAATCCATATCCCATAGTTCTTGGGCCGAAATATGGAATAGCGGCAATCTTATTCGCATTAAATAGTGTATATATATCAGAAACATATAATATAGCCATTACTTTCAATCCTCATTGTTAGACTTTTATTGCTATTATGTCAATAAAGTTGATAAATGAATTTTTATTTAAACATTCTGGGTCTACTTGACACATAATTCTATAAAAAAGTTAAATTCAGCGTCTGATTTCAATGAAAATTCCTGTGAAAATATTAAATCTTCACTATGAAATCCAAAACCATTTTCCAGAGGAAAGATAAAAAAAAAAAAGGGATTTCTTTTAATTTGTTTTAGCAATTTTGAGTTACTTAAGAAATCTTACTCAGATCATCTCTTTTCAGAATAAAGCTTGAAGTTTACGTGACCTATTCCTCCACCTTCTAACCCTGGATCCAAACATCCAGCGATTCCAGCAAAGATCGAGTCATTAAGTTCATCTAGATCGTCGATGTTTTTGCTATAAAGTTCTATACCGCGTTCCCAAGCCTGTTGCACAGAAATAAGCACAGGAATGAGTGCCCTAGGGCAAAGAGGACAAGTGGATTCCTTCGCGTTTAAGAACGGGTCAAAAACAATCTTGTCTCCTACCTTGATTTGTGCGAAGCAGTATTTGGAAGATACAACTTCAGCAATGAGCTTAGTTCCCATCGTTTTCGCTGCATTTGCAAATATCTTCTCTATATTCCGTGGAACCTTAGCCATATCTTCATCAGATACGCCTATGACATTTTTTAATACGTTTTTAGCTATCTCATCCATAATTTTCACCCCCTTTTAAGTTTTTCATATAGATCTCATGAGGGATAAAGAGTAAGAAGAATATTTTCCTTAAAAGCCTTTGGCACAAAGTAATTGAACGATTAAAAAGCCCTAAAATTCATAATTTTTAATATCTCAAATACATTACCCACACAAGATGGAAAGGTAAATTTAGCGTCTGATTTCAATGAAAATTCCTTTGAAAAAAAAAATTAAATCGAACTTAATTTTTAATAAGATTATACTTCTTTTTTATCTTTTTAGAGATAAATCTTACGCCGAGGATCATTAATGGTAAGAACATTGCCAGTGAATACCCTGGTATTGCAGGATTCGATGGTTGAAAATTACCTATTGCAGCTATAATGAAATTATCAATAATGTAAAGATATGTATATGTAAAGTCAGTAACAATTGCTGCCGTAAAAACTACAGTCAAATTATGAGCGGGAATTAGAAATATACATTGACCAAGCAATCCAGCAGTATGATATGAATATTCATCCATCCATACTAAATAGCCGTAAAATCCATTGGGTTGAGGTGTACCTACTTTAAGCATCCAATTTTCAGAAATTACCTGCGTGCCATTCCACGTTCCATTATTTAACATTAAGAGCCCAATTCTAGACATAGCTTGAGGTGTGAAATAAAGACCGTATCCTCCAAAATTAATCTCTTGACTATTTTCTTGCCAGTAGAAATCTTCTTGAGAAATTCCAATAGGATCAAATAAATATTCCTGTGCAAAATCGGAAGTTTTTTGGCCCGATGATTTATTTATTATAGCGGATAAGAGGTGTGTGGAAGCGGAACTGTATCTAAAAGCAGTACCAGGGGTACTATAAAGAGTAGGATTTAAAATTTCTTGAATTGTTTGATCCCAATTCCATTCAGGGTCGGTATCTCCGTAGATACCTGAAGTCATCGTTAATAGATGTTCAATACTGATATCTTCTTTGCTGGGTGTACTATAATTTAGTGTGGGGAAAAAAGATGAGAAAGTCCGATTTACGTTATCAATAAATCCTTTATCGATAGCGATTCCTATTAAAAGGGCGATTATTGTTTTAGTGGATGAAAATTGAACATGTAAAGATCCGTTAATTACTACATCTATGCCATAAAAATCAGGTTCCGGACCGTAGCTTTTTTCCTCCCTTAATTTATATCCGGAGATGTATTCTTCATGAATGAGAAATCCATTACGAACAATTGAAACACTATGTAAATTAATGCTATATGCCTCAATATATTCATACATCTTATAGATTGTTGTATTATTCATGCCTTGATCAGATGGATCAGTAACATTCCATTCATTTGTAGGCCAATATGTTGCGGTTTTTACCTGCCCTTTTACTATTCCTGTCATCAAAAATGCACTGGTAAACATCAGTAATACGAAAACCATTAGAGTTGTTTTCTTCCAATTAAATCTCATTTTCATCGTAGATTTTCTTTTTTTTGTTTTACATTTTTACGTAATTGAATTCAAAATTAAGGAAGATATGTTTCCTTAAAAGCCTTTGTTACAGAATATCAAAATATCTGTAATCTTTTGTTTATGAACCCATTTAATAAGTTTTATTTTATCAAAAAGCCTTTTAGCAAATATTTCTTTCTGTTCAAGATAATAATTTATATAATTGTACTGTCTTTTGTCTTCTTAACTTCCTACGGGAGTGTTCACCGAAGTTTTTACTTAAGCATTTAAAGTGTTTCTTCTCAGTTCTGAAATTATGGAATCTTTTTAAACAAAAATCACTATTATAATCTTGATTATTATAAAAGATCTTCATTAAATACTGATGGAAATACGAAACGCCTTTAAAAAAGTGGTACATTTTGCCAATTGGGAATATAAGGAAAAGCGACCTAAATCAGTGAAGGTCTTACGAGTCAAAAGTAAAAGTGTATTGTCTTTAGGCGTACTACCTGAACTTCAAATTCGAACTATTGGACCAATTGTCTTTATTATTGTATCTGATTATGGAGATACTTTGAGGATTTATTTCTTCAATCGCAATGGAGAACGAGTGGGCGTTCAGAATTATGTACCAACACCAAAATTTCTAAAAAAGCTAGATAAATCTACTATCGCAAAATATCAGCTTCCTAAAAAGGAACGAATAGAAATTATTGACGATGCGCTAATAGCTCGACGAGAATTCAATAAAATTCATCACCATATCAGCAATGCATTAGGAATTTACCATAAATATCCTTACACCGTCTTGGTAAAAAAAGAATTGCCATTAAATTTAAGTCGAAAACTCGGATGTGAGAGAGTTAGAAAAGAATTCCATATCCCATTTGAACTAATCAATAAAAATTATCTTGAATTTATAGCCGTTGTTGAGTGGTTTTACTCCTATCTCACACAATCTATTCTGCTATCAGAAAAAAGCATAAATGAGAATATATTACATGATTTAGCACTTCTCCTTACTACGATATTTAATCTACAATTCATAGATAAAATAAAGGAATTAAAACTCACATCCTATGATCTTTCAATTCAAGATAAAAAATTTAATTTAACGAAAGAGTTGGAATTATCGCTTTCATCTCTTCCTCATATAAAATCGAAGAAAAAGTTATTAGTGTTGCTGAAAAACTATTGCACCATGCTAAAATTACTTAATCGCTATCGAATTTCTTTATCTTTGCTTGAGGTCATCCAATTATTTATAACATCATGTGAAATATTCAATGTAAACACTGATGCACATGTTTTCTATACTGAAGAGAAATATAATAAACGCTATTACTTTTACTTTCGAGTGTTTTCAAAAGCACACGATTTATCAAAAGAGCTTCAAATGGAGCGATTAAAATTCAAAACTTTTTTGCTTTCGTATATCTTTGGATTAAATGTTCTAACCTCAGAAGAACGCAATAAAACGCCTTATACTTTATCAGAAGTCATAGAAAACGTAGGTAAGCTAATTAAAAACCTTGAGGTCTATGAGGGTATACGTAGGCTTGACGAGTTTGCTTCAGATATGATCTCTGAATATATCCTCAAGTATCTGAAGTTTAATACGATTGATACTATAGAAAATGATTTGTTAGAATTCACTCTAGAAATTGAAAATCAGAGTAATGATGTTGTCCAAGATTTTGAGTTTGAATTAATATGGAAGCCGAAGAACAGAATTATACTTATTTCACAAGAAAAACGAATTAAATCTCCCGATCTGCATGAGCGATTAGAGAGGGAATATCAATTTATAATTCAATCTCAAGGTTCAATAAATTTTACTTGCCAAATCTCATTTTCCAATCCTCTTTTTCAAGATGAAATTATCAGAAAAAATATTGAACTTCAAAAAATAATGCTGAAATAATTAAAATATATTTACGTATTCCAGACTAAATTGGACTAATCTCAGCTGGTTAAATACTCTAAGATGAAAGTGTTGAAAGGTAAATTCAGCGTCTGATTTCAATGAAAATTCCTTTGAAAAAACTTTAAAGGTTTTTGATTAGATTTTAGGATTTCTTTAGCTTTTTACTTATAAGGATTACAGCAACCGATAGAATGCCAACCAGAAAGAGGAGATTGTATCCTGGAATAGGCTTTTCTCCATCTCTTTCTCCATAAGTACAATCACCGTTATCACTAAATTCATTTCCTTGGCAATTATATTCTACTATACATTTATCATTATTCAACAAAGCATTTCCAGAAACAATATTGTCATTACTTGAGGATAAAGAAATCCCATAATAAGTATTGTTATTTGCGGTGTTTCCCGAAATTATATTATACTTACTATGACTTAACCATATCCCATTATTATAATTTTCATTTACGGTGTTTCCCGAGATTATATTATACTTACTATGACTTAACCATATCCCATTATCATAATTTTCATTTACGGTGTTTCCCGAAATGGTGCTATTATCACAGTATTCTAGATATATCCCATTATTATAATTTTGATTTACGATGTTTCTTGAAATGGTGTTATTTTTACCAAACCTATAATATATCCCATAACTATTGTTATTTGCGGTATTTCCCGAAATGGTGTTATTATCACCAACTATATAATATATCCCATAACTATTGTTATTTACAGTATTTCCCGAAATGATGTTGTTATCAGCAGCCATATAATATAACCCATAATTATTGTTATGTACAGTATTTCCTGAAATGGTATTATTAACACAATTATCTAAATTTATCCCAGAAAAGCTAAATGAACAATTGTTTATAATTAATTTTCCTTTAGTAACATTGCTTAATTGAATACCCGCATTCGGACTAACCACTCCAGCGTTATAAAACGTACAATTTTCAATCCTAAAATATACATCCGAGTTTTCAATTAAGACACAACTTCCTATACCTTCGCCATCTATTATCAAATCTTCTATAAAATATGGTACAGCATAAGTGCCGTTACCTGTACAATTCCCTGCTGCTCTAAATGCAGCCCAACCAGAATTACCGTCAATATGTATTTTTCCTGATATGGCTGTGACTTTTAAATTATCGTGTTTGAATTCACTGGTAATGAACCTTGGATTTTTAGTAAGAATAGCTATAAAAGCGAAAAGGATTCCTAATATTATTAGAATTATTGTTTTTATTTTTCGAGGTGATTTCACTCTGATTTCATCAAAATCTTATATATCGTCTTGAAGAAAAATTAAGGCAATATATTATTTAATAGTAAGTTTTGACTTTACAATTTCTTATTTAGATTTATAGCATTCCTAAATTTTGTCCCAATTTTCTGTGAAATTAGAATAGAAAGGTAAATTCAGCGTCTGATTTCAATGAAAATTCCTTTCAATTTTACATAAATAAAATATAGAACTTTCTTATTCCAGTATAAATTTAAGCTTTAGATTTGGAACTAAAAATTAGATACTTTCAAATAAAATAGTATCATGGTAAATTATAATAATCAAGTAAATTATTTTAACGATATTTTATTATAAAAAAATGAGTTGGTTATTATGTCAAAAATGGATTTAGATTCAGTAGGACAAACGAGAGAGGGAACATTTGAGTATGATTGGAAAATGAGTGCTTTGTATAATTTGTGTGTTGGTGCACAAGCAGAAGATTTATCCTTTGTTTATGAGAGAGCACAAGGTGGTATGAAAGTGTTTCCGAGTTTTGCAACGATAGTAGCAGGTAGCGGAATGATTTTCCCAAAAGGAACTGATTTTGTTCGATTATTACATGGTGAGCAATTGATTCGTCTTTATATGCCTTTTAATCCAGATGGAAAAATAAATACAAAAGGAGTCATAGACCATATATATGATAAAGGTAAAGCTGCTGTAATACATATAAAAATATCCGGACATTCAGAAGAAGGCGAACATATATTTGATACAAAATATGTATATTTCGTTGCTGGTTCAGGAGGTTTCGGTGGGGACCCAGGACCAAAAACTGAGCCCTTAATTCCTCCCGAGGGTGTAGAACCAGATTTTAGTAGTTCTTATCAGACCAGTACAAATCAAGCAGCATTTTATAGATTAAATGGAGATCTTAATCCTCTACACATAGATCCGAATTTTGCTAGAATGGCACGCCAACCAAAACCAATCCTTCATGGTTTATGCACATACGGGATTGCTACACGTGCTATTTTGTATGAACTATGTGATAAGGATGTTTCTCGCTTTAAAGAATTCAGTGCAAGATTTACAGGTGTCGTGTTTCCTGGAGAAACTCTTATAACCGAAGGCTGGAAGGATAATGGACGTTATATTATTCAGGTGAGAAAGGATAACACCGTAGTGCTGGGGAATTCTTATGCCATTGTAGCGTAAATAATCAAATAATTTTTTCTTTTTCTATCTTTAATTATGTTTTTTGTTTTAATAGAAAGATAAATTCAGAACCTGATTTCAATGAAAAGTCTTTTGAGAAATTAAACAATATAAATAATTAACACTGAAATAATTAAAAGAGATAAATTCAAAATACAATATATACAAAAAAATGGTCCCAAAAAAAATGAAAATTGAAACAATCACAATTAATCTCTTGAACCATACTATGTATCATGCTAAATCTTCTGGCATAGAGAAAATGGAGCTTGAGAAAAAAGGTTTTTTTTCAAGTGCATTAGGATACATCGAAGAATACTGTACCAAAAACGGATTTGATGTTATTAATGTACATGGCTCTAACAATAGAATTTACGAGCTCATTAAACGCTAAATATTTTTCTTTTTTTTTTATAATAATTCATCTTCTTGAATAGGGAAAAAACAGATATATAGATGAAATTTTCTTTATATGAAGTTAGGTTAATAATTAAAAAAAAAATAATATTAGAGAGAGAAGGTAGAACTAATTCACAAATGTTATAGCGTTTTTTAATGCTTTTTCCGCATCCTTTATAGTATTTTCAATGATATCTGCAACACTCTCGATTTGGTCTATGGCACCTATACTCTGTCCTAACAAAACGTAGCCATTCTCAATATCACCATCAAAAATTGCAAAAGCTGCAATTGCATCCCTTCTTAATTCTTCGGCAAGTTCTTCCTGTGATATCTCAGAACGGTGATCTGTCAATGCTTTTTCTTCAGCCATTTTTTCTTCTTTACTTTTTACTAAACCTTTTGCCAGAGCAAATTTGTTTTTCCAGAGTCTGATGGTTCCTAATCCTCCAGTCCTGATAATGGTATCTTGAGCTTTAGCCGGTGGGACAATATTCTTATAGTTTTCATGAAATTCACTATCTTTGGAGGCAATAAATCTCGATCCCATCGCAATTCCTCCTGCACCGAGAGCTAAAGCGGCAGCCATACCTGCTCCTGTAGCAAATCCACCGCACGCTATTTTTGGAATATCAGGATGTTTTTGTTGTACTTGCTGTAATAAAACCAAACCACCAACTTTTTCATATGATTGATGGCCTCCTCCTTCGAATCCTGTTACAACAAGCCCGTCGCATCCTGCTGCGACACACTTATCAGCTAGCCAAAGCGCAGGAGCAACATGGAAATGTTTAATCTGCGAGCTTTGCCTTAATTTCTGGAAATCCTTGTTCTCGGGCATTCTTCTTGCTGAACCTGCACTGGTGAGTGCATATAGGCATTGTTCTTTCAATTTAGGATTTCCCATTATATGCTTTGCGGTTTCAGAGATCAACTTATCGCAATCTACTGTAAGTCTTGAAGTTCTTATATTGAAACCAAAAATCCCATCAGTATGCTCCACTAAATAATCAAGATTTTTTTTCATCGCGGTTATAGCGCTTACTTCCCTACCATCCATAGACTGGTTTGCATGAGAAATCATACCAAGTCCACCAGCCTCTGCGACCGCTATTGCTAATTCGGTTGTTCGGAAAGGGCCCATCGCAGCGCTTGCGATTGGATGTTTTATACCAAACATATCGGTAATATTTGTTTTTATTGTCAAAACACATCACCTTCTATTCTAATTGAATTACACACTAAATAAAACTATCCTTTTATGATTGAAATTCTTTTCGGATGAACATAAATAATAGTTTAAAAAAAACTTATAGTAGATAAAATACCTAATCTATAAATGTTATTGCTTTTTTTAAAGATATTTCTGCCTCTTTTACAATTCTCTCAATAATATCCGAAACACTTTCAATTTGGTTTACTATTCCTATACTTTGCCCTAATAAAACTCCACCGTTTTCCATATCACCTTGATAAGCTGCAAAAGCAGCTTTTGCGTCCTTTCTTAATTCTTCAGCAAGATCTTCCTGCGATATAGCAGCGCGGTGTTCTTCCCTTTCTTTTTCTTCAGCCATTTTTTCTTCCTTACTTTTTACTAAACCTTTTGACAGAGCGTATTTATTCTTCCAATACCTGATGGTTCCTAGACTTCCTGTTCTAATAATTGTATCTGAAGCTTTTGCGGGTGGTACCACATTCTTGTAGTTTTCATGAAATTCACTATCTTTTGATGCAATAAATCTCGATCCCATCGCAATTCCCCCTGCACCGAGAGCTAAAGCTGCAGCCATACCTGCTCCTGTAGCAAATCCACCACACGCTATTTTTGGAATATCAGGATGTTTTTGTTGTACTTGCTGTAATAAAACCAAACTCCCAACTTTTTCATATGATTGATGGCCTCCTCCTTCGAATCCTGTTACAACAAGCCCGTCACATCCCGCTGCGACACACTTATCAGCTAGCCAAAGCGCAGGAGCAACATGGAAATGTTTAATCTCCGTACTTTCCCTTAATTTCTGGAAATTCTTGTTCTGGGGCATCCTTCTTGCTGAACCTGCACTGGTGAGCGCATATAAGCATTGTTCTCTTAATTTAGGATTTGCCATTATATACTTTGAAGTTTCTGAAATCAACTCATCAGCAGTTACTTCAAGTCTGGATGTCCTTACATTGAAACCGAAAATTCCATCAGTATGTTCAACAACATAATCAAGATTTTTCTTCATTGCCTCGAGGTAATTTTTTTCATACCCCTCCATAGATACGTTTGTATGTGAAATCATTCCAAGTCCGCCTGCGTCTGCGACTGCCACCGCTAATTCGGTTGTTCTAAAGGGACCCATTGCGGCACTTGCGATTGGATGTTTAATTCCAAACATTTCAGTTATATTTGTTTTTATTGTCATGCTTAAACACCTTAATAATTATGTAATCGGAGCCTAAATAAAAACTATCCTTTAATTCATATAATTAAGTTTTAAGATGCATTTCCAACAATTAATTATTTCGAACTATTTTTATAATGAAGAATTTACTGGAAATCATTCAATCGATTTTGACTAGATATATTTTTAGAATTCTCAAATACCTCTTGGATGGTTTTAAACTTACTAAGCCGTTGAAGTGTAGAATATTGAGGGAATATCAATTTGATTTGCTTTTTTGCAAAATTCTCTAAGATTTGTTTTGGGGATCCCCATAATCCCTCTGTTAACTCATCCCTAAATAAATTAATATTCTGATTTTGAGGAAACTCGCATAAAAAGAATTGGGTATCAAATCTAATGGGGGATACTTTAGGAGTTATCAATCTTCCGAAATACTTTAAATATTCTGCGGCGTAATAAAGATTTTCTTTAGTCAGAACATCTGTCATAGTTTTCCTTTTTTTTTGAAGATTTTTTTGATGTTTTCTTAATTTTTTTGGTTTTATTTCAATTTTTTCGGGTGATTTTCCTGCTTTATTAGTCGCAATTAAAATACCTGTTTCTTCAAATAATTCCCGGATTGCAATAATCCAAAGATTTGCGGGATGTTCACATATTTCTGTTAAGTTAGCAATAACATCATCATCAATCCCAATTAATCTTGCTCTTGACTCTTTAGTTAAGTCTTGATCATCAAGAGCGCCACCAGGGAATACATGGTGTTCACTCATAAATTTAGTGTCTTTATGTCTTTTAGCCATAAATACTTCAAATTCGCATTCATCGTCAGATCCTGAATTTGATGAGCAGGCACGTAATAAAATTACTGTTGCAGCTAATTTTGGTTCAATTGGCATCAGTAATCATTCTGTAGATATTTTAGTATTTTAAAAATATATGAAAAATAGCTGAATTATAATTCTTTATACAAACCTGATTTTGTGAAGTTTTTTGAAAAATATCTGCCATTTTTTTTATAATTTATTTCCTTCCATTCCACAACTTCTTCGATATTGTGATCTCCTGTAATTACTATGACATCTTTGTTTTTATACGAATCTAAAGAAATATTTACGACTTCTTCAGGGGTCATAGGTCCACCAAACTTTCCAGGAGTAGCAATTGCTGCAGGGCCAAAGATTTCCGTGTGGGTATTACCTGGACAAATGGCTTTAAGCTTTACCTTTGATTTAATAAAATTTAGTTTAAGTTGCACCATTTCTGTGAAAGCTGAAATAAATGCTTTCGTTGAATGATACATTGGTTCTCGGGAACCGTGTAAAATCATTGAAGCGATAGAAGAAATATTGAAAATTACTCCTCTGTCTTTCTTTTGCATCGGTTTTAGTGCTGCATGCATTAAACGAGTTGTTGCCCCACAATGAAGATTAATCATTTTCATAAAAACATTAGATTTGGAATTTTTACCAATAAAATTTTCCAAAGTACTAAATCCTGCATTATTGACTAGTACATCAAGATTTTTAATTGATTCGATATACGATGCAAACTCTTCCATGAATTCGGTTTGGGAAAGATCACCTGGAACGATTTCAACGTTGATGCCATATTTTTCCTCCAATTCTGAAGCGAGGGATTCTAACCTGTTTTTTCTTCGAGCAGTAATAACCAAATCAAACCCTTGAGAGCCCAAAATTCGTGTAAATGATTCTCCAATTCCTGAACTCGCACCAGTAAGTACTGCGATTCCCGGATCTGTTACATCCATAAAATTATTACTTATTTTCATGATAAACAAATATTTTAAATTTTTATTCCTTAAATTCTATTTATATTTAATTTTTTTCCATGGTTTTTCCGACCAATAAAGTACCATTCCATCTTTCTCTATTTTATGCACTATATTCTGGAATTCTAAATAGTCTAGATGAACTAGAGTTTCACTAATTGCAAGGATTTTATTCATCTGGTCCAAATCATCCCCAAAGTGGTTAAGAGCAATTTGGAAAGGGGGCATTGGATTATTTTTAATAATTCTTGAAATATCAAAAAGCCGATTCTGGTGATGATTTTTAATGGCGGTAATTCTCTCGTGTGGATAGTAAATAATTTGTTCATGTCCAGGTAATATTATCTTGGAATTTAGTTTATCGATTCGATCTAGAGATCTAAGATAGTGTTCTAAGATATTTTCGAAGTTGTTTTTCTTGTTAAATTCACTTGCACCCGGAATTGCGAGGGTACCCAAATGGGGGGTGATTTTGCTCAATATATGGTCTCCTGAGAATATTATTCCCTCTCTTGGGTAATATACGCAAATATGACCCACTGAATGCCCTGGAGAATGTATGATTTGCAATTCACCATCCACGATTTTATCATTATCATTAAGTAATAAATTAGGCTCAACATAATCAAATCCCATACCAAACGGTTGAATCATTAAATCGACTTCTTCCTTAGGGAGTCCATATTTAATTAGTAAATTTCCCCTTTTTTTTGCTGTTTCTTCTATACTATTGTTAATATATAGTTTTAATCTTAATTTGGCAAGCTCATGGGCGATTTTGTGCAGACAAATTTTTACTTCCGGATTTGCTCTCTTTAGATCAGCTACAAGCCCCGTATGATCTGGATGTTCATGCGTAATAATACAGTAATCAATTTCTTTAAGGTTTATTTTTAATTCACTTAATGCTTTATAGAAAGCATTTTTCCAATATTGCATGGAATACCCCGCATCAATGAGAACAACATTATTATTTATATTAAATATATATAAACTAACAATATTAGAAAATCCAATATTAATCTGGTTGATCCCATCTAAGTTACGGACTTTAAAATATTCAAAATCGATCAAGTTTATCAAATGCGAGAAAAACTTTTCCAAGTCCTCGAAATTTTCTACATTTTCTTTTATTTCGGGATACTCATATTCTATATGAGGTTTTATTATATTATTAAAAAATTCTGAGTAAGATTCACCATTCTCCAAGAATAGAATATACATATCATGAGAGAACCAAAAAAAATTCTGAAGCAAGTCCACTGGAAATTTCGTTCTTTTTGAAATTTCTTTTATAAAATGTCTGACCGATGTTTGGGGTATAAAATTGTTAAATTCTTGGAAAAGCAATTTCTTATCTTCAAAATCTAAATTGTATACCTTGATTATATTTTCCAATTGATATTTTGGTATCCTGATTTCTCTTCTCATATAAACCATCAAATATTTATTAAAGAATAAGGGACCTTCCATCAAAGATCGGAGCCATTCCTAACTGGCTGGCTTTTATTTGCATTTCTTCTTCAGATGGACCAATTGTAAAACGATTAGCGGCATCTAATATTTTAGGTAAGAGATGAATATCAGAGCTCGTATTAAGGAAAATCGCTTCTCTATTCAAAACCCAATGAACTACACGATCAATATTGGTTTGATCCTCAAAAGGTTCATACCATGTAGATCGGATTCTTTCTTTATCACCCCAAGGACGTCGTGCAAGAGATTTTATTGTCTGAACCGCTATACCACGATCCTTACACAATTTCAACAGGTTCTCAAAATCAGCAGCATATTTAGAATTTTGAATCATCACGTAATTATATGGTAATAAAACTGAATCAAATTCAAAACGCCCAAGGCTACGCAAATGCATTTCAGCAACACCGTAGCCGTGACCTGTCACCCCTATATATTTTACCATTCCTTGTTCACGTGCTTCAACAAGGGCTTTTAAGGCTCCATTCTCGCCCATCACTTTCTCCCAACTTTTTGGATCTGTTAAATTATGTAGTTGTATTAAATCTATTGTAGAAACTCGCAGACGTTCAAGTGATTGTTCTATCTGTTTAATCGCATCCTTATAACGGCGTCTAAATACTTTTGTGGCAAGGAAGAAGTTATTACGATACTTCTCCATCCAAGGTCCAATGCGTAATTCTGACTCTCCGTAGCCAGCAGCTGTGTCAATATGGTTGATTCCGTATTTTAGGAGCACTTCGAGTGTCTCATCCGCTTCATCTTGAGTTACATTACTCAGAGCTGCAGCACCAAAAATAGTTCGTGTACTTAAATGCCCAGTATTACCAAATTTTTGTTTAGTGATCATTTTTCTATCTACACAAGTTTTTCTTTCATTTTGTAAGATAAATATTATATCTCTTTTTATTTTGCATTCTAGAAATTATGACTATGATTTTATGCGTTGATTCTATACCGAATGAAATATTACCTATTTAAAAAACTCTAATAAAAAACCAAATTTTCGACATTTATGGAATTAAATGAATTTTGAACAGAACCTTAAATCAGTTTTATAGACAATAATTATATTGAACTTCACAAAAAAATATATTGGCGAAAAGTTTTTAAATATTTAAAGAGAAATATTTTGCTGAGATTAAAAAAAAATAAATCAAGTAGTCCTTTATGAGCGAAGAAGAAGAGTTTAATACCGTAATTCAAGAAATTAAAGAGATTTATCTGTTATTGACCCAAGGAGAACCGAGTCCAGACGATGAAATTGAAGCTCGAACAACCCTAATTGAAAAAATAGCACATTTAAAAGAATTAAACGCCTTTCAAGTTGAAGCAAACATGCGTTTGTTTGAAGAGACTCTTACTAAATTAGAAACTTGGGATACACTTGATTTATGGTTTACAGAGTCGGAATTACCCGGAGATATTAAGAAAATTATTAATATCACTGAAGAAATACCAATAATTGAAGAAAAAGAGGAAAGAAAAGAGGAATTTAGGAAACAAGCACAATCAGATTTGGATTCAGTGAAAATTGATATTAATGAAATTGTAGATCAAGTATCTGATAAATTTAAGGGTGAAATTGATAACCTTAAACAAAAAATTGACTTTTTACAGCATGAAATAGAAGTTAAAGATGAAGCTCTTAAACAGACTACACCAAAAAGAATCGTTAAAAAAATAACACCTAAAAAAGATGTAAAACTACCTCCACCAAAAATAAAAATCCCTCCCATTAAAAAGCCAGATGTGATACCTCAAGTTAAAGCACCAAATAAAATCGAGGTTGAGAAACGAAAAGAAACAGTAGGAGTAAAGTCAATCGAAGATGTTCAAGCAAAAATAGAGAAAGAAATAGAAAAAATAAGACCTACTCCCCCCTTTGAGGAAAAACCGAAAATATATGAAGAAATGCACGAGGAGGCAAAATCGGTTTTAAATATTCTTGAAGAATTAGAACCTTCTCCAGATATTACCCCATTAGAAATTAGTATAGATTCAACTAAAGAATTTGCGTCAATTTTAGATATACTTGATGAACAAGAAACTGTTCCTAAAGTAATAGAAGAAAAAGGTATCGAACATAAAACTGAAGAATCAAAAAAAATTCCAATAGTTACCGAAGCTTCTCTTGTTGAGGAAGAATCAGAAAAACAAAAAGTAGTAACACCCTTTATTCCTAAAAAGCCAAAAATTACAACTGTGAGTGTAGAAGAAATCGAGACTGAAGAAATTAAGTCAAGCGGGAAGGAATTATTTGATGTTTTTTCTTCAGTTGGAAATAAAACAGTTGAGACGATTTCAACGACAGTAGAATTAACTAGTTTAGAACCTATTAAGGAAAAAAAGAAAAAAGAAGCGAAAAAGAAAAAAAAAGAATCTGACGCTATTGATTTCGTGGATTTTAGTGTTGATGAGCCAGAAATAGACTCAAAAGAAGAAATTACTTCAAATAGTTTCGAAGAATTACCTAAAGATAAAGATCTTCTTTATCAAGAATTAATAGCACTTGAAGGAAGAAGATACTCACTGGAAAAAAATTTTAAAGAGATTGAAAAGAGTTATAATATGGGGTCTATTGATGATTTTGAGTATAAAAATCGTAATGATGATCTGAGTAGTAAATTAGAAGAAATAACTTCTCGAATTAACAGAATAAGAAGGATAATAGCAAGTATGTAAAAAACATTTAATCTTCTTCAGGTTTATCCTATTTTATAAATTGGAGGCATTGTTAGTTTATGCTGTGATGCTTTCATCATTTTCTTAACTTTTTCCAAATCATTGCTATTGAAATCATTTAAATCTAAGTTATAATCTATCCTATATAGGATTTCATCTAATAAATCATATTTCATACCTATTTCACCCTCATCTGTTTGCCCTTCCCATAATCCTGCAGAGGGTGGTTTATTAATGATATTTTCGGGTATATTCAGTTTTTTTGCAATTTCTCTTACTTCACATTTATAAAGACCTCCCAAAGGTTCGATATCAACCCCACCATCTCCATATTTTGTAAAGTACCCAATTGCTAATTCAGTTCTATTTCCTGTTCCTCCAATCAAATAAGTTCCCTTAGATTGTGCTACAAAATACCATGTAACCATCCTTAACCTAGCTTTTAAATTTGCTGTTGCGATTTTATTTAATTCAATATTATTTTCAGTAATTTTTATGATTTCTTCATAAACTGATGAAAGATCAAAGATTAAAAATTCTATCCCTAAATGGGTCGCTAACAATTTTGCATCACTCAAATCTTTAGGATTTGATAAACAAGGTAAACCTAATCCTATTACGGCATCTTTTCCTACTGCATTAGCGCATAAAGTTGAGGTTACAGCACTGTCAATACCTCCACTTATCCCAACAACAATTCCATCAGCATTAGCAGACTTACAATAATCTCTTATCCAATTTTGAATTTCAGAAATTATTTGTTCATATTCTAGTTTCCGCATACTATTTTTCAATTATTCTTTTATTTAAAATTCTTTTAATATATTTATTCTAAAAGCTAAGATTAAAATAGAAATTTTAAAATTATAAAATTAGAAAAATCTTCTTAATTAATCAAAGTTTAATATAAACTAAGAGGAATGATATAGTATGAGTGAAGAATTTAAAGCAATAGTGGATTCATCCTATGATAAAGGAACACCTTTTTGGCTGTATACAAGTGATTACATTTTTGGAATGATACCCACAGATAATGATCGTTGGATTGAAATTTCCTACACTTTTGAAGATCCAGATGAACCTCTTTTCAAAACCGAAAGAAATGCGGATTTATCGTTTCAATTTCTCCTTGAGGAAGTTGAAAAAGGAGTATCATTCTATGTTGAGGATTTAAAAGTTCCATTATTGAAAGAGTTCGCAACTACTCTTGAAGGTAAATCAGGAAATGAACAAATGAATTCTATCATATCTGAATTAATTAGCAATTCAGCTAAATACTCAGCTAATTTACCAATAATAAAAAGTAAAGATCAGCTTAATATCTTAAAAGAAAAGGTTTAAAATTGAATTTAAAAAATTTAAAAACTTAAATATATAAATTTTTTCTCTGAGTATGCTTTTTAGTAAAAGCCTCATCGACTCTACGACGAAGCTGGTGTCCGAGATTTTCATCTCTCTCATTAATTATTTTCTTTAGGTAATCTCCTTTTTCTTGTGAAAATTTTTCAATCCCAGATGCTATAACACTTTTGTTTTCTTTTATTGGAACGACCATCCCAAAGAATCTAAGCATGTCATTTGGAGACATCTTTTTTCCTATTTTTTCATCAATATCTTTATCAAGATTCCTAACCACAGTGCCCATTGATAATGCTGAGAATGGGCTCAACTGTTTTGATTTCAACCAATAATAGTTTGGTTTCTTTGAAATAATCGTATCTAAGTTGCCATCTCTATCTTTTGAACCTAAGACTCTCCAATCCTTGGAATCGCGATCATAATGTTTCTTCATTTCCTTAACGATTGATCTAATTGGAGCAACTCCATGATAATCCTTTTCTTCCTCGTTATCAGTCATAGTCTCTATAATATAAAGTAATATTAACTATAAAAATGTAAAGAAAATACTGAATAAACAACAAAATATTTTAAATTGAAAAATAAAGGAGTTATATAATAAGATTTCAAAATCTTTGAATGTAAGATTAGATTAAATTTTTCTAATTATAAATTATTGAAATTATTTCTTGTAATACTTTGGCTATAAAATGGAACAAAAAATAAGTTATGATAAGTTTATAGATTTGCTTGATAAAAGTATAAAAACGAATGATATCCAACAACTACTAAATCTCCTCTCCTCAATTGATAAATATGAAGAAATATTTTTAAAAAATTATCAAAAGCGCAAGAAAGAAGGCGTGTATTACACTAAGAAAAATATTACAGAATTTATAATTAAGGAAGCCCTGCTCCTCTTTCTCAACAAAAACCTTAACCTTAACAACAAAAATTTAATAGAAATTCAAAATTATGAGGATATTTTTAAATTAAATTTGAATTTTCGAAAAAAAATTTATGAAACCTTATTAAATACTTCAATTTGTGATCCTGCTTGCGGATCTGGAGCATTTTTAGTAAGTTCAGCTGTTCTATTATTTGAAATAATCAAAAAGTTAAATCCAAAAGGCACTAATATTGAAATCAAGAAAGACTTATTAAAAAATCTATATGGGTATGATATTAATGAATATGCTGTTGAATTATCGATCCTAAAACTGATTCAGTGGTATTTTGAAGAAGGGAGTACAGATGTTTCAGAAATATTATCTCAATTAAGGAGTAATATTAAATCAGAAAATAGCCTTATAAAATCAAATTTGAGTAAATATGATATAATTGTTGGAAATCCTCCATATGGAAATATTTTAAAAAACTATGAGAAAGAACTTCTAAAAGGACAAGAAATCTTTTATCAAGATATTTACTGTACATTTTTACTAAAAGCTTTAGATTGGACAGATAATATTATTGGTTTCTTAGTACCAAAAAGTTTTCTTCTAAGGCAAGGATATATTAAGTTTAGAAATAAGCTACTATCAGAAGCTAACATCGTAAAAATCTTTGATATCGGGTCAAAATTATTTAAAAACGCCACGAATGAAGTTCAGATAATTCTCTATGAAAAGAAGAATCAAAACGATAGTAAAACTCTTAATATTTATGAATTCCCTAAAAATTTGATAAACTCTTATAAGAATCAAGAAGTAGATTCTTTAAAAATCTGTTATAACATCAAATGTCCTATGAATTTAAAATCCAAAAAGTTATATGTATATACGAATAGGAAGGATTGCCCTTATTGTAATTCACCCACAATTGAATTAAATCGTATTAGAATTAAACCAGATCCTTTCATTTTTAAACTTATCAGCAAGATTGAAAGGATAGGTGATCTAAATTACCTTAATCCAATAAAATTCCCCAAACTAATTAGGGGTGAAGAAGATAAAGGTCTAATCATAATTAGGAAGAAATTAAGACGTGATACAAGTGGTTCTTGCCTTTTCCTAAGCGCACGGAATGATTTTAACTATTATTATATTAAACGAAATAAATCTGTCAATCTGGAAGAAATAAATGCCAATTCTTTAAAAGGTAATAATTTCGAATACTATACTAATCCAAAATTGTTAATTAAGCATAATAATATAATCCCTGAAACTATTTATACCAACAATAATGTATGTTTTACATCTTCGATTTATTCTTTACTCCACGATGATATTAAGGAACTACAATACTTGAGTGCTGTTTTAAATTCTAGCTTAATACAATTCTACTGTATTTATGCCATCAACAATCAAAAAGATACAACAATTAATTTAAATCAATACATGATAAGACATCTTCCAATCGTAAACCCACCCGACCAATTAAAACTAAAACTCACAGAGAATGTTAAGATCATCAATAAGTTATTCAAGGATAATGAGGGTGTTATAACTCAAAATATTCGTCAAGTAATAAAAGAAATTGATGATTCAATATTTAACCTTTATTCAATTAAAGAAAACGAAAAAAAGATGATTATTTCTGATGTTAAAAAACGAATTAAGTTTTTCGAGAATGTTTATAAATAGATTTCTTTCTATTTCAAAGTAGTATTTCTAAATCTCTCCTTTACCATGCCAAAAAAAAAAAGCAAAATATCCCACTATTACTCCTACTATATCAAGAACAATATCATAAATATCAAAATATCGATAAGGCACAAAATATTGGTGGATCTCATTAAGAAACGCATACAAAATTGAAAGAGAGATTAGACAAATAGATTTTACTTTAGGATATAATCCAAAGAAAATTAAGAAAGATAGAACCCCAAACTCACAGATATGTAGTAAAGGATTAAGAATTAATGATGTGAATTTAGACGGAGTTGTTGGTTAAGGATTCCTAAAGAAGAAAAATAAAAAATAACAATGGCAAGTACTATTGCCGGCAAAATTTTTAGGATATCAATATAATTCCAATTTTGTACCCTATTAAACATTGTCTAAATTCTCCTCAAGCTTAAAATGAAAGGTGCATATATTATCCCCTAGCCCCATTGCTTTTTCTCTTTTAAATATAATTTTTGGATTGAAATCTTCAAAAGCTGCTTTATAAAAAGGAAAACACATATTTTTGCATATCAAAGGTATTTTATCATAACGACTTTCATTTCTATCCATAGAGGACTTATAAGGACATTGCTTAACCTCAATAATTACTTCTGAGTCTGAAATCGCGTTAACTTCATATTTCCACCCCTCTATTGACCATCGAAATGTAAGAATTTCAACTAAATCGTTTAAAGTATTTGTCTCAATATTTAAGTATTTTTTAAGTCTTCGAATAATAATTTTAAATAACCTTGTCCAAACTGTAACATCTATTTTTAGAGCTGTGTCCCAACCTACTTCCTTCTCTATTTCTAACATCCATAATCCATCTAAAGTCACAAAATTTCTTTCATAATAAAACAACTTATCAGCATCACGAACCTTTCTCATATTATCATCTTAAATAGTAAATTCTAGCGATAAATACAAAAATGAATTAATATTATAAATAGTAACATTATTTTGATAAAACCATCAAGAAACATCAAAATAGAATTCTGTGTTAATTTAACTTATCCTATCCTATTATACATAGATTTCTATATTAAATTTCTATATTCCAATGTTAATCCTTAAAGTAAACAATATGATAATGTTTATATAGGATATTATAATAACATAAATTAGACATATCTAAATTTCTAAAATTTAAAATTATAAGATATCTTATTACTTTATTTATAACATAATATTTGCTTGAAAAATGGAACCTATATTTTTAGCTTTGCTATTGAGCATGATTGCAGGAATATCAACAACAATAGGAAGCTTTTTTGCTTTTTTTTTAGGAAAACCCAGTAATGAAGTTATTTCGTTTATTATGGGATTTTCTGCGGGTGTAATGATCTTGCTCTCATTTGTAGAACTATTACAGGAGGGTATTCAAACAAACGGTATTTTTATAGGAATAATGTTTTTCTTGTTAGGAATGGGAATAATGCTTATAATTGATATGGGAATAACCCACTATTATGAATATGAAGATGATTCTCGTAGAGATGATAATATTGATTTATCTAGTAAAACTGATCATCAATCGGAAGTTTTTTTTAGGCATGGAACCCGACATCGGCATATGCATCATCATCATCAGCTTTCACAACAGACCCAATTGAGAAAAACCTCTGTATTAGTAACTTTAGGTGTTTTTATACACAATTTACCTGAAGGTATGGCAACTTTTATAGGAACTCTTAAGGAATTTGAACTTGGGCTATTGATAACATTAGCAATAGCTCTACATAATATCCCTGAAGGAGTAGCGGTTGCAGCAACAGTGTCATCTTGTAATGATAGCAAAGTAAAACCGTTCTTTTGGTCTTTTGTGTCAGGAATTAGTGAACCATTAGGTGCGCTTTTAGTTGGATTATTTCTTTTTCCCTTTATTAGTGATGAATTATTAGGTGCGATGTTATCTGTTGTAGGAGGATTTATGATTTATATATCACTAGATGAATTACTACCGATGTCTCGATCTTTGGGCAAGGAACATCTTTCAATATTAGGAATCTCGGCAGGAATGTTTGTAATGGCTATAAGTTTAGCTATATTATAGTAAGATTAAATAAACGCTTAGCATTATTGAAGAAAATATTCTCATAAAAGGATTTAGTTAAATTTAGACTTAACAATCCTTTAGTAGAGAGATTATATTCATAAGGTATGTTTGGAAAATCTGTTCCAAACAAAATTCGATCTTGATATGAGATTAAATCCTCCGGTTTAGGACGCTGTGTTTTCCTTTCAGGAAAAATATTGTCAGGTATATAAATCATTGTGGTATCCAAATAAAGATTCTCATATTTATCTACTAAATTTAAAAATTTCTTATATTCGAAAGCCCCCATATGAGGGACAATTATATTCATATTTGGATATTTTTCTATTAATTTAATGAAAATCTTATATCCTACATATTCATTTTTATACGGAGCGGTTCCTATATGAACACAAAGCCATTTTCCTCTGTCAAGAATGAGGTCATATATTTCATACATCCTCATGTCATCTACATAAAAATTCTGAACAAGGGGTTGAATTTTAATGCCATTAAAATCATAATCATCGAAGATTTTTGTTATATATTGCACCCGATCTTTATCTTCTGGCCAAACAGAACCGAAAGGTATGGCATTCTTGTATATCTTACAAAAATCATTTACCCACTCATTGATATAATCTGCCACTCCTTTCTTATGTGCATAATTATATGTAGTAAACGCTTTTACATTGTGCTCATCTAAAAATCTCACTAATTCTTCAATAGACATTTTATAATTAATAGGCCACCCTTGAGTATTACCATTTATATCTTTTTTTTCAAAAAAGTTCCAGATTGCGTTAAATATTTGAGGAGGAAAAAAGTGGCAGTGAGCATCAATGAAATCAAAATCATCGTGTGTATAAAGCATCAATAAAAAGAAATTAAAAACACTTATAAAATTTTGAATTTTAAAATCCTCTTATTTAAATAGAAATTAGAACACTCGAATTATGTAAAAATAAAGTTTGAAAAAAGTTTGTGGCTTTATTCTTTAACTTTTCTCAAAATCGAACTAAGTTCCGTTTTTAGCAAATCTCTTATTGCTACACGAATTACTTCAGAACGATTGGGATATAAATTCATGTTAACTAATTCTTCTATTCCTGAAAGGTAGGCTTCTGGGATATGGCAGGTTATTAATTTCATTTTTTTTATTAAACCCCTTTTTCTTTAAAACATATTTCGTTAATGTTTTGAAGCTTACAAAGATATATAGTTGTATATAATACCACGATAATACAGAAGAAATATTAATGATTTACTCTGTATTTTTGATTAAAAATTAAATTTAAAAAAACAATTAGTCCCCATTTAAAATTTTTAATGACATTAAATTAAGTTATTCATTATGTCCTTGCCAGACTTCAAAGTTAAATTGCGTTAGAAACATTAAAAGCTATTCAATCTCATCTGGACTCACTTCTTTCCCTACCACAGCAGATTTTAATGCAGCTAAAGCAAATTGAGTAGTATATTTTCCTTCTTCTCCTGTTAAAATGGGATCACCAGCTTTTTTTATAACCTCTATAAAATGTTTAGTAGAATTAATGAATCCATATTTCCAATCTCGTTCCATATCTGAATATGATTCAATTTTTCCATCTCTAAATATTACAATTGCCGGAAAAAGCCCAGAGTCGGACATAACGTTTCCTCCCGCTGTTGCTTGATTAATCCACATAGCTCCTTTTGAACCTGTTATTGAAATAAAATCTTCCTCGGCATAATATGGACTTGGTAAAAACATATCAGGTAATTGGTTATATTCCATTGTCCCATATTTAGAAACCAACCAATCAGTATCCTCAGGAATTTTATATTTCCACATTAAATAAGCAGGCAAATCCATAATTTTTCTATCTATCCAAGAATAGACTTTTTCTATCTTTTCTTCTATAAAATGTAATGCAAGCCAGAATTTATGGAATCCATCATCAAATACGCATGGTGATCCAACTTCTAAACCCCCACCGCAAGTTTTCGGATCATATCTCCATCTCCACGCACTAGGCGGAACCTCCCAACCTCCTCCACCAAAAGCTTCAAGGGTTTTAATATGGATTGAATTTATATCACCGATAACTCCTTCTTGTATTAATTGTTTTGCTTTCATTATTGGAGGGTAAAATGTAAAATTTTCATAGACTTTTAGTTTGACATCATTCTTTTTACAAGTATCAATCATTTTTTCACAATCTTCAACCGTATTTGCCATTGGTTTTTGAACACTTATCCCTTTCAATACTTTTTTAGCTGCGTAAAGGGTTACATCGCAATGTAAATGATGAGGTAATAATATTTCTACAATATCTAATTCTTCAGAATCTAGCATCTCTTTATAATCCCTATAAGTATTAGTGCTAGAATCCAGATTGAATTCCTTGATTTTATTCGTAGCACTTTTATTCTTGCTATCACATAGACAAGCAATTTCTACATCATCATTATCTAGATACCCAAGAACATTAAGGTCAAAAATCCTTCCACAACCGATTATTCCTACTTTCAATTTTTCCATAATATCCAGCTTTTATTCCTAAAATTACTAAAAAAAATATATTTATAAAAATTGAAAAAAAAAAATAGTTTTCTAAATTGAAATTTTCTTTTTTTATTTTTACTTGTCTAATCGGTTTCGGGTTCCTTCGAATCAGAACGTTTGGAACCTGAGGGATAAATATTTGTGGCATCACGTGGTTCAGTATTGTATCCACCTTTTTCCATTCTAGCATAGAGTTTTTGCACATTACTCTCCACACACATTTCCATTACTTCTCCTGCAAGAAGGACATAAGAAAATGCGGTTAAAAATGGGATACCCACAAAAAAAACTAGTATAATTAATAATCCAAAAACCATCATAAAAGGTTCACCTTCTCCGAAGAATCCAGAAAAATCAACTGAGGTAAGAAAGGTGCTAAATGTAAGTAAAGCCGAAAGTTCTGCTATTCCTTTTACAATTGATTGGCCCCAAATACTTATAGGTTCAATATATGCTGGTTGACGATATTTTGTATGTTCTCGATAATAGACTACACCAGCATCATCAAGTAAGAAATTTCCTGAAATGAAAAATGAAAATAATAAAAATGATAAGATCATTGGCAGAACGCAATACAAAATATATCCCATCGTAAAATTAAAGAATTCAGTACCTCCAAAAGCCCCAAATGATTTAGGATATCCAAATATTGGGGTCAAAGCATCATAACAATAAAACCCTACAGAAATTGAAAGAAGTAAGGGTAATATTAGCCTTTTGAGTTGAATAACAAGTCCAATATCCTTTCTCTCCCCCATATTCAGAACAATGATTTCATTTTTATATCCTCTTGATATTTTAAAGAAGAGATCTCTTAATTTCACAAAAACATGTGCGAATTGAGGAGCAAATCGATTATATAGGGCAGCTGTTGCGGGAAGTGCACCGTACCAAGCGATTATCACAACTAAGAATACTATAACTATTTTAGTATTATTAGTACGTGTAATTAGAGTATTATAACTGTGTTAGTATTATTAGTACGTGTAATTAGAGTATTATCCATCTGAGTCATAAATACAATACCTAGAACTCCAAATATTATAAATGAAACAGCTAAAAGTACTAAATTAATAGGACGCGAATCTCCTTCCATATTTTTTCTTAACTTCATTGTAAAAATCTACAGTTTTTATTTAGATTTATTTAATTAATATTACAATATACCTCACTGTTATAAACTTTAGGTTGGATTAGTTAATATTTGACACTATTTGATCAAGGATTATATTAAAAAATAAAAAAAAATATTATTATTTGGGGTGCTTTAGAAGTAGTGTCTCTGCGCGCTTCTAAAACGCTCCGCCAAACATTTTATTAGTTATCGCTTACATCTATTTTCTTGGGTGGTTTTTTACCAAATGTTACCTTTAGAAGTCCATTTGCCATTTTTGAGACTATAGTATCCGTATCTGCATCAACTGGCAATGGAATGTCCATGTCTACTTCGATAAATGTAAATCCTTTCCAGAAAATTGCACCACACCAATCGTGAGATGATTCTTGTTCTTTTATTTCTTTTTTTACATTTTCTTTCTCAGGAATCTTCGGCTTCTCTGCTTTAATGTTAAGGTGTTTATTAATTAAAGAAACCTTAACTTCTTCCTTAGTACGACCAGCTAAAGGTACGGTAATCAAATAGCTATCTCCAAGATCTTCTATATTATGTGGTATATGGCTTCCCATTAAACCTCTCATAAAATGCATTGCCATATGCTTCATTTTACGTATCTGTTGAGGATTAAATGGAAAACATCCAACCATCCCTTTAGGACCATGGTGCTGACTATGAGGATTTTCATTACACATATTTCTTTTCCTCCTTTTTTTGGAATTATTTCTTATTTTATTTTAATTTAACATTTTGATATATTAAGAATACAAGTCATCATCGTAAATTTCAATAGGCTTAGATTTTTCTTTACGCTCTTTCTCAATATTAGCAAGTATCGATTGGTATCTAGCGATTTGACCATCAATTATTTCTATTCTATGGTTAAGGTCAATTCTCGAAGTCTCAAGTCTTTTTATGACATTTTTAATATGTTGTTGATTTTTAAGAGATAAATCATTCTCATCAATTTCTATATACCTGTGGTGGGGGAAACTACAAAACATTGTTTCCACGTTTCTTTTAACTCTTGGAAGATCTGAAATAAGAGTAAATATGGATTCCATAAAAGAATGCATACTAGGATAAATATTATTCCTTATGGCGTTTTTCAGAACTTCTTTTCCTTCATTTGTGATATGATATCCTTTTTTAAGTCGTTTTGTATCATCTATCTCTTCAATCCGGACTAGTTCTTTATCTGCTAGATTCTTTAGTATGGGATATATGGATCCTGCGGTACCTCTCCATAATCCTCTCGGTTTACTAGCTATTTTCTGAATTATATCATATCCAGTAATTCCGGCATTATTTTTTATTATCTTTAGAACTAATATCTCTAAACCTGTTATTTCTCCGGTTCTCAATTTACCAAAAATTGTAATCACCAATATTACGATTATCGACATATCGTTTCCAATATATCGTTATCGTAACATTAAAATCAAATCACCCTTAAAAACTTGTGGTCTAGAATTAGAATATTTTAGGGTTATAATTGCCTTATAATCCTCCTAATTTTCATACGAATCTGTCTATTACCCTCAATATCTAACCATTAAGTTAGAGAAACTATAATCGCGATTAATCCAGATTTCTGAATAATAGTCAGAGTAATTTAATTAAAGGGATGATAATAGCATTATTTTAAAATACTTTCCATAATATCTATTCCGCATTCTTCACAAAATTCCTGTTTTTCACTTAGAATCCGCGCTCCACAATTTTTACAATGTGTAAGATTTAGTCGCAATTTTTCCATTTCTTCTTTTGCTTCTTGAAGTTTTTTTACTTCAATAAATTTGGAATAATCTTCCATTGGTCGGATTGTTTTTTCAAGTGAGGCGATTACATCTTTTAGCCATACCATAAATATATATTTTTCAGTGTCTTCAATCGTTTTGAATGATTTATACTCAATGGTAACTTTATCAGGAAATTCTATAAATTTCTTATTACCTATTTCCAAAAATGTATTATAAAACAAAATGCCATCATAAATCAATTTCTTAACTTCTTGGTTTTTTTCAACCTCATAAGCTAACTCAAAGCCTGTAGCGCCCTCATTTATCATGTTTAACAAGTGTTTAAGAAAATCTAACCTTTTTTTCATTGTTTTCTCATTAATTTTGCCTTTTTTAGAATCTATGAAGAGATATCCTCCTGATCGATCATTAAGTGAATTTTCCTTAAACTCTTTTTCTTTTTCAATTTTTTTTTGCAATTTTCTTATCTGAGTGCCTAATTTCATCTTAGATTAAAATCTAATTATAATTATCAATTTAATTAGATTAATTCCCTAGTATCAATAGATTACATTTATTTTAAAATATATGTGATTTTTGATAAATTTGTCTAAACACAGATTTTGAATTCTTCAATTCTATGGTTACATAAAATATTAAGGAGTAAACTTTTGTAATAATAATTATGCCGATCATTGGAATAGATAATGAAAAGTGTTCTAATTGTAAAGAATGTATAAAAGACTGCCCTACGAAAAATTTTACGATAGATGAAAAACTAGAAAGTGTAGTTTTTAATAGTTCAAGGTGTATTCTCTGTGGGCATTGTATTGCTGTTTGTCCGGAAGATGCGATAAAATATGATAATATGAAAGATGCCGCATTGATTTACGAGGAAAATCAAGATCCAAATGAGCTCATTTCATATGAATTACTGCATCAATTTTTACGAGCTAAACGGTCAATTAGACAATACAAACCAAACAAGATTTCCAAGGATCTTATTAATAAAGTTATAAATTCTATGAGATATGCCCCAACAGGAGCAAATTTGCGTTATTTTAAATGTTTAATAATTTCAGATGATGATAAGAAGAATTTATTAACAGATTCAATTATTGGTGCTCTAGAATCAAGAGACACAAGAGAGCTGTTTCAAGAAATGCGAGAGAAGGATTTAGATCCAATTTTTTATAATGCTCCTCATATTCTCATTTTCTATTCTAAAAATCCTTATGATACTCGAAATATAACTATCGCCATGACGTATGGTATGTTGAGTGCTCAATCTTTGGGTTTGGGTAGTTGCTGGATTGGGTTTGCTCATGGGATTTTACAGGATCGTCCAGAAATAAAGAGAAAGTGTACAGGGATTGAGACTTATGTTTTAGGTGTTATGACTCTTGGATATCCTGCAGTGAAATATTTAAGAGCCCCACCACGTCCCCCTCTAGAGATTAAAGAATTATAAAATTATACTAAAATTTCAGTTTTGAGGTAACAATGTACCACGCCAATGACATTTTTAGTTCTTTAACTGTTTTTTCCAGTTTAAAGAACGAGGATGCTCACAGCCACCCACTATACCATCAGCTAAGATTACATTTGGGAATACTTTTCTTAAAATATTATATGCACCATTTACATCTGCAATTATGAGAATTCCTTTCGTACTCTTGAATCATTTTTTTAACTTACTTTCTCTTTTTGAAGCAGGAATTTTTTAAGTTTATTTCCTACAGGTGCTACAAATTCTTAATTAATATTTCTTTTGAAAAATAATAATGACTAAGTAAAAATCTCTTTAATTAACCACTTTATAGGTTCTAATAATTTCGGGTCTTTTTTAAGAACATTTAGTGAATAATATTTAATTGGAATTTTTTCTTTTTTTAATCTTTTAAGGTTAGAAATATTTTTTTTTATCTCAATTTCTCTTAAAGGTGTCTCATCTTTAATGACATTATTTATAATTAAAAGCGGAACTTTTCCAAACTTCTGGCTTGAATAGGAAGAAATAAATTTTTCTATTAATGAATTGACTTCATCACAGGTGTTTTTATCAATATTTTTAATAAGAAGAATTATCGCTTGAGCGATATCTAATCCCACTTTCCCATTTAAAAAATCAGATACATTAGACAAAATAATATTATCAATCATTATCCCCAGAATTCTGGTGGGAATATCTAATTTACTTTGACTATTAAATTGGAGCACTTCAATAGATCTTAAAAAAGTATCTTTACCAGAACCTTTAGGTCCTAATAGTAGAATTTTTTTTTGAAGAGCAATATCTTGGGTAATGATTCTAATTTCAGATTCTGGAAATATAAAATCAAAAAATCTATTATAAATAGACAAAAAATCTATTTTAAATTCTTCGCAATATTCTTTAAATTGTTCTAAGGTTGGATTTTGTTTATATTTGTGTAGAATTAAGTTAAAATTAGGGAGTAATTTTAATTCAGATGCAAATTTTTCCAAAAAATTCTTTTTTGTTTCTAAGTATTTGTATATATCTGTGAGTTCATTTTTAAAATATGAGACTCGAATTACACCAGAAATCATAAGTAAATCTTCTCCTCCCCTTGCAATATCAGATTTCATGTAAAAAATAGTGTTAATGGTTTGAAATTTTCTAAAAGAAAATATAAAGGTATCTTCCACTTCACTAAATTCCAAAATTCTCGATAAATCAGGAAATCCATAGATATTACTAATATCTGTATTACTGTAAAGTATATTAGGCCCTATGCGCATGTCAAAATAAGATAACACTAAAAATTTCTCAATCATAATCGAGATTTCATTTCTTTTTCAATAATAAAAAAAAAATTGAATTTTTAAGTCTTTCTCATTATAAGTTATAATATGATTCGATTTACAGAATCTTGAAGATCTTTTCTTTTAGATATTATTCCAGACTATAAATCTAAGTAAAAAATAGAGAAATTATTAAAGGTTGGGGATTTAGGGAGGTTAAACTTAAAAAAATTTCAGCATTTAAATCTTAATAAAAAAAAATTTTATGTCTGCTGAGTTATAATAAATTAGAACAATTTAGCGTTAAATATAAATATCATTATTACTTCTATTAACACAGACGCAAAAAAAATTTCAGATCCTTGAAATTTTTAAGTTTAAGATTTGCTTTTAAATTTTTTCTCTATTATCATTGTCATTCTTAATTGTTGCGACAATGAAAGTAGACAAACATCTTATAACTTTTTGACAGTAAATCTTTAAATTTTACGATATCATGAGACTTAATTTATTGGTGTTTCAATGAATGTGAATAAAACAATGTATAGTAAATTTAAACAGAATAATAAAAAGAGAAGCTTGAGAATTACAGAGAAATATTTAAAAAAATTTGTTGATTATGATAAAAAGAATGGACTTTTATATGATAACTTGTATTTAAACGACATAAAATTCGTTATTAAAATTCCTTTCCAAGATTCAAGGAAAGAAGGATCAATAAACAATATTAGAATTGCAAAATTTAATTTAACAGATTCAATATATATTTCTAATTATGATTAAGAAGGGTTGATTAAATAATTAAATCCAAAAATAATTTAGATACGTTTTATTCTTTATTTAATAAAATTAGGGATATTGATAATATTTATGATGACACCATAGAACGTGTGAGATATCCAAGTGAAAGAAAAAAATTTTTTAAAAATCTAACTAAGGAATTAAATATTCTTAAGAAAGACAGACTTCAATTAAAAGATGTTTAAACATTCTAATATTTAAAAAGAGGTATAAAATAAATGAAAATACATACAAAAAATTTTTCTAATTTTTTGAGAAAATATCCTTTCTCATTATTTGAAATGGATGGTTCATTGGAGATATGGCAGAAAATATATAACCCTTACATAGATTCAATCGAAAGTAAAATTAATATCTCAAAAAATAATTCAATAAGGACATTTAGAAATCACAATTTTGCATTTGATAATGAATTTCAGAAACGAATTGTTGATTTAATTATAAATGAAGTTGAAGAACAGATTTCTAATTCTATTTCGAAAAGTTCAATAAATAATTTTGAAAAACAATATGAAAAAATTAGAATCGAAGATCAATATTCTGATGATGTAGAAAAAGAAAATAGTAATCTAAAAATTACCTTCGTTTTTACAAATAAGAAAATACAACCATTAAAATTAATTCAGATGCTTAAATTAACTGGTGAAGTAGAGAAGTTTACTCAATTACTGCATAAAAAAGAGCTTAAACAGTATTCTAAGATAATCCCTCAAATTATCTTTATATCCCTGTTTGGTTTTGAAGCTTCAGTAGGAGACTATCTAAGAGATAATCTTCATGGAAAATTAAATAGAAATATATCAATCTTAGTTGTCCCGCCTATCGATAATAAATTATGGAATAATTATTTTATAACAAATTCAATGGAAGGTAATAATGATTATAAAAAACATAACTCGGGAATTAATTTCGAATGGTATAATAATTTGAGAAAGAATGGAGCAGGTAATCAATTAAAACTAAAAAAAATAGAGACTTATTATAAGGATTTAAGGGAAACTAAAGAGATCTCAGAACATAATTCTCAAGAGTTAAATATTTGGGCAGATATCTTGAGCATTAATGATTCTCCTATACTATTGGATTTAGAAAAGTCAAGAAAGAAAATTAAGGAATTATTAATTGACTAATCTAGCGATAAAAATTTAAAACAAGGGGAGTGAAGTTATTTGATTAAAATTTAACCTTCCCATTCTCTATTTGTCTTTAATTTTAAAAAAGTATGAATCTAATATGATAAAATCCATTTTCTAATTTCAAGTCCTTCTCTGGGGTCTTACCATGACGAATTGTTCCAGCAATCGGAACTTTGTTCAACAGATCCTTATTCTTAGAAATAAGCCCTTCTGGACTACTCCCAATAATGCAAATATCCCCAAAATTTATATTATACATGTAAGGAGATGGACTAATAATATCAAGATCTTATAGAAGTAATATGTAGAAACATATTTATATACGTGAAATGAAGCTTTCATATTTTGAGTGGTACAATATTTAGACCATTTTTAAAAAATTATTATTTTTCCAGGATACAATCTTCAATTTCCTGAGAGATAAAAAAATTTGGGTAAAATTAAAATTTTTTTAATTTTCTCGAATTCTTGAAACAGATTTAAAATTTCTTGATTTCGGGTTTATTTTTTAATCCAAACCTTCCTAATTCAATTTTAATTAATAATAGGTAGAATTGTATATACATTTGGGACAAATTTCTACAAGTTGTACATACAAATTGTACATACAAATCTCAATCCTCCCTTTTATTTAATTTCTTTAATTTTTATGTCAATCCTATTTTTTGGGGGGAGAAGGATTCAGTATAGGATATTTATTTAAAAAATTCACTCTTTCATTCACCGTTTTCTCTGAAAAATCCATAACATGAACCCTTTCTATTGCTCTTCTTTCTAATTCTGGTGATCTTGAAGGCATACAGGTTGCAAAAGTAGAAAACCATTGAGTTTTTCTTTGAATTTTCCTTAAAGCTTTTCTATCAATTTTTCCGTTAATAAAATCTCTAATTGCTTGAAGGTAGGATTTTCCTGATTGAGATTGAAATCTTTCTGATCCTTCATAAAGGTAACAAAACTCAAGTAGAGCAACTTTATTTCTCTCTAACTTTTGTATTTCATTTCTCTTTCTTTCTGCATCTTTTTTAAACGGTTCTAATGTTTTTCTTGAGGGTATACATACACCAACTTGAAAAACATTTTGACAAAATTCTATATATTTCTCTCTACTAATTTTTCCGTTATTATAATCATGGATTATTTTATTCATTTCTAAATATTGATATTCATTATTTATGGAAAACTTCTTTTTATGAGCATTTTGCATTTTTATCATATAACCAGATGTTTTTATAGTTTTTAAATCTTCATGTCAATTACCTTTTTTTCAATCTGTTTCATTCCTGAGAAGCTCAGAAATTTAAACTATGAAAAAATAAAAATTAAAAAAATGTCGTTATTATTAAGGATTTTCCATCTTATTCTTATTAAACCAATATTCGTATGCTTTTTTTATACATATTCTTGCTACTTCTGTATTTGTTTTTAGGCCTAAATTTTTCTTTATTTGCATGAAGTAATCAAATAACGGTTGGTCATAGTCTTTGGAGAGAATTAGTCTAACTCCTATTTCTTCATTCTTTCTTTTTCCTTATTTTCTCTAATTAACATTTCAGCTATTTTCTTTTTCTTTTCTTCATCAATCATATTTACTCACTTCCTTTTTTATGTCCAAATTAATTGTGGTAAGTAATTCTTATATGTATCGCCATCTGTTAGTACAAAAGGAAGCATATTATCTCCCGTATTATTCCATTCACTTGAATACAACTTCGAAAATCCACCTTCCCCCATTACTGCGATTGAGAAAGTCGGTGTTGTAATATTAGTAATATAGTCAGAAATATCAATAAAGTCAAAACCGATTGTAAACGTATTTATCTCACTAACAGAGTTATCAAATTTCCAATAAATCTCGACATCTCCCATATAATTTCCGTATCCGTCCCATTCCTCTTCTGTCCAATTACCTTCAAATAGATATACATCTGAACTTCCTGTTGCTCCTCCAAAATATGTATAAAGAGAGATCTCGCATTTTAACCATCTCTTCGGTTTGTTTCTCAAATCAAATCTCATTAGAAACCCTCTTCCCTCTCCAATTGGAACGGAATCATAATCATAGGCAATCTTGACAGAACTACTAAAAGGATCTGTCCCACCTCGTATCTCTATATCATCTATCGCAATATAATACCTTTTTGGTTTTGATAAATCTATAGTTGATATAGAAATTCCAATAATAAGTCCTGATGTAAAAACAAGAGCAAAGATCAAGATCAGTTTCTTATTTTCTTTTAACTTTCTAATTATTGATTCTTTATCCGCTTCAATCACTTCCTTTATTTATTAATTCCATAATTTTTAATTCTTTAATTGTTAAATCTAATTCTGAAATTCTATTCCATAAACGTACAAAATCTTTATTCCTTTTTTGCTTAATCCAAATAAGACATTCTAACATCTCAAAAACATTATAAACTCTTTCTATAAACTCATTTTTAGTAATTTCTTTAACCATTTAAACCATCACTAATATAATTTAGTTCTTATTTATTTAATTTTTTTAATATTTTTCTTTCTTGCTTACCTTCTATTATATCTTTTAATTTCTCAACAATCTCTATTAATCCATCTATAATCTTATCATCCTTTTCAAAAGGAATAATAAAATTTTCCAATTTGGAAATTATCCAATATACCTTTTTTGTATTTTTCCTGTTCACTTAAACCATCTTATTTAGTTATTTCAATACCACAATCAAAACAGAAACCCTTTTCGGTATAGGCTCAACTGCATTTGGGACAATATACAAGCCCTTCGATAAGCTTTTCACCACAATATCGGCAAACTGTCTCTTCATAATAGTGTTTGGGCTTTTTCTTGAAATTGTGTTTCATATTACAATATGGACATGTCATTATTCATACCTCATACTATTGACCTGTCTCTTTCTTCTTTATCCTCTTCGCCAAAATCCCTTTCATATTCATCCATCTCTTTTCTGAGTCTGAGAATTCGCCATAATTCAAGTCTCGAAAGCATAAGAGATGTTCTTCTTTGTTTTATTGCGAGTTTGATTTCTGTAAGCATTAGTTTCTTGTATTCTAATTCTTGCGCTTTTATTTCTGTATCAAATTCGTTAATCAATTCTCGAATTTCAATTAGGGCTTTTGTTGAATCTGTTTCTTTCTTGGTTATTACATATTTAATCTTTTCGAATAATTCTTTTAGTTCGATTTTATTTTCACTTCCTTTTATTTTAATCTTATTTTCTCGTTGAAAGTGTTCCTAATAAACCCTTCCCAAAGCTCTCAATAAAGTCTGCCCAATAATCTTGAAAGTCTTCTTCAGACCGACCACTCTCTATAAACACATTCTTTATATCTTTCCTTAATTCTGTAAGAATATCAAAATATTTAAATTCTTTACCACATTTCTCGCATATTTCTACATTGAAATCATATTGTATATTACAATTATCACAATAATAATTGCTTAATTGTCGTGTTTGAACATTTAAAACTGTCAATCTTATATTCTGTAATAATAGTTCAGTATCTTTTTTTTCCACTTTACCCACTTCCTTTTATCTAATTTACTCCTGAAGAATAAGGAATTTAATTTGATTTTAATAGAATCTTTAGAATTAATAGATTTTTTACTTTCTTGTGAAATAAATAAAATTATCTTCTTATAAATTTAAATTAAAAAAAGAAAAAAAATGTTGATTTGAATTATTCTGAACCAAATACCATTCCTATGATTTGTTCATAAGTTAGAAAATATTGAAATATATTCTCAGGAGTATCTTTTAAACATTCTATATCTTTTTCAAGAAAATCTTCTATTATCGTTTCCATAGGTTGTCTGATAAATTCAGCAAATTTCTTAATTTGGCCGTATAACTTTTCATTAATTTCTACACTTGGCATTCTTTATCACCTGTTCTTTTCTTTAATTCTTCAATCTCATATCATTTTGCTCTATTTTGAGATCGTTTGACTTGTAAATCTCTACAAACTTATTTACGTTTTCTGGTTTGAAATTGCTTTCTTTTGGGATATTATTCATATTTACTTTAATCATTTTTTTAATACATCTCACTATTTATTTTAGGAATTAAATAACATGATATAATTAACGATATTCCTATTTAAATCTGAGTAAATAAAAATATAGACAATGTCTATACATTAAATTAAGGATTTGGTTTAGTTCTTATTTTTTAAACTACACTCAACTTATTTCTATTAAAAAAAAATAAAAAGAGTTAAAATTTATCGTCTTCTTCTATTCCTATTAAGTCCAACTTTAAGAAGGATATAACCACCAACTAACAATGCTCCGATTATAAGCATAACTACCAGAAAGCCACCGACACCACCAAAGATCCCTCCAAAAAGACTTAAGATTTTCTTCAAATTTTTTGTTTTCTATAATATCTCTTATTTCTATGAATAAATTAAGTGTTGGAAAGAACAT
>JBHLKM010000026.1:0-34699 GCA_048886685.1 Candidatus Hodarchaeota archaeon
ATAAAAGTCATATTAGAGTTTCCGAAAATAAATCTTAATACTGTTATTCGTAAAATAAATGGAATAAACTATAAATTTTATTTTAATTTTGCATCCAGATATCGTGGGATGTATCTATCATTAAATTCCTTACCAATTGTAAACGTTTTATTAAAATATCTTAAAAGAGGAACTGTATTTATAGATGCAGGAGCCAATATCGGATATCTTTCTGCTATTGGTGCTGGTTTAGTTGGTAAAAAAGGACAAGTCCATAGTTTTGAACCTGTACCTCAATATTATAGAAAACTTCTTGAGTTTAAAAATTTGAATAAAAATTATCAAATATATACCAACAATTTTGCTTTAGGAGAGTCTCTTGGAACATCTAATATAAGTTTAAGTAAAACAATAATTGGGTGGAATACTATGATTTCCGGGCTATTAACTCCTAATCAAGTCAAGGAGACTGTTAAAGTAGAAGTGAAAAGACTTGACGATTATATTTTTAAAAAGAAAATATCAAATATCTCGCTTATAAAAATCGATGTAGAAGGATATGAATACTTCTTATTAAAAGGTTTAACTGAATTTTTTGAAAGCTCTAAAGAGAGTTTACCACCTCTAATTATTGAAATAGCACCATCAGTATATCCATTAATTGATAAAACATTGGCAGATTTAGAAAACCTAATGATGCAATATAATTATTGTGCCTATAGTCTTGATGAAAAATTCCAAATTGACGTAAAAAAGTTAAATAAGTCAAGAGACGTTCTTTTTAAACAATTTAATTAGAAGGTTAATTTACATTATAATTTTATAAACAACTTCTTGAACATATTTAATTCTCTTGAAAGTGAATAATTTCCTAAAGCATACTTTCTCGCTAAAACTTGTAATGTTCTTAATTCTTTAATCTTATTATTCCAGAGTTCATAAATTTCAATTATTTTTTGATATAAGTTCTGAGGTGTAAGATCTTGAACAAAAAATGCAAATTTCTTTTCTTTTAAAATTTCTGAAGAACCATATGTTTTAGTGCATAAAATCAACAAACCTGCTGCTAAGCTCTCAATTATTACTCTACCAAATGGTTCTCTTCTAGAAGTGAAAAGAAATACATCATTTCGTCTATAATACTTGTAAATCTGGTCATTACTAACATATCCATTATACTTAATTTTTTTAGGATAGTTTTTTTCTAAATTCAAAACCTCTGATTCTAATGGACCTGTACCACAAAACTCGAAGGAGATTTTCATCTGAACGCTATTTACTAGTAACAATTTTATTGCTTCTATTAAAACTCCCACTCCTTTGTGAATATCATCTAAATATCCAACATAAATAAGTTTTAATATATTCTCGTTTTTCTCTTCAATTTTAAAATCTAAATAATCTCCTAATTCTATTCCATGTGTGATATGAAAGACACGCTTAGAATCATAAAAGTTTTCTAAATATTTTTTAGCATGTTGAGAGATTGTATGGATATAAATACCTTTTTTAAAGATTTTAAAAAGTATTATTGATATTCTATTTTTCAAATTATAAATTGAGAATAATTTATCGCTATACAAAGGTTTTCTAAATCCAACAACCAATCTAGTCTTTCTTATTAGTTTGACCAATAGAATCAGAATAAGTATGCTTTTTATATCATGTAGAGAAGTATAGGTAATTCTGGCAAGTTTCATTTCTTTATACAAAGTTCTAATTGCTTTGAGCTTTGGGAAGCTAAAATTCTTATTAAAAAGTTGAAAATTTAAATAATTCAATCGAGAAATGCGATTTATACCGTTTAATTTCTTTAGAATCAGTTTTCTGTCTAAACGTTTATTACCAATAATCCTATTAGAATCTAGAAGAGTAACTAGAAATTGATCCTGTAAGCCATTGGCAAGTTCCATTGCCGAGATTTCTCCACCTCTTCCATTTTCTAAGGCGAGGGGTGTGAAGATTAAAACGTTATTTCTTTTCATTGTCAATAATGAGGTGATCTACTACTAGAATTAAAATTTGTGCTGATAGATTATGTAATTTGTAATATTTAATTAACATTTTCTCAAAAGATTAATTTTATCTTTCGAAAATAATTGAACGCTTTATTAAAAATTACATAATTTCATAATAATTAAATTAAATATAAATAATTAATTATAGATAAAGTGCATCATGGAAGACTTAATACCTATTGAAAATGTTATTAAAAAAAGTCCTCGAGTAAAAGAGCTTGAAAGTCAAGGATTTATCATAAATCCAGATAATCTTGACGAATATTTAGAGGAATTTAAAAAAAGAGAATCTGCACTACCTAATGAATCTTATTGGAAAGAGAAACGAGTTTTAATAACTGGAATAAGCGGTTTTGCAGGAAGTCATCTAGCAGAGCAGTTATTGGATTTAGGATGTGAAATCCATGGAACTATACGGAGACATGCTGTTCCTATGCATGAGAATATTGAACATTTAAGAGGAAAAATATTTCTACATGAAGCAGATATAACCAGTGCGGAAAGAATTTTAGGGATTTTTGAAGAAGTACGCCCGCATGCCGTGTTTCATCTTGCAGCAGAATCTTTTGTACCAACATCTTTTAGAGAACCCGTTAGAGTAAGCTATAATAATGTAATAGGTACTATAAAAATATTTGAAGCAGCACGAAGATTTGATGATGATTTAGAAAGTCTACAAGTTGCTTGCAGTAGCGAACAATATGGTTTAGTTGATCCCTCAGAAATTCCTGTTACTGAAGACCTAAAAAAAAATCCTTTTCGTCCAAGAAGCGTATACGGAATAACAAAAGTAGCCACAGAACAGATTGCGTGGTTATATCATAATTCTTATAATGTCCCCTCCATAATAACGCGAGGATTTAATCACGAAGGCCCTCGAAGAGGGATACAATTTGCAACGAGTGTGATACATAGACAAATCGTGGAAATTTTAAATAAACAGAGAGAAAATATAATAATAGGAAATCCAAATGCAATTCGAGATTTTACACATGTAAAAGACACAGTTAACGCTTATATTCTTGTCAGCGAAAGAAAAAATTATGGAGAACCTTATAATGTTTGTTCTGGAAAGGGTATTTCGATAGCAGATTATGTCAAATTAGCCAAAAAAATTTATAATCTTCCTGTTGATGTATTAGTAGATCCTACAAGGATGCGTCCCAGCGAAGTTCCTTTACTAATAGGTAGAAACGATAAAATTATGAAAGATATAGGGTGGAGACCAGTAAGATCTATCATTGATATAATTGAAGGAGGAGTTACATATTTTCAAGAACATCCTGAACAATTAGGTATTGAAGCCCATTAAATCATTAAATTGTGAATAATTAAATGATAAAAATTCTTAAGAAGTTAGCAAAAATTAAAATAAATGGGCTAATTGCCCGCAATATAAAAAAAATCTAGCTAAATGTTTAATTCTCTTTTTTGTAATTGTATTAATTCTGAAATGCCTTTTTCTCCTAAGTTAATAATTTCATTTAGTTTTTCTCTTGAAAAAGTGGCTCCTTCAGCTGTACCTTGGATTTCAATAATTTCAGAATCTTCATTCATTACTAAATTAAAATCCACATCAACTTTTGAATCTTCAATATAGTTTAAATCAAGTAAAACTTGATCATCCTTTATCCCTAATGAAATTGCAGCTATCACCTTATAATCTGGAAAATCATAAATTAATTGTTGATTATATAGATAATTCAAAGCATCAAATACAGCGATAAAAGCTCCTGTTATTGAAGCACATCTAGTCCCGCCATCTGCCTGTATCACATCGCAATCAATTCTTATCGTTCTTTCACCAAGTTTTTCATAGTTAAAAGCAGCACGCATACTACGTCCAATTAATCGTTGAATTTCCATAGATCTTCCTCTATTTGTATCTCTCTGATTTCTTACTTGAGTTGCCCTTGGTAACATTGAGTATTCAGCAGTAATCCAACCAGTTCCGGTGTCAATTAAAAATCTCGGTACTGAATCTATTATGGATGCAGTTACTATAACCATCGTATTCCCTTGAGTTATTAATACTGAACCTTCTGGATACTTAAGGAAATTTCTTTTTATAGAAGTTTTTCTAATTTCATCAAATTTCCGTCCATCAAACCTTATATTACCGACCATCGATAAAAACCCTAATTTTATCCGTCTAATAATCAGTAAAAGTTAAACTTCTTTTGTGAAAAGAGTATATAATAATATATTTCTCTAAGTAAAAAAGTTTCTAAAAATAGAAAATTTACTATATTATTGTCTTATACCATTGGATAAGATCCTAATATTTTAAACCAGATTACATTTTCATTCATTTTTTCAAAAATCTTTCTAATGTATTCCTCATTCTTATCACCTTCAAAATCCATCAGAAATATATACTCCCAACGTCCTCTCCTTCTTGGACGAGATTCAATTTTTAATAAATTAATATTTGCGTCAGCAAAAATTTTCAAAACACGATATAAAGCTCCTGGAATATGTTTAGTGACAAAAACAAGTGATGTCTTGATTTTTCCTTCTTTATCATCGTTTTCTCTTTTGGAGATTATTAAAAACCTAGTAAAATTTAATGGGTTATCTTCAATATTAGAGCTTAGAACTTTCAAATCATAAAATTGGCTTGAAAATTCAGTTCCTATAGCAGCAAAAGATTCCTCATTTGATTCCTGAACTCTTCGAACAGCTTCTGCTGTTGAATTAACACTAATCAGATTTGCTTTTGGCAGGTTGGTTTTGATCCAAATCCTAGTTTGAGCAAAGGCTTGAGGATGAGAAATTATTGTTTGAATTTTTGATATATCGGAGCTTTTCACAGAAATTAGATTTTGGATAATTCTTAACTCTATTTCCCCATATATAATAAGATTTTTCTCAATTAATAAATCCAGAGTTTCCCTGACTGTCCCTTGAAGGCTATTTTCAATAGGAATAACACCAAAATCTATTAAATCTTTTTCTACATTTTCGAATATTTCTAATGAACTACTGGCAGGTATAAATTCTGATCCTGATTTAGGAAAAAATTCTAAAGCCGCTTGATGGGTAAATGTTCCTTTTGGACCTAGGTACCCAATTTTAGTTATCTCACCTTGAATTAACTGACTTGCGCTCATGATTTCTTTCCAGATAGCTTCTATGCTTGAATTTTTGTAAATAATAGACTTTCGTTTCAATCTATCAATAATCTCCTTCTCTCTTTGTGGTTGAAAAATCTTCATATTTAATTTGTTTTTTAGCTCTCCTATCTTTGTTACAATATTCCCACGATTGTTTAATAGTTCAACAATAGTATCATCAACTTCATTGATTTCTTCTCTTAACTTTCTTAATTCTTCTTTCAGATTATTTTGATTTTCCATATCAGAATCCTAATAATTATTAATTTAAAATTATTTATTTTCAAAAAATTGCTCAATATTTAATTCAAAAGCCGAAACAGGGAACTCCAGCTTGAAATTCAATAGAACTTCTGGATGGATTTCACCAATTTCACCAATAATTAAATTATTTAAATAAATTTCTCCATATCGACCATCAATATAACTAGAATTTTTACTTGACTTTATTTCATAATCACCATAGTATCCCAGTGAAGTCATTACAAAATCTAAAGTAGATCTTATTTCAGTATAATCTGCATCTTCATGATAAGAAACAGCAGATAAACGGATTTCTCTCTTAGCTCCCGTTTCCTCTTTATTCGATAGCAATATAATATCTCCAACTTCGAATATTCTAATAGGTTTTTCTTCAGATCTATTTAATAACAACGTGTCCATTAATTTCGGAAGTATTCTTGTCCTTGTTGTATTGTATTCTTTAGAGACTGGATTAGCAATTTCAACGATTTTTCCGATATCAGATTCTTGTTTCATATAATTGAATTGTTTTTCTGAACTCGCAAGTATGAAATTTATAACTTCTAAATATCCCGCCCCAATCATAATCTTTCTTATCCTATTCGAATAATCTTGTATTGGATGATATTGTCCTAAACCCTTCTCATGAATAGTAAGAGGTAAATTAAAGTATCCATATCCAATAGCACATTCCTCAGTGAAGTCAATTGGATGCATAATATCCCCCCTATACGCAGGTACTGAAACATCTAAATGTCCCTGTTTCTTAGATTTGCTTGCATCCATTCTAACTTTTTTAAAACATTTTATCATTTCTATAGTTGATAAATTCAAACCAATTACACTATTTATATAATCAATATTAACTTGCCATTTTGTAGGATCAAGATTAGGTGTGATAATTTCTTTTTCTCCAATATAATTTACTTTAACATTTTCTAGTTTTGCCCCCATATCCGATAGGGTTGTAGATAAAATATTTAAAGCTAAATTTATTGCTTTAAAATCAGTACCGGTCAAATCTAAGAATAAATTCTTTGTATCATCCGTTACTGTTGTCAATTCTCCATTAATAATAGGTGGAAAGGACAATACTTCTTTATTACTGTCAAAAATAATTGGATATACTTCTTTACCCTCTAAAATATGAGCATATTCGATACCCTTTTCATGTAATAATAATATCTCTTCTAAATTCATTGGATATCCATCACCATGTAAAGGTACAAAGCTTACTGAATCAGGAATCACCGCAGTGTATATATAAGGAGGCACAACTTTATCAAAATCATGAACTCCTATTGCCACTTTTTTCCTGTCTCTCCCAACTGCCCAATGTAAATGTTCTTGGATATTCATGAGAGTAGCAACCTCATCTTCATCTAAATCAATATCACGAATAACTCCACAGACTATAAATGGTCGAACTTTCTTTACGCTGGGATCTACATTCAGAACTATGTTTCCTGAAATAATATCATAAGATGGAAGGCCTTCCTCGATTTCATAATATCCTTTAAGAGCTCTAGCAATACCTTCTGGGCTAGAAAAATCCGGTCTATTAGGATTATATTCCACTTTCAATTTTTGCTCCTCTTCATTAATGTCCTCCAAATCTAAACTGATCCATTGCAAATCATATTCTAATTCTTTTATATCCAGTTTTCTCCCAATTAATCTTTCTAATCTTTCAACTTTTAATTCTAATGTTGGCAATTCTTTCACCTCACTTAAGATAAGATTGTTGTCTTAACCACTTGATTGGATTAATATAAAAATCTCGTATGTCTTCACGACCATAATAGGGCATTGCAATTCTTTCAAGACCCCCACCCCATGCTAATACACGAGTAGGTTCTTTAATTCCCCACGGATATGTAACTTCAGGTCGGAAAATTCCTGATCCCGCCATCTCTAGCCATTCGCCTAATTTTTCATAATATACTGCAACTTCCATACTAGGCTCTGTATAAGGAAAAAATCCTGGTCTTGTTATGATCTTTCTGAAGCCTATTTTTCGATAAAACTCTGAAAGTAATCCAATTAAATCACATAAAGTAACATTATCATCAATCACTATTCCTTCTATTTGAGTAAATTCAGCTAAATGTGATTTATCAACTTTCTCATTTCGAAATACTCTATCAACACAAAATACTTTTACTGGTACTTTATCATTACTTCTATAAAATTGAGCCAACCTGCGCATTGTAGTTGAGGTTGTATGTGTTCTCAATACTAATTTTTTTGCCATGTTAATATCCCATTTATAACCCCATCCAATAGAACCTGAATCTCCACCATTTTCATGGGTTTCTTTTACAGCTAGAACTCTGTCTTTTTCTGGTAATTTTGCTATTTTTGGATTGTTAATGTAAAAAGTATCTTGCATTTCACGGGCGGGGTGATCTTGGGGCTGATATAAGGCATCGAAATTATAAAAAGCACTTTCAATAATAGGTCCTCTTATTTCAGTAAAACCCATCGATAAGAAAACTTCTCTTATTTCATTAATTAGGTTTATTAAAGGATGAATTTTTCCCGCTTTTAATAATGGACCAGGTTTGGTGATATCAAAAGGCTTAAAATCAAAATTCTTCCATGTTCCTGAACTTAACATCTCAGAAGTGATTTTACTTATTTGTTTTTGTTCTTTAATCTCAGAAAGAGGTTTTTTTCTTCCCTCTTCAGTTAAATATATAATCCTTTGAGTTTTACGAATTTTTTCAATCAATTTTCTTTTATTTAAAATATCTGTAACCTTTAAGTCATCTTTTGATAATTTAGAATAATCAATTATAGGGCTTTCTTTAAATTTCTCTATGAATTTTTCTACATTCGTTTGAGGAAACTCCTCGCTAATTAGAAAAACTTTATTTTCTCCCGAAGCCTTGCTTTGACTAATCCACCTATTTTTCTTTAAATTTGAAATTCCAATATAAAAAATAGTCTTATCTAAATTTGATTGTTTAAACAGATCATCTAAGGTTATTTCTTTAATTTGATTTTCCAGCATTAATTTTAATAATTGACGTTCAGGTAATCCATTCATTAAATATCTTCTACCTTCATTATTTAAAGAAATCTGATAAATTTCCTCTTCTTTAAATCCTCCTAAATTATGCTCAATCAAATCATTTACAGCTGACATTAGTACTATATAATCAATTCCCATTTCTTCAGCAATCTGAGCAGCTATTACATTAGATCGCTTTTTCTTCAGCAATCTTAAAATTTCTATCGTTTGTTTTTTAAGTTTAATTTTCATAACCTTCAGTCGTTACTCTTTATTCTTTCGTTATTATTTTTAAAATCTCAAATGTATATAAATCTTTCGTGAATTAAATCGTTTAATTTTGCTCGATCTTGAACTAGAACAAACATATAACTTATTATATTTTTTAATAATTTAGCTTTAAGATTTAGTAAAATAAAACTCACCTGCAGCCAAGGAATCAGTATCTATATTGAATTTTTAATCCCTTGGCAGATTAAAGAAATTAACAAAAAATTGAGCTTGACTGAGATTTAAATTTATATAATTAGGATAGGTTAATGAATACATAAAATTCTCTCTTCAAGCTTTGATTATTTTAAAATAAATATATAAACAATTCCTAAAAAATTTTTTTATTGCAAATTCTCTCTTATAGATGTAGAACTAATTTTCTTTTTGTTTTTATCTTTAATTATTGGAATCACAATAAGAATGAGCGGTTTTAATCCCATTTCTTCTCTGTTATTATTTAGCTTTAAAGCATTTTCATATGTTTCTTGACTTACTATTAATCCCTCATATTCAGGATCTTGAGCATATTTATTCATATCATCCCAATTTTTAATTTCAACAATGTTAATCCGATTAATATTTGCAAAAGTACTAATATATTCTTTTAAATTTGCTTCTCTTGTGTTATAATCTTCCAATTTTGAAGCAAACTGCTTGTTCTCTAATAATTTCTGAGTAGTTAATCCAATCTCGATAAATTCAGATATAGATAGAGCAATTTTTAATAAAAATTTATGACCCTCGTGAAGATGATCGAAAGTCCCCCCTAATCCAACTTTCTTAAGAATTAGAGAATCACCTTATCCTTTTTGTTAAATCTTTATAATTTTTCCTTAGACTTCTGGATTTGTCTAGGCTCTTCTGGAGTTTTGCTAGATTCAGTGGGTTTTTTCAATCTAACAGAATAAATTTGTTTGATCTCCATCATATCATCGCATTTACTACATTTATCAATTTTTTGAAAAACAAAATCTCCTTTCTCATAATTTCTAACTTTTGTGAGTCCACAAAGATTGCAAATCAATATAGTTAGCGTTTGTCTTATAGGTTCTGATGGTCTTTTCTGCATTTGTATCAATGTTGCACCCAAACATATTAGCATAAAACCCATCGTCCACCCTGAAACCGCGTCAGGAAGAATCCCGGTATAAATAAAAAGTGCCCCTAAAATAATTAAAAATATAGCAAGCAAATTCTTTAGGATGCTTTTAAAAGTAATTCCTTTTTTTAATATTTCTTCGTCGTCTTCTTCTTCTATCATATAAAATGTTCTTATATCTCTTTTTCTATGCTTTATAATCGAAAAGAATAAATAAATTTTGTTATTATAAAACCTTAATAGATAAAAGTATTCAATTTTAAGATAAGGTATCTAACAAAAATGTTTAGTATTTTTCAACTTGGTGCTGATGGTGCAGATCCGGTAAGTTTAATTATCCAGCTTTTATGGTTTATTCTTATTTTTGTGAGCATTTTTTATGGACAGAAAATTCAAGGTTGGAAAGCTTCTAAAGAAATACAAGCAGGTTTAGAAAAGTTAAAAAAATGGAATGATGAATGTAAGGAAATCTTAATGAGTAATTTTAAAGAATTTGCTGATAAAAAGAAAACTCAAAAAGATTTAATGCTTCAACTTGAAGATTTCATAACTTTTGTTACAATTCCTCCAGTTTCACTAGACCCATATGGTATTATACCAAAATTCGATCATGTTGTTGATGTTAGGGATTACCGATTTAAAGAAGAAGTTGAGTTATTAGCACCTCAAGCTAGTAGTATTCAAAGATCTAATTTAGAAAATTTGTTGGAAGTTACAATGGCTATTGATTTGATATATAGGCTTATAAGACATTATCTTATACTTGGTAAAAAATCGAAATCAATGATATTATTACTGCAAATCTCAATGCAATTAGGTTTAATTTTGAGTATGGCAAAAGCATATTATCATGCGGCAAAAGCTTTTTCAGAAGGCAGTCCCATTGGAGATGCTCTTGGCCCTTTAGTAACAGCTAGCTTCGTAAGGGATGTCTCGGATGAAGAAGTGGTAGCAAAAGAAATTGTTAGAGATACTATTGTACAAGAAGTGGATTTTGAAGATCGTAAGGTTTTTGTTGTACGAGCAAAAGGACCTGGTGGTACCGTAGGAAAACCAGGAAAAGCAATTAAGATGCTGATTGATGAGCATGGTGATGAGATTTCTCGAATTATAATGATTGATGCGGGATTAAAATTAACAGGAGATAAAACAGGTTCAATAGCTGTAGGCGTTGGAGCAGCCATTGGAGGAATTGGTATTGAAAAATATTTCATAGAAGAATCTTCTACAGGAAAATCAATTCCAATTGATGCTCTTATTTGTAAACAATCTTTAGAGGATGCGATTACTACGATGAAAAGACCCATAACCCAAAGTGTGCCAAAATTTATTGAAAAAATAAAGATGGCTCTAAGGAAAAGAACAGAAAAAGGTTCTAAAGTTATTATTGCAGGAATTGGAAACACAATTGGAATAGGTATTTAAGCAGTCTACTTTTTATTTCGCTTTTTTTCTTATTCCCTTACATTTTAAAAACTCAACTACTTAAATCTTAATAGATTTTTATAATCTCTTAAATAAGAAAATAGTAATTGTTTTATAATTGAGGGAATAAGATTAATTAATTTATTTTTTAATAAAATGAACTTAATGTCTAAAATTAGTTATACTAAAATTTGAGGTGTAAAGAAAATTTACGGATATATGGGTAAAATTATAAGAGTTGATTTATCTAGTGGACAAATTACTGAAGAATTTCCTGATGAAAACACATTAAAAATGTATTTAGGCGGATCAGGCTTAGCTACAAAATACTTAATTGATGAAACACCAAAAGGAATTGATCCGTTAGGACCAGAAAATAAACTAATTTTTATGACTGGTCCATTAACAGGAACTCCATCACCTAGTACAGGAAGATATAGTGTAGTTGCAAAATCACCGCTTACAGGAGTCTGGGGGGAAGCGAATTCAGCGGGTTTTTGGGGTCGAGACCTAAAAAGATCTGGCTTTGATGGGGTAATTTTTGAAGGAATTTCTCCCAAACCGGTATATCTTGTCACTGAAGATGGAAAAGCAGAACTCAGAGATGCATCACAGCTCTGGGGCAAAAATACTTCAGAAACAACAAGGATTATAAGAGAAGAATTGGGTGAAAAATTCAATGTAGCTTGCATTGGTATCGGAGGAGAAAATTTAGTAAAATATGCTGCTGTTATGAATGACTGTGATAAACCCAATTACGGACGAGCTGCTGGAAGATGTGGAATGGGCACAGTTATGGGTTCTAAGAAAGTCAAAGCTATAGCATCTAAAGGTGATGCTAAGATTGAAGTTGCAAATCCAGAGGAATATAAGATAGAAGCTAAACAGAGGTATGATTGGGTAAACCAGAGTATGCTGAAAATGACCCTTGAAGTGTTTGGAACTGCCACAATGGTGGATTTAGTAAACATTAAGGGTGGCTTGCCTACAAATAATTGGCAGACCGGGGTATTTCCCGCTGCTGATAAAATTAATGGTACGGCAATAAACGAAACAATTCTCACAGGACGCAAGCCATGTTTTGCTTGTCCAATAGCATGTGGACGATTGGCTGAAATTAAGGAGGGTAAGTATAAAAGTACAGGTGAGGGCCCTGAATATGAATCGATTGGAGCACTTGGGACGATGTGCGGAGTTGATAACTTGGAAGCAATTACCTTAGCACATTTTCTTTGTAATGAATATGGTCTTGATGTAATTTCTGCAGGTAATACGATTGGATTTGCAATGGAATGTTATGAGAAAGGTATTATAACCAACGAAGACACAGGTGGTTTAGAATTCAATTTCGGTAATGCTGATTTGGTAGTTGATATTATTTCTAAAATAGGTAAAAGAGAAGGAATTGGAGATCTACTTGCTGAAGGAACAAGGAAAATGGCAGAAAAATTGGGTAAGGATTCTCATAAATTCGCTATGCATGTTAAAGGCTTAGAACTTCCTGCTTATGATAGTCGAGCTGCTAAAATTACAGGATTAGCTTATGCTACAGCAAATAGAGGTGGATGTCATATAACGGGTTATATTGAAGGACCAGCATTCTTATCAATGCCATTTATGATTGTAGAAGATGCCACAGTTGGAGATGTTCTAACTGAAAATCCAGAAGATACTAAGGTTGTTAAAGATTTCGAAGATGCATTTGGTTTATTTGATGCTATTGGTGGTTGTAAATTTATGGGTATGGTTTTAACTTCAGAGGATTGGGCAGCACTTATTCAAAAATTATTAGGCTATGAATTTACCAAACAGGATTTTACAAAAATGGGTGAGAGGTTATATAATCTAGCCAGAGTTTATAATGTAAGAGAAGGAGTTACAAGAGCTGATGACACTCTTCCACCACGCATGTTAGAGGACCCTATGCCCGAGGGACCGGCTCAGGGAGAAACTGTAAATTTAGATCCTTTATTAGATGCATATTATGAATATCGTGGGTGGGATAAAGAGACGGGGAAACCTACTAAGGAGAAACTAAAAGAATTAGGGTTGGAATGGGCTATTAAAGAAATATATTAAGTTATATTACCAAAATTCTATTAAAAAAAGGTGAAATTGATGGGTGAAGAAAAGAAATTAACCTATGCCGATAAACCATGGCTAAAATCTTATGTTGTAGGTCCCTTTAAACTCAAGCATACTATGGAACCATATCCTAAGATAAATGTCTACAAGTATCTTGAAGATAGCGCTAATACTTATCCAGATAATATTGCATGTGTTTATTTAGATGATGAAATTACTTATAAAGATTTAAAATTAAAAGTTGATAAATTAGCAAACGCTTTTATTGATTTGGGTTTAAAAAAGGGAGATACCGTAGCGTCTGTCCTTCCCTCATGTCCTGAGTTCATCTTAATAGATTATGCTGCTATGAAAATGGGTGCAATACACGTACCATTAAGCATTTTGCATAAAACCGATGATTTAGTTCACGAATTTAAAGAAAGTAGTGCTAAAACGGTACTTTGTTCTTACAGGCGTCTTGAACGTATAAAAGAAACCAAAAATGAAGTCGAAATTGATACAGTTATATATACTCCAACAAGATTATTTCCTGATTATGAACTCCCTGAAATAAAAGAGATACAAGAAAAGGGATATTATTCTTTGGATTATTTATTAGAGAAATATGATCCACTCGAAAAAGCAATTGAAATAGATCCTATGGAAGATATAGCACTTTTACCATTTACTGGTGGAACAACTGGACTTCCAAAGGGGACAATGCTAACTCATTATAACATTACATCGAATATAATTCAATTAATGCATTGGATGCTTGATCCCCTAAAAGTGGGAATTCTGGGAAAAGCAGCTATAGTAATTGGTGTTCCTATTTTTCATGCTTATGGACATTTCGTAATACATTCATGTATTTCGATGGGATTAAAAATGTTATTAATGGATCCAAGAGATATGGTGAGGATTGTTGATGTTATAAAAAAGAATCGACCTTTTATGGTTACAGGTGTTCCTGCTCATTATATGAGGTTCCTTAATTTAGATATTCCTAAAGCACCAATATTTTACCTATCTGGAGCTGCACCAATGCCGCCTGATCTTGCTGAGCAATTTGAACAAAAAACTGGTGTTCCTATGGGTGAGGGGTATGGTGCGACAGAAACAGTAGCAGTTTCAACAGTAAATATTTCACCACTTTCAAAGGTTACAGGTTTTATGGCTTCGAAAAAAGAAGGTATTGGTGTACCAGTACCAGATACGGAGGTAAAAATTGTTGATCCAGAAACAAGGGAGGAAATACCTTTTGGTGAGTCAGGTGAAATATGGATCCGTGGTCCCCAGGTAATGAAAGGTTATTGGCCAACCCCTGGTAATGGTTTAACTGAAGATGGATGGCTCCGTATGGGTGATATAGGCAGAATGGATGAAGATGGGTATTTTTATATTGAAGATCGCATCAAAGATATGATTAATGTATCAGGAAATAAGGTCTATTCAAGGGTAATTGATGATATTCTTCATGAACATCCTGCAGTAAGTGTAGCGGGTGTAATAGGAATACCTGATCCAGAAAGACCAGGCAGTGAAAGAGTTAAAGCGTTTATAACCCTCAATAAGGAAAACGAAGGAAAAGTTAGTGAACAAGACATTATTGACTTTTTAAAAGATAAAGTTAAACCTTATGCTGTGCCTAAGTATGTAGAATTTAGAAAAGATCTGCCATTAACATTAGCAATGAAACTTTTTAAACGACAACTTAGAACTGAAGAAATTGCTAAAATGAAAGAAAGGGGAGAAATTAAATAGAAATTTTAAATTTCTTTTCTTTATTTTTTTTTTTTTGAGTAAAAACTAGAATATTTATAAGACTTATTACTAAATACACTATACAAAGATATAAAATCTTTAAAAATAAAGCGAAATAAAATTATTGTAAGTGATAATAATGCTATTTTTTACTCCAGAATGGGCAAAAGCCTATTGTAAAGCGCTTAATGAAAACGAAAATTATAAGGATGCTGCTGGACCTAATGGGTTTCCACCTGATGGATGGGAAGGTGATTTTCTCTTTATCGTCGAGCCTGCAGGTAATTTAGATCATGAAATTCGGATGTTCATAGGTCTTTATCATGGTACTTGTACAGGAGCAAGAGTACTAGCTGAGGGAGAAGAAGTGGAGACAGAATATGAATATGCCGGGCCTTATGATGCATGGGTAGCGATTCTAAATAAAGAATTAGACCCTATTCGTGCATTACTTGCAGGAAAAATGAGATTAAAAGGAGATATGGCTAAAGTTTTAAAAGCCACCAGAGCGGCACAAGAACTTGTTGTGTCTGCAACGATGGTCGATACAGAATTCTATTAAAAAAATATATATTTTTACTATTTTTTTTCTTTTTAAATCAATCCTAATTATTGTTTTAAGCCAAAGATGGACATCAATACTAATTTATCGAATTAACCAAAAAACAAGTGTATTTTTTTGATTTGGATGGGACAGTTTATCCAGGAAATAATCTTTTTGAAGGAGTTCTTGAATTACTTGAAGTATTAAGAAGAAATAAGAAAGACTTTTACTTTCTTTCAAATAATTCAAGTAAATCAACCGAAGATTACCTCAAAAAACTAAATAAATTTAACCTAAACATAACACGAAACAATCTTATTTTATCTCAACATCCTACAATAGAATATCTTAAAAAAAAAAACTTTAAAAAAATATTTTTATTAGGAACTCAATCTCTTAAGAATGAATTTAAGAAAGAGGGATTTGAATTAACTGAGGATGACCCTGAAATATTAGTTCTAGCATTTGATCAAGAATTAACTTATCAACGTTTAGTAAAGGCTGCTTATTTACTTCAGAACGAGGATTTTCCATATATTGCTACACATCTAGATAATAGATGCCCTACAGAGAATGGATATATCCCTGATGTAGGAGGTATTGCAACACTTTTATACAAAACTACAGAAAGAATGCCAAAAGTTTTTGGGAAACCAAACAAAGAAATGCTTCTATTTAAGTCAAATCAGTTAGAAATATCACCTAAAGATGCTGTAATATTTGGAGATCGCCTTTATACAGATATTAAGATGGGAAAAAATGCAGGTATTACAGCCTATTGTGTATTATCAGGAGAAGCAACCTTAGATATGATAAAAGAAAGTGAAGATAAACCCGATTTCATAATAAATGGAATTTGGGAGTTATTAGATAAATTTAAAAAAACTTAATCAACTTTTAATAATTCATCTTTTTTGCTTTTAGTAAGATTTTATTCCCTATCTAATTCATTTTTTTTTAGCAAAAACTAGAATATTTATAAGACTTATTACTAAATACAATATACAAATATATAACCTCTTTAAAAATAAAGCGAAATAAAATTATTTTAAGTGATAATAATGAAATTTGGAACTCCAGAATGGGCAAAAGCCTATTGTAAAGCGCTTAATGAAAACGAAAATTATAAGGATGCTGCTGGACCTAATGGGTTTCCACCTGATGGATGGGAAGGGGATTTTCTCTTTATCGTCGAGCCTGCAGGTAATTTAGATCATGAAATTCGGATGTTCGTAGGTCTTTATCATGGTGATTGTACAGGAGCAAGAGTACTAGCTGAGGGAGAAGAAGTGGAAACAGAATATGTGTATTCAGGTCCCTATGATGCATGGGTTCAAGTCTTAAAAAAGGAATTAGATCCAATACGTGGCTTACTTGCAGGCAAGTTCAAACTACAAGGTGATATGGCTAAAGTTTTAAGGGCTACAAGAGCAGCACAAGAACTTGTCGTTTCCACAACTACAATTGATACTGAATTTTATTAAATTTGAAGAAACTTTATTTACTTTTTTTTCCTTTTTATTGTATCTAAACCATTTTTTGAAATGTAAGATGCCCTTTAACGATAGGAATATTCTTAAACTAACAAAAAAACGTGTTTATTTCTTTGATTTAGATGGTACTATCTACTTAGGAAATAATTTGTTTAAAGGAGTTACTGAATTAATTAAGGTATTGAGAAATAAGCAAATACATTTTTATTTTCTTTCAAATAATTCAAGTTTGTCAACATCAGATTATCTCAAAAAACTAAATAAATTTAATCTAAATATAACGAACGAAAATCTCATTTTATCTCAACATCCAACTGTAGATTATCTTAAAAAAAATAATTATAGAAAAATCTTTTTATTAGGTACAAAGTCACTTAAAGAAGAATTTGAATATGAAGGGTTTGAATTGACTGAACAAAATCCTCAAATAATTGTTCTCGCTTTTGATAAAGAATTTACTTATGAACGGTTAGCAAAAGCAACTCAATTTCTTCTAAAAAAAGATTTTCCCTATGTTGCTACTCATCTTGATAATAGATGTCCAACTGAAAATGGTTACATTCCAGATGCGGGAGGTATTGCAGCTCTATTATTTAAAGCAGTAGAAAGGATGCCACGAGTTTTTGGGAAACCAAATAAAGAAATGCTTCTATTTAAACTAAACCAATTAGGAATATCCCCCAGAGATGCAATTCTTTTCGGTGATCGTCTTTATACAGATATTAAAATGGGAAAAAATGCAGGTATTACAACCTGTTGTGTATTATCAGGAGAAACAACCTTAGATATGATAAAAGAAAGTGAAGATAAACCCGATTTCATAATAAATGGAATTTGGGAGTTATTAGATGAATTTAAAAAAACTTAATCAACTTTTAATAATTAACCTTTTTTGCTTTTAGTAAGATTTTATTCCCTATCTAATTTCTATTACATGTAATTAAATATCAAAAAAATTAAAAATATGAGTTTCTGTTTTTAATTTATTAAAACTTGATGAATATAGAGATTTTGGTAAATAAAAAATGACAACTAGTGAAAAAAGTAAATTTGTTTATGATTTTACCGAAGGAAATCGAGATTTAAAGAATTTGCTTGGAGGAAAAGGAGCTAATCTCGCCGAAATGACAAAATTAGGTCTTAATATTCCACCTGGTTTTACGATAACGACTGAAGCTTGTTTACTTTATTTTCAAGAGCCAAAGAAGGTGATGAAAGACTTAGAACCTAATGTTTTGAAGAATTTAAAATCACTAGAAGAACGTACAGGAAAGAAATTCGGTGATATAAAAAATCCTTTGTTAGTAAGCGTACGAAGTGGCGCACCAATGTCCATGCCTGGTATGATGGATACTGTCTTAAATCTAGGTTTAAATGATCAAAGCGTCTTAGGATTAGCCGAACAAACTGAAAATCCGCGTTTTGCTTATGATTCATACCGTAGATTTATTCAAATGTTCGGAGATGTTGTAATGGCAATTGGAGATGAGAAATTCGAAAGGATCTTAACAAAATATAAGAGAGCAATCGGAAGAAATGCTCAAGATACCGATCTAAAAGTTGGCGACTTACAAAAAGTAATAGCTGATTATAAGGCATTGTATGAGAAAGAAATGGGTTCAGCATTTCCTCAAGATCCACTTAAACAACTATTCCTCGCAATAGAAGCAGTATTTAAATCTTGGAACAATAGAAGAGCCATAACCTATAGAAAAATCAACAATATTCCTAATTTTGGTACTGCTGTAAACATTCAAGCAATGGTATTTGGTAATAAAGGAGAGAACTCTGCTACAGGTGTTGCATTTACGAGAGATCCATCAACTGGAGAAAATACAAAGTTCGGTGAGTATTTAACAAATGCTCAAGGAGAGGATGTTGTAGCTGGTATTCGAACGCCAAAAAAATTAGAAGTCATGAAAGAAGAATTTCCAAAGATTTATGCTCAACTACTTGAAACAATGGATAAATTGGAAAAACATTATAGAGATATGCAGGATATTGAATTTACTATCGAGGATGGAAAATTAAATATTTTACAAACCCGAAATGGGAAACGTACACCATCCGCGGCTGTAAAGATTGCTGTTGATATGGTTAAAGAGGGTTTAATTTCAAAGGAAGAAGCTATCATGAGTATGGATCCTAAGAAAGTATCAAAATTATTATTTAAAAGCATAGATGAGAATTCTATTGTTCATGTCTTAGCTCATGGAATTAATGCCTCTCCTGGTGCTGTTTCAGGAATAGCTATTTTTGATCCTGATACTGCAGAGGAACTAGCAAACCAAGGAGAGAAAGAAATCATACTTTGCCGGCCACAGACAAAACCTGAAGATGTTCACGGATTATATGCATCCAGTGGTGTTTTAACACAATTTGGTGGTAAAACATCCCATGCTGCCGTTGTTGCCAGAGGTATGGGTAAACCTGCAGTTGTAGGTGCTTCAGATATAGAAATTGATGAAGAAAAAAAAGAATTCAGAGTTGCAGATATGGTTATACAAGAAGGCGATTACATAACCATAGATGGAACGACTGGAAAAATTATAGAAGGGAAAGTGCCATTAATTGAGCCTGAGATAAAAGGGGAATTTTTAGAATTATTACAGATAGCAGATGAAATCAAAACTCTTGGTGTTAGAGCTAATGCTGATACTCCTATTGATGCTCAGAAAGCTTTGGAATTTGGAGCTGAAGGGATAGGACTCTGTCGTACCGAACACATGTTTATGGCACAAGATCGCTTGCCAACAGTTCAAAATATGATAATAGCAAGGACCAAAGAAGAACGGCAAGATGCTCTAAATAAAATTTTACCTTGGCAAAAACAGGATTTTTATGAGATTTTCAAAATAATGGAAGGAAAACCGGTAACAATTAGATTGTTAGATCCACCTTTACATGAATTCCTACCCGAATTATCATTAGTTCAATTGGAAAGACAAGAACTCAGAATGACTAACGCTTTATCAAAATCCCTATTAAATGTCAGTCCCTTAGATGAAGAAATTACAAAAAAGGATAAAGTTATTAGCCTTATTAGATCTCTCTCTGAGGAGAACCCCATGATGGGTTTAAGAGGGTGTAGATTAGGAATTGTATGGCCTGAAATCAATGAAATGCAAGTTAAAGCAATATTCCAGGCCGCTTGCGAATTAAAGTTACAAGGGATCAAAGTTATTCCTGAAGTTATGATTCCGCTTGTAGGAATGATATCGGAATTGCAATATGTAAAAGCACAATTAATGCAGGTTGCATTAGAAACTATTAAAGATTATAATGTGGAACTTGATTATAAATTTGGAACTATGATTGAGATACCAAGAGCCGCTTTGACTGCTGATGAAATCGCAATTGAAGCAGAATTTTTCTCATTCGGTACTAATGACTTAACTCAGATGACCTATGGTTTTTCTCGTGATGATGCAGAAGGTAAATTCCTCCCTGTATACCTAAATAAAGAGATTTTAGAAAGTAATCCATTTGAAATTTTAGATCAAGAGGGAGTGGGGAAATTAATGAAGATGGCAATAAACCTTGGCAAGAAAACTAGAGATGATTTAAAAACGGGTATCTGTGGAGAACATGGTGGTGAACCAAGCTCCATTAAATTTTCTCATTCCATTGGTTTGGATTACGTGTCATGTTCTCCATTTAGAATTCCAGTAGCTAGGATTGCTGCTGCCCAGGCAGTTATTGAAAACAACTATAAATGATACTTGTTTATTCCCTTTCTATTTAAAATAGTTATAGAAGAAAACTATTGTACTAAAACGTTGTATACTGTAAAATTCGAAAAAGTTTTATCGAATTATTTATTTGCTTATTTATAAAACTATTAGGTAAAGACTATATGCCTTTAACTTTAGACGAAAAGATTTCTTTATTAAAGGAAGTTGGAGAGGAAATAATTGATTTAGACGAATTAAGGGATTTAATTCAATGGAAGACTGAACATAATGAAGAAATCTATGCCTATGATGGATTTGAACCTTCTGGGACATTACATATAGGACAGGGGCTTCTGAGAGCTATTAATGTAAATAAAATAACAAAAGCAGGAGTAAAATTCAAATTTTTAGTTGCGGATTGGCATGCTGCAGCGAATTTAAAATTTGGTGGAGATTTAGATGTAATTAAAAAAGTAGGAGACTTTTTGATAGAGACATGGAAAGTGTGCAATATGGATTTAACCAATGTTGAGTTTATTTATGCTTCTGACTTGGTTAAAGAACCACCATATTGGCAGTTAGTTTTGAAGATTGCTATTAATAGTTCTTTAAATCGTGTTAAAAGATGTACTCAAATAATGGGAAGAAGCGAATCAGAAAATCTCGCTGCCTCACAAATTCTTTATCCGTTAATGCAAGCAGCAGATATATTCTATCTTCCTGCAGATATATGTCAGTTAGGAATGGATCAAAGAAAAGTGAATATGCTAGCAAGAGAGGTTTCAAAGAAACTGAATAAACCAAAACCCGTTGCAATTCATCATCATATGTTAATGGGTTTATATAAACCCCCAGCAACGGATCTAAAAGGTGTAGATAGAACTATAGAGATTAAAATGTCAAAATCAGACCCAGATTCCGCTATTTTTATGTTAGATTCTCCAAATGATGTGAAACGTAAAATAAATAAGGCTTATTGTCCTCCAAAGCAAATCATTGAAAATCCTGTTTTAGAATATTGCAAATATATTATATTTGAACTTATCGATATCTTTGAAGTCAAGAGACCTGAAAAATATGGTGGTGATATTGAATATTCCTCCTATGAGGAATTGGAAAAAGATTACCAGAAGGGAAAGTTGAATCCCCCCGATTTGAAACCAGCAGTCATAAAATATTTGAATCAATTTTTAGCACCTGTAATTGAACATTTTAAAAAAGATACAAATGCGCATAAATTATATGAATTTGCCCAAACAGAATATAAAAAATATAAAACTAACTAAAAAAAAATTAGGATTAGTGAAATGTCAGACAATCATGTAATTGATATCTTTTTAAATCCGAAAACTGTGGCGGTAATAGGCGCTTCAAAAAACCAGTCCAAAGGAGGTTATCATATCATAGACAATCTATTAACCAACAATTATAAAGGAAGAATTTTTCCAGTTAATCCCAATTCAGATGGTGAAATTTTTGGTCTAAAATTCAAGAAATCTATATTAGAAATAGAAGATGAGATAGATTTAGCAATTTTTTATAGCCCTAATAATGTCATTCCAGATATCTTAAAAGATTGTATTAAGAAAAACGTTAAAGGAGCTCTTATTGAAACAGCTGGTTTTGAAGAGGTAGGCGGAAAGGGACTTGAATTAAGGGATAAAATCCTTGAAGTAACAGACAACTTTTCCAAGATCCGGGTTGTAGGTCCAAATTGTATGGGGCTCACAAAAATCGATGGAGATAGTGATAGTGAAGAAAGAGGCGGATTTTTTTCAGGTTTTGGTGTTTTTGATAAATATCGACGAGGAAACATTGCGATTATAACTCAATCGGGGATGTTAAACGGAGGATATCTAAGGAATTTAATGCGAAATTACCCCGATTTAGGAATTAGATATTCATGTTCAATTGGTAATAAGATGGATATAAGTGAAATAGAATTTCTGGATTACTGCCTTGATGATCCTACGGTAAATGTTATAGTCTTGTATCTTGAATCTTTTAAAGATCCTCGGAAATTTATAGAAATATGTAAAAAAACGAAAAAAATTCCTAACAAGACAATTATATTATTAAAAGGTGGAACAACTCCTTTGGGTCAAAAAGCTTCTTTAAGTCATACCGGTTCGCTAGCAGAAAGTAATCAACTAATCAATGCTATAATTAAACAATCAAGTATTATTCAAGCAGAAAATTTGCATGATTTATTTCAGTTCGCCAGAACCTTTTCAATGATATATAAATCTGAGAAAAAATTACCTAAATATGGTAATGTATCTATGATGGCAGGATCTGGTGGCGCTGGAACCATTTCTGCTGATCTAATAATGAAATATGGATTAAACTTTCCGATCATGGAAAAAAAGACATATCAGGTTTTAAAAGAACTATATCCTGAATGGATGCCCCCAAACCGATTTGCACTTCTTGATCTATGGCCAACATTCGAAAAGGCGATGATGAACAATATCAGTCAAAAAGAGGTAATGTCAAAAATTTGGAAAGCAATGCTAGATGATCCTAATGTTGAAGGAGTTTTTAATATGATTTTTGTATCAAAGCAGTTCAGTGATAGGTATAATGTTGAAGAAATGGCACAATATAAAACAGACAAGATAGTGTTTATGTGGATGGTCGGTGATATTCACGGAGTTCAAGGTATGACAAAATTATTTAATAAAAATAATATACCCGTCTTTCCGTCAATGGAAGAGATGATAAAGAATTTTTCAATATTAGTCCAAGAATCAAAAAATAAAAACAAGATATAAAATAGATCTATTATGGTTCGAATATTGTGTATAGGTGATTCGCATGTACCTAATCGGGCTAAGGAACTTCCTGAGAAAATATATAAAGAGTTAGATAACTTAACTCAAGAAGGGCTTTTTGATTTTACCTTCTTTACCGGAGATGTCATTAAATTCCCAAAATTATTAGACTATTTGACTCTAAAAACTAAAAATAATTTATTCATAGTTTTAGGAAATATGGATTACCATTATGGTAATCGAACTGCTCCTATATATCAGAAAATGGATTTTTTATTTGAGGATAATGAAAAGTTGATTATAGGTCTAACTCATGGATCACAGATTAGTCCACGAGGTGATCATTCACAATTAGAGAATCTTGCTGTTGAGAGAAATTATAATATCTTAATATCAGGTCATACACATAAAGAAGAAGTCATTCTTACCAATAAAGGCTATTTATTGATAAACCCTGGAAGTGTTACTGGTGCATGGTCATTCATCTCTAGTGGATTATCTTCATTTATAGAGTTAAACATTTCTGAAAAAACAAAAGAAATTTTTGTTAAATTATTTAAACTTGATAAAGTCCAAAATCAAATTGATGAATCAACATTTTCTTATTATTTTAAAAATAGCAAAATTATTCGGTAGATAATGTTTGTAATGTAGGGAAAGAAACTATTTAGTTATAGATTTTAATCTTCTTCTAAAGAATTGGAGGATCTTTTTTTTGATAATTTTAAGGTTATAGGTTCTATTTAGCAGAAAGTATGGTATGTAGTAGAAAAATTTTAGTAATTCTTGATTCTTAGTTGATAAGAATTTGGTTTTATTGAGCGATTTATCTTCAGAAATTTTTTTAGCTATTACATTAATAATCCAACGTTTTGTTTTGTTAGTCTTTTGAAATGTTGTGTCAAGATAGATAACCTTCAAACCCGCTAATCTAACACAATTATATAAACTTTGTTCTGAGAAGAAATTAATATGCCTAAAAGGAGTATCTAAAGATTTCCATTCTCTCAAACAACCAAGAGGAACTTGGATAGATATAATTCCATTTTCCTTTAAATTTTCGGTGAGATCTTTTATTAATTTTTTAGGATCAATAACATGTTCTAATACATGTAACATAAATATAACATCAAATTTTATATCTTGTTTTAAATCATTTGAGTTTCTTCCGAGATATTTTATTTTCTTTGGGAGTCTATATTCTGTATAATCAACTAAAAAACATTCAAAATGTTTAAGGAAAGGGAGTAGCATATATCCAGATGCCCCCCCATAATCCAAGATCTTTAATTTGTTTTCAGGGTTAAGATCTACAAATTTTTTTAAGAATTCATAATTGTATAGTGATCTAGTTAAATGTACTTTCATAGTAGTACTTTCATAATTGATTGGGACTTTTTCTTCACTCTTAAAGATGATTTGGTATTCCTCTTCATTAAATCTTGGATTTAAAAAAATATATCCACATCTTCTGCAAAAAATTACAAAGAAGTCTTTTTTTCTTTTATCTCCCAAAAAATCTGTGAATAATATTTTCAATCGTCCTTTTTTCGATTCTTCTTTTGGTCTATAAAAAGTGAATTTCTTTCTAATCCTTAGATTCCTCGAATTACATATAGGACATTTATCGGTTAAATTCATTGTAACTTAAGTGTAATAAACTTCAAATATTTTTTCATCGATCTCAATCTAAAACAAGAATTTTAGAGAGTTTCAATAATATTCCTATATTCCTCTTACCATTTGAGCTTTTCGAAAATCTTAATTTTCTTTGACCAAATCTATTCTTTTTCATCATCATATTGAGTACTGAATTTTCCCCATTTGAAAAAAATAACAAATCTTCAGGACTAGCCATTAATTCCAAATCGAATTCGTCTAATCTTCCTCTATTTAAAGAGTAATTTCCTTCTTTTGCTAATAAGTTTAACCAAAAGTAGGAATTTTCCTCAACTTCAAGACCAATATTAATTTTACCATTAAAGTTATTAAGCAGTTTCTCATTTTTAACATTTTTTTGTTTATCATTTATTATGCTTTCAATCGTCTGCTGAAAAGTGATAAAAAGATTTTCTTTCTCTTCTTCTTTCATTTTTCTTCTTACCTAATTTCCTATTTGAATTATATATTATTAATAGTATTATCTATGATTTGAGTATTTATTAAATTTAATGAAATGGAAATATTTATAACCAATTAATGAATTTTTTATTATGTTTAAATCCAAATTAAGAGTTTAAAGGTGAAAAGTATAAATGTGGCACTTTTATAGTCCAAATATTATTTATGGAGAAGATTCCTTAAATTTTATAGAAAAAATAAAAGGAGAAAAATGTTTTATTGTATCTGATAAAAATCTTGAAGAAATAGGTCTATTAGAGATTCTAACAGATAAGCTTGTAAAATTTGCTAAAGATTTTATAATATTTACTGATGTTATACCAGATCCTCATGAAGAAGATGTAATGAATGGTAAAAAAAAATGTAATCAATATGCTCCTGATTTAATTATAGCTTTAGGGGGGGGTTCTGTAATAGACTCTGCTAAAGCGATATGGGCAATGTATGAATATCCAGATTATACCCTTGATAATATAGATCCTTTTAACAATCAACTATATGATTTCGCCAATAAAGCTAAATTTATTGCGATACCTACGACTTCTGGGACAGGTTCTGAGACAAACTGGGGAATTGTTATATCAAGATTTGAAGACAATGTTTGGAGAAAAGCGTCGTTAAGCCATACATCTTTAGTCCCAACTTATGCAATTGTCGATCCTGTTTTTACTTTAGGAATGCCTCCAGAATTGACAAAATTTACTGCGTTTGATGCTTTGGCCCATTCTATGGAAGCCTATATATCGATGTGGAGGAATGAGTTTTCGAATGCATTTGGATTAAAGGCGATTGAATTGATATTCAAGTACTTACCTACCGCTTATAAGGATGGAAATAATAAAGAAGCAAGGGATTACATGCATCAAGCAGCAACTATGGCGGGATTGGCTTTTGGAAACTCACAATTGCATTTAGCCCATGCTATGGGTCATAGTTGGGCAGCAATCTTTCATACAACCCACGGACAAGCGGTGGGTCTTTTTCTTAGATATATTGCTCATTTTTGCTTAAATGCTCCTGGAGAGACAAATGAATCGATCAAAATGTATTCCACTCTAGCAAAAAAGTTAGGGTGGGTTAATTGGGATGAGAATGATAAAACAGCTGCTTTCAAAGTTCTTGAAAAAATAAAAGAATTGCAGGAAGAAGTTGGTTTTATTTGTAAACTTAAAGATTTAGGAACTTCAAAAGATGAGTTTGACAATAATGTAGATAAGCTAATAAGTCTATGTTTTCAAGATCCTAGCGGTGTTATGGCTCCAAGAATCCCAAATAAAGAGGAATTTGCTAAACTTTTTAAATATGCTTACGAGGGAAAAGAAATAGATTTCTAATTTTAATTACCTTTACTTTCCCCTCTATTTTTTCTTTAATTTTTGATTTTTAATTCCATTAAATTATGTATATGATAAAAATAAATATAACGAGATGATATTATCTTTTTAAAGTATTCTTTGAATTAAATTCCCAAAAAATTAATAAAATGTAAAAATCAATGAACATCAGTGAGAAAGAAAGAGAAGTCTTAGAGTTATTGGAGGTTCAAATTCAAGGATCAATACCAGAAATTTCAGAATTTGAGCGTTATAGACTTGGCTATCGTGTGCAAGATGGGCATATTGCAGGAATAAGCCTCTTCTCTTGTGGATTATCCGAAGTTCCAAAAATGGTTGGATCTTTAACTTTTCTTAAGGAAGTATATTTAAGAGGTAATATTTTAAATTCAATACCAGATGAATTATGTTCTCTCCCTCATCTCGAGATACTTGATTTAAGTGAAAATCGTCTCATTACATTGCCTGAGGTAATTAATCATCTTTTAACTCTTAAAGAATTTCATTTGGAATCAAATCATCTAGAAAATTTACCTAACGCTATTGGCGAGCTAAAATTTTTAGAACTATTAGATTTAAGTGAAAATGAACTAGTTGATCTTCCATCTTCTTTGGGAAGCCTAAATAGATTAAAAACCTTAGATTTAAGTAATAATAAAATTTTGGCATTACCGGATTCAATAGGTAAACTCAATACACTAGAAATACTTTATTTAGGTAACAATAAACTAAAGAATCTCCCTGAATCAATCGGTTCATTATCATCTCTTAAAAGACTAAATTTGAGAAATAACAATCTAGCGAAAATTCCTGAAACCATAGGGGGTTTGGATTCGTTAACTTCTTTATTCTTAAAAGGTAACAATCTAAAAAGCTTACCTAGTTCAATAGGAAAATTGCCTGGACTTAAGTATCTTGGTTTATCGTCTAATCAAATAAATTCTTTGCCTAATTCTATTGGTTCGCTTTCATCATTAGAAAATTTAAGTATTTCGTCAAATGAATTACCTGAGCTCCCAAATTCAATAGGATCCCTTAAAGCATTGTTAAGACTTGAAGTATCTGACAATCGATTAAAAGCATTACCCTTCTCCATCGGAGGTCTTTCTTCTCTTAAAATATTGAGATGTGATCGTAATCAATTGACAACACTCCCTGATACCATTGGAGATTTGCCTTCAATTGAATCATTAAAACTTGATAATAATATTATAACAATTTTACCTGAGTCTATTGGTCAATTAAAGCAATTAAAAGAATTGAGTATGTATAATAATAAACTAGATCATCTTCCACAGTCTATAGGTGAATTAACCTCATTAGAAATATTAGATTTAAGTAAAAATGAGCTGACAAGTCTCCCCGAATCAATAGGCGCTTTAGATTCATTAATAGAATTAGATGTATCTACAAATAAATTGACATGTCTCCCTCCATCAATTGGAGCACTCCCGTTGATAAAAAGCTTAATTTTAGGTTTTAATCGATTAGTTGATATCCCAAAATCTATAGGATTCCTTACTACATTAGAAATTTTAGACCTAGGAAAAAACCGTCTAAACTTTATTCCTGAGACTTTAGGCTCCTTAACATCTCTTAAACATTTATATCTTTATTATAATGAGTTAAATAGCATCCCCGAATCAATTGGATCTCTACACTCATTGAAATATTTATATTTAGGAAACAATAAATTAACAACTCTCCCAGAGTCTATCGGACGACTTAAATATTTAAAATATTTATTTCTACGAGCAAATTTTTTAAATGAATTGCCTGAATCGGTAGAAACCTTACCATCTCTAAAATACTTGAATATTGAAAAAAACAATCTTAAAGGTTATCTTGATTTTTTACATAAATTAGAACTGAAAGGAATAAAAATTTTAAAATAAGATAATCCAAAAAAAAATCAATCTTTCTTTTTATATCTTTAATTTTCTTTCAATCAATTTATATTCATAAAAATGAAATACATGAAAGAAATTGCTTAAATTATCAACTTTTAGCAAAGTATCAAAAAAATAATATAATTTAAATACTAAATGCAGTTAGATAAAAATATGGATATTTCAAAAGCCATGAGAATAAAATTACCTGCTGAGCTACCACCATATCCAAATTTTGTTGATGGAATAAGAAGAGCACCATCAAGGGGTTATCTACTTAATCTTGCACAGACAAAATTAGCTTTAAAAAATGCTCTCAGATATATACCTGTATCTCTACATGAAAAAGTGGCATCAGAGTTCTTAGAAGAATTAATAACAAGGGGCAGAATCTATGGTTATAGATTTAGACCAGAAGGAAATATAAAAGCTAAACCTATCAACCAATATGCTGGAAATACACTTGAATGTAAAGCTTTGCAGGTTATGATTGATAACAATCTTGATTTTGATGTAGCTCTTTATCCATATGAGTTGACAACTTACGGTGAAACTGGACAAGTTTTTCAAAATTGGATGCAATATAAATTAGTTAAAATGTATTTGGAACAAATGAAAGAAGATCAGACCTTAATTATTGCCTCTGGGCATCCAGTAGGGCTTTTTCCTACATCAATACATGCACCTAGAGTTATTTCAACTAACGGTTTAATGGTAGGTATGTTTGACAATCCTGAGGATTTCACAATAGCAGCTGCTATGGGTGTAGCTAATTATGGTCAAATGACTGCAGGGGGATGGATGTATATCGGCCCTCAAGGTATTGTTCATGGTACTTATATTACATTATTAAATGCAGGTAGGTTGTACTTAAATATACCCCAAAATGAAGATTTAAAAGGTATTTTATACATTTCATCTGGGCTTGGTGGAATGAGTGGAGCACAAGCAAAAGCTGTGGAAATCGCAGGTGGAATCGGTGTTATTGCTGAAGTAGATGAGTCAAGGATAAAAACAAGACATGATCAAGGTTGGGTATCTAAAATCTCTGATGATTTAGATGAAATTTTTGAATGGGTAAAAGATGCGAGAAAATCTGGTAGACCCCTCTCAATAGCATATCATGGAAATGTTGTTAATCTTTGGAAATATATAGTAGACAAAAATATTATTGTAGAACTTGCATCTGACCAAACATCTTGCCATGCTGCTCATGAAGGAGGATATACTCCCTTTCAAATTAGTTTTAAAGAAGGAAGAGATTTAATCAAAAATGATATTGATAGATTTAAACAATTGGTTGATGAATCTTTAAAGGAACAATTTAGACTTATTAACATAATGACTAGAAGGGGTACATATTTTTGGGATTATGGTAATTCTTTTCTGAAGGCAGTATATGATGCAGGAGCTAAAGAAATAGCAAAGAATCGAAATGATCCATCTGAAGGATTTATTTTCCCGTCTTATGTAGAAGATATAATGGGCCCGATATGTTTTGATTATGGTTATGGACCTTTTAGATGGGTTTGCCTTTCTGGAAAAGAAGAAGATCTGGACAAAACTGATCAAATTGCAATGAGCTCCATCAATCCAGAAAGAAGACCTCAAGATAGAGACAATTATATTTGGATTAGAGATGCAAAAAGAAATAATTTAGTTGTAGGTACAAAAGCTAGAATATTATATGCTGATGCTGAGGAGAGAATTGATATCGCATTAAAATTTAATGATTTAGTGAGAAAACGGAAAGTAGGGCCCATAATGCTTGGTAGGGATCACCATGATGTTTCTGGAACTGATTCACCGTTTAGAGAGACATCTAACATTAGAGACGGGAGCAACGTGATGGCAGAAATGGCTGTACACTGCTTCACTGGAAACGCAATCAGAGGTATGACTTACGTAGTTCTCTCAAATGGAGGTGGAGTGGGCATAGGAAAGTGTTTTAATGGTGGATTTGGATTGGTATTAGATGGCTCTGAAAAAGTAGATAATGTAATAAAGAATTCTATTGAATGGGATGTTATAGGAGGAATCGCAAGAAGAAGTTGGGCTAGAAATCCTCATGCTTTTGAAACGGCGTATAATTGGAATATCAAGAATAAAGAAAAAGGACATATTACTCTTCCTTTCATGACAGAGGATAAGTTTATTGATAATATAGTAGAAAAATATATGAAAAAGTAACATAACAAAATGGGTAATTAAATTTTTGAAGAAAGATTATACAGAATTGAAGGAGAATCTGTATGGAAAACAATTTTAAATATGGAATAGATAAGTTAACAGTAAACACAGCACTGAAAATAGTTAGAGATCAAATAAAAGGTGTTTTAACGGAGGAAACAAAGGAAAAAATAATAAAAAGCTTCAAAGCTGTTCAATCAATTGCGAAAGGAGATAAACTGGTATATAGTATTAATACAGGATTTGGTTCGCTGTGCACCACTAGAATTTCCTTAGAAGAAACAGGAAAATTACAAGAGAATCTTCTAAAAAGCCATAGTGTGGGTGTAGGTTCTCCAATAGATACTGAGCTTTCTAAATTAATGTTAATTTTAAAAGTACATTCATTATCCAAAGGATATTCTGGAATTTCATTACAAATTGTTGATAGAATTTGTTGGCATATAGATAATAATTATATACCCCTTGTACCTGAACAAGGTTCGGTTGGTGCTTCAGGAGATTTAGCACCATTGGCACATATATTCCTCCCTCTGATGGGTTTAGGCTTCTTATCGAAAGATGGTGTAAATTATATTAAATCTGGAGAAATATTAAAAAAACACAATCTCGAGCCGTTAAAATTACAGGCGAAAGAGGGATTAGCGTTAATCAATGGAACACAATTTATAGCAGCATATGCTATCAAAATTGTTGAGATGTTTTCAAGAGCTCTTGATCACGCAGATCTTATCGGGGCTTTAACTCTTGAAAGTTACCTAGGATCAGCTCAACCTTTTGCTAAAGAATTATTAGATCTACGACCTCACAAAGGAAGTTTAGAAGTAGCAAAAAAGATTAGGAAATACTTACAGAATTCTCAGTTTGTAGAATCCCATAAAGAATGTGGAAGAGTTCAAGATCCTTACTCTATAAGGTGCATTCCTCAAGTTCATGGTGCGTCTAGAGATGCGTTATATCATTTAATTGAGAAAATAGAATGTGAGATGAATTCAGTTACAGATAATCCAATAATTTTAAATGAAAATGAAACGTATAGTGGTGGAAATTTCCATGGACAACCTATTGCTTTACCTTTAGATTATGTCGGATTAGCTGCATCTGAAATTGGCAACATATCTGATCGTCGCATATTTTTAGTTTTAGAAGGGAAATGGGGATTACCGTCATATTTAATACAAGATGCGGGATTAAATTCTGGTTTTATGATGTTACAATATACTTCTGCTGCTTTAGCTAGTGAAAATAAAACCCTTTGTTTTCCCGCGAGTGCTGATAGTATCCCTACGGGGGGAGGACAAGAAGATCACGTAAGTATGGGCCCAATAAGTGCAAGAAAAACTTTTAGAATTATAAAAAATCTCGAAAAGATCCTTGCAATTGAACTTCTATGCGCAGCACAAGCATTTGATTTTAGAAGGCCCCTGAAATCTAGTAGAATTATTGAAGAGTGCCATAAGTACATTCGTGAAAAAATCCCCCATATTTATGAGGATACGATTTTATCTGAATATATTAACATCGCAATAGAAATTATAAAGAGTAATAAATTACTAGAAATTGCCCAAAAATAATTAGAGTTGTACTGATTTGTTTGTGGCATCAACTTATGGGAAAAAAGAAATGTTTTCTGAAACTGAACCAGATCTCGCGATTTTTAATGCTAATGAATTAATCACAATGAATACTGCTTTTGGAGCCCCAAGAACTGGGGAAGATTTGTCAGAACTGTCAATTATTTCTAACGGTGCGATAGCAATTAAGGATGATAGGATTATATTTGTAGGAACAACTGATGAATTAATGTCAACGTTTTCTTTTGGAAAAATCACAAGAAAAATAGATGCTTCTAATAAATTGGTTACTCCTGGATTTGTCGATCCCCACACACACATTATTTTTGATGGAACGAGAGAAAATGAATTATCTATGAAGCTAGATGGAAAATCATATCTCGAAATTCTCAAGGAAGGAGGGGGTATATTAAAAACTGTTCGAGAAACAAGGAATGCTTCACTAGAGAAATTAGTAGAAAATGGTAAAAAAATATTAAATCGAATGATGTCTTATGGTACTACTACTCTTGAAACTAAATCAGGTTATGGTTTAACTGTTGAGAGTGAAATAAAAATGTTGAAAGCTGTTAAACTATTAAATGAAGTACACCCTATAGATATAGTTCCAACATTTTTAGGAGCTCACGCAATACCGACAGAATATGAAAATAGAGCAGATGAGTACGTTGATCTCATAATTTCTGAAATGATTCCAAGTATTGTTAAAGAAAATCTTGCAGAATTTTGTGATGTTTTTTGTGAAGAAGGTATTTTTTCAATAAAACAGACAAAAAAGATATTAGAAACAGCAAAAAGATATGGATTAACTCCTCAACTTCATATCGATGAGATTGTAGATACCTATGGTGCGAAGTTAGCTGCAGATATAAATGCTATCCAAGCAGGACATTTGTTGAAATCAAATGATGAGGGCTTAAGAGCAATGGCAGAAGCTCAAATTATTGCTACACTCTTACCTGGTACACCTTTTTGTTTAATGTTAAATGAATATGCACCAGCTAGAAAAATTATTGATTTAGGTATACCTATTGCTTTGGCAACTGATTTAAATCCTAATTGTTGGACAGAATCTATGCAAATGATTATCGCATTAGCTTGTTATAATATGAAACTCTCACCTGCTGAAGCTTTAGCTGCTTCTACTATAAATGGTGCATGTGCTCTCCAAAGACAAGATGAGATTGGAAGTTTAGAAGTTGGTAAAAAAGCAGATTTAATTTTGTTCGATATTCCGAACCACAATTTTATTCCTTATCAATTTGGTGTAAATTTAGTTTCAAAGGTTATAAAAAATGGAAAGATAGTGGTTGAAAACTAGAAAAAAACTTAAAAAATTTAAAAATCAAAATAATGTTCTAATAAATGCTTTTCTTCTAGTTTTTGAGGATTCTCGAGTTGTAAATAATACTCTAATGAATTTAAAACAGCATCTAAAGGTAAAACTCCCACTAACTCTGTCCCAATAATCGATACACCATAACGAGCAGCTTCAATTCTCACAAGCTCCATTTGCCTATAAAGAGGTGTTTTTTTATAATTAATATTACTTATTCCTACTTGAACGTAGTTTCTTTTAGCGAGTTCAGTTCCCATTGCTTTAATATTAACTAATCCACCGGATCGTAGGTGAATAGCTTTTGCAACATTTTTAGCAACTTTAATATCTTTAGTGCCTAGATTAATATTAAAGCTTATTAATGGAGGTCTAGCACCAGTTATCATAGCACCTGCTGTAGGATGAAGTTCAGATGGACCAAAATCAGGTTTTCGTTCTGGATCAACTTTAATAGCCTTTTTTAGACCCTCATATTCTCCTTTACGAATATTGTCAATATTTTTTCGTTCCAGGTTACGTGCAGATTCTTCATAAAGGTATACAGGAATACCCTGTTTTGCCATAATTTCAGCAAACTTGATAGATAATTCAATACATTCTTCTATAGTAACATTCTGTGCTGGAACAAAAGGAACAACATCTATTGCTCCAATCCGAGGATGCTGTCCCTGATGATTATTCATATCAATCAAATCAATTGCTTTTTTAGCAGCAGCTACATTAGCTGTTAAAACTGCATCAGGTGTGCCTACAAAAGTAATAACTGC
>JBHLKM010000027.1:0-34523 GCA_048886685.1 Candidatus Hodarchaeota archaeon
TATCTATGTTTTCTTTAAGATTAAATATGAAAATAATTTTTAATTATGTAAGCAATACATTATCAAATCAAGTGATTTGATCTAAAATTGAAAGAGCTTTATGAGATAGGCTTTGTCTTTCGTGGATTTGTACTTGTTAATCATATATTCAAAAATCTTCCAGCGCAAAAAGAACATGGAGTTAATAAAGACCTAAGAGGCGCATTTATATCCGCTATAAACGCTTTTACTGAAACTGCATTCCAAAAGAGTTCTTTAGAGTATCTAGAATCGGGAAATATCTTGTTTATTTTTAAAATTGCAGAAGTTCAATCTGAGGATAATAATGTAAAAGAACCATTAATATTATATGGGTTAGTAGATAAATCAAAAAAGAAATCTGATAAGCTTGTTACTAAGTTTTTTGGGAAAGTAAACCCGATTTTGCAGTTGTTTGTTCAAAACTTTAATGGAGCTAACTTCTCAGAATTAAATCAATTTGAACAGTTTGAAAAAAGTATGTTAGACTTTTTAATTAAAAAGCCACAGGATTAGTTAATCAGCAAGGCTCCAACCTTTTGGTGTTGCTCGAGAATATTTTATTTTACCTTGTTCCTTTAATAAATTGATTTTCTTTTCAATTTGATTAGTATCAAATCCCTTCTCTTTTATTGAGTTCACGAATTCTGCTTTTGTAGCCACAATTTCTTTTTGTCTAAGGTATTCAATTATTAAATCACTCAATGAATCTCCTGCACTTACTTTTTCTTCGGGGATCTTTTCTTTCTTAGCACTAGAGAGAACAGTAGTTAATTTTTCTTTATCTGTTCTAATAGGTTCTTCAATAACCATATGTTTTACAGCAACTTTGGGTTCTTCAATAGGCTCTATTTTTTCAACTTTTTCTTCTCTTTCTTCTTCCGACAAACTCCATACAGGGTACATAACTTTTTCATATACTACAGATTTTTGTGTTTTAAGTACTGTCAATTCTTCCAATATTTCATCTTCAGTATATCCTAAATTTTTTAATTCAGAAGATAAATCTTTTAAATGCCCTTTTTTTAGTAAGATCTCGAAAATATGTTCTCTTATGTTTGTAGGAACCTCTTGGGCTTTCGCTATTTCCTTTATAATTTTATCTTTTTTAGGAGATTCTATCATTTCGATTTTAATTTGCTGAGGGATATCGAGAGGATCTTTATCCCCCCATTCAAAATCACTTATGATTCTAATTGTACGATCATATCCTCCAAAAACTATGTTTTTCTTATGTTCTGGATCTAATCGATAACATATATCTTTAATTGAGGTTGACACTTTAGTTTTCCATTTCAATTCAAAATTAGGAGAACCGATAGAAGGATTATGGAATACTTTTAAGGATCCATCTGCACACCCCGCTACTATTTCATTCGCATTATCACCATCAATATCTTCTATTAACAGTGATAAAGGACGACCTTCATCAATTTGGATTTCTTTAATTGATTCTCCATTAGCATTAAGGATTTTAATCGTAGAGTCATCAGTACTTAATAAAATTTCATTTAATCCATCATTAGTAGCATCCCCAACTTTAATGTCATTAACTTGAGTATTGAAGTCCTTTTGCCAAACGATATCGGGAAGATCATCTTTAAATCTAATTAACTGGGTAATTCCGTTTTTTGTACCTACTAATAATCCATAAAATGGCATCTTTTCATCTGGTAATTTTAAAATCCCCAGTGTGCAAGCAGTCACCCAAGAATCGTAATATAAAATAAATTTCGGTTCTTTAGCTTTAATACTATCAAAAATCTTTAGAGTTTTGTCTTCACTACCAAATATTAGTTCTATATTCCCATTTCGAGTAAAATCCCCAGCGATACAGCAATTTATTCTTTTTGGAGATCTATATTTCATTATGCCAACTAATTTTTTCTTTTCTGGACTTAATTTCAATACCATGAAATTTCCATCACCAGCACCTACTAATACTTCATCACAACCATCTCCATCGAGATCAATTGGATAACTACACCGACACCACCCATCAAAAACTCTATCATCAATGATATTCATACTTTCATCCATTAAATAGAGAGTTTTATCGTGTCCACCAAAAACTAAGAAACTATTATCATGACATTTTAAAACGGAACATGTTAAAACCGCATCCGGACATTCAAACATATGAATAAGTTGATAACGCTTTCTAATCATGATCTTATAAGATTCTTTTAGATTATAGAAATTCTTATAATATCTAAATTATATTTTTCTGTTTATTCACTTAATGATTACTTCTCGAAATATTAAATTATTATGGTAATATAGAAATAAAAAAAAATAAAAAAGAAGATTTATTATTTTATAATGCTAATTGAGCATCAGATGGGCTGTATTCGCCTGTACCAGTAATCTCATATGAGATTTCTAGGCTATCTCCAATTTCCAATTCGTCAATCTCCCATTTCAAAGTATCTTGGCCTACCTCATCTGTTATTTCTGGTTTCATTGAATAAGTTCCATATTCAAATGAATCGGGAACTTTATCAAGTAAAACAAGATTGTATAACTTAGATTCACCTATATTTTCAAGAGTTAAGATAATTCTATAATTACCAAGATCACCAATTGGGACAACTTCTTTGCTTGTACGGAATTTCCTTCTTATATGAAGCGCTTCAATAACAGGAACTTCAGGTCTAAATTCTAATTCTTGACTTACAGGAAAGGTGTTTGCGTGATAGATGATTTCTGATTCAAATGTGGAATCTCGAGCAGGTTTTATACAGTGAATTGGATATTGAAATTCTAAAGTTGAATCTGGTTTAAACATACCTGTACTAGTATCTTTAAGATTTGCCAATGCAATAGTAAACACATCTGTTTCAAAGCTTACCGCATCAGCAGAAAGTTCCACCTCATCTCCATCCCATATTAGCGTAATTTCATTTGCTTTAGGGGGTTGATATTCATCAGAGAAAGTTTGTTGAATGACGGTAATTTCATTTAATGGAGCAGAACCATTATTTGCCATTTTAAGAGTAGCTACGACGTCTTGAGTCTTATAAGTTGGTGTTTCTACCTTATCATAAGCCATATCTCCGGTTATACTAGCTATTTCTAAAATAACATCTGAGATTGTCATTACAACGTTCACATGATATTGATAGTCAGGAACAACTCTAAATTCAAGCTTCTTTCTAAATGTAGGATAATCTTCACTTTCATATTGCCACTTAACTGAATGCCATTGAGCTCCTGCAGGTAACATTGGTACATCATTAGGATCAATATCAACAAATTTTGTACTCTCATCGTCAGGAGAATATACATCAGCATTGAAAAGTTGAATAACAAATTCAGAAGAATTATCAAAGATTAGTTTATTATCCCATATATTTGGTTCTTCATCTCTCTCAAGTGTATCGATATAAAATTTGTTACGAGTGTATGCGTCAAATTTATCGATAGCTAGACCCTCAGCAAATGAAGCCGCAGCTTTATAAGAAACATCGATCTCCCCAGTTTTTCTTCTAGCGATGTCATTTACCATAATGTTACATGTAAATTTAAGTAAAACAGTATACTCTGGTCTTAATCTATCAATTTTCCAAATAATTTTATCCCCTTCGATTTCCGCGCGTCCTTCCGTTGTATCTCGCACTACAGGGTTTGTGAATTCATCTGGTATTGTTTTGATAACTTCAATATCAGATACGGGTTTATCAAACATATTCCTTAACGCTATTGCGAATGTTATAGTGTTTTCTCTGTCTATAGAAATTCCAAATGTCTCTAGACTGGTTTCAGCAACCACAGTTCCACCGTCTTCCCATGTTTCTCCTTCTTCATCCTCTTCCTCATCATCCTCTTCCTCATCATCCTCTTCTGCGGTTGGTGGTATTGTTGCAGCAACTTTCTTACTAGGTTTACTTGATTTATCTTTAAGTTTTAATAGTTCTCTTTCAATATCATTGATATTTAAGACATCATCTGCTTCAGTAAGAGTACTGATAAATTCTTTAACTAAAAAGAGATTTTGTACCTCCTTTTTCAGTTCGAACTCCTTTGTTTCAACGTTATCTGGATACTCGGTCCCTAATTCTCTTATTGATATAGTTTTCGATTTCAAGTTCGTACTACCAATATTATCTAAGGCAACATCTATGTCCCAAAGGCGATCCGTTTTACTTGGATTTTCTATACTAATCTTTCCACCAAAACTAAAAGATTCAACATTAGCATCATGATCTTGTTTTACTTCGACATCCTCAATGATCTTTACTAATGCTAATAAACCTTCTCGATTTCCATTCTTCAATAAAATACTGCCTTCGAGTTCTCCCGTATCCTCATCATATGTCTCAATTATCGGTGTAGCAGAATCTCTATCGACCAGTTTTACTTTTCCCTCATCCATATCTGTTCTTTTCAATGCGTCTGCTACCAATTCTTCCCTTGCTTCAGCTTCATCCCATCCCATACCTGTTGTTTTCTTTTTCTTATCTTTTTTTCCCATTATTATTTACCCGTTCTTAATTTTTTTTATTAGATTGAAAATTTATTTAATAGTTAATAAAAGTTATCTCGATAAAATAAGATCTTCTACACTCTTTAAAAAATTTTTCATACTTAAGATATAGAGCTTAAACCAAAATTCAGTTAGTTATATTTTTATAGAAATGTGAAGTGTTTTTTTACCATTTCAATTTCATTTCTTAGTAATAAAATCAAATTCAACAAATTTATGAACACATTTTGGACACACAGTTTTTAACATTTTTGTGTAAATTGTCTTATTGTTTGTTAAATTCTAGTAAAACAATGAGTAAATCGTTTACATTACATCCAGTTGGACCAGTTATTATTTCAGTTTTGACTGATTTAAAAAAACTATTTGAATCATTATTTTCAAGATATTTCCTCGTATCAATTTTACTTTCAAATATCTGATTTCTCACATAATTATCTACAAGTGCTCCCATTGCTTCACTATTTCCTTCGATGCCATCAAGATTGGTACCCATAATTAAAAACTCATAAGGGATTTCTTTTCCTTTTATAAAGTCCAAGAAACTTAATAGCATTTCTTGATTCCTCCCTCCAATACCATTACCTTTAATTGTTACAGTCAGTTCACCTGTTCCGATAAGAGCACATCTAATAGAGCTATTTTTTTTAGAAATTTCCTCAAATTTTTGAGAAATTAAAGGATGCAAAGACTTACCAAATTCTTCTGCTTCACCAACTATTTTGTCAGAAAAGTAAGACGTTTTAAATCCTTGTATCTCGAAGAAGGAGATAAGTTCATCTACGGCATTCTTAACACTACCAATTATATAATTATAAACATTGTTGAAACACCTATCATTGATTTTGGGTGTTTCCATAATCGTACCTAGCAATCCCTTTTCTAAATGGTTTAAAACTGCTTTTGGAATTTCTTTATGAATGTAATATTTCTTTAAGACTTCTATGGCATCATTAAAAGTACTAGAATCTGGTACAGTAGGTCCAGATGCAATCGATTCTAATTTATCTCCTACAACATCCGAAATAATTATAGAAATTAATGTTGCTCCACTTTCATTATATAATTTTTTAGCAAGATTACCACCTTTAAAATCTGATAGATGTTTTCGAATAATATTAATTTCATGTATAGAAGCACCTGAAGCTAAAAGTTGGGCATTAACCTTTTGTAAATCTTCTAAACTTATCCCTCTTTTCGGTAAAGGTAATAATGCTGATCCCCCTCCAGAGATTAAACAAAAAATCAAATCATTATTTTGTGAGTTCTCTATTATTCGCATCATCTTTTTTGTCCCATTTACTCCATTTTTATCTGGAATGGGATGTGAAGCAAAGTTAATTTTGATTCTATTTCCCTTCAACTGTTCAGTTTTCAATGAACCTTTAGGTACGTTTATAATTCCCTCATAATCTACATTTTTTAACTTAGATAATACTCTTTCCAATGACATTGCCATTTCGTAAGTTGCTTTCCCACCACCAATAATGTGCACTTTATTATACTCATCAAGGATATATTCATCACCCTGAATATTTAATATATTATTTTGAACTTTAATCGAATTTTTTATTAAATTTTTAGGTTTAACTGTGCTAATTGCCCTTTGAAGTGCTTCTATTGCAATTTTTCTTAAATAAGATTGATGTTCGTTCAAATCTTTAATAAAAAGTTCATTAGTATTTTTTATATCCAAGTGGAGCACACCACATCTTTAATAAACCAAGAATAATCAAAAATAATAATAATAAATATGGAAAAAGATTTTATTATTTTATCTGTTTTGGTTCCCACGATAGAATAGTTTTTCACGATTATATTAATAACTCTATGTGATTAAATTTATTATCAATCGAATTATTTACATTTTTAACACAAACTTAAAATCATTAGAATATAATTGGCGGTTTAGAAGTAAAAATGTCTGATCTTTTTTATGATATAGCTATTATTGGGGCGGGACCGGGGGGATATCATGCAGCAATAAGAGCTGCTCAGTATGGTGCTAAAATTGCTTTAATTGAAAAAGATAAACTAGGAGGGACATGTTTAAATCGTGGATGTATACCTACTAAAGCTTTATGTGCATCTGTACAATCTATTGAAAGAATAAAGGATTTTGAAGAATTAGGAATTGAAATTAAGGATTATAATCTTAATTTTAAAAAAGCAGTAGAAAGGAAAAATCGAGTAGTCGAAGAATTAGTAATGGGTATCGAAGCATTAGAAAAGGCATGGAAAAATGATCTTTATTTTGGACATGGTAAAGTAATTGGAGGAGATATTCATTCTGGATATGAAATTCTAATCAAAGGAAGAAAAAACAAAAAGATTAAAGCAAAAAGAGTAATACTGGCTACGGGGTCTTCTCCTGCTTTAATACCTTCCTTTAATATTGACCATGAAAAGATATTAACAAGTGACGATATCTTAGATCCTAACTTTACAACAGTGCCAGAAAAGTTATTAATCATTGGGGCGGGAGTAATTGGATGTGAGTTTGCTAATATATTCGCCTCGTTTGGTAGCAAGGTGACTATGCTAGAATATCTTGCTTCCCCCATTGCCACCGAAGAACCGATGATTGTCAGAGAATTACTAAAAAAATTCAATGAATTAAATATCGAAATCAAAACTTCTCAAAATGTTTTATCTGTAGAAAATACAGGCTCAAGTGTAAAGGTAATAACTTGTTCTGCTTCAGTTCCAAGAGATCAAATTGAAGAAGCAGAAAAGTTTACTTTCGAAGCTGATTTATGCTTAGTTTCAATTGGGAGAATGAAGGAATCAAAGGATTTAGGTTTGGAAGATTTGGGGATCGAGACAGACAGAGGAGCAATAAAATGTAATGTTAAAACGTTAGAAACATCTGTTAAAGGGATCTATGCGATTGGAGATGTGACTGGAGGTTTGATGTTAGCTCATGTCGCATATCACGAGGCAGATGTAGCAGTTGCTAATGCATTAGCGAGTATCGGAGGCTTTCCTGTTAAAGAAACTACAACAGATTATAATGTAGTGCCTGCAACTATTTTTACTTCCCCCAATATTGGATCAGTTGGAATGAGAAGGAAAGCAGCAAAAGATCGTGGAATTAATATATTAATGGGGCAATTTCCATATAGCTCTTTAGGTAAAGCAAAATGTATGGGAGAAGAAGAGGGATTTATAATAACACTTGCAGAAAGAGAAACATTTAAGATTATAGGAGCATCTTGTATAGGTATTGAAGCTTCTGAATTAATTGCAGAACTCGCACTCGCCATAAAACATGGTTTAAGTGTACATGATATTACTGAAACGATTCATAGCCATCCTACTATCTCCGAGATGGTGCTTGAAGGAAGTGAAGCCGTGCTTGGAAAGGCTATTCATAAAAAGGGAAGACCTATTTATGAGTAAATAACTTTTTAATTGGAATTTTCTTTAATATTAAAATCCTGATACTTAATATTATAAAGAGAGAAGTAAAAATATTACCGGTTAATATATTTTACTTTAAAAGAATGGACTTTTCCATCTTTAATTACTACCTCCCTATACGCACCAGCGGTTTCAGGATTTTTATATCCTCCTAAACCTAATGCAGGAGTTTGTACAATGAAAGGGCCATTATTTTGTATGCTCTCAGCTTCAGTGTAGAGTTCTGAATATATATCATAATAAACCGCTGCAGGATTTTCAATTTTTTTCAAGCTGAAAGGTGGTGAATCATACACTCTAGTCTTAGTCTCTGGATCCTCTAATCTAAACTCTCTTAGAGTGTGGGTATGCCCTGCAAGTGTAAGAGTACAATGGTCTTTACAAAATTTAATGATTTTTTCCCAATTTGATGAAACTGTTCCATATTTTACGTTAAAGATTTTGTCTAATCTTGCATTAGAGTTTGGCTGACCCAATTTTCTCAAAATAGATTCTTTGAAGTCGTCTATCTTTTCTTTAATAAATCTTCCACCTTTCTTTTCAAAAAGTTTAATACTAATTTTTTTTTCTCCAGTATTTATTGGAGGACCATGTAAAAATAGAATTGTATTGCTTTTATCTTGTATTTTGTGGTTTATGAGGTTTTCTAAATATTTTATCTGTTTATTAACGAGACCTGTTACTGAAGGATGACCTGTAACTAAATCCCTAATATTTTTAAAAGAATCAGAACCTGTGTTTAGAAAGATTAAATTATTATTTCCTAAGGTTAAAGAAAAATTAAAGGAAGGATTTATTTCAGATAAATACCCTTTTAACGCCATTGTAGATTTAACCAATGCAGTTATTGGAGACGCAGAAAAAAGTTGATTTAGAGCAACAGCTTCCGCTGCATTTAATCCTATTTTTTTGTACATCTCCGCCCATGTGAGATCATAATGATATGGGCGATAATCGTGATTTCCCACTGTTGTAAAGATAGGACATAGTAACTCCTCTCCTCTAACTACTCCTTTAGAATGTTTTTGAATTTTAGAATTAAGGATAATATCTTTGAATGTTTTCCAATTACTTTCTTCGTACTTAAATTCATTTAATTTGCGTACTTTTTTTGCTAATCGACTTAATACCGTATAATCAACAAGATCACCTGTGAGGACAATAAAATCAATCTCATTTCGAAATACTTTTCTGTTGATTATTTTAATAAATTTCCTGAATTGATTATTCGGATTTATTAAGCGTTTTCTTAAAGGAGTTTTCATTTCTGATAATCCTTTTTCTCGTTTATCCTTTTTTCTTAGTTTTAATTTTTTTGCAACAGTATCAAAAAAATCATCCATACTTCTTTTGACTGAAGATTCAGTCCATTTCTTTACAATACTGTAAATTCTATCGTTTCTCTCAGCTAAGTGTAAATCAGTTGCATGAATAAACATAAAATCTTTCCAATCTTTTTTAGAAATTACAATGGAATGATAATTAATACTCTCTTCTGACAAGATCAAATCGAACATCACAAAAGATCGTTCTTTTAAGAAACTCTTAACCTCCTTGCTGATTGAGAAATTAATAGACACCCGATAAAATTTAGTAAGATTCCCAAAAACTTTATATTTTAATATATAATCCTGGGCACTTAAACCTTCTAAATAAGAGATATTAGTAATAGGAATTGTGGGAAGCTTTTTAATATCAATAGTTGATAGGGAAAGTGAATCCCCTCTATATGGATGGACTCTTAACTTTTTAAACTTGTAATCAACATCATCTACTTTAAAATCATAAAATTTCTCATCCTTTTTCGTTTCTTCTTCAATAATTTTTTGCTTTCTTTTTTTAATTTTTTTTTTACGTCTCTTTGCCCAAAAGCCTTCAGCTTTTTCTGCTTTTAGTATTTTCTTTTTTATCTCATAAATATCTCTAAATTTCCACATATAATCTAATACAGGAACAAGTTTAATTTTCCCCTTTATATGATTACCAAATTCCGTGGGATCCATTATATTACTAATAAAAAGAATCTCCGTCTGGAATTGCTTCTTTTTCAATTTGGGATCTATAGTTAGAAATATGGGGCGTCCTAGATTAGGGTTAACTATGATTGATTGATTTAACATCCCACCATTTACAGAATTCAATTTTTCGGGGCTCTCTAATCTTGATTTTCTTTATTTAAGGAATATATTGCTTATTTATATATATTATACATAATAACTGATATTTAATTAGTTTATTTTTATGGGATTTATTAAATTAAAAAGATTGTGAAAAGCACAATGTAGTTCATAACTTTCGCATACTATATTCCATAATATCCTTGAAGATGCATATGGTATAATGATATAATTCCTTAAATTTATTAGGTGATACACGAACTTTTTATTATGTTATCTAGTATTAGTGAAGACTGTCTTATTTTTTATGGTATCTCACCTGACTTTACAAAATCACGACAAATTTATAATGCTCTCTCTGATTTCATTAAGGAAAAACACACAATTGATCCTTATGGAAGATTTAATTTACTAATATTTCTCCAAGATACACCTAATTATTTAGATAATTTTACTTTTAACATAGATTTAATTCTAGATAATCTAAAAGCATTAAGTAAAAATATTGTAAAGGCTAATACTGCTGTAGGTATTTTAATTAGTATTCATTTAATTATTCAAAATTTCAAGCATGTCTCGGAAAAGTTATTTAGATTATTGATTTTCTTAGATGAAGGATCTTATAAAATCCCTTCTAATCTTATTGACGTAATAAAGAATTTAATCAATAAGGCTAAAAATTTACCATTTTATATTGATATTGTAGGCGTAGAGATTAACAATAAGCAAGAAAGTGATTACTTAAAAAAAATTGCGAATTTAGGGAATGGAGAGTTTTATGAGGTTAATAATATTAAAGATCTGAGACCTTTATTAAATGAATTGTCAAAAAAAAAATTTATAGAAGAATCTTTATTTTCAAGGTATAAATTGCAATTAGCTCAGAAAGAGACTCAACCTTTCTATATTAACTTAGCTGATGATCCAAAAGTTATACACGATCGTACAACTTGCTCAATATGCTTTCAAAAAGATTTAGAGGGTATTATGATGTGTCCTTCATGCAATACACTTGCACATAAAACTTGTTGGGCAGTGTGGGCTAAAAGTTCAGTTCCTCAAATACCTCATGTTTTTAGATGCCATAATTGCTTTAAATTATTGAAACTTGATAGTGATTTTGTTTTTGATGTACAAATAGGAAGAATACCTATAATGAATGAATTTATTCAAGTTAAAAGAAAAAATAATTTAGATTATTTACGAGAATTAGAAACTAAAAATCAACCAAAACTCATACAAGCTGAAGATCCAATGGTAACTGACATTAGAAATATAATCGAATCTAAAAAAGCCAATTCTGAAACTAAAGAAGATGGTACATTCATATCATTTGATATTTGCCCCGTCTGTAATAACTTATTAATGGGAGATAAGAAAAGTTGTCCAATATGTGGCTTTAAACTATAAACCTAACCTTAAGTTTTCAGGATCAACTAATATTATTAATAGTACCGGGAATTTCATTTTCTTCCTTTAAATCCTCATTTTCATCTAAACTTGCATTAATGCTATTCTTTATTTTGAGAATTCAAGGATTTTTTGTATATACACAACTAGATAATATTTATAAAATTCCTTAAAAGTTACTCCAGAATTAGAATTAGTTTTAACTCAAATTTGCAAGATTGACAAATATCACATTATCTCCACGTACAACTATAGAACCTAAATTTTCGTGTTCCTCCCTGATATTACCTTCCTCATCTTGATATTCAAAGATTTGGCTGGTTTCTTCAAGGAAAAGATTCAAGTGTTCATCGAAACCGCCAAGACGCCCCCTAAATAAACGGTTACGCTTTACCTTTATTAAAATTATCTGATTTATTGAATCTTTTAAATAATCAATGGGTCTGTTACTTCTTCGTTCCATATTTGAAAAACTCAAAAAAACAATTATTATTAAAAAAAACTTTTATAATTGTAATTATAACCTTATTAATTAAAACCTTTTGTTTATTTTTATAGGTGGATACATAAAAACTCACATGTAAAGCAATGATAAAATTGTCTAAAGAGGAAGATGGAGAACAAAAAGTAGTAAAGTGTTGTGTAATGAACTGTCAAGCAGAAATTCCCATTGATAAGGCAATTAAAATAGGTGATGATTATTTCTGTCGTCTATGCGGCGTTGCATATTATAGGAGGAATCTCAACTTGTAATTTAATTTAAGGCCCGTGGCCTAGTTTGGATAGGGCGGCAGCCTCCTAAGCTGAAGATCGGGGGTTCAATAGGAGATGTACTTTGCATTTCCTGAATACTTCCCCCCGGGCCTGCTTTTTTTATTGAAAATTACTATTTTTTATTTCTCTTTTTACATATACGTTAAAATTAATTCGATAGGGTTAGATGTACATATCGTTCTGGCGTCTAAATAGAAAATGTATAAATAATTAGTAATCATAAACATATAATGCCAAAATAAATAGAGGTGAAAAATTTGCCAAAAAGAATATTAAGAGTAAATATGACTAATCTTGAAGCTAAATTCGAGGATTTACCAGAAGAGTTTGCTGGTTTAGGTGGACGTGGTATGACATCGACGATTGTAGCACAAGAAGTTCCCCCAACATGTGATCCCTTAGGACCTCATAATAAATTAGTACTTGCACCGGGAATAGTAACAGGGACAGAGGCACCAACTTCAGGAAGAATTTCAGTAGGAGGTAAATCACCCTTAACTGGAGGAATTAAAGAAGCTAATGCTGGAACAAATTTTGCTCAAATGTTAGGAAGGATGCGAATTGCTGCTATAATTATTGAAGGAAAAAATAAAGGTGATGATTATCATCTCCTTAAAGTTACTAATGATGGAGCAGAATTTATAAATGCTAATAAATGGTCAGGAAAGGGATTATATGATACTTATCAAAATCTATTTAAAGAATTTGGAGATACAGTAGGAATTTGTAGTGTTGGAATTGCTGCAGAGATGCTTGGTGCTATGTCAGGAGTTTGTTTTAATGATCCTGAAGGATTACCAAGCAGATATGCCGGTAGAGGTGGTCTTGGAGCTGTGATGGCATCAAAGAGATTAAAGTTTATTGTTGTTGACGAAACTGGCGCACCAGGAGTAGAGATAGCAAATGAAGAAGTGTTTAACCGAGGGATCGAAAAACTGACTAGCGCTGTCAACACCCATGATGTTACAAAACCAGAAGGAGCCCTTAATTCATTTGGTACAAGTGTATTAGTTAATATAATCAATGAAGCAGGAGCATTACCACAGCGTAATTTTTCGTCAGGACAAGATGATAGATCTGCAAATGTATCTGGTGAAGCAAAAGCAGAAGAGATTAAAAAACGAGGAGGTGTTCGTCCTCACTTCTGTAGTCCTGGGTGTATAATTCAATGTTCTGAAATATGGACTAAACCTGGTGGAAAAGATCCTGTAGGAGTTCTTGAATACGAAAGTGTTTGGGCCTTGGGGCCAAATTGTGGAATATACAATTTAGATGACATAGGGGAACTTAATAGAGCTTGTAATGATTTGGGTGTTGATACAATTGAAGCAGGTGATACCCTTGCTGTAGCAATGGAGGGAGGTTTAGCTAAGTTTGGAGATGGTAAAGGAGCTCTAAAACTCATGGATGAAATTCGCAAGAAAACACCTACTGGACGGATATTATCTCAAGGAACCGAGATTACTGGAAAAGTATTAGGTGTGACGAGAATTCCGACTGTCAAGGGACAAGGACTACCTGCATACGATCCTCGTCCTATTAAAGGTATAGGAGTTACATATGCGACTACACCTATGGGAGCTGATCATACAGCGGGATATGCTATTGCTACGGAAATTATGGGGGTAGGCGGTGAAGCAGATCCTCGAGATCCTAAAAAATCAGAATTATCCCGCAACCTTCAAATAGCTACAGCAGCTGTCGATGCGTCAGGTTATTGTTTATTTGTTGCTTTTGCAGTTTTAGATATACCTTCGGGATTAGAAGGTATTGTTGAATCTTTGAATGGAGTTTTAGGAGCAAATTTGACTGTTGATGATGTACCGGTAATTGGGAAACAAATAATTGATACTGAAATAGAGTTTAATAAGAAGGCAGGGTTCACATCAGTTGATGATAGACTTCCCGAGTTCTTTTTAGAAGAAGAGCTAGCACCATCAGGTGAAGTATTTAACGTATCTGATGATGAATTAGATAGTGTATTTTAACATATTTGAATTGACAAAGATGCTATTACAATTAAAATTATTTGGAGATTTGAGGAAGAAAGCGACACGTAAGATTACAGGGAGTATGCCATTAAGGTTAAATATTAATGATCCAGATATAAAAAATGTAAATGATATCTTTAAGAAATTTAACATCGAAGAGCATGAGGTTAGCCATATATTTGTCAATGGGAGGTTTTCTGGAATAAAGAAAAGTGTGAAAAATGGAGATCTAATAGCATTATTCCCAAAAAATATGGGATTATTATATAAATGGTATTTCAAAAAAGAGGAAGATGAATAATAATAAGCAAATCTCGGTTACAGTCAAATTTTTTGCGACATTAAGAGATTATGGTCCGAATAAGGAAGTTTTAATGATTCCAGAAAATAGTAAAGTTGTAATACTATTTGATAAATATGACATCCCTCAAGATGCAAGAAGAGCAGTAATTCTGATTAACGGAAGTCCACATAAAGATCTTAACACTATCCTTGAAGATGGAGATACTGTTTCAATTTTCCCACCAATAGGAGGAGGATGATCCCCCTCTTAAACAAATTCTTTTTTTTTATAGTTTTTAATTCCAGCTTTGGGAGGATTTCTTAAATAATTATTAAAAAATCCAGATGAATAATAAAGTTAAAAGCACGACTATAGAAACTATACCAATACCTAACCATGAAAATAATGCATTTTTGATATAACTAATTTTAAATTTAATAGCCTCGTGAGGACATAATTCAACGCAACAATAACATGTTATACACTGTTTTTTATGCCAATTCGGGGTACTTACTTTTTTGAATATATTTGGACGTGTAATAGCTCTTGTTGGACAGTTGCTCCAACAGGTATTACACAATTTACAATTCTTATTGAACTTAACTGTCGCTTTGAATATCTTATTCCCTATATAATTTGCCAACCATTTAGGGAGGGGTATTGATATTGAACGTCTTTTAGGTCGTTTAAATTCATGGAAAACATCCTCTATTTTCTCTCCTAAGAACTCTACATTTTCTAAATTTGTGGTTCCCAATCCTTTTTTCTCTGCTTTTGCTAAGTATAATACATCTTTTGGATCAAAACCAATTATTTTACAAACAGCTGTATCTAAAGCAACACCATCATAACCGGCTAAAATCAGATCTAATTTAACAACGTCACCTTGAGTTGGACCATCACCTTCTTGACATAAGAATCCATCTATAACTGTTAACTGTGGTTTAGAAACAGAATAGACATCTGCTAAAGCAGCATTAAATTTGTCTAATGCGGGAAACTGTCCATGAACTTTTGCTTTATTCCCTAATAACAGTGTTCCAAACATATTTTTGATGCAACATGTAAGGACACATTGCCAGTGAGTCTTAATTTTAGGTATATTAATTATTATATCTGCATCTTTAATTAGTCGGGAACTGATAAATTCTTTTAATTCAAGTGGATCTTGTACTTTATACGTTTCTCTTTCTAATTTTTCAAAAGAGATGCATTCTACACCTTCTTCTTCACAAACTGCTTGGATACCACTCTCTTTCATTGCTATCTTCGTGACACCAGGTTTTTGACCTCCAGATGAGTCGCATACATAAATTTTTGCAGCATTGAATTGTTTCACCCACTGAATTACAGATCTTATTACTTCGGGGTGTGTATTGACTGCTCTTTCAGGTGGCTTGCCCATTAAGATATTTGGTTTAATTACTACAGTCAAATCTTCGTTTTTCATTAATTTTTGGGCATTAATATCATCAAGGGCTTTAAAAACAGCAGTTTTTATATCATTATTTTGTATTTTTTGTATAGCTATTTTTGTTTTGTCTGTCATAATATTATCTGGTTTTAAAAAAAATTAAAGGAACTTGATAAATGAAATAAATTTGGCGTTTTAAAGTTTTTGATGACTCAAGAAAATAAAAACTTACTAAAATAAAACAGCAAAATTTATTCTTATAAACCCAAAATTCCTTTCTTTTATATCTTTTTTTTATAAATAATGTGAAAATACACATAATTTTATATTTCTAATTGAAATTTTCTAATTTCTTTAGGTGTAAGTTTTGTAAGTTTTATTGGTTAATCTTACTAGAATTGTAAGTTTTTCAATCTATTACTAGGTTACCATCTACTATTAAAATTGGAAAAAGGCATTTTTAAGGCTTGTAATATTAACAAAACATAGGTTAGAAAAAATTTTTATTCAAGGATAATAAAATTAAATAAAATGAAAATTTCTTAGATTTATGCCTAAAGAATTGTCTAAGTTATCATTAATAATTATGTTAGGATTGGCTACAGCATTGCTTGGGTTAGGTTTATTTTTACCATTTGGAAGCTTTCTATGGCTTGAAGCATGGATTTATCTTGGAATATTTTTTACATTTTTCAATATTTATATCTTATATTTTAGTAAACATGATCCTGAAATGCTTCAAAAAAGAGCTAAACCACAATTTAAAGAAAAATGGGATAAAATCGTTATGCTTTTTATGGGATTTGGATTTTTTCCAACCTTTATTATTCCTGGTTTCGAAAAAAAATATGGTTGGTCAAACATTCCCCTTTTGGTTGAAATAATTGGATTTATAGGCTTAATATTAGGATTGGTGATTATATTCTTAGTTATGAAAGAAAACACATTTTTATCAAAAGCCGTGGAGATTCAAAAAGATCGAGGTCATAAAGTAATAACTTCTGGACCTTATAGAATTGTACGACATCCTATGTATTTAGGATTTATTTTATTTATAGTATTTTATTGTTTAGCACTTGGTTCTCTTTTTTCATTAATTCCAGCCGCTCTTGGTATCGTTGGAATAGTTATCCGCACAATTTTAGAAGACCGAATGCTCCATAAAGAACTTGAAGGATACAAAGAATATGCTCAAAAAACCAAAAGGAAATTAATTCCATGGATTTGGTAAAAAAAATAGATCTTTTAAATTATCTATAAAAAAAAATTTTAAAATATGTGAAAATTATCATTATTTTTTAATAAAAAATAAGTCTTATACTATTACATTCGGTTTTTTAATCGTTATATAAAAGTTTTTAAGTAGATTCTAAGTCTAATTAATCACATAATCTTTTATTTGTAAATTCTGTAATTACGAAAAACTGAGAATGGTTTATATATTATTAAATGAACCCTAAAATAAAGATTGTGATATTATCAAATAAACGAGACATGTTGGTTATTACTCTCAAAATGTAAGATTTAAGAGGTAATCTTTAATTATGACTTCTACTGAAAATATAACTCATGAATTATATGAAAATGTACTGAATAATTTAGATGATTCTCTGCATGTAATCAACAATAAATTTGAGTTAATTCTAATAAGTAATGCCATGAAAAAATGGTTGAGGGAAATTGGCATATATGATAATTTACTAGGATTATCGCTTTTCAAAGCATTTCCTTTTTTGTCACAAAATGTCCGTGATGAGTATAATTATGTCCTAAAGGAAGGTAAATCTTTAGTTACAACAGAGACCACCTTTATATTGGATCAAGAGATAATAACAGAAACTCGAAAAATTCCCATTATTAAAGAGGGAAAAGTTGTTCAGATTACTACTATTGTACGAGATATTACCGAATATGAGATAAACAAAAGGAAGCTCGAAGAATCTGAGGAAAAATATAGAACTCTTACAGAGCAGTCTTTCTTAGGTGTTGCAATTTTACAGGATGATATAATTCAATATGTAAATGAGCAACTCGCTCACACCGTTGGGTATACCGTAGAAGAAATCATGGCTTGGGAAAAAGGAGGTTTTCTGAATTTCATATATCCCGAGGATAGAAAATTTATTGCAGAGCAAGCCAGAAAAAAACAATCAGGTGAATCAGATGTTATTGACCAATATCAATTTAGAGGGATAAAGAAAAATGGAGATATAATATGGTTAGAAGTTTTTTCAAAAACCATTAATTATAGAGGAAAACCAGCGGATTTTGTTACAATTCATGATATAACTGATGAGAAATTATCTGAACAGAAAATTAAAGAATCCGAGGAAAAATATCGTTCCATATTTAATAATATGACTGAAGGATTCGCATATCATGAAGTAATCGTAGATGAAAACAATAAACCTGTCGATTATAAATACATTGAAGTTAATCCTGCTTTTGAGAAGCTCACGGGTTTAAAAGCAGATCAAATGATAGGAAGAAAAGTAACTGAAATATTGCCTGGAACAGAGAATGATCCTGCGGATTGGATAGGTAGATTTGGCAAAGTGGGTCTTACGGGAATCCCTTTAATTGTAGAAGATTATTCAGAAGCTTTGGATCGTTGGTATAAAGTTTCAGGATATTCTCCTAAAAAAGGATATTTCGCTGTAACATTTTCTGATATTACTGAACAAAAAAAATCAGAAATTAAAATAGCAGAATCCGAAGAGAAATATCGTAATTTATTCAATAATGCTCCCTTTGCAATTGTTCTTTTCAATATTAAAGGAATCATCCTTGATTGTAATGATGCTTCCAATTTAATAACGGGATATTCTAAAGAAGAATTAATTGGCAAAAATTTTAGAGATTTTAATTTCTATGTCGATATAAAATCGGCTGGTATCGAAGAAAGGGAAGAAATAATTAAAAACGGAAAAATTCCCAAAACTAGAGAAGTTTTATTGCAGAAAAAAGACGGAAGTCAGTTTTGGGCTAGAACAAATATCGAGTTTGTCCATATGGGGAAAGATACTTATATTCAAGCAATTATCCAAGATGTTTCGGAACAAAAACAATCTCAAATACAATTGGAAGAATCAGAATCAAAATTTCGAACCATTTTTGAAGCGATTCCAGATTTATATTTTCTGGTCTCTGGTAATGGAGCAATTTTAGATTATAGAGGAAGGGAACAAGATTTATATCTTAGGCCAGAAGAATTTATGGGGAAAAAAGTTATAGACATTCTACCTTCTAATCTCGCCAAAAGTATGATGAAATTAATTAAAAAAACATTACAAACACAGGAATCACAAATTTTAGACTATGAATTAGAAATTAATGGTAAAAAACGTTTCTTTGAATCAAGATATTTTTATATGTCTAAGGATAGGGTTTTTATTTTTATACGAGACATCACTGAACGAAAAAATATTGAAAAACAGATTTCTGATTTATCAAAATTTACTGATGATATACTTAATTCCTCAATGGATACTATCTTCGTGTTTAATCCTGAAAATGGCAGAGCAATTAGATGGAACAGCCAATTTAAACTAGTGAGTGGTTATACTGATAAAGAAATTGCTTCAATGAAAGCACCCGATTCTTATTATAATGAGGAGGATTTTGAACGTGCTGCAGAAGCAACTAAAAATGTACTAGAGACAGGAACAATTAAGGTTGAAATGTCATTAATAACTAAAGATGGTAGAAGTATTCCATACGAGTATACAGGAACTACACTTAAGAATTCTTCTGGAGATACACTGATAGTTTCTATAGGGAGAGATGTGTCTGAAAGGAAAATTGCAGAGGAAAGAATAAAAGAATCAGAACAGAAATTTCGAGACTTATATGAAGAAGCACCTATTGCTTATTTCTCAATAGGGCCAGATAAATCAATTTTAAGGGTTAACAACGCAGCAGAAAAACTTCTCGGTTATAATGAAGATGAATTTCTGAAAATGAAAGTTTTTGACTTATATCCTGATACTGATTCTGGATTAAAGAGAGCAAAAGAAATATTTGGAAAATTCATAGCTGGTGAATCCATTAGAGATATAGAGGTACAAATGGTTAATAAAGAAGGAAATCCTATTTGGGTTAGTTTATCAGTTAAACCAATTTTCGATTTAAAGGGAGATGTTATTGAATCACGTTCTATGGTATTAGATATTACTGATCGTAAAATTGCTGAAGAAGCATTGAGATTATCAGAAAAAAATTATAAGGAGGCCTATGATAGAGGCAATTTCTACAAAGATCTATTTGCTCATGATATGAATAACATACTCCAAGTAATAAATTCTTCAGCAGAGCTTATAACGTATCAGTTAGGAGAATCTGAGAAATCTAAAGAAATTGAAAGTATTTCCGATATAATAAAAAAACAAGTGAATCGTGGTTCAAAATTAATTACTAATGTTCGTACACTTTCGGAACTTGAAGAAAAAGAAGTTATAACTCGTAAAGTTGAGATTGGAAGTGTTTTAAAAAATTCGATATCTTTTGTTGAAAAGGCATACGAAGAGAGAAATGTTAATATATCAGTATCTCCGATTGATAGAAAATATTTTACTAATGCTAATGAACTACTTCAAGACGTTTTTGAAAATGTGTTAATTAATGGGGTAAAATACAATGAAAACTCAAATGTGGAAATTTCAGTAAATATTACAAAACAAGAAATAGATGAAAAAAACTATTTTAAGATTGAATTTATTGATAATGGTATTGGTGTTGCTGATAAGAGAAAAGGGGTTATTTTTATGAGTGGTAATCGGGAGCTTAAAGGATCAAAGGGAATGGGACTTGGCTTATCTCTAGTCAATAAAATCCTTCAAATCTTCAATGGAAAAATCTGGATTGAGGATAAAGTTAAAGGAGATTATACTCAAGGAAGTAAATTCATTATAATTTTACCTCAGATTCAATAATTTATTTGTTTTCTCCCATCCAATCATTCTTCATTAACGCAAATATATGAGTATCTACGTATATTCCGTCAACATATAAATCTTCTTTAAGTATCGCTTCTTTTTTAAATCCCATTTTTTCAGCAGCTCGAAGTGAGCGTTTATTTGGAGTAAAGATACCAGCATATAATTTATGGAGATTTAATTCTGTAAATCCATAGGTAATTAATAATTTAGAGGCCTCAACTGCTAAACTTTTTCCCCAATATTCTTTTTCCCCGATTGTCCAAAAAGTATATGCATTACGATTTAACCAATTTATACGATTAAATCCAACAATCCCAATAGGTTTTTTATCCCTTTTGTGATATATGGTAAGCACAATAAAATCTTTCATTCCTTGATCAGTTGATGGTTCAAACCACTTCTTTACTTCTTCTAAAGTAGTAGGCCATGCATTTCGAGAATAATGACGTATTTCTGGATCATTTGTCCATTTGCACGAAAGATCAGCCCATTTGGGATTCACAGTGATTAAATCTATTCTTTCTCCTTCAATAAATGGAAAAACACCATCCTTTTTTTCTTCAGTCATTTTTATTCAAAAAGAGTATATTTTCAAATTCAATTAATCTGCTTAATTGTTTAATTGAAGGATAAGATTAAAGTCTTTTTTTGCAAATTAATGAATTTGGGGGATAGAAAAAATAAAAAAAATTTAGAAATTAAATATAATTAGATTTAATATTTTTTAGACTATTTTCATTGCTAAGTCCATATCCTCTAAAGTTAACTTCTTCCTGCCGGCGTGTCGAGTCATTTCAAGAGCTTTATTTGTCATGCCTTTAGCTAATTTCTCTAAATAATCAATTAGAGCATCGACAGCATCTCGAGCAACCATTTCCGCACCATTATCCTTCATTAACTTTCGAACTGGACTCCAAGCAAAAACTTTCTTTGCCATTTTTTATTCCTCCACAATTTAATTTTAAAAATTATATTAGTTATTTTATTTTAACAAAAATCTTCTTTAAGTTATAATACTTATTTCAAATATATAAGAATTACGGTAGATTTTCGATAACATATGTTTCGGTTAATAAGATCATCCGATCGACAAAATGGCGATGTCTTGGAAGAAAGCTCACAGATATACTTCTGAGCTATTAGATCCGAGATTTTTTTTTATTATTGAAAAGGAGCTCGTTATAGAGGAACCCATTTTAATTTTTAACCAATTTTAGAAAAAAAGAAAATAAAATAAACTTATTTCAAATCTCTACGCAGTACATAGAAGTCTTCAAATTCCTTATGAATTATAAATCCTTCAGATTTGTACAATGAAATAGGACCACGATAGCTATGTGCATCTGATAATTTTCCAGTTCTTGGATATGATTCTATAATATCAAATCCTTTATTTTTATAATATGAAATGGCATGTTTCAATAACTTTCTAGCGATGCCTTGTCTTCTGTTCGTATGAGCTATTAAAAAACAGACAATTCCAGCTATCTTTTTTGTTTGAGATTCATGCGAGTCGTAATCATAAAGTTTTTTAGCAAATTTTTCTCTTGAATTGATATTACACCATCCAACAGGTTTGTCATCGATATAAGCTAAAAAACCATGCATTTCCCCCGAGTGTATTAATTTTGTTGAGTTTTTTTTATTTTCTTCTTTAGTTTGTTCTTGCCATTCCTTAAAACTTCCTGTAAAATGATAGAAATGGCAATAACATCCAGACCATTCAGGATTGTCAGCAAACCCTATCTCCTCAAAAAAAAATAGCCAATCGTTAATTGTTTCCGATGATAAAGATTTTATCGTAATTTCCATACAGAAAACAACCTCAAAATTTATAATTTTTTATATCCATAAAAAAATAATTTTGGTTTATTAAAAAAAAATAAATTCCAATACGAATTCTAAGATATAAAATTTTATTTATTTAATTAATTATTAGAAAATAGAGCTACAAACTTTTCTTCCCTTTTTTAAAACTTAAAACTAAAGCTGGAATAATACAGAAGTACATAAGCATGATTAGTATCACTAAAAATCCATTGAATGCAAATTCTCCTAAACCTCCCTTAAACTCCGACATTGAATAATACCTAAAAATTCCAATTATTAGCCAAATCATAATTGGTATCCCAATTATAAATAATATAGACGCATAATACTTGGGATTCTTTCCCTTTCTTCTTGTATCTCTAATATTAAAACTCAATTTCTTTTTTATTAAGGTAGAATATATAAAGGGTAAAAAGACAAATGTACTTATAATATAGAGAAAGAAGAAAACTCCGTCATCTGCCAGGTCTTCATTCAAATCATAAACTAAATGAGAGAGATCAAAAACAATTAACATATATGGAATTAAAAAACCTACAGAAAAAATATAAAATATAGCACTAATTACTAAAATGCCTTTTTTTTTATCCCACATCATCATTATAAAATATATAATACTTTATTTTACTTTTTTTTTCACATCTCTGTAAATCAATAAAACAAAGTGATGATTCTGAACTTTTTAATAAAGCGTTTAAAAGGATAAGTGATGTATCCTCGTTATTATTTTATAGTGAGTATAAGAAAAAGCTGAAAAGAAAAGAAGTCATTAAAAATTATTGGAAATTATCTTATCTATCTTGTCTAATAGTATAATAGAATTTTATTAGAGTAGTTGAATATAATGATAAAAAATATTGCTTATTGTGGTGGAGATGGAGTTGGTCCGGAAGTCGTTGAGGAAGGGCTTAAAATACTGAAGGTTATATCTGAATATTCAGATTTTGAATTAGAACTAAAGGAAGCGCCTGCAGGAGGAAATGTATATAAAAAAACAGGGAGAAGCTTACCAAGGCAATCATTTGAGATTATTAAAAATTCTGATGCTCTTTTGTTTGGGGCAGTAGGCTTACCTGATCTTCCTCCTGGAGTAGGTGAAGTCGCAGTATTGCAGATACGGCAAGGTTTAGATTTATATGTTAATTTAAGACCAATAAAACTATATGACTCTTTAAGAGATAGATGTCCTCTTAAAGATGAGTTTATTGGGAAGGGAATAGATATTGCATTTATACGAGAAAATACAGAAGGTCTTTACTCGAATAAAGGTGCTATATTAACAGATGATACAGCAGAAAATGCAATGGTTTATACTAGAAAAGGCTGTGAACGTATCATTAATTATGCTTTCGAATATGCAAAAAGATCAAATCATTCAAAAGTTACTTCTGTTGATAAAGCTAATGTTTTAAATCCGAGTCGATTATGGAGAAAGATTTTCCACGAGATAGGTGATAAGTATCCCGAGCTTAATAAGGAAGATATCTATATAGATGCCTTTTGTCAATGGCTAATTAGAAAACCAGATGCTTTTCAAACCGTTGTTACAGGTAATATGTTTGGGGATATTATTAGTGATGAAGGCGCATTTCTCATAGGGAGTTTAGGTATGGCATCAAGTGGAAATATCCATCCTGGGAAGGTATCGATGTATGAACCGATTCATGGTTCTGCTCCAGATATTTCAGGAAAAGGAATAGCAAATCCTATTGGAGCTATACTTAGCGTGAAGTTAATGATGCAAGAATCATTTCAATCTCCAGATTTGGCAAATTTAATAGAAGATTCCGTTGAAGAAGCTCTCAAAGAGGGTCGAACAGTTGATCTAAAGAATCCTGAAATAAAAAGCCTAACAACAAGAGAAATGGGAGATTTAATATCTGAAAAGCTAAAATTGAGCTTAAAGAAGTAAAAATCGAATTTTTAATACTTATCATCAATATTTGAAAGCATCGATTTCAGTTGATCAAATATATCAATGCGAAAGTCAGTTCCAATTCTGAAAAAGAATAATGAGATTGCTTTTTCATCGAGTTGCTCATCAACATTTAATTCTTCAATAAATTGAGACCAACTACTGCTTGCTGATGCTCTAATTCCAATTAATACAACACCATTATCTTTTATATTTCCAATAATTTTTATAATTATATCTTTCCATTTGAGATCTACATGCTCCTTCTCTCTGGCATCAAAAATACAAAAAACACCATCAGAACTTGAAACATCATCAATAGCGGTATAAAGGTGTTGCTTTATTATCAATCCATTCGAATATTGGAAAACTTGTTCGTCATCATAATCTCTTAAAGATGAACTTTCTCCTAATTTTTTTATTTTAGTAAGAGCTTGTAAACCAGGACTCCACATCATGCTTTCTGTAATAAATGAAATCGTCAAAACAATTTTTTTCTTTAAGATTGATACAATCTTATCGTATAATATGTCACTCCGTCTATTATCCTCAATTTCTTTACTTTTCATTACATAATGATAAGAGATCAAATTAAAAGCATCCTCAATATTTTCTCCAGTCAATGCACTCGTTTCAATATAAGAAAGCTTTATTTTTTCCCTCTCAGATAATTCATTTGCCCGTTTTACACCCTCTTGATAAAATATTTGACGACCTACTTTTAAATCAGACTTATTTCCTACCAAAACAATTGGAATTTCCTCGTCTGTAGTAAAGTCTTTTAATTCTTGATACCAATTTTTAATATTGTCGAATGATTCGCGGTTTGTTAAATCAAAAACTATAAAAGCTGCTTGAGCTCCTGAATAATAAACCTTTCGAAAACGACGGAAATACTTTTGAGCACCTAGGTCGTACAGAGTTACACCAATTTCATTACCAAAAAACTCAAAAGTATGTGTTAAGACATTAAGACCTATCGTTGCGCGATAATCCTCTGAAAACTTGTTCTCGACAAATCTCCGAATAATAGAGGTTTTCCCGACTTCATGATTGCCCAGAATCACAAACTTAAAACGATATTCTCCTCGTGTTGCTAGTTCCATTTGATATAGTTGATTTTTTAACCTTAATACATTCTCTGCTTCATACTCAAAATTAGGAACAGAAATTTGAATTAAATCACCTTCATCAGCAGTTAAAATTTGAGCTGTTTTTTCGGCAAGGAATAAACCATATGGTGACAATTTCTCAATAGATGCCATATTATCAAGTACTAAACTTAATATTCGTTCCTCATCAACAGAGATAAATAAGAGGCGGTGTTCCTCGGTATCAAAACTCGCATTTCCAAATTTCTTAAACGCAAATTCATTACGCATACGTTGTAATACAGGATTTATAATTATGCTTAAAACAGATACTAATTCAATATCTATATCTTTCCTTTTTTCACCAGCAATAATTAAACCTTCACTATCGGAAACAATTAGTGCTTCTACTTCCTCATTTATCTCTAAAAATTTGTTGAATAAATCGGTAAATAACTTATTTTTGCGTAATACCAAGGATACCATACCCGATTCGTTTTTATCTATATAGTAAAATTACTATTTATTATTTTTTATTATTAGCAATTATGTATTTGTGAGATTAAGATGAAAGTATGATTTTTTCAATATTATGAAAAGACGCAATTTTGTAAAATCTTTTAGATATATTTGATGGTATTCAGCATTACTTTGAGTTGATCAAAAATTTCTAGTCTATATTCAACCCCTATTTTGAAAAATAATAAAGAAACCATTTTTTGATCCAATAATTCGTTAACATTGAATTCTTCCATTATTCGTGACCAGTCGTTTTTTTCAGTGACCCGTATCCCAATTAAGACTACTTTATTCTCCTCTATATCATTTATGATATTGATTACAACGTCTCTCCATTCTGGATCGATATGATCCTCATAACGAGCATCAAATATACAAAAAACTCCATCAGAATTAGATACATCAAAATTTTTATAGAGATAATTCCTCAATATCACCCCATTAGAGAATTTATATACTTTTTCATCATACTCATCCTTAATCTTCTCAAGTATATACTCGCTATTAATATCTGAAAGTATTTGCAAGCCTGGACTCCAGAATTCGTTTTCTGATATTACAGTTAATATGAACAAGTTTTCTAAATTCACTCCTTGTTTTTTTCTTTTCTCTAATATCAAGTTGAGCTCATTTAATAAATCTTGTTTCACAATTTTCTCTTCTTCTTGCTTACTTTGAGAAATATAATGATATGCGATTAGTGTAAATGCATCCTCTACGTTTTCTCCTGTTAAAGCGCTTGTTTCGATGTATGAAGCCTTAATATTAACATTTTTTGAAAGGGTGCTTACTAAATCCACTCCATTTTGATAAGAAATTGCTCTTTGTTCCCTTAAATCAATCTTATTTCCGATTATTATTAATGGGATTTGTCTTTGGTCAATAAATTTTTCTAATTCGTCATACCATTTCATGACATTATCAAATGATTCCTTTTTTGTTAGATCAAACACAATAAATGCAGCTTGAGCTCCCAAATAATAAGTTTGACGAAATCTTGCGAAAAATGATTGAGCCCCTATATCCCACAGGCTGTAAGCAACTTTGTTGCCATAAAATTCTATATTGTGGCTTAATATATTTAATCCTATCGTAGCACGATAATCATGGGAGAACCTATTCTCTACAAACCTTCTTACTAAAGAAGTCTTACCTACTTCATGATCTCCTATGATAACGAACTTAAATCGATAAGTACCCCCTTGGTCAAGTCTCAATTGATAAATTTGATTTTTTACTCTTTCTTCAGTTGCAGAAGCATCGGTTTCATATTCAAAATGAGGAATCGTCATTTGAATATTATCACCTTCCTCTGCATTGAGTATTTGGACTGCTTTTTCTGCAAGCAAATATGCATAAGGGGAAGCTTTATCAACTGATGCCATATTATTAAGGACAATGCTTAATGTTCTCCTTTCATCGAGGGAAATGAATAAAAGTCTGTAAAACTCTGTATCAAAACTCGCAGTCCCAAATTCTCTAAACGCAAATTCATCACGAATTCTTTCCAAGATAGGATTGATGATAGAAGTTAAAACGGATACTATTTCCATATCTATTTCTTTTCTTTTTTCACCTGCTATTACTAAGCCTTGTTGATCACTTACAATAACAGCCTCAACATCTTTATTAATTTCTAAGAAAAGATTAAATATTTTTACAAAAAGCTCATTTCTATTTATTGACAAGAATTAATCTACCAATATTAAATTTTTTTGGAGAAAATTGTGTCCTTAACCATATAATAACTGAAGTTTTATTTATTATTTTTTAAAACTAAATTTCTAAAACAATATTCTTATAAGTATCTAGTCTATAATTTTAATATATAACACCAACAGGTTATAAAAAATAGTTAATTAGGAAGTTAGCAACTGTTCCACTATGCCTTCTTGTATAGTTTGCCATTTACAGATAGACGAGAGCAAAGATTCGTTTTATAAGTGTGAAAATGGACACCCAATTCATGATAAGTGTCTAGCAGATTGGTTAATGCATTCACAAAACTGTCCATTATGCAGTGATCCTTATTCTCCAAGTGTGATATCTAAATTTAAGGTTTTTATGGAAGAAAAAGAAAAGGAAAAGCAAGAAGCCTTAGAAGAGGAATTAAAAAAAGAAACTCTAAAGAAAATGGAAAAAGTAACAAATAATATTATTTTCCTCAAATTTATTGACTCTGTTGAGTCACTTATTGAAGATAAAAACTATAATGTTGCTATCGACTTACTTATTGAATCCTATAATGAAACCTTGTTTGATGATCAAAATTTAAAAGTGTTATTCTTGCTTGGAAAAGTAAACTACCTAAGAGGGAGGTATGATTTAGCAATTAATTTCTTATTTAAATTAGTTAAATTAAAATTTGATTATCCTGATGGCTTTCTATTTCTTGGGAAATCATATGAGGCATTGGGGATGAAAGATAAGGCAGAATGGGCTTATCAAAGAATTAAACAATAATTTAATCTTCTTTTATCCTGATTAAATCAAGATCAACCTTTACATTAAAGTCTTGAGAATGATTTGTGGGGCCGTGCCCACGACCTATATGTAATTCATCAGCTTTCTGAATAGCAGTCGTTAAATAGGCTTTTGCAATATGAACTGCCTTTTTAATATTTTTATCTTTTGCTAATTCTGCAGCTATAGCAGAAGCAAAGGTACAACCAGTGCCATGTGTATTTTTAGTTTCAATACGAGGCGCTTGAAATTCTATGAATTTCTTTCCATCATAAAGTAAATCAATAGCAGATTCTGGATATGGTAAATGGCCACCCTTAATTACTACGTTCTTAGGTCCCATTTGGTGAATCTTTTTCGCGGCTTCCCGTGCGTCTTCTAAACTCATTATATCAATATTAGCTATTGCTTGAGCTTCATGGTGATTAGGTGTTAAAACATATGCCAATGGAATTAATTCTGAGATGAGTGTATTATTAGATTCAGGTTTTAATAAGGGATCACCACTTTTAGCAATCATTACCGGATCTATTACCAAGAACTCTACGTTATATTTTAGAGCGCGATCAGCTACAATTTGAATAATTTCCGCATTTGCCAACATACCTGTCTTCCAGACATCAGCACCTATATCAGACATTACAGAATCAATTTGTTTTCCTACAAAATTAGGATCTATTTCGTAGATTCCTTGAACTCCCATTGTATTTTGGGCCGTTAATGCTGTGATTGCGCTCATCCCAAAAACACCTAAGGCAGAAAAGGTTTTTAAATCTGCTTGAATTCCAGCACCACCACCAGAATCAGATCCCGCAATTGTTAGTACTTTTTTCATTTTCCTCAATATATTATATATTAATTTAATAAAAAATTCTTATGAATTAATAGAAAACGAGAATTTTATATTGTTTTTATTTAATTGATCCGTCTTTTTTCTAGAGCATCTTTTAAAATTTTTATGGCGCACAACTCTCCACACATACTACAAACGTCATCGTTAATTTCGGTACATCCATTACGATAATGTATCTCATAAGCTAGTTCAGGATCAATTGCTTGTTTAATCATTTCTCCCCAATTGAGTTCTTTTCTAGCTAAATCCATTTTATAATCCCAATCTGAAGCTCGTTTACCATACCTTGCAATATTTACAGCATGAGCAGCGATTTTAGATGATATTACACCTCTCTTAACATCTTCTATCGTGGGCAATCCTAAATGCTCGGAAGGGGTAACATAGCATAGGTAATCTGCTCCAGCTAAACCTGCTATCGTTCCTCCAATAGCTCCTACAATATCATCGTAACCGGGCGCAATATCAGTAACAAGAGGACCTAAAACATAAAATGGAGCTTCTTCGCATAATGATTTTTGTATTCTAACATTCCTTTCAATTTCATTTGCAGGTATGTGTCCCGGACCTTCAACCATAACTTGAACATCCGTAGCCCAAGCTTGTTTAACTAATTTAGAAATTTCAAGTAATTCTTGGATTTGAACATAATCAGTAGAATCAAAAATAGAGCCAGGTCGCATCCCATCACCCAGAGAAAGAGTAAAATCGTACTCTTGAGCCATCTCAAGTAAATAATCGTATCTCCTGTTAAATGGATTTTCCATCTCATTTTCTAAAATCCATGATGCTAAGAATGTTCCACCTCTAGAAACCACACCCATCAATCTAGGATGTTTAATTAAATAGTTAATTATTTCTTTTGTCACCCCCACATGAATTGTAAAGAAATCAACACCTTCTTTGGCTTGTTCTTCAATAACATTAAATAGATCATCCTCATCCATATGGATTATAGCACCCTTATTCTCAATGGCTCTCAAAGCACTCTGATATATGGGAACAGTACCTAAAGGAACATTAATTTGTTCAAGAATTTTCTTTCGTATCGTAATAATATCTGATTCGGAAACACCTGTACTTAAGTCCATTACCGTGTCTGCTCCGTATTTGACTGCTATTTTTGCTTTCTCTACTTCTTCCTCAATATTGCAAACTGTTTTTGATGAACCCACATTAGCATTAATCTTTACCAATAATCCTTTGCCAATTCCTATAGGCGTCTCTAAGTCTCGACGATTTGACTTAGGAATTATAATTCTGCCACTTTTTATCCCCTTTCTTATGAACTCCAAATCAACCTGTTCATTTTGGGCAACAATTTCCATGACTTTGAGAGTATTTCCATTCCTAGCAGTTCTCATCAATGTAGACAAGCTTTAATCCCTTTATTCCATATATTTATTTAAAACAGGGAAAAACAATCCCTAATACAAAGTAATAATAGTAAAATTATATTCTTTTGTCTTCTAAATTAAAAATTTAATTAAAATTTGGAATAAATAAAAAAAAAGTAATAAATTTTAGTTTATATTTTAATTTTTTTAAGGAAGTTTCATTCCTACCGCTACCAATGCCTCTTCAATAGTTGCCCAAACTTCAATAGAACCTTCATATCCTTCAACGTCCAAGAAAAATGCCCTTTGGTCAATTGCAAGCTTATATGCTTCATCAAATTTTCCCTCTTTTACCCTTGTAACGCTTAAACCTCTTAATCCCTCTTCTGTTACTTTTACTGCAGATGGTATAATATTTTCTCCTAAAGAATCATCAGGAGGAAATTTTTGTAAGAACTCAAGATATTTTTTTGCAATTTTAGGTCCTAGGTGACTAGGATATTTAACAAATGAAACTATATATGGCATATTATCTACCTCCATTTTTTTTTAGTTGTTAAAATTAATTAGAAAAATTGTTTATTGTTCTGGAGCTTTGAGTCCCACAAATGGCATTGCTTCAGCCAAATCATAATATGTATCTATTGACATTTTCATACCCTCGATAGCATTACCCAAAATAAGCATTCTATTCACGGCAAGATCCATAGCTTCTTTAAACTTTCCTTCATTTACAGAATAGACTGCAATCCCATGAATGCCTTCTTTTTCGATTTTTACTCCAGATCTTAATATTGGTTTACCTACTGTTCTATCATCTGGATATTTCTTCATTGCCTCAAGGTAAGCTTTACCTGCATTCTCTGCTTGAGAAGCGGGGTACCAAGTTTGACTTATGAGTAAAACCATAAAATACACCTCATTTTATATTATTTTTAATTTTAACTTTGGATTTCTAAGATTAGAAACAAGATATATTGAATCTAATTTTATTTAAATTTTTACATTTAAGTAAGTGAGAAAGGTACAAATTAAAGATAAAAAAAAAGGATCATAAGTAGATTTTTAGACTTCTGGTGCTTCCATTCCAATGATATTATAAGCTTCAGTAAAGTCCAGAATGATTTCGCTTTTAGATCTAAGGCCCTCTACTTCATTTGCCATAAATAAAGTTTGTTTAGTAATTCTTTCTAAAACTTCTTTCTCTTTTCCTTCCATTATTTGTCCAATTCCAATAACGAAAGTCTCACCTTCTTCTGTTGATGTGACACCAATACAAATTGTTTTTTCAATAGTATTATCTGGAGGATTATTTTTAAGCCATTCTATATACTTTCTTCCCACCTTACTGCCTTGATTTGGTGGAAAATAAGTTCGAGTTAAAAGTAATGTAATTCATACCACCTCTTTCATTTTATTTAATATTTTTGTTGAAAAATTAGATTTCGATGTAATTGATAATTAAATTTGGTACTATATAAAATTTTACATTCTTGTAAATATTGAAAATTCAATAAAAAATGTAATAAAATTTTGGATTTAACAAGATTTTGAGTTAGGAATTATGCTTATTCTGAAATTCCCGGAAGGTACACAATTTATCTAAAGCTTTAGCGGCCAAATCTACTGATTCGAATACAGGAACCCTTAATTTAAACAGTTCTCTTTTAAATAGTATTTTATTTGCGTAATCACTAGTATCATCCACAATTTTATATGCAATACATATTAGAGGTTTTTCCATGTCATTATAGGCTCGCTTAATTGTCTCGAGAAATATGTGATTGAAATCATAGGCTTTTATGAAAATTACAGCAGAGATACTCGGATCTGAATCTAAAGTCACTAGAGTCTTGTAAAAAATTTCTGGATTTCCCATACTTCCGCCTAAATCAAGAGGATTTCTAAAGATTGTATTTACATCCGGTACAAATTCTCCAAATTTCTCAATAGTTTCTGGTGCGAGTTTAGGAACTCTTAAATTGTATCTTTCAAATGTATCTGTTGTTTCAATCGAAGCGCCTCCTCCTCCTGTAGTGATCCCCATATTTCTATTCATAGGCATACTACTTATGTGCTGAAAAGCCATTGCTAGATTAATTAATTCATTTGAATCATTTACCGTTAAAGCTCCTGTTTGTTTTGCTAAAGCCTCCCATATTTTTAAAGATCCTGCTAATCCTCCTGTGTGAGACATGATGGTCTCTCTTGTTGCCTCGCCACTTCCCACTTTCCATAAAATTACCGGTTTTCCTTTCATTGTTAGGTCTTTAACTACTTTCAAAAACTTTTGACCAATGGCTTTGCTTTTTATATTTTCTACATAAAGTGCGATAATTTTAGTCTCGTCATCTTCTAAAAAATATTCCAAAAAATCAACAAAATTTAAATCAATTTGGTTCCCAATCGAGAGAATCTTACTTGGAAATGTACCATATATCGACTGACCTTTCGCAGCAATGTATATAGCTAAACCTCCAGATTGAAAAACACCACTAAAATTGCCTGATTCATTTGTGAGGAGACCACGTGAAAAGGTGATTTTGTTTTTGGGTACAAAGATCCCCATGCAATTTGGACCAATTACTCGAATATTATATTTTTTTATAACTTTTAAAACCTCTAGTTCTAAATGGCGATTTCCAACCTCAGAAAATCCTGAAGCAAAAATTGTGGCGAATAAAATGCCTTTCTTTCCACACTCCTCGAGGACAGTCGGACAAAATCTTGCTGGAACGGCAACGATTACATAGTCAATAGGTTTATCATCAGGAATCTCTAAAACAGACCCATACACAGGAAGTTCATCAATAATTTGCCCTTTTAAGCGAGGATTGAATAGGTATAATGGTTTTTCAAAACCACTCTCTTTAAAACAACTTATCCAATACCTACCAGCTCGTTTTTCATTAACACCTATAATCCCAATGCTTCTAGGATTGAATAATTTCTCGAAATCAGTCAAATTTAACACACCAATATTATACTTAATTTAAAAAGAATATAAAATTATTAAATAAATCCCCTTTTTTTCAAAAACCAATTTTTAATTGTTTTAAAAGTTCAATCAAGGATTTGGTTAATTTATAATCTTTAAGCTGATCAAATGGAACAAATCTAGCATCTAATGCATCATCATCAGGTATCGGTGCTTGATTTTCATCACCTTCTATTTGTTCCACAAAAAAATTAAGTAAAACATAGTGGAATTCGATTTTGCCATTATCATCATACATAATTTTATCAATAATTCCCGCTAATTTAGTCACCTTAACTTTAAATCCAGTTTCCTCATAACCTTCTCTCTCTGCTGCTACTTGAACTTTTTCCCCTAAATCCAAATGCCCTCCTGGGATAGACCAATAACCCGCGTCTGGGTCATACTTTCTTTTTATTAGTAATAGATGATTATTTCGAATTAGTAGGATCCCTACCCCAATGTGGGGAAAAGCAGGATAATGGCGTAATTCAAAAAGATTTGTTTCTTTTTTACCGGTCATATTTCAACAGAATTTTTAATTACCTTATACTAAAAAAATGATTTTTCTCATAATATTTTAACCAAATCTAAAAAAGTTCTAAAAGGAATTAGAAATGCTTTTAAATACCTTCCATATAAAGGGGAGATATGCCTATTTTTTTATTTTTAACCCAATATCCTC
>JBHLKM010000028.1:0-30585 GCA_048886685.1 Candidatus Hodarchaeota archaeon
TTAGTTAGTTTTAAGATTTCGAAAGAAAATATGATAATTATTCTTTAAAATTGAAAGTAATTTTCGTGAAACGGTTACAGATCTAAAAGCTAACCTTAAAGTGTCTATTTATTCAAAATTAACAGTTTAGTTTTTTATAAATTGATCTTAAGATCATTAAAATCTTGGGGACAATGATTGTTAGATTAGTTTTAACAAAGATACGTGAAATAACCGTTTCACGAAATTAAGTGGTTTTCATATTAGAAAAAAAAAAAATTTGATTTGATTATAGAAATTATATCTATTTTTCAATTTTGGTATTTATGGGTAAGGACCCCAGGATAAGCCACCAGGTCCAACAAAGTTATTTGTAACCATAATGGGCTCGTACCAATTCGATGCAGTACCATATCTATAAAATTCACCGAAGTGTCCATAGGGAGAAAGTATAAATGTAGATTCATAAGGGGGAATCCAGTCTGGATATGGAACTACTAAGATGTAAGGAACATCTATAGCTGGAGTGCCAAATTGAAAAGTTGATTGTATGCTATGTATATGAAAAAGGCTTCCATATAGAGTACCTTCTTCCCATGGGTCATAGTTTGCCATGATTGGATCCATATCGTAAAAGGGGTCTAAGGCTTCGTTTAAAAATTCTCTCGGAGGCGTTGGATCAAGATCTTTAGGATTTGACAATGGATCGTGAACAATAATCTCAATTAAAACTTTTTCCCCGATCTGTTTTTGAGGATGGCTGTATTTATTGGTATTAAAGAGTATAATATCCACATCTCCATCAAATGGATATACTCCTTCGAGAGTTTCATCCTTACCTAAGATTGGACCTAAAGATGGTATATGATTTATTCTTTCAATTGTAACAGTGGATTCTCCGATTATTGGTCTTTTAATATGTATGAGGTGATCCATTCCGGAATCATAGATAACAGCTGTAAAGTTCATCAAAACTTTCATTAAATTCCATTCTTGATCATAAACTTCTTCTAAAGAAAGCGTCATTCCAAAATCGTTGTAATCAAAGTCACCATCTGGCCAATCTTCATATCCTATATATACATTCCCAGTTTCTGGGTATTCAATAAAGTATGTTTCAGCACTCTGCACAGTATACGTAAAGTAGGTTGCCCAATTCTTTTCATTGAATCTCATAGGTTCACCTGGGTCAACACCCCAAGCAGTTTCTTCCATATCAATATAATCATAACAGATTTCAGCTTTGAAAATTAGTCCAGCAGGATTACTAGTTGGAGTTCCCCATGAGAAATAATTCAATGCTCTGATTGAGATATCGTTTTCCCCTGAAGTTATTTCATCAGAGATATCATATGTTTCAATAGTATTCCATTCTTGACTATCAGGGCCATCTTTTTGCATTGTTCCATCTCCACCTACATTAATGTCATTTATCCATAATTTGTATGAATTATCTGCAGTTACATCCATTTCCCCTATGATATTATGAGCTGTATCCGGGAGAGTGAATTCTTTTTTAAATAACCAACCAAATTCATCAGGTAGAGAGGAATATTGAGGTACATTCATATATTCTCCAGCAGGATCTGTAACATCAGTTCTCCATATCCAATTAGCTCCAGGAATTGACGGCCATGATCCATGAGTCCAGCATGGTACCGCAGGTTGCCAAATATCAGGGAGTTCTTCCCAAACCACATCTGAATCACTAGCTATCGTATCACAACTGCTTACAATATGTATTACTTCAGCATGAGCGGCAATATATAGCAGAGTACCGATATTCCAACCGTCTAAGTCGATAACGAATAAATCATCTTGATCTGGTGGACAATATTCTCTTTTCCACTCAAAATGACCAGGGATAGGATTACCTCCACCATTTCCTTTTTTGTTAGGTGTTTGTGGGATTCCTGCTAAAGTTGTATTAACTGCCAAATGAGCTTCAACCATATACCAATCATCAATTGTTTGATATTTTACATAAAGAGATTCCCCATCATTCCAGACAAAAACATCTCCAACATCTATTGCAGATTCAGGATTTCCGCCACCAGCTATCAAATCGGCTCTATAAGGAAACTCTTCTGTGTGAGCTGTTGCGGGAGTAATACTAATTCCTAACATCGAAGATATTATTAACAGCGATAATATACCTAATAACAATTTTTTCTTAATAGATTTCACCTTTTTAAAATTTCTTAGTATTTTCGTTAAATTGGAGTTACAGAGTAGAATTAAGAAAATCTTCCTTTTAAATTTAATCTATAAAGTTGGTGAAAGTGATAAAAGGAACTAACTATGAAAAATGCAATAGCTTTCATATATGTGTGTCTAATTGCCCAGAATGTTTTAAAAAAGATGAAGAACAAAATGAAATATCAGGCTTAGGGTTGGGAGTTTATACGATAGAGTTCCCCAAATTTTCCATTCACCTTGATTCTATAATCTCACGAGTAAGTTTTTGAACTGCTCCTTCAATAACATCTATACTCATAGGAGAGGTTTCAATGTAGATCCCGCCTTCTTCTCTTGCAAACTCATGAGCCTCTTTTCGTAAAATTTTTTTATTCATCAGTTTAAACAGTTGACTAACATTACCGATTAATACAAAAGGAATGGAACCTGCAAATTTTTTTATTTCTATAAACCACTTTTTTATTTCATCATAACTCGGTTCTCGTGTAAAATCAAAAACCAATAAGGCTCCTGCAGCACCCTTATAGAATGTACTTCTAATGAATTCGAACCTTTGTTGATCACCAATGTCCCATATACTTAGCGTTGCTGTTTCTCCAGGTCTAAATTCAACCTCTTTAGTTAAAATGTCAACCCCAACTGTCAGTTTATAGTTTGTTTGAAACCTATTACGGACTAGTTTCTGAATTAATCTTGCCATGCCTGCTCTTTCAGCTTCTATCAGTAAAACTTTTAGTTTAAAGCTTGACATTTTTTCCACTCTAAAGGAACAAACACATTCAATGGCATTGCATTCCTATCTATATACAAAAAAATCTAACTATATATATTTCACATTCTTTCTTAAATATTCAGAGTATTTCAAAAAGATTAGCTGGACTTTTAGATGATGATCAAGACCAAGTTTTTAATCAATAATTAATAATATGGAATTTGAGACAATAATAGTAATGATTGTTGATTATGTGATGCTTAATTCTGCTTGGATATCTTTTAAATCGTGAGTAATTGAATTTTTGCATGATTTAATATTATTCTTGATAGATTCAACACTTTTTATAAGTTCAGTTAAATTTGTTTGGATTGAGTTGAAGGTTTTTAATGAATTTATGACCGAAGCGATTTTAGTACTTATAGATTCGGAATCCACCTCGTTTCCTTTTTCATGGAGCATCAATATTCTTGAACGAGCTAATTTATAGGCTATTTTTAGTGGAAACCATTCTTCTTCATTTGCTACACATATAATTTTATTATTACCATACTCACGGAGCATTCCATTTGATTTTTGGTAAGTTTGAGGTAACAAATCGATATCTCTGAATGCTGCGATGGCATAATCAGCATTTCGTTCTTTTAATGAATTGTCTAGAATTTGAAGTATTCCTGTTTTTCCCATTATACTCATTTTTCCTGATTTGGCTTCTATTGTAAATCTAAGTTTTTTAGAATTAGAATTATTAGAGATATCAATTACAAAATCACCTTTTTTTCCTCGAGCTTGTGTTCCTATAGTCTGCACTGGTATAACAATATCATTGAATTGTTCTGCAATTTCATTTAATACCACTTCCAATTGATCTTCGTAGTCATAACCCTTCAAATGAGTCTTTTCTTTAATTCTTTCTTCTGCCTCTTTTCCAGAAAAATAATTTTCTAATCTTAAGGATAATTCGTTTACTTTTTGAATAAATTCGTTCTTTATTAGGTTAAAAGGAGAATTAGGTAATTCTAAGCTAAATAATTCTAAAAATTTGCCCTTTTCTCCAAAGAACTTATCAATGATCTCAATAAGACTTCCTTTCTCTCCAAAATGAGCATCTAAACAATTTTTTACACCATTTTCACCTTCTAGCACATCCAAGAATTCTTTGTATTGCTTTTCAAAATTATCAGAAATTTCTTCTTTATATTTCGTTAATGCCACGGTAAAATCATTATTTAGAGAATTAAACCTTTTTTGAATAAAATCCACTCTTTCACTTATATTAACACCTTTTAATGCTATAGCTCCTAATCTCAAACATCGTGTTAGATAATCTTCTATCAATTTATTATTTTCAATATAATCTGAAATCCCTTCAATAATCTCTGGTTCTTTTATCTTCCATTCTTTCACTAATAATGTTTTTTGATTCTGATCAAATATTACATCCATATTCTTATACCTGGAGATTTATTTGCTGTTGTTTTTATAAAAATAAAATCATTTTTTACAAAACAGTATAAAAATAATCCAAATTCAGTTATTTAAATTTTTATAAAAAACAGTTAATGCGGTTTTATATCAAATGGAAATTGAAAATTAGTCGGTAAAAATAATAATTTTATAGAGAATAATGCCAATATTGATGAATTAATTAATAATATAGGAAGGCACAATCTCAAATTTATCAGATTAATTTAATTTTTATATATGGAAAATGATCCCATATGGAAACATTTATATATTTGAAGCAAGATTTTTCCCATAATAGGTATAAGAAATTTACTAATATGTCAAATAAAAAAGAAAGTCAGATAAGAGAATTACCTAAAAGTCTTCAAGGTATCGAGACAATTTTAACATATTTAAATGAAAGAAATAAAGAAGCTTTAAGTATCAGAAATATAAGTGAAAATACAGACCTTTCAATGCGAGTCACAAAAAACATTTTACTACAACTGGAAAAATTTAATCAAATTGAAAGAGTAGTAGAAGAAAATTATATTCTTCCAAAATGGAGAATAACTAAATTTGGAAAAAAAGTAATAAAGGAAGCTCAAGGGAAGGAAAAAATCCTTGAATTTACTAGTAGAGAAGATGAACTGTTAAATAATATTAAAATCCCTGAAACCATAGAAAAAATTAGAAGTTCCAATGAAGAAAAACACAAATTAGTTGTTTCCGAAATAAATATTTTACAAATAGAATTAAGTAAAACACTTGGCCCAATCTTAAACATTAATGATCCAATATTTGAAGACTCTCTAAGTTTCATGATTAAAAAACTGAAGTTTCTAAGAAAACAGATGTCGAATATATCAGCTGACCCAATGAATCAATATAAACTAAAAAGAAAAGGAGAAAAGGAAAGAAAGGTTCCAAAAGACGAAGAAAAATTATTATTAATTGAGATTTATTTCTTTAATTCCTTGATTTTGAATCAACTTAGGAGAGTAAAAGGTTTTAATGAAAAATTAGTGTATTTAATTGAAAATGAATCATATTCAAATGCATTTTCAATGTCGAAGGATATGAGAGAAGAAATAAGAACTTTGACTAGTTTAATAAACCAACGATCCACATTAAGTTTAGATTATCATATTCTTTCAAAAGAAGATTTGAAATTGATTGCGAAAAATAAGATTAACTCTGAAATGATTGAGAAAATTATTGAACTTCCAATAACCGAAGAAATTAAAATAAAAGGAATTAAAGAATTAATTTTGGATTTTATTGCTAAATTAAATAAAGGTGATAAGGAAATAATTAATCATACAACGGAGATAACTGATAGTGTTCGATTATATGAACTTTATGAATTAATTTTAGATTCCAAACCCAACCTTCATTTTACTATTGAAACGCTTGAAGAAGTAATAAACTCACTTGCTGATAGTGGTTATATTCCTGGAATAAGAATAATTCAAGGGGATAAAGATCATTATCTTAAAATTGTTCAATTTAAAGAAGTTGATATTACAAAATATGAAATGGAGTTAATTTCAAAAGCCTTGAAATTAGAAAGCTTTACATTAGCAGATATGGTTGGAGCTTTAAGATGGGATACGGATCGAGTATTGGAAATCTTGAATCATTTATCCGAAATTGGAATCTTGAAATATTCAAAATCATACCTTCATGGTGAGAGATGGTTTATAATATCTGAACAAAAAACCTAAGGAATAATAAAAAAACCTAAAAAATTAAAAAAAAAATAAAATTAAAGGGAGAAAATATGACCAATGATATAAAAATTAATATTTTAAATTTGTACTTTAAAGAAATAAAAGATAAGAAATTCAAAGATGAGGATCCTGAAATAATTTCATGGCAAAGAGTAGATGGGGGAGTACTTGGTACTCCTTTATTATACATTTTCCCAAAACCAGGAGAAAAAATCAAAGATAAAAAATATTTTGCTGTGAAAGATTATGAAAAAGCATTATTCTACAATCAAGGCGCATTAATTGGTGTAATTGGGGGTGGGGTCTATGAACTCGAAAAGAAGGCAAGAATTAAAGGTACTGAAATTGTTTGGATAGATACTTCACTTATTGAAATTCCATGGGGAATACCAAAGAAAAATGGAATTCCAACTAAAGATGGAATTACTATTGGGTTATTTGGTGATTTAAAACTTAAAATAAGCGATGTTAAGATATTTTATAATGAGATTGTTGCAGGGAAAAAGGAATGGGTTATCCAAGATCTCAAAAATTGGATTATGACACTTCTGCATACTTCTTTAAGAGACATTTTCAAAAATTATAATGTAAAACAGGTAATTTTAGAAGATCGTGAACGAGTAATCAACTTTATTACATCAAAAATTACAGAAGAATTCTTAAGATATGGCTTAGAACTTGAAACATTCAATATCATAGGAATTAAAACTCCAGAAGATATACAAGAGGTTCTCGATCAAGATAAGGATAAAATGAAAGTAATATCTCAAGCATCTCGAAGTGATTTAGACGCATTAGTTCTTCAGAAAGAAGAACTACAATTTAGATTAAAAGAATTAAAAGATAAAAAGAATGAATTGCAAGATAAACTCCTTAACGATGAAATTACTTCTGAAGAATATGGAAAAAAAAAGAAGCAATTAGATCTCTTTATTGAAGAAATTGAAAAAGAGCTTAAAGATCTTGAAAATAAAATCTCTAGTTCATAAAAAATTTTGTTAAATTAAAAAAAATTTAACTTCCAAAAATCAAAAAAAAATGTGAAAGATTTTTTGAAAGATAATGAATTTGAAAAAAGATTTCTTTATATTAAGAGAGATTTAATTCAAGAAAACAAATTTTCAATCGCTAGAAGTGAATTAGGAAAAATAATTCACAATGCTAAAAGTAAGAGTCTGAGTGAAATCTTAGATCAAGCAAGAATACTTTTGAGATTTTGTAATATTAAAGAACGTGAATTAGAGAATGGGATTGAAGAAGGGATAGATTTTGAGACATATGCAATTGCCCAAAAGAGAAATGAAGAAAAAGCTCTTTACCCTCAAACGGAATTAATGATTAGAGAAGAATTAACAAAAGCAAGAAGCCTGATTTTTCAAAAAAAGATTTTAGAAGGGAAAAGATTATTAATAAACGTAATCGAAGAATTGAATTCTCTTCCAGAATCTGTTTCTAGTTCTATATTTGGTCAAGCTTCAGAGATTTTGGATTACTGTAAAGACTTTAAACATAATAAGAAAAAGCTTTCGCAGATTGAATATTTAATCAAGAAAAAAAAATTTGTTAAGGTATTTATTTGTCTAAAAGAATTAATTGTTGAAATTAGAAGTTATATAGGAGAAAAATATATTTTAAATAAAGAGATTTTAAATAAAGCATTGGATTTATTTCAGGAAGACAATTTAGCTGAGCAAAAGGAATATTCAATAGCGGCAATTCATTTAAAAAATTTAATAGATGAAATTGAGCAAAAAGAATATCCAATAACTGCAACTCATTTGAAAGATTTAATATATTCAAGAGATAAAGTTATCTTAAACAAGGAAATCTTAAATATTGCACTTGTCATATTAGATAAAAAATCAGATCTTCAGATAAGCTATTTTGAAAAAATTGTTAATATGTTAAATATAAGTAATTTTATTCAAGATCTAAGGAACCTTAATGAATTTGCAGAATTTACGCAAAACAGGAGTAAATTATTCGAGGAAATATATTCTTTTTATATTAAACATAAAAATGATGACTTAATAAGTAAGAAAATTGTAAATCTTTTTATCCAATTTTATTCTTCTTATTTTGAAATTAACCCATTTGAAATTGATATTCAAAATTTCTCAATGTCATTTAAAAACTTTAAGGAAAATGAATTTAGAAGGCTAAAAGCTATTATAAAAGAGAATGAAAAACTTGAAATTTTTTATAAAAAATTGAAAAAAATAGATTTCAATTTCTTTATGGATGAATCCTTGAGGTTGTTGAGTGAAAAAGTAAATGTAATTAATTTTGATGTTCCAATTGAAAATATGTTTAATTTTTTATTAGATTTCTCTCAAATAATACTAGGCTCTACTAAAACTGAAGATTCAACCGAAGATAAATATACAATAAATACTGGGTGGGGACCTCTTCATTTTAAGATTATAGAGAAAGAACAAAATAAAAAAATAACATATAAGTATGACTTTCTACCTTCTATGGGTGAAAAAGGTATTTGTTACATTGAATTAACTGAGCAATCTCCAGGGAAAGTAACAATAAAGACCAGAAATCATATTCATGAAATCTCAGAAGAAGCAAGAGAAAAATGGCAAATTTACAATTTTTTAGGTAAACATCTAAAAGTTTATTTAGATCTTGTAATTGGTAAAATCGTAGCAAGAGTTATTCAAACTACATTTTATGAGAAAGATTTTGATGATTTAACAATAGGTAATTACAGAATACTTCAAGCAAAGCTTAATGCTTTAGGAAAAGATATTAATAAATTAAAGGCTAAATATTTTGAAGTCAAAGCTCCACTAACACTTAACTCGTTTAACTGTTCCGAATGTGGCGCTACATTAAAGATCTCCTCAAAAAAAGAAAAACTCATCGTCTGTGAATATTGCACTACACCATTTCTAATGGAATGGCAAAGTAAATAACAAGAATAAATTAAAGTTAAAAAATTTCAGATGAATCCCAACATACAAAATTTACTTATAGAATACAAAAAGTTAATTGATTCAGACCTATTAAGGGCTTTTATTGCAAAAAGAGAAGGAATAATATTAGAGGATTTCAAAGCAGGAGAGTTAGATAATAATTTCAATATTTTTAATGAAACTCTTTCTAAAATTATTGAAAGATTTCCTATAGGTTCATTTTGAACCGGAATTTACGAAAAAGAATAATTAACTAAAACTTATATATACTAAATTTTATGTTTACTTTAATATTGAGACACAATTGTAAAAATGTTAAAATTTTAAATAAGTTGAAAAAATTTAACAGAGAGATATATAATGGATGATAAGAAAGATCCTTGGGCCGATTTTAATAAACAAATAGAAAATGAACGGGAAAAAGAAAACGAACTAATTAAAAAAAGGTATAGTAAAGAAAAGTTAGTTAAAATAGCCCTAAATTTTGCCTTAAAACAAGATTTTCAAAAAGCACTTGATTATTTTAAGTTAGTTACAGAAAAAGATCCGAAGCATTTTCTTGCTTGGGTTAATATGGGTATAATTTACACATACCACAATTTACTTGGGACGGATAAAGGTAGACGTACAGCATATTATAAAAGACATTATGATGAGGGTATTAACTGTTTTAAGAAAGCACTCGAGCTAAAACCAAATAATATTCCCACTTTGATCGGTTTAGGAGATGCGTTCCGAGGAAAGAAAGAATTTACAAAATCTATTGAATATTTTGAAAAAATTCTAAAAATTGATTCTAAAAATTCTGAAAGTAGGAGAGGGATCGGATTTGCATATTTAGAGATGATGGAGTTTGAAAATGCTATAGATTATTTTGAAAAAGCATTAAAAATAGAAAATAATAATGTCGATTGTTGGATTGGATTAGGTATTTCCTATTTTGAGAAAAAAGATCTGGATAAATCTTTAAATTGTTTTATAAATGCATTAAATTATCAAAAACAACAAGAAAAACCCAAAAAAGATATTATTGGTCGAGAAATCTACAGTAATAAGTTAGAAACAGTTGCTAAAATAATATATTATATAGAATCTGAAAAAGCTAATCTTAATTTTGTTAATGAAATTGAAAAAGACTTTAATATTAAATTTGAAAATAAACCATCAATTCTAAAATTTTTTGAGGAAACATCACCCAAAACAGCTAATCAAGATTTGATTAGTGAGGAAGATGAAGAATTAACTCAGTCTAATTCTAAAGATATAAAAATGGACAGAATATCAGTTTTAGAAAGAAAATTATTAACAAGCGAAAATGAAAATGAAAGGTTAACTGCAGCAACGGAATTAAAAAAAATAAAAAAGGAAAAAGCCAGACTTGCTTTATTAAAAGCTTATAAAGATAAATCTAGAAGAATAAGAACAATATTAATAGAAACCATTGAAAATGCGAAAGATATTGAAAATGCCATTCTTATACCATATTTAGTAAAATTATTAGATGATGAGAGTGTTCGAATAAGAGAGAAATCAATTAAAATTTTGGGGAAAATAGGGAATAGTGAAATACTTCCATATTTTTTAAAAAAATTGATAGATCCTAATAAGTGGGTTAGAGCATATGCAGTAGAAGCTATTGGAGAATTTGGGAATGATAAGGCTGTAAAATATTTAGTCTCTTGTTTAGGAACTGAAATACCTTTACTCGTTGAATATATAACATGGGCTCTTGGGCAAATTTATCCTAGATTGATAAAAGAACCTTTACGCAAGAATATTCTTAATTTATTAATTGCTTTTTTACAGAATGATAAGTTAAATTTAAATGTTAGATCGCAAGCTGCAATTGCACTTGGAAATATTGCTGGAGAAGAAGCTTTTAAGGCAATATCTGAAACATTAAACTCATTAACAAATTTAAACTCAAGGAATTTTTCTAAAGATCAGATAAATTTTTATAAATGTATTATAGAATCAATAGGTTATTTTAAAGATAAAAATCCAACAGATTTATTAATAACAATATTAAAAAATGAATTGCAAAAAGGTCAAAAAGCGAGTAAAGAAGAAGAAATTATATTAAGTACTATTGAGTCTCTTGGAGTAATTGGAGATAATAAAGCTACAGAATTATTAATGAAAACCTTATATGAGCTTAACGAAAAAATTAGACTAGCTTCTGTAAAAGCTTTAGTAAAACTACACGATAATGATCTAAATGAACGGGTAATATCAATATTAATAGATGATACTGAAAAACTATCTTTTAAAAAAGCAATACTTAGCACTATTATAGAGATTTATAAAGAGGATTTAGTTCCTTTAATAAACATTTTAAAAAATATTAAAGATTTGACAGTAGAGGAACAAATTAAAAAAGATCAAAGAATAATAATTATAAAAAATGAGAAAGATTTACAAATTGGTAAAATCTCTTATCAATTATTAGATGAGGAAATAAAAGAAATTGAAGAAAAAAAGAAAGAGGAAGTATTAGAAGAAATAAAAAATCTTGAAATTAAAATTAAAGAACATAATTTAAAAAATTATGTGCAATCCCTAACCAATGCCTCAGAGATTTCCAATATTATTTCCAAAAGAAATGAACTTTTATCGGAAATCAATACTAATTTTAATAAATATAAAAGCAATGAGAAAATAAAGCAAGATTTAATGAAACTCATTAATCAGTTGTATTCTCCTTATTTTGAAATTAATCCTTTTAAGGTTGATCTTCCAAACTTTGCAAGTTTTTTTAAAGGCTTGAGGGATAATGAAATCAATCGATTAAAAGCTATTGCGAAAGACAATATTGAACTTGAAAATCTATGGAAAAAATTAGAAAATGTTGACTATAATTCTATGAAAAACCAAGAATTAAAAAAAATATCTGAAGAGACAAACGAATATACTATTGATGTACACCTAGAAAACCTTTATAAATTTCTATTAGATTTTTCCGAAGTTCTTCCATTAGGGGTTGGAACTGGGGGTAAAACAGAAGATTCAACTGAAACTGATTATACGATAAAAACTTATTTTGGTCTTCTAATGTTTAAAATAATTGAAAAAGATGTTAATAAAAAGATAATTTATGAATATGATTTTTCAAAATCAGATGTGAAAGAAATAGGAAAACTATACTTAGATTTTATTGACCACTCTCCCGGTAAAGTTAAATTAAGAGTTAAAAATGAGATTTATGAATCATCCGGAACTGAAAATTATCTAAATTGGATTGGTAATCACCTAAAGCAATGGATAGATTACAATTTAGGTAAAATTGTTGCAAAACAAATTCAAACCTTATTTTACGAAAAAGCTTTTGATGATTTGACTATGGGTAATTATAGAATACTTCAAGCAAAGCTCAATGCTATTGGAAAAGATATTGATAAATTGAAGACTAAATATTTTGAAGTTAAAGCTCCATTAAGCCTTACTTCTTTTAATTGTTCTGAATGTGGCGCTACGTTAAAAATAACTTCAAAAGAAGAAAAATTCATTATCTGTGAGCATTGTGATACCCCATTTTTAATGGAATGGCAAAAAGATTAGAATAAAAGATTTCTTTCAAATTCTTAATAAATATATAATATTTAGTTAAATAAGAAAGACAAGAATGTGAAGAATACTTTGAAAGATAATGATCTGATTAGACTGGAAAGAATTGATTACACAGATCAAGTTTTAGATGCGATAAATAACTGGAAAAGAAATCCCGAATTAATAGATTCGGAAAAATATAATAAATATAAAGATATTATTCTATCGAAAATTAAGGATAAATCAATACCTTATACAACAGAAATTGAAAGAATAACAATTGATACTAATTCTAAAGGAAAAAAAGAAGAAGAATTTATACTTTCTATGGAATTTGATGATGGATATTTAAACTTCATTGAGGATGTGTTTTTTACCAATGAATGTTCAAGTTTAAATTATAATATTGACTCAGATGTTAATGAACTATGCGAAATTTGGGGCGAAAGGCCTCTCAAATTGAAGGAATTATTCTATAATACTAAAAAAAAAGAACTAATAAAACAAAACGGAGAAACTAATAAAGAAAAGGAATTTGAAAAGAGATTTCATTATATAGAAAGAGATTTGATTCGAGAAAACAAATTTTCAATCGCTAAAAGTGAGTTAGGAAAAATTATTCACGATGCTAAAATCAACAATCTGAGTGAAACCTTAGATCAAGCAAGAGGATTATTGAGATTTTGTAATATTAAAGAACGTGAATTTGCCCAAAAGAGAAAAGAAGAAGAAGCAGCTCTTTACTATCAAAAGGAATTTGTGTTTAGAGAAGAAGTATCAAAAGCAAGAAACCTGATTCTTCAAAAAAAGGTTTTAGAAGGGAAAAAACTATTAGAAAACGTTATCCAAGAATCGAAATCTCTGCCAGAATCTGTCTCTAGTTCCATATTTAATCAAGCTTCAGAGATTTTGGATTATTGTCATGATTTTATGGAAAATGAGAAAGAGCTTTCTAATATTGAAGACCTAATTAAGGGAAAAAAATATTCAACAGCAATATCTCGCTTAAAAGATTTAATAGATGCAATAGAAACTTATATTGGAGATAAAATGCTTATAAATAATGAAATTTTAAATGAAGCATCAATTTTATTCAAGAAATATAGAATATATGCCCCTGAAGAATCCCTTTCTGAAGATTCGATCTCAGAAGACTCATTTTATGAAGAGGAAAAAGATGAAATTAATGAGCTTGAAAAAGAAGTTAAAAAGTTTAATATAAAATCACTAGTACAAAATGTAAATAATATAACAGAACTTAACCATATTTTAACTAAAAGATGGGAATTTCTCAATAGACTTTATAGGACTTATGCTGATTTTACTAATAATGAATATGGAAAATTAACAGAATTAACAGAACTAATAATTCTATTTTATACCTCCTATTTAGATTTTAATCCATTTGAAGTAAACATTCAATATTTTCCCCAGACTTTTTTTAATATCAAATCTACTGATTTGAGATATTTAGAGAATTATTTTAAAAGAGAACCTTCTAAACACGAAATTGAAAGGCTCCTTAAGCAACTAGAGAATATTGATTACGATGTTATGTTTGATAAGAAATTAATAAAGATCGGAAAACAAATACAGAAATTCAATTATGATATCCCCGTAGAAAACCTATTTAATTTATTATTAGATTTTATGAAAATCTTACCGGATCCTACTACAACAAAAATTGAAGATAATAACGATGAGTATATATTACAAACAACATGGGGCATCTTATATTTTAAAATTATTGAAAAATTACCTTTTGAAAAACTAATCTATGAATATGATTTTCTAAAATCTAATTGGGGGGAAAAGGGGAGATTATATTTAGATTTTCTTGAACCAGATTTGGGTAAAGCAACTATTCATATCAAAAATGAAATCATAGAAGTTGCAAAGCATCATAGAGAAAAATTAATTATTCATAATTTTATAGGCAATAATTTAAAATCATTTATTGATATGAATTTGGGTAAAATAGTAGCAAAACAAATACATACAATGATATATGAAAAAGATTTTGATGATTTAACAATAGGTAATTTTGGAATTCTAAAAGCAAAAATTCAGGCCATGGGCAAGGACATTAATAATTTAAGACATAAATTCTATGAAGTTAGAGCACCTCTCACACTTGCATCATTTAATTGCTCTGAGTGTGGGGCTACTCTGAATATACGCTCAAAAGAAGAAAAATTTATCATATGTGAGCACTGCGACACCCCATTTTTAATGGAATGGCAAAAAGAATAAAAGTTATTTCACAAATCCTTACTTAATAAGCTCTAAATCAATAAAATGCCTTAAAATAATTGATGAAAATTGGATTTCAGAATCGTTTTCTTGTTGTATTTTTGCATAAAAAGCATAATTCTCCAGAATAAAATTGATAACCATTTCACGATCATTTTTTGAGGATTTGTATACTTGACTTATATCAATTTTTTTGTGAAAGATATGAAAGACTGAAAGATTGTAAAAATATAAATTATTTTTAAAAAAAAGATATTTTACTACAAATTATTCTAAATTATCTCAATAAGTTATAAATAATAAAGTATACCAAGCAAATTTTTTGTAATACATTGTCCTTTCTATTATACTTCTATTTAATGTCTAGAATTAGACCAAGAATTTATTATTTGCAGTAATTGTGGAGAAAAATATACTAAATTCTGTTATTTACCGAAATCATGGTTTTCATACTCTTTTTCAAAATAATCTATAGATAGCATCGATCTTTTAGACTATCCGAATTTAAAATACTAATCGTTATTTGACATTAAATGTTCATAATAACAAAACTTTACCAACAAAATACCAAAGATTTATATATCAATTTTTCCATAATAAACTCAGAAAACTATTAAAAATTATATATTTCAAATATTTTGACTGATTCAGAAAAAATTTTAGGAGTTCTTTTAGCAGATCCCTATAAATTTTGGGACTTGATTCCTCACTATGGGTCAAATTTTGAAGTAGTTGGCGATAGAGTTAGAGAAAGTTCTGAATTTAGCGAAATATTTAAAGATTCTTCCTTATCAGATACTATTCAAATTTCTAAAGAATTTTACTATATGATTAATAGTGTAAAAGAATGGCTATTAAAATCGGAGATTCGGTTAAAATCATTTTACTATTTAGGGACTTTAGGACCTTCGACCGCAACAGAAATAGCACAAAAAATCGAAAGACATCCAAAAAGTGTCAGTATATATTTAAAAGATTTTTCAATAAAAGAATGGATAAAATTGACTCCAGATGAAGATGATAGAAATAAAAGATACAAATTAAGAAAATTAGGGATATCTTACTACAAGATTGCAGAAAATGCGGGTTGGTTTGATTTGATAAAAGAGGAAGAATTTAACATTGAAGAAGTTATTCTCAAAATAGATTATGGTATGGGTTTATCAAAAGATGCAACAAGAGAAATAGGTCTAAAAAAGGAAGAGTATTTTCCAGATATTGAGGTTTTAATTAAGAAAATTATTTTTATTGCTGAAGAATTAAAAAAAAAAAGGAAATTAGAAATCAACATCCCAAATTTAAAAAAAGTGGGTAATTCGAACGACTTAATATCTATTCCTTCTCTAAATGAAGATGAGTTAGGTTTAATATTCGCAGCAATTAATTATTTAGATAAAAATATGTTTGAATATAGAGGAAATACTTATTATCCCGGAGTTCATAAAATAAAATTCATAAAAGTAGATTATTACTTTAATGAAAAAAATCCATTTCCTTTTTCTGAAGATGGATTTTTAAGCTTTGAAAAAACTAAAGAATATTATTCAAGGACATTGGAAAAACTAAGAAAAAAGATCAATATAAAAAAAAAATGAATAAATTTAGAATATTAATTGATGGTGCAAATGTTGCTTTCTTTCAAAGAGATGAAAGTAAAAATGCTAAAGTTGAGAATTTAGAAATTTTATTGAATTTTCTTGAAAATCTTAAGAATGAATTCAGTATTGAATATCAGATTTTTAACGATGCCTCACTTATACATAGAATTAATGATAAAGGAAGACTTGAGAATTTATATGAAACAGGCAAAATAATTCAATGCCCAAGTAGGCTTAAAGCAGACGATTTAATAATTGAATATGCCTCTCGCCATCCAGAGCAAACAATAATTATTTCTAATGATTGTTTCAAGGAATATGAAATCCGTAGCCTTCTGTTATTAAAATTTGCAATAATATTTGAGGAATTCATTACAATACCTAAAATAAGAGATTATTTGGAATTAACTGTTAAAAAAACTGTGGGAAAAAATGCAGGAAGAATTTAGATGGTTTGACTTTAAAATAACTAATCGATGTAATAATAATTGCGTTTATTACAGAGTGGAACATGATATTCCGACAGTTATAGAGAATTTGTATTGTTCGATTATAGAAAGTGCATTACAAGATGCAATACTGAAAGATAATTATATATATAGAATACAAAATGTAACTATTGACAAAAATTGAGTATAATAGAAAAAAAAAATCAAGATGAGGAAAATAGATAGCTAAATATTTAATAACTATTAAAAAATAAATTTTAAGGAAAGATCAGATGACAATTAATTGCGAATTAGATGAAAAATTTAGGAACAGAATTCAAACAATTATGCAAAACCTAAATCATGGCCTCTATGAACGAACTAATATTGTTAATTTATCATTCTTATCTGTAATATCCGGGGAAAGCATATTTATGCTAGGTCCTCCTGGCGTCGCTAAGAGTTTAATAGCTCGGCGTTTAAAGTTTGCTTTTAAAGATGCTACATCATTTGAATATTTAATGCATCGGTTTTCTACTCCAGATGAAGTATTTGGGCCTATTTCAATTAGTAAACTAAAAAACGATGATAAATTGGAGCGAATGGTTGAAAATTATCTTCCTGGTGCAAATATAGCCTTCTTGGATGAGATTTGGAAAGCTGGACCTTCTATACAAAATACATTACTTACAATAATTAACGAAAAGATCTTTCGCAACGGAGGACAAGAACTACCTGTAGATCTATTAGGATTAATTGCTGCCTCAAATGAATTGCCGGAAGAAGGACAAGGATTAGAGGCTCTATGGGACCGATTTTTAATTAGAACCTTAGTGACGAATATTGAAAACCGGAAAAATTTCGAACAGATGATAGTAAATACTTCTAATCTATATAGCGATGACATTCTTGACACAATAAAAATCACAATAGAAGAATATAAACATTGGCAAGAATTACGGAATGAAGTGGACGTCCCTGAAGAAATTTTAGAGTTAATTCATCATATTAGGACTAAAATCGAAAAATTTAATCAAGATCAGTTAGAGAAGGAAAATAATGAAAGAAAGAAATCATTTTATATCTCAGATAGACGGTGGAAAAAAATAATAAAAATCCTCAGAACATCGGCTTTTCTAAATGGACGAAAATTTGTAGATCTAATGGATTGCTTTTTAATTCCTTATATGTTATGGGATGAACCTGATCAAATCCTACTTGTTCATATTTTAGTAAAAGAAAGCATACGTCATAAAGGTTATACTCTTCTATTAAATTTAGCTCCCATTAGCAAGGAGTTAGATAAATTATCTGAGGAAATAACCACAGAAACGAGTGCTTTAAAGATAAAAAAAATTAAAAAGCTGAAGGAATATAAATCTAAATATTACAAGATTAAAGACTTTAATCATAATTATTTTATCAAAATAGAAGATTATAATAATTTAAGTAGTAAAAACTCAAAGCATATTTCTTTTTATAATAGTGATCAAGATCATGCTTACAGTTATGATTATTATTGTCGTAAAGTTGGTGGGTTTAAAATATTAATTGATGATGAGCTACATGAACTAGAAAGAAAGGATTTTGAAGAGAAAGAAATTTTTACAAAAAAGCCCCATGAGCTCCTAATTAAAAATTGGGATGCACAAATAAAAAATTTGAAGAATTTAATTGAACAAGATTTAGAAAAGATAAATCACTACAAGGAAATAGATTTAAAATTTTTAAACCAAAATTTATTCATAGAATCTATAAAATCAAAAATTATTTTTCAGAGGATTGAGGAATTAGAGACACAATTACATCAATTAGATCTTAAATGTAATGAACAGCAAAATAAATATCATTCTATAAAACAAAATGAAACTACTATAGTACAGTCTAAGTCTAAAACTCGAAGATCAAAAAGAGGTTAAAAATGGTCAACAAGTAGGAGCTCAACCCAGTAAGAGGAGCTCAACTACTTAGTACTGCATACTAAACATAAAAAATTTAATATAAAAAGTTTATGATCCAGAAAATGAAATCTTACCAAGTAATAACGAAATCCTATCTTAACGGATTTAATTTTGTGTTTTTTTTTAATAATCTAATTAATTGCTCATTTGAACCTTATGTTAAGCGATTCTATAAAGGAGATAATTGATCAATCTGTTCAATTTGGAAAATTTTTAAATAAACCCTTGAGGAGGAGAATATTTGATTATATTCTCTATAAATTTCAAATAATTAAAAGTTTCAATGAGAGCAAGATCACTAACGATCTAACTCCCTATATAAATTTTATAAATAAATTAATTATAAACTCTGACGTTGTCTCATTAGCTGAAAAAAACGATTCAATTTTTACAGATATCTTAACCCGAATAATTAAAGTGTTTGAGCAATTAGAAAAAGAAATAAATATTACAGGAGATTTTCAAAATGAAGAGTTAGAATTAATTAATATGAAAAATTCCTCTTTAAGTAATTTTTTCATTCAATTTGAAAAGAATATAGAGAAAATAAGGTTTTACAATCCTACAAAGGATTTTAACATTCAATTTTTTGAAAATGAATATGAAAAATTGAAAATTTCAAATTCTAAAAATGTAAATAAACAAAAGTTAGCATTGAAAAATGAGATTCTAGAGCGTTGGGAATTAAACCTACTCAAGAAAAAATATTTATTTCTTCTAAAGCGAATTGATGAAGAGCGGAAAAAATTTTGTGATGATCTTTATGAGCAAATTGAGAAATTGAAAAAAATGATGAAAATTTTACAACCTTTCACAAATGAGTGTGGTCGGTTATGGGATCTATCCAAGGGTTTATGGCAAACAATAGATTTTAGCATTTTAGAATATTATGCTCAGTTAGTAGAGAAAGAACCTGCAATACAAGAATTGGCTGAAATCCTTGGCAGAATGCATCAAGCTGAAGATGAGTTGGAAGAGGATCTTATTAACGAGACGATTATTAAACCTATAAAAATGATAGATCATGCTCAAAAATCTGAATTAGTGGGAATTCATGAGAGTAATGATATTAATTATCTATTGCCCCTGGAGTTAACAAATTTGGATGATTCAATCACAGAACTTATATTTTATCAAAAATTTTCAGAAAAGAAGCTACTTTCATATCAGTTCCTCGGTCATAATTGGGGATACGAAGAGGATAATAGAAAAAAAGTCGCGAAGGTTGCTAAAAAAACTAAAAAAGGACCTATAATAATTTGTGTGGATACAAGTGGGTCAATGCATGGTTTACCAGAATACATTGCTAAGACTTTATGTTTTGCCATACTTAGGATTGCCCTCATAGAACAACGGTCTTGTTATTTAATCTCTTTTTCAACTTCAATTCGTACTCTCGAATTGACGGATTTTGACAAATCTTTACCGAAGTTGATTGATTTCTTAACTTCTTCTTTTCATGGTGGGACAGATGCTGTACCGGCACTAAGAGAAGCCATAAGAAAAATTCAACATAAAAAGTATGAAAAATCAGATGTGTTAATGATATCAGATTTTATAATGGAAAAACTAGATTCAAATACTGAGAAACAGATTCTTAAATTAAAGGAACATGATACTAAATTTCACAGTCTAGTTATTACTTCATATGCAAATCCAAAATTATTAGAGATCTTCGACAACAACTGGATTTACGATTCAGATACTTATAAAGAATTAAAACCATTATTAAAGAATTTTAGAGTAATTTAAACTTATTTTAAATAGTACTTTAAACACCTTAATTCCCCATAGAATGTTAAAATAACTAATAAGAAAAATTTTTAGTTCAGAGGAGAATAAAAGTTAGATTTTTAGATTATTTTTCATATGATTATTGTAGACGCTCTTGGTCTTGGAATACCAGCACTCTTGAATTGCCATAAAAAAAAGAAAAAAATAAGAATATCTGAAAAAATTAAACAGGAAACAATATACTACTCTTTTTATAGAGGATATTGGATGATTTTTTCATAATGATTTGGATGTGGATTGTAAATTACCTGGTTTTTAGCTTTATTTTTGGTGTTTTGTGGTATACTGTATTATTCAATACTTTTTTCGAAAGGGAAATAAGATTACAAGCTCAAGAATATAAACAATAAAAAGCGAAAGCCCAAACAGAGAGAAGGAAAAAAAATTGGGATCAGAGATTTCGAATCATATATTTGATATGAAAATTTAAAGAATATAACCGTTTCACGAAGAATTTAATGGATTTGCATAGATTTAATTTAGATTAATATATTATATTTGTAATAGAAATTAAAGACAAAAACAAATGTTAAAGATATAATCAAATGAAATACTATTACTTAAAATTTGGTAAATCAAATAATCAATTAGATTATTGGTTACAGCTCAATAACAATAAAAATATTTTTGGGAGACCTACAGCAATAATTTTCTTTGGTAAAATAACGAGTGAACAATTTAAGAAATATTATAACTTAGAAAAAGAAGATTATAAACTTCTGGAAAAAGAAGCAGAAAAGAAGAAAGAATATATTCCCAAATATACCGATCTTCAGGAGCAAGTAAAACCATTTTATGACGCGGGAGAAACCAAAGATACTAGATTCGTCACTAGTTATAAAGGCAAGATATACATTCTCGCACCAAAAAGCGAAGTTAGGGATGTAAGTCCTGAAGAACAAGAGAGAATAATCAATGATTTAAAGAAGTTTAAAAAACCCAAAATTTCTACAGATGAATTTAAGGATGATATATTAAAGGTGATGGATTTAGAAGTTATAAAAATACTTGAAACGAACATTCCCTATATTTTAAGGACTTTAGGAACAGATCAATACCTTAATAGAGGTACATGTAGAGAAATTAAAGAGGAAAATCATTGGGGTTCCATCCAAGCAATAAAATTGGCTCTTGGTGAGAGAAATACTGTTCCAGAAAAGATAAATTATATTCAGTTATTCCAACTTTTAAGTCCACACCAATTTGAGACATTAATTTTCTTATTATTAATCAATGCGGGAATTTTTTCACCCGCATGGCGCGCGGGAAGTCTCCCTGACATCGATGTCATTGGTATTAATTATTCTCACGAGGAAGCTATTACGATCGGTGATCCAGCAATTGAATTTAAAAAAGATGAAGAGATCACATTACAAGTCAAAAGAAAAGCAGAGAAAAAGAAGCAAAACGCAAATTATACGATCTCCTTAGTTGATTCATCCATTGAATTAGAAGATTCTCATTTTTTAACATCTAGATGGGTATATAAGGCAGTAAATGAGCAACAAAAAACCAAAGAATGGCTAGATAATTCGCTAAGATGGTTCCTAGAAGGTACTAAGTATAGTTCAATTTTTGAACTTGTAAATGAATAAATGAAGATCATTTGGTTGAACAGTTTTGTGAAAGATATGAGTAAAAATTAATATTCGGTTATTTCACGAATCCTTCCTTAAGCTAATCTTACAATTATTTTATCCTGAATATTAATATTCTAAGATTCAATTTACTAAAAATTCAGCTCTTATTTTTCAATATATAGATAAGCTGAGATTAGCTTTTAAAACTTTAACCGTTTCGCGAAGATTTGAATTATTGAGATATTACGGAGATATTATCGTGTTCAATTATCATCATTCTGATTGAAATCTCCTAGTAATCTTAAAAATTCAGGATCTTCATCACCTTCATCAATGGCGGTTATATTATACTGTGCTCCCATTTGATCACGAACTTCCTGAGCTCTTCTTACTCCTATGAATTTCGATCTCACACTACTTCTCAAACCTTTCCAGAGATAAATTGTCTTTGTTCCTTCTGAAACGATGATATAACACGTATCACTTCTTAAATCATTTAGTCTCATGATTTTTAATAATCAGAGTAATATCTAAATCTAATAAGGATTCTATTCCTATAAGTTCTTAAATTATTTTATGATATTTTATCTATTATTAATTTCGGTATCATTCTTCTGAAATTTTATAAACAACCTTCAGAGAGTGTTGGTATAAGTTTTTCTAAATAATTAATCCTGAATTCGAGGAATTTTTGATATTTTTCAAAGCCTTTCCCTCTAAATTTCTTCCCTGTGTCTGTGATCTTAAACCTCCTCAACTAGTATTAGATTAATTTCCACCTTTCTTAAAATAGATAAAATAACTTTTCATTGAAAACAGAAAGTATATCTTTATTTAACTCATCTAAACCTTGATTAATTTCTTTTCGGAATTTTTGAATATAAGCGCGGTTATCTTCAAGCTTCTTCAGAGTTTCTTTAACGTATGCAAAGGCTAAATTGCTCATTTCGGTTTCTTCGTCGTCCATAGGATTATATTTAAGCATTTCTTGTTTCATGAGAATTTCCTCTTTAAAATATATGATTAATTGGTCATAAGGCATTTCCAGTAATAAATTAAAAAGGCTTTCAAGGTATTCTTCTCGGGTTTTTTCTTTTTTTAGGGTCCTCACTCTATAAAATTCGATGTCATTTTCAATAATTTTTCTGAATTTAACAATATAATCTGGATATTCTCTTAAATTAACAAGGAGTTGTTCCTTATACTCTTTTTGTATTTTCAAGCGTTCAATCAAAAAAGGGGGAATACGTTTATTGTCCTTAAATCTTTCAATCCTTCTTCGATATGAAGAAACAAGTCCAGTTAAATACACCCTCAATTGCTTTTCATTCATATTTAGTAGACTGTTTAAATTAGCTTCGTATTTTTTGACACTTTCTTCTTTTCTCCGTATGTGTAATACATCGTAGAGGTCATCCCCAGCAGTTTTTTCCCTATCTTCTTGAGGTTTTTTAAATAGGACAGATGAATCAGGTTTTAGTCTAATTAGTTTTTCTCTTATTTTTACCCATTGTGGATAATATTCAACAGCTTTTTCAAAACATTCAATTGCCTTTTCTAATTGGTTTGAATTTTCATATATTAAACCAAGGTCAAACCACGAATAACTGTGCTTGGGATTACATTCTAACGATTTTTCGAGATATGTGATAGCTTTATCATATAATCCCATTTTCATATAAGTTTGACCTAAACTATGTAAATGATGTTCATTTTTTGGCCTAAATTTTATTGCCTCTTTGTAATATTTAACTGCTTCTTCATACTCCTCCATTCTTAAATAATTATATCCTACAGAATTCAAGATATTATCATCTTTGGGGTCCTTTTCCAATACTTTTTTTAACACCTGAAGTCCTTTCTTATAATATTCTAAAGCTTTATCTTTCTTTCCTACTTCATAATATGCATCAGCAAGCCAATGGTAGTTGGGTCCGAAATTTGGATGAATTTTGATTGCTTCTTCTCCAATTGAGACCATCTCTTCCCATCTAGCTAAATAAGATAAGCTTTCTAATACCATATACCAGGTCATATCTAATTGAGTATTAAACTTTAAAATTTGTTGGAAAATTCTAACACTTTTTTCAAAATCTCTTTCTTGATAAGCCTTTGAACCAAAAGACATTAATCTCATTATTTGAAATCCCTCAAGATTCTTTGGTAATTTAGAAAGACTTTTTAAAAAATATTGTTCAGAGATTCCTTTGGCTTGCTTAAAGGATTCAGATTCTTTCTTTAATTCAAAATTTTTTTTTCTAATCCAATATCGATGAAAACCGGTCAGTATTAAGAGAATAAGGGAAGCGATCATAATTGAAATGGTTAATTCATTTAATATTAGGAAGATCCCTAACAGAATACTCATAGGAAGAAATGCTAAACCATAAACAGCCACTATCAGATCAATAGCTTGCATATGAACTTGGTTTTTCATTCTATTTTTTCTTATGTCTTTATAAAAAGCTCCAGTTCCAACTTTGTCTTCTCCTCTTAAATGCCTTTCAAATTTGATTAACTCAATAACTTTATCAAATCCTTTCTCATACTTATCACCAAGGATATTGCACAATTGAGTTTTTTCTTTTTCAGCATTAATTTTATTCGATTCAATCTGTTTTAAAAATTCAGTTGGAGCTATTTTAATTCCTTCCTCCATAATTGGTTGGATTTTCGATAAAAATTCTCGCATTCTTGTTTTATAAGTTCTTCTACTCTCAAAATTTAGTTCCCGGGTTATTTTTAACTTATAACCTGGTCTTGATAACTTAATTGTTTTCTTTGTGATTTTTTTTACCATACTCCAACTTACATACTTTACGTTTGGTAGCATTTTCCTTTGATATTCTCCATAATAGAATCCCTTTTTTGTAAAGAGTACATGAGTATCCCACATCTTATTAATTTTAAAAGGATCACTAATACTTTCCTTAAAAGATACTTTATAAAAAGCACTATAAATAACGTCCTCTCCCTCGGGAATAAAGTTCTGGAGATTTGAATAATATAAAGGAATGTGAATTTCTGACATTTTATATTTAAAGGATTTTCTAGTTTTCTATAATTGTTTTATTGATTTCAATTTAACCAAATTTTTTTAATTATTTAATTTACATTTAAGTAAAATTTAATCTTTCGAATATTGTATAAATTTACACATAAATATTTTTATCTATTTTTGCCTTGGTTTTTCGGATTTCTCTTGACGTATTTGGAGGATCTTATCCTTAAGCATAGATAAATCCAATTCATTAAAATTTTATAATTCTATTTTTTTAAACAGAATTTGTAGAAAATTTTATGTTTAAGATGTTCTAACCGTTTAATGAACTTATTAATCATATATTTGATATGAAAATTTAAAGAATTTTAACCGGTTCACGAAAAAATAAATTTAATATCATAGCAATAGTATTCTTTATCTAAAACAGGTATATTTTTTTTAATTGATTGAATTCTACTAGCCGCTTTCGAAGTCATTTTCTTCTTACCCATTTAGTTCACCTCCTTTATAATTCGATTATTATTTGGTATTAGTCTATCGAAATAGATTTCCTCATCGATAATCCTAAATGAAATCCTTCTATTTTGTATCCATTCTTTTCCGAATAATGAATGGAAATCTTTAAAGTTATCATTTGAGAGAATCCATCCATTTATTGTACTAGTGTATTGGAGAATAAATGGATCCGCTTGAGCACCCCCAGGAGCTTCTATAAATCGATTATCATTCATAATTAAGTCATTATACTTCTCGCGGTCATCAATGTTGTAAAATAGAGACCGATCACATATGACTTTATAATCAATAATCCCATTATCCTCCAGTTTTTGTTGCATAATTTCAAGATTCATAATTCTTGCTTTATTATCATTAGTTAGTGTTTCATAGGCGACATTAGCTCCATCAATTACCAAAGCTAAATCTTTGAACTCACGGGGAGAACCCAATTCATAATCAATCAAATACAATGTCATTTGGTTTTCCTCCGATTTCTCAACCTTTCAGCTCTCTTTTCATAACCTTCAATAAAGTTTTTAACTAACCTCTCTACCGAATTCTGTACTTTTTTTATTGGAATCTTATAATCTTCTAAATTGAATTTGTCGACTAGATAAACTGCATAATTTATAAGAGTCAGATTATTCTTGTATTGGTTAATTTTAGCATCCCCAACAATTCTATAGTTAAACTCCATCCAATTACTATTACAGAATTTGATTAAATACTCTACTTTGTTTTCTAGATCCAAAGTAAAAAATTCCTGTTGACTTAACCTATTAACGAAGCTTTGAATGTCTCTTATCTCATAATTAGCTAAATTGAATAGAAATTTAGTACGATATCGTGGAAAATAAGTATCATGAATCTGAAAATCAAAGCCCTCTTCAATTACATCATATTCTCCTCTGAAATTATTAAAGTAAGCTCTATAAATTCTAAATAAACCAAAGTTTTTATTTCCCCAATTAAACTTATTATGATTTACTCTTTCTAGAATAGAATCCGCTTCTTCCAATAATTTCATCATTGAAGGCGTAATTGCATTAATTTTTTCTTCCCTTGTCATTTCATTCTTAAAACTTTTGAGAGATTCTAAATATACTTCTCTACGTATGATATCTAATTTAAGTAATTGTATCATTAAAAGATCTAAATCTATTTGGATTACTTCTTGAAATATTGGATATGATGAAAATGATTTATCATGTTTTAAATCTCTAATATAATAAAGATCCAAATCTTCAATATTTGTTCCTTCTATATATGTGTATTTTGTGTTTAACTCCAATAAACTCTTTTCCATATTTTTACGTAGAATATCCTCAAACTCTAAAATCCTACTGTTCAAACCCTCATAATTTCCTCGTAAAATTTCTATCTTTAAATTTGCAATTGAGTATGTAAGAGATGAACTATTTGTTAAGGTTATATTATCCTTAGCTTTTTTATAAAGAATTTCGGCATCATTCAAATTACCAATATTTTCATAGATACTAGCTAATCGCTGGCAAACATCACAATATATCCAAGAATATTTTTTAAATTCAGAACCATAATTCTCAATAATTTGTTCGAAGATATTGATTACATTATCTATTTGTCCATCATTATGTAAGATTTTTGTCTGTTCATATAGTAATATTATATCGTAATCTTCTTGAGTAAGGTCTTCTGGAACTAATCCTGAATTAGCATCTTTAGTTGCATCTATAATCGGTTCTTTTTTGATACGAAATTCTTTACCACCACCAACTTTATTCCGATTCCGTTGCTCGAATTTTGAACTTTTATCTAAAATTACTAACGCTTTATCATTGAAAGTTTTCCAAGACATTTTTAATCTAATTTCATATAGTTTAAAAATTTCAGGCAGACTTCTGAATCCCCTATTTCCTTCCTCCAATTTTAGACTTATATCTTTTTCATATTCTAGTTGAAACATATCTACTAGCTCTTCTTCAGACAATCTTCGTTTTTTACTCGATTTTTTTACAATCTTTTGTGCAATATTTTTTGGCTGATAGAAAAGATCTTCAGATTTTAGAAATAATTGTCTACCTTTTTCTAAATAATCTTTTACTATTCCTTCAAAATTGGTATAATAATCCATCGGCTTCTGGATAGAATCGAGTTTTCTTATAATTTCTTGTATTTTTTCGAGATCAATTGATAATAATTCAAACATGTCTTCAAGAGAATTATGTATCATGAAAAGATAATAAACTTTGAATAAAAATGGTTTCTTCTTAGATGTCATTAAAATCTGAAGGTCCCTTTCCTCATAATCATCAAAAAAGCTAACAAAAGCTTCGTTGTAATTATTGGATTTAAGATAATCGATTATCTCATACATAGAAATGAAGGAGGTATAATAACTGTTGATAAATTCCATTGAAAATGTTTTATCACTAGGATTGTTTATAGAAATTGTGAAAAATAATAACAGGTCATGGAAATAACGCTTTTCATGCTTTATATGAAGATTTAAACGAAAAGGTGATTTTTCATATATTTTGAAGCTATAAATTTTCTGTCTATTCCATTCAATAAATTTTTCATCGAGTTCTAAGGCTATTGGACGTGGTTTTAATAGAATTGCTTCTTTTTCAGTTTGTATCGTAAAATCATCGAGTTTTCCCTCCCGATCTTGTGATTTCAACCATTCTTTGTACTCAGAGTGTTTCAAAACAAATTCTCGATCAGAAAATTTCTTTTTTTCATCTAATAATTGATACCATTGAGTTTTTCTACTTTTATATTCTTCAATGATCTCATTGATATCGAGAGCACTTTTATCTAGATAACCCCATTTATTTCCTAATGCACCCCAGAGTTCTTTTAGATCTAAGTCTAAAAAATGAATTTTTGAGCTTTTTCTTTTTGTATCTTCTGTAATTAAGTGGTCCTGATATATCTCCTCTAGAAAGGAAATAAATTGCCAAGTTAATTTTCTCATATTAATTTTAGTAAGATCATTTAAGCTTATAAATCCTCTTGATTATAGATTATAATCTTCCAAAATTATATTATAATCTTATAAACTTTATTATTAAAAATTAACCAGAATGAAGTAAATATTATCAGAATATCAAAAATTCTTTTTTAAAATAAAAAGTGTTTTGTACCCCGGAAAAAATTAAGTGATTTCATAGGGAATGGAATTAAATTATATTGTTTCCAGGATGGTCTCTATTTTCTGAAACTCAATATTAATCCCGAAAGAATTTTAAATCGATGTTCTGACTTTATATTTTTGAAAAGCATGATTTTCTAATATAACAAATTTGGTATGTTAGTTGGATGCTTAAATGCTTACAGAAATCATTTATTAGATAAAATATTTAATATTTTAAGTTTAAAGGAAATATTTGAGCAAAGTGATATATAATATCAAAACAAATTTTACATGTTTTATTAAAAGGTGAAGAAGAAAACTATTGTGCTAAATGTTGCAAAACTGTAAACATTATCGAGCGCATGTTTGCATCGATTCCAGAATTTAAAGAAAAAATTGAAGTGAGTTATGAGGATATTTATTCGAGTGATGTCAAAAAAAAATTTGGGGATTTAATCCCTCCAGCAATTTTATTTCAGGATCAACTTCTAACGGAAGGACATGTCCCAATTATTAAAAAACTCGCGCAGGATTTGTTCAAGTTAATTAAATCAGCTTAATTAGAGTAGTATAATAATAATAGTACATTGCGAAATCTTTACTTATTATCTGTAAACTATGTAAAGAAAAATATTTCCCAGATCTCAAAAAAACCGAAAATTAGAGAAAATTAAAATTAAGAAAGGTGATAAAAAATTACACAAAATGAAATAAAAAAAGAGGATCTAGCAGATTCTGGACATGATAATTTCATGAAAGCGGCGGTATATACAAAATACGGACCTCCGGAGGTTCTTCAGGTCAAGGAGGTAGAAAAACCAACTCCCGAGGACAATGAAGTGCTGATAAGAGTATACGCGACAACAGTAACTTTATACGACTGTTGGGGACGAGCTTGCACAGGTCCCCCTGGATTTGGATTTTTAATAAGATTGTCATCTGGAGTCAGAAAACCAAAGAGACCTATACTTGGAACAGAGTTTGCTGGGGAAATTGAATCCGTAGGTAAAGATGTAAATCTATTCAAAAAAGGTGACGAGGTTTTTGGATTCACCGGGATGAATTTGGGGGCTAATGCTGAGTACCTATGTATGCCTGAAGACGGAGCACTAGCAAAAAAACCAACCAATATGACATATGAAGAAGCCGCTGCCATCCCTTATGGGGGATTAACCGCATTGTATTTCCTAAGAAAGGGTAAAATCCAGAGCGGACAAAAAGTCCTTATCTTTGGCGCGTCTGGAGGAGTAGGTACTTTTGCGGTCCAACTTGCCAAGTACTATGGTACAGAAGTAACTGGCGTATGTAGCACCCCAAAAATAGAATTGGTAAGATCTCTGGGAGCCGATAAGGTAATTGATTATACCAAAGAGGATTTTACAAAAAGCGGTGAGATTTATGACATTATTTTCGACACGATAGGCAAGAGTCCGTTTTCAGCTAGCAAAAGATCGCTAAAGAAAGAAGGATTCTACATTTTTGCTACCTTTGGGTTGGGACGGGCTTTTAAAGTAGCATTCAATAAGAAAGCAATAAGTGGGCTCGTAGAAGAGAAAGCTGAAGATCTGATTTTCCTCAGGGAGCTTATTGAAGCGGGAAAGTTAAGAGCGGTCATAGATAAACGATATCCATTGGAACAGATTGCTGAAGCTCACAGGTATGTCGAATCAGGGCAGAAGAAGGGACAAGTGGTAATAACTTTAGCTTAACAATATTTTTATTTTATTGATTCTTCAATTTTGAGTTATTTTCGTGATCTCAATTTGAATTAAATTATTTTGATAAGTTATACATAATAGTTTATCCTGA
>JBHLKM010000029.1:0-29457 GCA_048886685.1 Candidatus Hodarchaeota archaeon
GATAAAAAATCCGGTTTAAACGTTTATATACAAAATTTTTCAGAGAAAAAAATTGAAGCATCGCTAATATCTGGATTTTTACAAGCAATCCATTCGTTTGGGATTGAATTAATTAAGGTTGAGGATCAATCTCAGACAATTAAATTAGAATATAAGGATTCAATTATCTTAATGAGCGAATTCGTCAATATTAGAATAATAATGATAATGAAAGAAAGCCCATCTAGATTTTTTCTATACGCACTCGAAGATTTAGCCTATGATATTTATAAAAATTTCGGAGGATTAATAGATACTTTTGATGGAGATGTTAAGCCTTTTAAATCAATTGAGATCTTGCTAAAACAACATTTAAACGTATCTTTTATATATCCCTTAAGAATTGCTAAAATTGAAAAACTTAAGAAGATTAGAATTACACAAAATGAAAGAGTGTATATTAATAAGGCAGTAAATTTGATGAAAACCACTAATTTAGATTACTTTTTCATAAAATCATTATTACCTGAAGAAGAATGTAATCCAAAAGATATAGAGAATTTACTTAGCTTAATGGAAAAGAACGTATTTCAGTTGGCATAAAAAATTAATTTTTTCTTTTTTAATCTCATTTATATTAATTAAAGTCTAAATTTCACTTTTATTTTTTCTTTAATTGATCGCTACTAGACATAACAATACCATAAATAAATCAAATTTATATTTTCAAATTATCATGTATGAAATAATGAAAAAATTTGGTTATTCTTTACCGATAATTAGTATTTTTTTTACTTCAATTATTGCTTTAAGCATAGTTCAATATATTGATATTTCTTATGCTCAAGGCAATGATGGGACTATAGATCTATCATCCAAATTTCAAATGACAGAAATTACAGAAAATATCGACAATATTACGAGTGTAAGCTCAATAAACATACCATTACCTTCAGAGAGCTGGAACATTACAAACATCGAACTGAACATTACTGACGTTAAATTAGGCAAAGAAGTTAAATCTATTGAAGATAAGGGCCAATCCATTGAAATTATAGATTCAAAAGGAAAATTAGGCTATGGAGTAGAACTAAATATAACTGAGCCTACTATTTTATTTGGTGTTTATATATATGGGTATATAACAGGAAATCCTGTCTTTCCTGTTTATGTTCAAATACAAGGGTATAATATTGGTACTGATGCACCAGATGAGAATATTTTAGGGACTACTGCAATAAATCTATCAAGTCCCGGTTGGCACTTACAAATATTTGAAGAAGCGGTTTCACTTTCTTCAGGCAAATATTATTTGGTAATAAATGGTTCTGAATTGACTTTTCCAGCAGATAAATCAACTTATAATTGGTTTTATAATGGAAGTGGTTCTATTAATAATTTGAAAACAGCTCTTTATGATGGTGATTGGAAACAATATGATATTGGAGAACCATTCTTGCATAAACTAGTTCAACGAGTTAATCGATCTTTTAATCCTGAGGAAGTTAACATGACTGCTGAATTTAATGGATTTTCATATCCTATACTAGATGGACCAGTTCAATCTACTGGAAGTCTTACAATTAGTGAATTGATTGCCCCAAATAGTACAAATTTTAATATTGCAATTAAAAATAATTGTTCGATCGATTTATTATTTAATTTGAGTTATCATATTAAATTAATCAATAATTTTTATTCTGATGGGCAAGTATTATTAAGCGTTGGTTCAGCTAATACATGGGTTTTAACTCCTAATATCAATAAAATTCACTATAATTATACAGTTAAATTTAATTATCCTACTTCATGGTATAACTTTTCAATAATAAGAGATGGAATAGATGTCACTTCAAATGTTACTATAAATCCAGTGGATCATTATATTTTATTCCCAAATAAAACGATAATTGATGGGGCTTCATGGGAAATATTTGCTAATTCTCCTAATGTAGTTTTATCATTGAATACACCAAAATTAAAATTCGGTCCAAACCAAGATTTAGAATTTTCTGTTTTGCCGCCTATTAATCCAGGGAATCTTACGTATATATTGATAAATTCATTAGGATTTGAGGAGTACAGGGAGACAATTGAAATAACACAAATAACTACATATCAAATAGTATTATCTTACACATTATCCTCTAATCCAAATGAAGGAATCTACTGGGCTTATATTTATTGGTTTGATGGAGAAAATGGAGGGATCAAATCTCAAGATTTTCAAATCAATATTCCATTCGTTTTAGATCCAATATATATTATTATAATCGCTGTAGGTTCAATTGCTCTCGCAGGTGCTAGTTTTACATCATATAAACTTATCAAAAGATCAAATAGAATCCATCAAGAATTCAGACAAAAAATATATAATAAATATATGGATGTCTTGAATTTAGATTATTTTATTATTATTGAAAAAAGAACTGGGTTAAATATTTATGAACAGATGCTTGCGGGAAAGGATATGGATGCGTCACTCATTACAGGCTTTTTGGAAGCTATTCGTAATTTTGGTATAGAATTAACAGGGGCTAATGAACAATCTCAAACTATAAAACTAGAATATCACAAATCTAAGGTAATAATGTCTGAATTTAAAGATTTTAGAATTTTACTTGTAATGAAAGAAAATCCCTCTCAGGACTTTTTAGACTCAATAAAATCATTATCATATGATATTGATAATACTTACGGTAAAGATATTGTAAAATTTACCGGAAACATTGATAAATTTGCAAATATTAGAGATTTATTGGATCAGCATTTAGTAACTTCTTTAATTTATCCATTGGAATTACAACATCAAAATGTAAAAATAAACTCAGATGAAAAAGCAATGATTAAAAGAGCTGAAGAAATTATGAAAATGAGGAAAACTGATTATTTCTTCCTCTCTTACTTACTTTACGCTAAAAAAGGCTTTCAAGTAAAAGACGCTGAAACAGTCCTCAATCTAATAGGCAAAAAGATATTTCAACCTAAAATATAAAAAAAAAGAAAAATTTTTTTTATCCTTATTTTTTTCTCCACTTTACAAAATATAAAATTATAAGTACAATAGCAGCTAAACCACCAAAAATTATAACAATCCACATGAAGGTCAACATATATGAATACAGCCAATAGGTGTATGGTTTGTCGCCAAATGGCGTATTGTAGTTCCCATCCACTGCAATATAAATACAATAAGCAATAAACATAAAGATACTAAATCCACCACCGCCACCACCATATTTTTGTGCTTTACGTGCTTTTTCTTTTTTCTCCCTATCTTTAAATTCCTGTTTTTCTTCTTCAGGTAATCTGCGCCACCATAAATATCCACCAATACCAAAAAATAAACCTGCTGGGACTCCAACAAATAATAAATCCCATAGAATTAAAATTATTATGAATCCCACGAGATAATTAAGCGTCCAACTGTTAAAAGTACCGATACGTGGATCTACAAAAGGATTTGCCTCTATAACCCAAAGTAATACTAATATTAAACCTATAAAAGCAAATACTCCTGCTATTATAACTACTATTAATGTTTTCCAGTGTTTTCGAAGTATGTTCTTCCAAAACGTCCAATCTTCTAAATCTTCATTTTCACTCATTTTTAATGCCTTTGAATAATTTTTTTTTTCTATAGAATAAAAATCTTAGAATTTTGATATATAGTAAAGATATTAAAAGATTAGGAGTCCATTATTTAAAAATATTGATTTTAGTTTAAATATTAAAGAAAAGAATTAAGAAATATGAAATATTCCTTCTAAAAAATTAAATTTAATTCGTTTTTGAAGGGAAGTGATTAATATCGCAGTTACCTTTATGAGGAAACTAGAACTCGAACCAGATACCTATGATGAGCAATTTACAGTTTTAACAAAAGGCGTTAATTTAGAAGTTAAAGATTGGATTTCAGAACGGATTGGAACATCTAAATATATATTAGAAGTAGGATGTGGTACAGGCGCCCTTGCTGCTAAGATCGCACTACAAGGGAATGATGTTTTAGCAATAGACAAAAATTTTCAAATGATAAATACTGCCATGAAGAACTATCCTTCTGAAAATGATGTAAAACTAATCTATCAAATAGGAACTATCAGAGAATTACCCGCTGATGAAGAATCAAAAGATTTTATTGTAAGTACATTTATGCTTTCTGAGCTAGGACCATTTGAACAACAAATTTTTCTACGAAATGCTTGGAAAGTATTGAAACCAGGGGGTAAATTAATAGTCGCTGCTGAATTTATGCCTTCTGGATTTTGGAAAATAACATTTAGAGTAAAACGATGGTGGTACAAGAAAAAATTAAGAAGACTGCGACTACCAAGTACCTCAGTCGTCAAATGGTTTTTTAATTATATAGAACCTATAGGATTCAAAATCAGTGCAGAGCGAAGATGGAAAAAGGGAACAATTAAAGCTCTGGAATTAGAAAAGGTTGGAGAGAACCCAAATTATTATCGCCCTGCACAAAAAAAATTCAAAGGGCTTCTAGGACAATTTCAAATATACCGATGTATTTTAACAGGACAAGTAGATCATATTCCTATTGAACCCGGAATTTATCAATCTGGAAAACCAGACCAAAAATCGCCAATAATCGCAACTGCAAACTATATTTATACATATATAAAAGTCATGAGATCTCTTAAAGGAATAGATGCTTGGGTACTATGTGTAGATTCAAGAGGAATAAATGTTTGGTGTGCGGCTCGAGGGGATGATTTTGGCAACAGACAATTAATTGAAGCTGTTGAAGCAACAGGAATAGATAAAATAACGAATAGAAAAACATTGATCCTTCCTCAACTTTCAGCGGGAGGTGTTGCTGCACCATTAATCTCCATTGAATCTCCTGATTTTCCATTCAATCTATTATATGGTCCAGTATGGGCTAAATATTTACCTAAATACTTAGAAGGACGTCCTGCGAAAAAACCAGATAAGTGGAAATTGGCCAGATTTACTGGTTCTCATCGATTAAGAGCGTTTATAACACACACGACATTTTTATTGAGAAAGATTTTCTTTTGGCCAACAATTTTCATTCTTCTGCTCCTTTTAGGGTTAAGTTTTGTTAGTACATTTTGGATCGACAAATTTTGGAGGATTGGAGAGATATGGCTTTGGATAATTCTTAGTAATTTTCTCATAGCGTCTCTCTTCCCTCTTACGAATTTCACACGGAAATTTCTTATTAAAGGGATGATCTTTGGGATATTAAATGTTTTATTTCTCGGTGCGATAACATGGATAATTCATCGTTCACTACTATTAATTATATGGAATTTTTGTTTCTATTTCTGGCTAGCGTTCTTCTCAACTATGAGTTTTAGTGGTTATTCGATGGCTACTAGTCCCGCTGAGATTCAAGAGGAATATCCAATTTTTAGGAAATTGCATCTTCCATTGTTGTTCATTGGATTGATTACAATTACTTTCGGATTTATCTTTTATTAAATAAAAGAATAACATAAATATGAAAAAACATATTATCTTATTAAAACATTAAATAAGGATGTGTTTGAAATAACCCTAAAACCCTCCTCGATTCAAATAACAATAACACTTCCAAAAATATCAATCGATCCAGATTTATGCACTGGATGTGGAATCTGCGCAGAAATCTGCCCTTTTGGAATTCCCCAACCAAATAATGTTGGGAAATTCGAAATATATGAACCTGAAAGATGCACTGAGTGTAGTGCATGTAAAAGAAATTGTCCTGCAATGGCAATTCTTCTCCAAGAGCGTAAAGGGTGTGGATGCTTATGGGATGCTCGAGCTCGATCCAAAAATCCCCAGAGTAATAGTTGTTGTGGATAGGAATCTTGAACTTATGTTTCTTTTTCCTCCTTTAGGTTGCTACCACAATAAGTACAAAACTTTTGATCGAAACTAATTGGAGTTTGGCAAAATGGGCAAAATAAATCTTCCGGGATAATCTCTTTGGTCTTTGGTTCTTTAAATCTCTTTTTTCGTGGTTTAGGTGTTTCAGATGGTACATATATTTTCCTATAAACTATTACACTAATTGCTATTCCTATCAAAGAAAAAACTCCAATAAAAATGAAAATTAACATGAAATATTCATTTTCTCCGCTTGGAAGAGTTGGTTCTTCATCTATATTAACTGTAAAATATACTAGATTTGATTTATAATAATAGCCGGAAGTGCTTCTTCCATATATTCTTAATGAATGAACTCCATTTATTGGCATTGGAATAGTAGTATCTCCTAATATCGATTTGTTAGTTTGACCATCTAGTGAATACCCTATCCACTCTAGAACAGTATCATTCTCAAAACTTAATAATAACCCTTCATCTACATTATCTCCTATATTATAATTAGGATCCCAAGAATATCCAACAGCATCGAAATAGGTTGAATAACCCGAATAACCGTCAGCCGCTAAAAATATAATGCTTTCAAGGTATACTTGATCATGAGTCCCTACCAGTGGGTATTGACCATATTGTACTTCATCAATATAAACTTGCCACTGCCCTTCTGATAATCCTTCATAAGCTCCACTTGAGCATTCGAAATCAATGCGGATGTGGTACCACATGTTATCAGAAGCACTTTTTCCTATATCAAACCATTGAAAGCCTGGCGAATAATAACGCCTGAACTTATCATTTTGAATTGAAAGTACAACTGAGTAGTACCCAATTGAAAGTGGTTCCATTACCCAAATGTCGGTACGATCAGTGGCATCCTCTATTCTCCACCATAATTCAATTGTTCCAGATGATTGATTGTCGTTAAAAATATTATTAACATAGGGGGCATCCACAGAATCTACATGATCCATTTCTACCACTTTCTTATGACCATCTAATGTTGGAATTATATTTATTGGATTATCTCCTACTTCATTAACCGTCCACCCAAAAGGATCTGCACCATCAACATCATTCTCAAACCCAAAACTTGCAGGATAATACCCACTCATCGGTGTTGTATAAGTTTTATTTTCAGGAGTTGTGATATTGATCTCCTGTGCACTTATTTTTAAGTTATGATAATTATCTGAAAATTCTTGATCAATTTCTCTCTTTAAACGAAGGTTCTGGACAAATGGAATATAAAGGAAATTGATTATTATTAAAATTAGGATAAAAATTATTCTTGATTTCTGTAATGTCCTATTATCTCTCAACATATTTGATGAACATACAGATTTTTATCTTTTTTGAATATTAAAATATATTAATTCTATATTTATTATAAATCTAACTTAAGATAATTCGATTAAATTAATCATTTTAAATTATTATAGACACCAAAGGAAGTAAATTCAAGAAACCTAAAAAAAAATTGCATAACTACAAATTAAAAATAGCTTTTCTTCTTTTTTTCTTCAAGATAACTCATTTTTGTAAGGATGTCGATTTCTGAGATGAGCCAGCATAGTTCATCATAAGAACAACTTGAATTAAACACTTCTTCAGCCTTCTTCCGTATATCTTCAATTGACGGGAGTTCAAGATTTATCTTTTGGATACGTTCAGCCAATAACCAACAGAGTTCATTATAAGTGTATTTTTTTAAAGAGAAATAATAAGCTGCTTCTCGTATTTGAGTTTTGAACTCTGGTTCTTCTACTTGTTCTATAAGTGCTTCTTTTTGAGTAATTTTTTCGGCAAGGAATGTTTCACTATATTCTTTTTCGGCAGATGATTTTTCAGTTTTAATAACTTTGACAGTTTCTGAGGTTTCGTCAGCTTTTAGTCCTGGTTCCAAACTTCTATGTTCTTTAATTTGAGTCAGCCATTCTCTTAACCTCGTTTCAACTTTAATTTCACGCTCCTCTGGTGTTCCATCAAGTTTAATAGATTCAATCTTTTCAGGGGAGACTTCAAATACGAACTCGGGTCTTCTTTCAATAGAAACTCCTGGAATTAATCCCTTTTTGAGATGATGCATCATTGCTAAAAAGGAACCATATTCTCTTTTTTCTTTCATGATGAGTATTTTTGTAGAACCACCACGTTCTTTATCCAGTTTTCTTGCAGTTTCAGCAGTGATATCCTTTTTTTCTTGTTGGACTTTTGATCCCACCCAAATATATATCGTGTTTTTTTTTTCATCATCTACAAGATAAACATCATTTTCCTCAAAGGATAATTTATCTAATTGGATTAATTCTCCTTTTTCACTGATTTTATATAATCGCATTTTACTCTCTCTAAAGAATATTCTTATAATATAGAAATAAATACAATTTTAGTTTAAAAATCTTTTTTGCCCACATAAATTTTTGGTTTACTTAAATTTTTTAATAATTTCTCTATTATGTTTTTAACAAAAAAATGCACGATACAAACAAAATTTTTGAAAGTTGAGTAATGAAATGGGAGAAACAAAAGACCCTACTCTCACAGAATATGAAAATTTAATTGAACAATTGATGCAGGAGAATGAAGCTTTAAAAAAACGAGTCTCTGAATTAGAGGAGGAAAATGATCTTCTCAAACATATAGATTACTCTTTTAATGAGCCTTCACCACCATCTATTGAGAAAGAAGCTAAAAAACCAATGAAATTATTTAAAAAAATAATTAAAAAAGATAAACCAGAATCTCTTGAACCAATCCAAGTAGAGATACTAGAATCTCCTGAACCCTTAGAAGAACCAGAATTAGATGTCTTATCTGATTTAGAAACACCTGTCCCAACTATAAGTAGTTCAAATAAGCCAATTGTTGAAAGCTATTCAAGACGTCAGTGTCCTCACTGTGATAATAACCGACATATGTTTATTTATGAAGAAATCGACAAAACAAACATAATTATGGCTTATCCACGCATTTATGGAAAGAAATATAAGTGTGGAAAATGTGGGACTTATTGGGTTGTAAAAAATGAGTAAAGTTCTCAAATCTCTAGCATAATGGAAAATTCAAAAGCTATTTACTCTTTTTAAATTTATGCAAATTACCTTAGACCAGGCAAGTTAAAGAAAATAGGCGAATTTCTTAAGATAAGAAAATAGGACTATTTCTTAAACATGTTCGAATTTAGTTTTAAATAGAATTTTTCGTTATAAAAGTTAGTTAATTTTGTATTCAATAAGATGAAAAAATTATGAGTGAGAAAGAAATTTTAGCCCGTGTATTTGATTTAGAAAAACTATTAGATTATCAAGATGGCTCAGTTGTCAGTAGAACTTTAATTAATAAAGATATTGGTACTGTCACGTTATTTTCTTTTGATAAAAATGAAGGATTGAGTGAACATACTGCACCTTTTGATGCTCTTGTTTATGTTTTTGATGGAGAAGCTGAAATCTCAATATCAAAGCAAGCATACATTGTTAAAAAAGGTCAGATGATAATCATGCCAGCGAATGAGCCACATGCATTAAAGGCGTTGGATCGGTTTAAAATGATGTTAGTGATGATAAAGGCCTAAATACGTATTATTAAGTAATATCTTAGAACTTAAATCATAAACAACCTAAATTTTATATTTTTATTTTACTCTTATTAACCTGTGAATGGAAAAGAAATCACAGATGAAGAATTGGAAGAAGAACTCGATAAAGCATTTAAAGCTAGTGAAAGTAAAAGAGACGTGTTTAGTATCATAAGAAAAGAAAAAGAATCCTTAGAAGCTAAAGAAAAAAGAATAAGGGATAAATTTAAGCCCTAAATGATTACAATTTATATATATTTTTAGTTATAATATTATTTTAATGGGATGTACCCTCTTCTTTGGGAATACTTTGCTTTGCTATTTTATATAAAAAAGACAGGATAAAAACAAATAATACAGATATACCAAATATAGAAAGATATATTCCTGTTATGGTTTCTGATAGTGGGGATAATGTAGTAGGAACTAATGCAATTCCGATAAAATATCCTGCTGTGAGCAAACCTGCTAAGGCACCCCGCCTTTCTGGCGACAATATTTGACTATAATAAGTTATAGCTGGAAAAAGAGTTCCACCTGCGAGACCTGCAATTATCCACCCTATAGCTAAGCCAATAAATGCTTCTCTTTGAGTAATATCTCCAACTAGCAATAAAATCGTTAATGAAATGAATAATGAAACAGAACCAAAAACCAGTGGAATCTTGATACCTTTTTTCTTAATCATAGTACCTGTTAAAGCGCCAGTTATTGCAGAACCGATTCCAGCTAAACCAAGTACCAATCCAACTAAAGTTTCATCTATTTCACCTGAAAGAATTCTCGAAGTCCATATATTTATCGCTAAATAGGTATGTGAAATTAAGAAAGCTGAAAATACCATTAGAATGATAACTGAACGCCTTAATTCTATTGAGAGCTGTGATAACAAAATCTTTATCCCTGATTCCTCTGGAACTTTCTGAGGAGGTCTAGTGGATGAAAAAAAATAAATTAATCCAAATACACTGATTACTACAAATAATATATAAATTGACTGCCATCCTATTAATAACATTTGAGATGCTATAAGAGGTCCTAATCCAACACCTAAATTAGCGCTGGCACCAAGAAATCCCATTTTTTTAGGAAAACTCGGTAATGCTGTTATATCTGTCATCAATGCAATCAACACTGGATTAATAAAACCAAACCCTATTCCCCCTAGGATGTTTGCTATTGCATACAGTTCCAATGAAAAAGATAAGGCAGCTATAACCATCGCAGAACCAAATAGGATTAAACCAATAATTAATACTGGGAATCTTCCTTTTATATCTGAAATTACTCCAGAAAAAAGTTGAGTTATTGCAAATGGAAACATGAACGCAGGAATTGCAACTAGCACCGCACTTTTAGACACATCAAATTTAGTTGAAAGCTCGTGAAATAAGACGAGTATAACATTCCCGGTTAAAGGACCAAAGAAAAAAAGCAAATAAATAATAAATTCTAGAAATTTCGAAGATTTACCATTATTGGCATTAGGTTCTTTATTTTCAGAAAATGAAGACATAATTTTACTATCATTATTTACTCTATTTAAAGTATGTTCTTATGATTTCATTTGAAGAAATTTAATGAGCAACAATAATTTTTCCACGTCAGATATCAATAGGCACTTCTATTGTTGGTAAAATAATTTCCATTCTTTTATTTCTAAAAAGCTTCTCAAATAATTCGGGATAATTAGTATGTACTGGTATTAACTTTTCAGGATTTATTCCGTTGATAAATCTAATTAGATCATGAACTTTAGCATGACCTGAAGAATGTATTCGATATGAAGGAATTCCTTTATCTAATAGCTCATTTGAAATTTGGTTTTTATAAAATCTGTAATCTTCAGCGTATGGATCGATATTAGAACAAATAAACGCACCTCTCAGATGGGTTGGTATAAAATTTTTAATCTTATTATAATCCCAATTTGAAGCAAAATATAGAAAAAACTTCCCGTCAAGATTTCTTAAATCATCTAAAGAAATTCGTCGCTTTACCATTTTATCCCCTTCTAATATTTTATTTAAATTCTTTTTCCAGGGTAATTTTACATCATCCTGAGACAAAATAAAAATATTTTCATTTAATTCAATATTAGGATTTTTCATGGTATCATAAATAGCTTTCTTATTCAACCTGCTGTAGAAATATGCATCTTTCTCACTAATAATAAACTTCCAATTATATTTTTTTGCTATATCTACGTATGTTCTAAACCTATCCCAGTCTACTCTATCATAATGTACAAGAGCGTAATCGAATAATTTATAGCCAAATAACTTCCTTAAATGCTGTTTTACTATTCTCTCTGATTCAATCACACCTTTATTAATATGTGTACCCTCACAGATTAATGTTTTTATATTTTTTCCTTTTTTCTTGCTTATTTCTTTAGCTCTTCGCATTAAGTCTATCGTCATTAATCGGAGTGGTCCATGCATTCGAAAATCTCCTGAGTATACGATGATTCCTTCTGAGGTACATATAATAAATCCATAAGCACCAGGGATGGAATGATCAACATGAACGGGATATATTTCCATTCCCTTGATATTAATAATATTTCCCGTTCTAAAGCGAATCCATTGTAATCCATGTAAAAAATTTTCGAATTTGGGCGGAGAGCACAATGATAAGGCTTTTATTATTCTTTTAGTCACTACACCAGCATAAATTGGTATATTTCGATTAACGAATGAAAGTCCTTGATAATGATCTCTATGCGGGTGCGAAATTAAAATTCCATCAAGATCTGAAGGGGGATCTACCTTATTTTCACATTCTTTTACTTTTTGGCGATATTTGTATTTAGTATGGTCATATATGAAATATCTTGAATACAGGTTCTGAACTGGAAGGTCTTCTCCTCGAGGTAATACATGACTTTTAGTTAGTTGTCCAATTTCAATTGGATCTGGAGTCTCCAATCGAACACGTGCGAAATCGGATGAATTTATCCCAAAATCAATAAATAATTTAACATTGAATACATTGTCTTCTAATAAAACTTTATTTCCCCCTACTTTATTTAATCCGCCATAAAATGTTAACTTGATTGCAGATTCCACTTAATTTCATCTCTTTTGGCAATTTAGTCTTAAATAATTATAATCTTCAAAATTAGTAAGTACAATACAAGAACAATACTTTTATTTAAAAATTTTAGTATTTATCATAAAATTGTTAAACACTACATAAATAAACTCATCATAATCAAATTAAAGATGAGATATTTACTAATTATATATGATAAAGATAAAAATTTTTATTAAAATTCATATAGAAAACTGGTAAAAAATGACCTCTATTACAATTTATGATGGAACCAATACCATTGGTGGAAATAAAATTCATGTGAATGAGAATGGAAAAAGTTTTTTTCTCGATTTCGGAATGAACTTTAAAAAATATGGATTTTTTTTCCAAGAATTCTTATCTTCTAGAGGAAATCGAGGAATTTACGACCTTATTCAACTCAACCTAATTCCAAAGCTTAATATTTATCGTAAAGACTTAGTTCCATCGGATCTTGATATATCTAAATTTCCTAACTTAGATGTAGATGCTATTTTACTAAGTCACGCACATATGGATCATTTTGGGAATATTGGGTTACTTAATCCGAAGTACCCCATTATTGCTTCCCCCTCAACTTTAATGTTACTTAAGGGGATCTTAGATTGTTCTACTGTTATGCTTGGATCTGATGTAGCATACTATTCCATTAAAAAACAAAAAGAAGATGGAAGAATCTTAGAAACTGAAAGAGGTAAAGATATCGGGAGAGATTTTATATGTACTAAAAACTTTTCTGAAGAACTTACTGATTTTATGGTTACACGTGTTACGAAAAGAAAAACATACGAAGAAGGCAATATTACTCAATTGAAAGATTATCCCTTAGATTTTGAGATCGTGCCTTATGAGGTTGATCACTCCATTTTTGGCGCCACAGCTTTTTTAATTACGGGGGAAACAAAGATAGCATATACGGGTGATTTCCGTTTACACGGTAAAAAAGGAAAAAAAAGTGAGAAATTTATAAATGAAGCTAAGGGAGCTTCAATCTTAATTATAGAAGGGACTAGAACCGCTAAGGAAGATATTAGTGAATCAGAAGATATCGTTTATGAGAATTGCAGAAGAGCTGCTGAAATAGCAAAAGGACTAATTGTTGCTGATTTTTCTGCAAGAAATTTTGAAAGACTGGAGACATTTCAAAAAATTGCGAAACATGTAGGAAGATCGCTTGTTATTACACCCAAAGATGCTTATTTGCTTAATGCTCTGAAAAAAGCTGATGGGATAAATAGAATTAAAGATTTATATGTGTATAAAGATCTTAAAACCATAAAAAAGGGCTGGGAAAATCTCCTTCTAGAAGAGCAACTCGATGTAAAATTCTTAGACCCAGAAGAGATCGCAAAAGACCACGAGAACTTCCTAATATGCTTCTCACTTTTCGATATGAAAAATTTGTTGGATATTAAACTTAAATCGGGTACTTATATTTATTCCTCAAGTGAAGCATTTGAAGAAGAATCTGAATTTGATTTCTTAAGATTAAACAATTGGCTTGATTATTTTAAATTCAAAATTTATGGGTTTGAAGTCGTGGAAGAAGGAGGCAGGGAAAAACCGAAATTTACCAAAGGATTTCATGCTTCTGGGCACGCTTCCAAAAAGGATTTAACATGGGCAATTGATACAATTAATCCTGATATTATAATACCTGTGCATACTGACAATCCCAAGTGGTTTGAGGATAACTTTGAAAACACAGTGCTATTAGATGATGGTCAAACTCATGAAATATGATTTGGGAGAGAATTTTTAGCATCAAACTCATAATAGAATACAACAATTCTAAATATTTTTAACTTTATAATGTGAATCTTAAAAAAGAATAATTGAATTAATTATTCAAAAAAATAATTTATGATTAAAAATGACAAAAAATAGAATTCGACCTGGTGTATATGTATATCCCATGCCTGTTTCACTTATTGGAACAATGGTGAAAGGAAAACCAACCTTTATGGCGTTAGCATGGATTAATGTCGTGGAATATAAACCCCCGTTAATTGCTATTGCTTCCTTTGAAACACATTACACAAACATTGGTATGAAAGAAAATATGACTTTTAGTGTAAATATTCCATCAGAAGGGATGGTAGAAGTTGCGGATTATGTCGGTGTAGTGTCAGGTATGGAAGTGGATAAATCAGAAGTTTTTGAAGTTTTTTATGGAGATTTAAAAACAGCTCCTATGATAACACATGCTCCGGTAAACCTTGAGTGTAAGGTTGTAAAAATAATTGATACTAAGGAATTTTCAGAAGCAAAAAAAGGACATGAACTCTTTATAGGGAAAGTAATCGGTGCTTATGCTGATGAGTATTATCTTACAAATGGAATACCAGACATAACGAAATTGAAACCCTTTGTATTTTCAATTGATAATAAATATTGGAAAATAGGAGAATTTCTTGGAGCGGCTTTTAGCATAGGAAAAACCTATAAGAAAAAATGATCATAAATGTTTTATAATAATAGAATAGTTTAGTTTTAATTAGGAAATGATTTAAAATGAGCAGTTTAGTAGTTTATTATTGAAGAAAAGGTACAACCAAAAAAATCGGCGAATTAATTTCGACTGAAGCAAATTGGGAAAGCGAGGAAATTATAGACACTAAAAAGCGCAAAGGATTTATAGGTTTTCTAAAGTGTGGTAAAGATGCCACATTGAAAAAGTTAGCAAATATTAAAGAAATTCAAAAAAATCCAGAATTATATGATTTAATCATATTAGGGACACCAATTTGGAATAAGAGAATGACACCGGCGATTAGAACCTATATCACAAAATTTAAATCTAAAATTAAGAATGTTGCTTTTTATTGCACTGAAGGTGGAAGTGGTGGGCAAAAAACATTCGAAAGCATGGAAAAATTGTGTGATAAAACACCAATTTCAACTTTAGAAATTACAAAAAATGAAATTAAGAATGGAGATTATAAAGATAAAATCAAGAGCTTTATACAAGCTCTCAAAGCAGATTAATCTTTTGCTTAAATAAATCTCTCCTTTATTCTTCCTGTTCTTAAAGAAAATTGATTGAAGAATAGACAGATATGTCTAATGTATTGATTAATTTTTAATAAATATTATGCATACTATACTCTATGACTGAAGTAGATTATTATGATGTTGTAAGAAAGAAGTTAGTTTTAGGACCAATAAGCGCCCCGAAACATAGAAAAATAACTAAGCTAATGAAGGTATTTTGGAATGAAGAAGAAATTAAGTTGCTTTCTCACTTTGACTCAGCTGACAGCTGGACATCATTAAGACAATTAGAAGAAAGATCGGGAATACCGAAAGATGAAATTAAGCAGAAATTAAAAAGATCTTTAAGAATCGGTACGATATCTAAAAGAGGTTCTAAATATTGTCTTGAACCAATAATCCCAGGAATTTTTGAGAAGTATTTTCAAAGAAGTCTCGATACTGAAGAGAATTTAAATAAAGCAGCTCAATTATATAGAGATATTATGAAGCAGGTAATGCCTCAAAATACCCGTGATAACGATTGGAGTCTTTTCCGTCCACTTCTTCCCTTGGAGGCAAATGAAAAACTAATCGAAATTAATAAGGATTATGATGTTCAATCACAAACCTTACCATATGAAACGGTAATGAACCTTATTGATAAACACGATCAATTTGGGGTAATAACTTGCCAATGCCGTTTGATAGGTGAATTATCTGGAGAACCCTGTGAAGTAGCTCCAGCAGAGATGGGATGTTTTATAGCTGGTCCAGCAGCTCAAATGATGGTTGATAATGGAGTTCGTGGAGCGAGAGTATTAAATAAGGAAGAAGCTATTGAATTTCTCAAAGAAACCGAAAAAAAAGGCTTAGTACATAATGCTATTTTTGATACCGGTTTTGAATCTTCAAATTTCTTTTGCAATTGCTGCGGTTGCCATTGTGGAGCTTTATTTCCCGCAAATATATTTCACGAAAGGGGAACTATTCAGTCTAATTATTCCCCTAAGTTTAATAACGATCTCTGTACAAAATGCGAAACTTGTATGAGAAAATGTCCTCATGGAGCAATATATCATAGATTTCAAAATGAATATAACTTACATGATGAACAAATGGTTGTAAAGGAAGAGTTGTGCATAGGCTGTGGCATTTGCGCAGCAAATTGTCCAAATGATGCTCTTAAAATGATAAAAATACGAGACAATATTCCCCCAGAAAAACAGCTAATAGGAAATAAAACTTTTACAGAAATGCTGCAATAAAATTCTTAAAGTTTTTTTTTCTTTCTTTAAACTAAGATTATCTTCTAATTTTACTGCTATAGTTTTGATCCATTTAAAATAAAATAAAAAAAAGGGAATATGTAAGATTTAAAATAATCGAGAGAAGAAGTTTAAAACACCCTTATTATATATTTTTTATCTTGCAAAATTCCTTATTCTTAATGCTTTTTACTAACCTTTTTTACTAATAAATTAATTTATTAATAAAATGATTTTCGGCCACGTGAGCTCATTCGAGGTCCTTTTTGAGTAATCTTTACACCACTAGCTTGAGGACCCTTTTTCCCCTCTGTGATTTCATACTCTACGATGTCCCCTTCATAGATAATCTTAAATTCATCACTCTCTCCTTGAATCGCAGTATAGTGAACGAACACATCTGGGGAACCATCATCAGGGGTTATAAACCCATAGCCTTTCTTGCTATTAAACCATTTTACTGTTCCTTTTACCATTGAAAAAACCTAGGTATTTTCATGAAAATTGGTACATATTAATTATGCACCAATCAAGATTTTTAAGAATTCCATTGTAATATATTTTTCTAAAATTTAACAGTATAAAATCATAGACTGATGCAAGAAAAATAAGAAATTTGAATCTGATTTACCACTATCTTACATAGAATTTGTTAATAAGAAAATGCCTGAAACCATTCAAATACTAATGGAAGATTTTCAATTATTCGGTATTTAATATCCTTATGTAACACCACCATGAAAATCTCCCCAAGTTTTCTTATTTTTTGATAAACTTCTTCGTCTGTAATTTCCTTAAGGTTGTTCTTTTCATCTGTATCAATATAAAAGATTATATAGTCATCCATATCAGCATATTCTGCTCCCCAGCAATATTCAATCTCTTCTTGTAAATGTGAAATAAATTTAGGTAGAGTTTCTTCAAGGGAAATCCATCCGTCTATTGAAATATCCTCATCTTTGAATAAAACAAAAAAATTTGCTATAACTTCTGAACGTTGAAAATTTTGCATTATTTTTTTAAAGTCGGGCATTTTTAAAAAATCTGGGTTAAGTTTTTAATTATCTCTTTTTCGACTCACACTTAATAAAAATAAGTTGTATTAATATTATAATAAATAAAAAGATATAATTGCATTCTATAAGATAATTAAAAATATATAAATATTATTTCAATATTGACTCAAGACAAATTTATTAATTAAAATAATGGGTATTAAATCTGCATTTTATAAGATCTGTATAGTGGGTGATTATGGAGTAGGAAAAAGCACTCTCTTACATCAATATTTAGAGAGGCGTTTTATATCTAATGTACAATCTACTATAGCATCAAACTTTTTTGTAAAACGTTTAAAAATCCCTAACGTTAAAAATATGGTAACATTGCAGATATGGGATCTAGCGGGTCAAGATCATTTCAAATGGGTTCGACAAGCTTTTTATAAAGGAGCGAAAGGGATAGTAATCATTTTTGATTTATCTCGGAAAGAAACCTTTGACCATCTAACAACCTGGATATCAGAAGTGGAAAACACTATTGGTTTTGTCCCAAGAATTTTAGTAGGTAATAAATTGGATTTAATCAACCCTCATACCAGAGTTATTCCAGAGCAAAATCATTTATCTTTCAAACAAACCATAAACGCCTGTTCATATGAAGAAACCAGCGCTAAATTAGGTACTGGAGTAGATAATATTTTTTATAAGCTAACACTTGAAATGAATAAAAAGTATAATAAATAATATATATTTCCTTTTATATTGCAGTTAAAATGGAATACTCTAAAGTTTCTGATAATATATATGTGATGCATCCAATTCGGATTGGTAACTCCCAAAAAAGTGTTACTAATACAGTTCCTACGACGTGTATTGCACATCTAGAGGGATTAATTTTTGTTGACTGTGGCGCTTACCCAGATTTATCATCTCGATTTCAATTAGACATGGAGACAAAATTTCAGAGAAAAACAACTCATTTAATATTAACGCATTTGCACTGGGATCATTTTCTGGCTATGGAGACCTTTAAAGATGTCGATATTATTGCATCAGAATTAGGAATCCATGAATTTAATAATTTTATAAATACGATAGATAAACTCGAAGAAGAGAAATGGGCAACTACATTATTTATTGATGAAGAAGAAATCATTGATATTGTCAAAAGTGCAAAACTTTTTTCCCCAAATATTCTAGTTAAAGAAGAATTAAAAATTGACTCACCAGGAAGCGAAATTATCTTTAAAACTATAGGTGGACATAGTGTAGATTCCGCTTATATCTATATCCCATCTGAAAGAGTTTTATGTGCAGGAGATAACTTAATTGAATGTTTTGCTCAACTTCCTGGGACACCTGAAAAAACCTTAGAAATTTATTCCCATTGGGAATCTTTAGAAATTGATAAAGTAATACCTGGTCATGGAAATGTGACCGATAAAGAGTATCTTCTCAAAATTAAGTTGTATTTTGAAGGGTTAATTTCCACAGTAAAAAATCTCATAGAGATTAAAACTCCTCGAAAAGAAATATTTTCTCACCCTTCTTTGCCTAAATATTTCGCAAGAAATCAAGAAAATTGGTCCGAAAGCATTAGACCAGACATAAAATGGATAGAGATGACCATAAAAAGCTGGTATAGGCATCTTAAGCGGGGTTGAATCCAATTGGTATAGGTATAAGATCTCAATTTATGAAAAAAATTAACACATAATTTCTAAAAAATGCACAAAAAAATAAATTTAAATATAAATTTTCCCATAATTATATTAAAAAAATAAAATTTGCGTTTAAATGCAAATTTGCCTTTCTTCAACCAATATTCATTCCTTTAGCTAGAATGAATTCTTTTTCATTCTAGTCTAAATGATTCTTTCCTTGCTCTTGTTTTATAATTTTTCAAGAAAAAGATAAAAATTTAGCTCTCCTAAATTAATAAGATATTATTTTATGATATTCTTGATGGTGCGACGGGTGCCTAAATGATTGATAATATTCATGAAAAGTTTAAATCAGATTTATTAGAAATACTTCAGCCTGAAATTCAAAAACACACTTTCGGTGTTTATAAAATTATAAACTTTAAAAGAAAACACATTCAGAATACAATATGTAAAATCGACCCAATAGGTCTTCCCGAAGAATTATCAAAAGAAATTTATAGTTTCTTACTAAAATTTTTTTCTCAGTATTTTAAAAACGGGGAGTTTCATTATGAAGGTAAGCATTATGAATATTCCACATCTGTTTCTAATGAAAATGAAGTTCTTTTACATTGGTTGAATAAAGACCAGTACTATGTGAAATCTATAGATTCATATATCAAATCGGGAAAAAAAATTTCAAAAGACTATTTTATCCATAAAGATTTAAAAGGATTTCTTGAGTCTGAATTAAATGTCTTTATTTCAAAAGAGATATTAAGATTTGAAATTCTTAGAAAACTTGAATATGAAGATTTAAACAAATATTTGGAAATAGCTAAAGTTGTAGAAGAGATTGCTATTAAACTAATTGATATATTAGCTAAAATTGAAATTTTTCAACTACAAATATGGAACAAGAGAAATTTTGTATTAAAAACCAATTACGTTATTACACTCGATAAAATAAAACAATATGCAGGAGAGAGTTTTCTAAGAAAAATTCTTTCCAAAATTTTAAACAATAAAGAACAAATGAAAGAATGGTCTGATTTTTTTGGAATTAATGACGAAAACAAACCTGAATTACCAATAAGCGCCCAAAGTAATATTGACACATGGAAACATCTCCCTATTGATACGAAATATTTCGATGATGACTTCAAATGGGAATTAATTACTTTCCTAACATATAATCATAGTTTAGATAATATACTTGATGGAACCTTAATAAAAAGCGAAAATTTTCAAGCATTAAATTTGATAATGAAAAAATGGAGAGGAAAAATAAATCTCATTTATCTGGATCCTCCTTTTAATACGGGAACTAAAGAATATCTTTACAAAAACGATTACTTAGACTCTTCATGGCTAGTAATGATGTATGACCGTTTAAACCAAGCCAAAACCATATTAAATGAAAATGGGAATATATTTGTTAGAATAGATAATAAGGGTAATCATTATATGAGATTTTTACTAGACATGATATTTGGTACGCCAAATTTCAGAAATGAAATTATAATCAATAAAACTAAAGCAAAAAGACAAATAAAAAAACCCTTTATTCAACAAACCGAAAGTCTCTTTTTTTATTCAATTTATGATGAATATTACTTCAATCAAATCCAACACAAAAGAAAGGAACCAAAGTGGTATGAACTTTTAGATTTACCTAGATCAAATGAAAATCCGCGAACAATTCTAGGAAAGAAATATTATCCACCTAAAGGTAGAAGATGGGGGCTTTCCCAAAAAAGAATTAATATTTTTGAACAAGAAGGAAAAGTGAGGATAAACAAGCAAAAAAGGTATATTGATTGTTTTGAAAATATAATAAATGAAAAACCTGAATTATATTATGATTTAGAACCCATACGAAATGATTGGTTGGATATCCCTGGTTATTCTCAAGTTCATAAATTTTCAACAGAAAACTCTGAAGAATTGCTACAAAGAGTAATTGAAAGTGGATCAAAAGAATACGACTTAATTTTAGATTTTTTCTTAGGTTCTGGTACAACTTCTGCGACAGCTCATAAATTAAATAGAAAATGGATTGGGATTGAGATTGGTGATCACTTTGAAAATTTCATTTTACCACGGATGAAATCTGTTTTAAAAGGTGAAAAATCTGGAATTTCAAAAACCATGAATATTAATAAGGATGGATTTTTTAAATATCACTATTTAGAACAATATGAAGATTCTATTGAAAATGTCAAATTTGACCACCCTGAAAAAACACTCTACCAATTTAATGATAAAGAAAATCAATTAAGCCTGAATATTAATAATATAGATGACCCTTTTCAATTTAAATTAAGAATCTCTGATATCCATGGATCAAAATTAGTCGTTGTTGATTTAATCGAAACATTCAATTATCTGATAGGTTTAATGGTCGAAAGGGCCCATAAATTAAAAAAGGATGATAAAGATTATATTATCATTACAGGGAAAGCCAGTGCTGATCGGGTCGTCATAGTTTGGCGTGAAATTATTGATCTCGATTACGAGCAGGATAAAAAATTTATTAAAGAGAATTTAAAAGACATCTACTACGATAATTTATACGTAAACGGAATGTGTTTAGTCAAAGGTTATAATCAAATAGAGGTGGAACTGAAAAACTTAATATGTGAATTTTGAAGATATTGCAAAAAAGAAATCAGAAACTATATGAGCCAAAAAATATTTTTTAATAAAACTAAATATTGACTGGTTTGGTATTTTGGCAATAAATAATTTTTCCTCCCATAATTATCGAACTTGGCCTATATTTTCACTTTCTTTTATAAGATTATTTTATATTTCAATTTTTGAAAGAGCTCTGTCAAATTACCTGTATTTAATTATAGGTATTCGAGCGAGTGTGTTAGGATTTATAAGTGCTGCGGGTGCTCTTATTTATATAATAGCACCACTTGTAGGACAGTTTCTTACTACAAAATATCTAGGGGTCCGTAAGGCTTTAATTTTAAACTCAATTCTCACACCTATTTTAACTGGCCTCCAAATAGTATATCCTGGAGCATTGTTCTTAATCATTATTCGGATTTTGGCGGGATTAAATATGGGTTTATTTTGGCCCAATTGCCTTAATATGTTAAGCAAATGGCAGCGGGTGAGCAGCATTGAAAAATCTAAGAAGAATTTCGCAGTCTTTAATTTCTCATGGAATTTTGGGTTTATTTTCGGACTTCTTGTAGGATTTTCTTGGGCTTTATCTATTGGTGATTTTGCAGCTATGGTTATTTCTTGGAGTTTATCAATCTTATTAATTCCTGTAAGCTTCTTCTTAAAAGAGGATGAAAAAAGAGATATCTTGGAAGAAAAAGTTATATATCAAACTGAAGACCCTCTTACTCACTTAGATATTGAAGAAGATTTAGTTATAAATTCACAGACACCGATGATAATCTTCCCAGTATTATTTTCCTGGTTGAGTATAATGTTTTTAGCAACTTCGAAATCAATTTTTATATTTGGTTATCCTGTTCTTTTGAAGGCGTTCTTTCCTACTGACACACCTACTTGGCCTACTTATCTTGTCCAAGGAGGGATTCAAATGGCCCAACTTATAGGCCTAACATGGATTAATTCAATGAAAACCTACAATAGGAAGATAGCTTCTCTGTTAAGTATCGCAATGGTTATCCTTGCTGCTCTACTAATTATTCTATCCGGAAATATTTGGTATATTTCAATCATAATTGCTACGGTTGGACTTTTTTTAGGATTGATTCACGGTGTTGGGATGAAAATTATGCTCGAATATGGTACAGTAAAAAATACATCAAAATATTCAACGATAAATGAAATTCTAATAGGCATAGGATTTGGAGTGACACCAATTATCTCTGGATTTATCGTTGAAATCCAAATTTATGCAATTCACGGATTTGTAATTATATTTGGGATTTGTGCCTTAATTGGATTAATATACCTTTCTCGATATATTAAAAGATCATTATTTTTATAGGTTTTTAAGTTAAAAGTTTTAATGATAATATTTATGTACACTTCAGTTTATTACATTCATTAAAAAAAAAAGAAAAAAAAATTTATTCTATTTCAAGATTAATAGCGTCTTTTAGCATGTCTAAATAGGGTACTGTGATCTTTAGTAATCCGTTTTTATATTTTGATTTTGCCATTTCAGGTTCAACAGGACAACATAATTGATAAATTCCCCCGTATTTTATGGAGTCAGACTCACCATACACAACTAGATTGTCTTTATCCATTTTTACTTTAAGTGTATCTTTTTCCACACCAGGTAACATTACTTCAATGATATAACCTGTGCTTTCTTCATTATTATACATACAGATTTCAGGTATCAATAAAGCTTTTTTAGTCTCTTCCTTTACTTCTTCAATTTCACCTTTTTCTTCTACTTCTGACATTTCAGCCAATATTTTCACCTTATTGATTTCATTACATTATTACTACTTTGAAGGAAAAATCCAAGTATTTTTAGATTGGTATAATAAAATATCAAATACACCTCGGTATTTGTTTATAAAATTAAGTGATTTTTGATGATTACTTTTTGAATTTATATTTTTAATCTTAGATATCGGTAGAAAGGCTAAAATAAATATTGGACTAATGAATTTTTAATATCTATACTTTTAATAATTATTTAACATGGTAGAAAAAATGTTTTGTTATAATTGTGGTCAAAAATTAGATGATACCGCAATTTATTGCGAACAGTGTGGAGTAAAAATAAGAAAAGAAGATTCAACTCAATTTTTTAGTGAATCTGATGCTCTATTCCGTTATCATGAATTAGAATATGAATTAGAGGATATAAAAGAAGAACTCGAGACCTTACCTTCAAAACAAGCATATATTAATCGATTATCTCAATCTAGAGATCAAAAGTTAAACCAACTTAAGCAAGTTCGCAATGTAATGTTAAAAGAAAAAAAGGACTATGATGATCTTCTAAAATTAAGTTTCTCTTCAATTAAAGCACGGTTAAGTGGTGATTTAGATCAAAAAAAACTTAAGGAAGAAGCAGAATATTTAGAGGCTCTAGCAAATTTTGAATATATTGAAAAAGAATATCAAAATCTAGAAAATGATGTGAAGAGTGTTCAAAATGATATAGATCATATCCAAGGATTAAAATCTCGCATACCTACAATCGAAAGTGAAATGGAAAAATTACTTGAGCAATTAACATCTGGAAAGGCAACTGAGAGCCTTAAAAAGTTGGAGGGGGAATATAAAAGATTACAGAAAGAGGTGACAAAGGCTCAAGATATTTATAACAAATTTAATGAAGCTGAATCACTCATGATTGCTGCGGATAATTATTTAATAAGTTCTGTTGATAAACTTAGACATGCAGAAAGCCTTGGTACATGGGATATATTCTTTAGAGGAGGAATTTTTATTGATTCAATGAAACATGGAAATTTAGATGGAGCACGACATGATATTAATCAAGCTCAAGCTCTTATAAGACGCGCCAGAGATTTGGTTGATGTTATTGATGATATCTATATTGATTTTGAAGCACCTAACTTATTTTTCGATATATTCTTTGATAACTTTTTCTTTGATATTTTTGGTAATACGAAAATTACTCGCACTAGAGAACGAGTTGAAGGAGCCTTGCACCAACTAAGCAATAGTCGAAATACACTAAATCAACATAAATTACAATGGGAACAAAAGAGAAATAACTTTGTAAGTAGAATAAATAATATTAGAAAACAAATTCGCGAAGAAAGATTTTTACTAATATAGAATACCTAAGTTTTTTAAGTAAAATGGAAGAATTTGACAAAATAGATAAGAAAATTAGAAACATATCTCTATTGGTAATATTTGTTGCAGTAGTCTTATTGATCATTTGGATTATAAGTTTATTATACTCCCCAGACGAAGCCTCTCCATTATTAATGTCTTTAGGTATAGCTTTACTACTTGGGGGGATCTTATTATTTACAAGGATACAATATATTATTTGGATGAAAAAGCGTTATTGAGAAAATTTTGTTAGCTAGAATAACCTAGGAATCCACTTTCTTACTTTCTTTTTATATTCTAAATAATCATCCCCAAATATAGCTTCTAAGACTTTTTCTTCATAGTTAACCATTTTATTATAGATTAGTACTACTATAACAAATAAAACAACGCAAATCAATGAAATAGAAAGAAATATGAGTGAAACATATATCAAGAGGATACCGAGATATAAGGGATTTCGAACACGGTTGAGAATTCCGTTAACAATAAGAGTATCGGAAGGTTCATCCCCTTCGAACAGGGCATCATGAGAAAGTTTCACTAGAACAAATGCTAAAATTAGAAAAATGATAAATATGACTAATCGACCGATAAAAGGGACATATGTATCAAGAATATTTGAATATGAAAAGATTTGAGTATCTAATATCCAAATTATGACATATATAACTGGTAACGTAGCCTGAATCAGATGAGAATGTCTGACTTCTCTTTTTCTATGATTATTGGATCCCATTTGTTCTTCACTAATAATTCATATAATATACTCATGATAAGAAAAAAAATCCATAAGAATTAAAATTTAATATCTTGACCAATATTTTCTTTTAGTGCTCGATCATAAACTAATTTGGCCACGGCTACATCCTGAGCACTAATTCCTACAGATTTAAATACAGTTATATCTGAATCTGATGTACGTCCCTTCTCTTTACCAGTAATAATATCTCCAATTGATATGATATCATCTTCTTTAATAATCCCTTCATTAATAGGGATGATATAATCACCAGCTTCAGCTAAACAAGCTTCCCTCAGTCCCGCTGTCAATAATGATGCTTTTTTAATAATCATCGAATCCAGTTCTCTAGCCGATGGAGCATGTGCACCTATCGAAGATATGTGAGTTCCTTCAGTAACTCTACCTCCTGAAAAAAGAGGTGTTGAACTTGTTGTTGCAGCAACTATAATATCTGTATTTATTAATAAATCATCTCCTTGTTTTGCGATCTCTACTTCAATTTCTAATTGATTTTCTATTTCATTCTTAAATTCCCTAGCATTATCTTCGTTCAAATCATAAACAATACACTTTTCGAGTTTCTGGTCCAAACCCCAATATACTCCCCCTACTTGTTTTTTTGCTTGAACTCCTGCCCCGTAAATTCCTAATATTTTGCTATCCTTTCTTGCTAAATACTTTACTGATACTCCTGTTGCGGCACCTGTTCTCATTGCAGTTATTAAACTCCCATCCATAATTCCGACAATATCTCCTGTATTAATATCTTGTACCATAATTTTCGCCAAGACTGTAGGCATATTATACTTTTCTGGATTCTGTTTATATACAGAAACTATTTTTGTTGCAAGTGCATCCATCTCTCCTCCAATAATCCCTGGCATTATTAAAGTTAATCCTGGAGCTGGATCAGTTATAGCTATACGTTGCGGAACGATTACATTTCCAAGTGTAAGCTGCTTATATGCTTCCTCAACATAATTTAAAGCATCTTGCATAGTAAGTAGTTTTTTTACATCTTCTAGTGTTAAAATTCTTACCATTCTCAATTACAACCCCATAAAATCTATATTTTTTAATGTACCTAAATTACAAACATTTAAATATACAAGTGCATATATATTTTTACAGTAAAAAAAGCTTTTACCATAAAAAAAAAATTGTAACGATCATTATGATTGAAAATAGAACAAAAAATAATTGTAATGAAGTTAGTTCTTTCCGTATAATAACCTGCCCAATTTGCGGATTTACGTTAAGGTTAAGTGACCTTAAAAAAAGAAGAAAAAAAAGGAATTGCCCTATGTGTGGTGGTTTGTTATTTGGTTTAGATCTCAACAAAATTATTTTCTTCAATAGAGATAAATCCTTTCAAAATGTTAGATAAGGTGGAGAAAATGGCAAAGAAAGAACAAAACAAAAAAAAGCCAATTTTTGAAAAAGTTGGAATCGTATTTAGGAATCCCGTGAGAGCTGATATTATGAGGGAACTATCAGAAAGCCCTCAAATACCTAAAAAACTGGCAGATAATATTGGAATCCAGAAACAAAATATTAATTATCACTTAAATGCTCTGAAAAGAGGTGGACTAATAAGAACTCATACAGAGGAATTAGATGAAAAAGAAATCCCAAAAGGGAAAGGAACCCGAATTAATGGGGTAGGAGGAGGTGGAAAAATCAAGGTCAGCTATGGGGTAGAACTAACAAAAAATGGTAAAAATATTGTAAACCAATTTATAGATCCACTCTATGAAGAAGAGAGTGAAATGAAAGAAAAAATAAAAAATGATAAAAAGGAGGATAAGTAATTTTGAAAAGTGAAAGTATTCATGTTGTTAAGTCAATCTTTGAAGACCCTGTAAATTTTCTTAAATTAGGAAACCCTCAAGTTTATGAGAATATGGCTGTTATCCCTCTCATTATTCAAGATGATAAGTTTATAGAGTTCATTAGTATAAAGGAAGCCGAAGAATTAGAATTAGTTGAAATTGTTGAAACTGACACAGTTAATCAGTTAGAAGTTATTAATAAAAGTAATAAACAGATATTAATTCCATTTGGGATGACTGTAAAGGGTGGTAAACAAGACAGAACAATTTGGGAGCCGATTTTGTTACCCGCAGGTGGAAAGCAAAATATTTTCAGGCAAAATAACAGAACATTCAGTCAAAAATACACAATTCCCGCTAAATGCATAGAACAGTCAAGATGGAACTATATTGGCGGTCGCGGATTCAAATCTGCAAAAATGAGGCTTCACCCTAATGTTGCATATGAAGCTATTTCCGCAGGGGGTCAAAGCGCTGTATGGAACGAAATTCAGTCTCACAGATCTGAGATGAATTACGCAATGAGTATAGCTCCAACACAAAGTTATCTTGAAATGACAAAAAATTCTGAGAAAGAAGTAGAAAAAATAGTGAAAAATTTTGAGAATATCCAAAACCAATGTGGGATTGCTGTGTTTATAAATGGTGAATGTATCGGCTTAGAATTTTACGCTAACTCACAAGCATGGAAAACTATGAGCCATGATATTTTAAAAGCATTCTCAATTGAAGCTTTAAGATTTAAGGATGAAGCTCAGAAAACTAATAAAATCGATTATCACTTTGATTTTATTAACACCTTGCTTAATATTAACTGCAAATTTACTGAGAGAGTTGGTGTTGGACTAGGAAATGTAGTAGAATTCAATTCTAATGATAACAAGTGGCGAGGAATTACACTAGTCCATGATGGTATCATGGCACAATTCTATCTTGTCTCAAAACGAGGAGGATATCAAGCTCAATACCAAAACCGATCAAACTTACAATTTCAAACTATTATAAATCAAAGATACACCTAATGAAATATTAATAAATTTGTTTTTTTTTACTTATTTAATTTTTTCTTCTCTAATTTATCTGCTGATCTTGAGATCAATAAACCTAATATTATTCCAATTATAAATGGAATTATTACTTGAAGCCAGAATAATTCAATCGGTAATAAATACCTAGGTGGCTCATGTTGCTCATTTGGTGGTATTGTTCTTAAATAATAAGAAAAAGCAGAAGTAACCCAGAGATAGGACCAACCTAAGAATGTAGCAATTCCTAACCATTTAGCATGTTTATAAATATAAGATTTCTTAAAATAAGATGCGTAGGTCTTCCAAACAATTATAACCAATATGGCAAAATTAGGCCATACATGGAAGTTATAACTTATATCTGTTCCTTCGAAAGGTGGCTCACCAAAAAAAATACCTCCCAAAAAACCTACCATACCTGCAAATAATCCTAGAAAATATAAAGTTGTAGCAAAACTTCCAAAAGCCCGGTGTGATCTGAATAAAATGTCGTTGGTCTTTAAAAGAGCTTTTTTTTTTTTATAATAAAAAGCATATGCTCCTGTAAAGGCTTGTACGGTTGCACATAAGCATCCTAACATTGTTATGATAGTATTGAATTCTGCTACAGAGTATGTAAGTCCTGCCATTATTAATCAAAATTTAGAGTAATTAATTTTGTTTATATTTTTTCATCTAAAAAAGTTATTGTATGTACTC
>JBHLKM010000030.1:0-24503 GCA_048886685.1 Candidatus Hodarchaeota archaeon
ATCTAGATTAGCCTTTTGCTCCTATTCCCAGTTCATCCAAGCGAATTGCACATCAGCACTGGTGCAGACCTCCATCATCCTTTCGAACGACTTCATCTTAACCAGGAATAGATCGACCGGCTTCGGGTATTATAACAGAAACTTTTGGCCCTTTGTAGACCATTCTTCTGGCCTAACTCCTTAGAAGGATTCGCTAAGCGTTATCAGAGAGGCTGAACCTCTCATTAACGAATAGATCTTCCTAATGTGATAGTTAGGATGCAAGAATATTGGTTTCCCTGCGCCTCCGTGTCGCGAGACACTTAAGCTTGCTTCTACTATAAACTCCCTGGCCAATGATTCCAGACTGATGATGCAACCCTAGTCCTCTGTGCTCTGATATTCCGTCACCAGAATTCATTCGCACAGAATCTATCCTTTCAGGCTGCATCCTTACTAAGCTATTTGGTTTCAAGCACTTTTCACGGCCCTTCCGGGTTACTTTTCATCTTTCGCTCACGCTACTATTGCGCTATCGGTCTTGGGACATATTTAGATTTGCCAGCGTGTATCTGGCTCATTCGTACGAGAAAACCATCCCGCACTACTCGGGAACTCTCGCAGCAACATTCTAGATTACGATTACGCGGCTATCACGCTCTATGGCTCAACTTTCCAGGAGTATTCATCTTCTCTAGGGAAGTCGTACGAGGTCCACACACCACATTTCCCATAGGTTTCCCTAGGGATTCGGTTTGATCTATTCCGCTTTCGCTCGCCGTTACTCACGGAATCACTGTTGTTTTCTTTTCCTCCTGATACTAAAATGTTTTACTTCTCAGGGTTCCCCTTCCCTTAAGGGAATCTTGCGGATTATTAGGCCGCAAGCGGATGTCCTATTCGAGAATCTCGGGGTCAGCGTCTTCATGCGACTAACCCGAGCTTATCGCAGCTTGTCACGCTCTTCATCGGTGCCCAAGCCAAGATATCCACCAAATAGCGGAGGCGTATTGGAGTCTAATTGAGGAAAGATTCAGATTGCTTGCCTAAGGGTTTGCGTATTCAGTTTTGGTAAAAAATATTAAATCGAGACGATTAATAAGTAGACTTTAATAATATAGGGAGTATGTTCCTTTGAGCACGATTTTTCATGCTTGGCTCCGGTTTTCTTAAACCAACCAAAGTAGAGGTCAGTTTAAGCACTCATTTCCTGTGGCACCATTTTTCAGACCGAAGTCTTTTTTGGTGTACTTCAATGAGGCCTAAGCCAGCTATTGGCCATATATCATCAATAATTGATGAGATATTTTTCTAACCAATAACTTGTCGATGAGCAGAATAATATTTTTCAAATGACATTATTAATGCCATCGACGAAATATTAGAGTAAATGCTTAGTTAAAAATTTTATGGTCAAAATTCATAAAATTTAAAAGCCAAATAAGAGATTTTGGGATTTAATAATTAATAAGTTAATAATTATTAATATCAGAAAAAAATTCATTAAAATCAGAAAACTAAGGGAATTTTAAAGTTTAAATAGGAATAAATAAATTATTAGCAATAGTAAATCATGATTTTGAAGATATCTTAAAAGGTATTTCACGATAGAGAGCTAAATATGGTTGGTAAGGTTTTGGTTGGCACATCCGGATGGGGCTATGATGAGTGGGTTGGTCCTTTTTATCCTAAAAGCTTAAGGCAAGAAGATTATCTATTATTTTATTCTGAAGTTTTTTATACTAACGAGATTAATACCACATTTTACAATACTCCTTCGAAGTGGATTGTGAAAAATTGGGCAGATAAAACACCAAGTAATTTTTTGTTTTCAGCAAAAATACCTCAAATAATAACCCATGAGTATAAATTGGATATTGACCTGTGCTTAAATGATTTAAACCATTATTTAAATTCAATGGAACCTTTAATTAATGCTAAAAAGATGTTATCTTTTTTAATTCAATTACCTCCTACTTTTAATAAGAGAGATCATTTTGGGAATTTAAAAGAATTTGTAAATTCCTGGCCAGGAGATCGTAAAAGCAAGAATTATCATTTAGTCGTTGAGTTTAGGCATAAATCATGGATGGATGATGAGGTTTTCAAGTATTTAAGAGATAAGTCGTTAACATATTGTGCTGTTATTGAGCCTTTGTTACCTCCGAGGATGGATATTACCAATCCAGAATTAGCATATATTAGGTTTCATGGATTTGGGAAAAAGATTTGGTTTGATTATTTTTTTAAAGAGGAAGAGATAAAGAGATGGGCACAATCAATAAGTAAGATAATTCCAAAAGTGGATAAAGTTGGAATATATTTTAATAATCATTTTTCTGGATATGCTGCGAAAAATTCTTTAATGTTAATGAAAGAATTGTCGCTCCAGCCTAGAAATTCGCCGGAAAGAGTAAGTATTTTAAACGTTAAAAAGAAATCTGGAGAATATTCAAAAGGTCAAACAGATTTAGATAAATTTTTAAAATAAATTTGAATGAATAAAAACAAGAATACTTTATATTAATTTAAGAATATAGGGGACCATTGAAGAAATTGGCCACAAAGAAGTTAAGAATTGGGGTAATTGGAGCTGGATCTATAGGAAGTTTATTTGGTGGATATTTAGCAAATATTAAATCTGATGTTTATGAATTAGAAGTAATTTTTTTTTGTATGAAAGAACATAAGGAAGTCATTAACAATCGAGGTTTAAAGATTCATAAGAATCAAGATGTAAAAGAAATAAATAATATTATCGCTTATGAAAACGAGATAATTTTAGAAGAAAATATTGAAAAGGACAACTCATTTAGATTTGATTACATTTTTCTTACTACAAAGACATATGATATGGAGAAGGCTTTACTTCAATATAAAAAACTTGTTGATGTGAGCAACTGGTTAGTTATTTTACAGAATGGAATTGGAAACGAAGATATTGTTAGTAAATATATATCGAGATCAAAGTTAATAAGGATTGTAACCTCAAATGGAGCATTTTTGGAATCACCTGGGAATGTTATCCATACAGGAGAGGGTTTTACCAAAATAGGCTTTCCGTTTCTCCAAGATTTCAATAAAAAAAAAGCAGAATTAGAAAAAGCAAACACGGATTTGATGACTTTAAAGGATCTTCTTCAATTAGCAAGTATAGAAACTAATATAGTAGAAGATATTAATAAAGAATCTTGGGAGAAAGTTTTTGTAAATGTAGGAATTAATGCTTTCGGCGCATTAACAAATTTAAAAAATGGGCAATTATTGGAATCTGAAGGATTAAAACATCTGATGGGTGAAGCTGTTGAAGAGGCAGTTCAAGTTGCCAAATTGAAGAAAATTGAGCTCTCTGATAAAGATTTTATTGCTGAAACTTATGATGTTGCCAATAAAACAGCTGAAAATAAAAATTCGATGTTACAAGACATTTTAAATGGAACAGCCACCGAAATTGACTTTATTAATGGTAGGGTGTTAAAATATGCAGAGGAATTAGGCATAAAGGTCCCTATAAATGAATTATTAACTCACTTAATTAAAGGTTTAGAATCTTCATCAAGTTAACTTTTCTTCGATTTTAAAGTCATATAATAAGCGTTCTCTCCATCGCGATAATAATTTTTCTTGATATTTGCGATTTGAAAGCTAAATTGTTCGTAGAGTTTAATTGCGTTATAGTTAGATACCCTAACCTCTAGAACATATTCATGAATCTTATATTTCTTTATTGCCTGCATGCTATTTTTTAATAAGCTTTTTGCTATTCCTTTCTTTCTATAACCTTGAGAGACAGCAATTGATACCAGATGCCCTTTATTGACATATCGTAGACTATCTAAAGAAGGTGTTTTTTCTACTCGCCACATTATATAACCGACAATTTTTCCGAAACTAGTTTGAGCAATCAGAAAAGATTCGGGATAGTTATCAAGAATACTTTTATAAAAGAAGTATGGATAATCTTCTGGAAGCTCTTCTTCATTTACTTTTATTACACCGTCTAGATCATCTAAGTTACATCTTTTAATAATGATTTTTTCGTTGTTTGTGTTGTTAAAAGTATCTATCTTTATGTCTTTATTTGTAGTCATCGTTTAACTTGCTCAAAAGCTTTGTAACTCAAAAACAGCATTATTAATATATAAGTTATAATATTTGAAACTTTTAAGTTTTTATGAATCAATAGAATTCACGAGTTTATTTCTTAAGGATATTAAAGGCTTCCAATTTTTGTCTTTCGATATAATCAATTATTAGATCCAGTGTATTTTGAATATTCAATTTATTGTCAAATTTATTCAGAATCTCACTTAATTCGGTGGCATTTAAGTTTTTTAATTCATTTACGGTTTCTATCATTACAGGTATGGCTCTTACGATGTTGTCAACTATTGTAATGTCAGCCCAAAGAGCGGTTCTGCTTAAAGGATTTAAATCAATAGCTATTACTTTTTTATTTAATTTTTTTAATGCTTCCGTACGATCACCATCTTCTAAAGGAACCATGACAACGTCTGCTTGAGCAATAAATTCTACTTTTCTTCTATTACTTTCAAGCCCTTCTATTTCAATCATTTTAGATTCATTAATTCCTTTAAGATTTATAGCTCCTGCTTTTTTTAAAACATCCTTGATTGCTTTTATTCGTCCTTCCTTATGATAAAATAAATTGATTTCAAGAGGAATACTTAATATTTTTGATATAGTTACGAGTTCATTAGGAACTAAAGCAGCAACATTTCCATTTACGCTAATTACTGGTTTTTCTGCTAATAATAAAGCGGCTACAGCGGCTTTTATTGCATTTTTCGCGGTTTGAGTTGTTTTTTCACCTAGAATATAATCAAAACATTCACCTCTACCATGAGCAATCAACCCTGCTTCTGCTACCACTAAATTTTTCATACCCTCAATAATTTTATGCCGAAATTTTAAACTTTGATATCGTGGGTGCGATTCAGGGACGCTATTGTTTTGGTTTTCATCCAGAGCCATAAAATTTCACATCTATTAAATAATGTTCTTTATATAGATTGGTATAAAGAAAAAATATTAATTTTTTGTATAATTTTTTAACTGTGTAGATGGATATGAGTACAGTAGAAAAAAAGAAATCAAATGATTTAAAGATCTATCGAACAAAACAGAGAATAGATGACCTTAAGAATAAAAAAGGGTTTCATACAGAATTAATCTCATTGTATATACCTCATGATAGGAAAGTATCAGACGTAACAAATTATTTAAAGAACGAAATTAGTGAAAGCCAAAATATCAAATCAAAATTAACTAGAAAGAATGTATTAGATAGTATTAATAGTCTGTTAGGACAATTAAAATACATTAGAGAAGTGCCTGATAATGGTTTAGTTATGTTTTCTGGGGCAATACCTCAAAGTAATACTCCTGGTACAGAAAAAAATGAATTAACAATTGTAGAACCTCCTGATAGAGTTACAACCTTTAGATATCACTGTGCAAGCGAATTTTTACTTTGGCCTTTGGAGGAAATGCTTACTCCTACTGAGACGTATGGTTTATTAGTAATTGGGCGAAAAAGATCTGCTGTTGGTTATATTAAAGGAAACACTGTTAAGGTTGAAAAAGAATTTACTTCAGGGATTCACTCAAAACATGGAGCAGGTGGTCAATCACAAAGAAGATTTGAAAGATTAAATGAAGAAGCAGAAAAAGCTTTCTATCGACGGATTTCTGAAACGGTAAATGAGATATTTTTAAAATTTGAAGATTTACAGGGCATTTTTGTAGGAGGTCCGGGTCCTTCAAAAGAAAAATTTGTAAAAGATGAGAGTTTAGATTATAGATTGCGTGATAAAATACTTGATGTCGTAGATATAGGCTATGGTGGTGTTGAAGGTATTCGTGCTTTAATAGAAAAAGTTAAAGACCAAATCGAAAATGTTAAATACATTCGTGAAAAAGAAGCCATGCAGCGTTTCATGAAAGAAATTTCTACTGATACAGGATTAGCTACTTATGGCTTAGACGAAATACAAAGAGCATTGAATTACGGTGCTGTAGATATGCTTTTGCTTTCTGAGAAGCTAGATACATATAAAGCTAAATTAGGATGTTCAAATTGTGAGTATGAGGAGGATAGAATTTTAGAAAAGCGATCACTGGAAAAATTTGAAGGAGATATCCAAGAAGAAAGTTGCCCAAACTGCAGCTCAAATTCATTTAAAATTATCAAAATTAATTCAATAATTGAAGAACTAGGAGATATCGCTGAATCGACTGGTTCAGATGTAGAAATTTTATCAACTGAAACAGAAGAGGGAGAAATGTTATTTAGTACTTTTGGGGGAATGGCCGCGATTCTTCGGTATAAGATTGACTATTAATAGTAAAAAGATTAAAAAAAAATTCCATTCTACATTTCAAGAAAACTAAAAAGGTGCAAATTCAAAAATGCAATTAAAGGATCTTTTATTAAATTTAAAAATGGTTATGTTTGGGGGTAAGGGTGGAGTAGGAAAAACAAGTTGTGCAGCAAGTTCAGCAATTTGGGCAGCAGAACATGGTAGAAATACATTGATTATAAGTACCGATCCTGCTCATTCTTTGGGAGATAGTCTAGGTATTGAGTTATCACCTGGTGTACCTACTCCTATTGAAGGAATAGATAATCTTACTGCTTTGGAAATTAACCCTAAGGCGAATATGGCAGAATTTAGGGGAATAACTAATATAAATCCAATGGAAGAAATGGGTATGTCTGGTTTAATGGAAAGCATGCCACTTTTTGGAGATATGGAAGAACTAACTTCAATGACACCTCCAGGAATTGATGAAGCCTTAGCTTTTGGAAAAATTCTAGAGTTCGTTGAGACAGACCATGATTATGATTTAGTTATATTTGATACTGCTCCCACAGGACACACTCTCCGATTTTTAAGTTTACCAGAAACTTTATCTGGATGGATAGGAAAACTCATAAAAATGAGAATAAAAATAGGTAATATGTTTGGGGCAGTTAAAAGATTATTTACTCGGGAAGAAAAGAAAAAAGACAATTCGGTAGAAGTTCTTGAAAGATTAAATGAATCTATTTTAAATGCAAGAGAAGATCTTACAAATCCTACCAAAAATTCATTCATAATTGTCATGATTCCTGAAGAAATGGCTATTACAGAGACAGGACGATTATTGAATGAATTAGTAAAAAATAATATTTCCGTCTCTAATATCGTTGTAAACCAGTTATACCAAGATTCTGCTGAACTATGCGAATTTTGTAAAGCAAGAAGAAAAATGCAAGAGAAAAATTTAATAAAAATAAGAGAAATATTTAGTGAGAATTTGCATAAAAATTTAATTGAAGTACCTTTATTCAAGGAAGAAATAAGAGAATACGATAAATTAAAAGAAATGGGAGAATATTTGATTGAAAAATCTTATTGATTCAACTCTTTTAATAAACTACAAAATGTACAAATTGATGTGTTTGTACACGGATAACCACAAGATTGGCATGTACGATACTCTATTTCTTGACTTTGATGATAGAGAGTAGATGATAATTCTAAAAAACCGTTGAGTAAGTTAAATTCTACTTCTGGGCTTGATTTTTTACAATCTTGAATAAAATCTAAAACTCTTTTTCTTATGATTGGATCTCTTTCTCTATAAGGGCAGTGAGAAGGGTAATAATTGAATTTTTTAATATTTGCATATAAGAAGATTTCTTCTTCAGGTATCCTCATTAGAGGAGTAATTTTCTTGATGAAAAACTGATCCACTCTTGAGTTTTCTTTCTTAAATAGATATTGATTTGCTATTAAGTGAAAACGTTTATATAGAATATTCATCAAAAAAGTTTCTGCTATGTCAGTAAGGTTATGTCCCATGGCTAAAACATTCCCACCTAATTCTCTTGCTCCATCATTTAATAATCTCCTCCTTATTGTTGCGCAATAATTGCAAGCATATTTATAATCAGGGAGATTTTTTTTAATGTTGATAATTTCATCTAAAGATAGACCAACTCTTTCTTTAAAAGAGATAAGATGATGTTCAATGTTTAATTCTTTACATATTTCAATAGCATTTTTAATGCTATTTTCTCTGTAGTCTTTTATTCCCTCATCAATTGTTAATGCTATGAGTTGATTAGGATTATAAAGATTCTTTTGAATCATAGAGAGATTATATAAAAGAGTATATGAATCCTTACCACCAGAAAGTGCCACTATTATCTTATCATCAGAATTTATCATTTTAAACTTTGAAATAGTTTTATAAAGATTTTTTTCAATATTTTTCTCAAAACAACTAGGACAGAGCTTTTCACCCGAATATTTTCTCTCAATTACAACTAAATTGTTGCAATAAGAACATTTACCTTTCTTCAAGAAAATGTTGTAATTAGCCATTAATACCATTTAAAAGATAAAATTTTATGATTAAAACCAAAAGAAAAAACTGCCAAATTTAATAAAAGACAAAATGAAATTACCTGCAATTATAAATAAGGTAATGATTCTTAGTGAATTCAGAATTAAATTCTTTGTTTTTCTCTTCTCATCATAATAATATTCATAAGAAATTTCGATAACTGCATCTTCTGTTAAGTTTGTTTCTTCAGGAAGGTTCAACACAACAGTATCCTTAAAACCATCCCCTATTTTATCAATAATTTCAAATTTTTCTTCGGAAAGTTTGATAGTACTAGGTTCAATAGATCGCCATCGATCTTTCATTATAATATTAATAGAGTCTATTTTATTTACTCGATATTCTGAAAGTTCATAATTATTATCTGCTTTTTTGAAGTAAAATTTTTCTTTCTTTTTCTTTAATGATTTGTAATTTTCCCCGATACCCCAATTAATTAATTCTTTAACCATCCTATCCCCATCAAATACAGGTAAAGGTAGCATATTAAATAAGGTAATACTAAACGCTATCATAAAAAGCCAAAGAAATTCTCTTAACCAAAACTCTGGCCAAAAACTAGTCAAGAATTTAGCGATTCCATTTCTATACATAAAATATGAATTACTATATATTCCGACTAATACACCATCGATTCTTAGATCTAAAGTAAAGTTGGTTGAAATTGTACTAAAATTTATCTGATTTAATATAATGTTATTTTTAAAGGATGAGACATACACCTTCTCTAGCGTATCGCCTTTCGAAATATTAATAGGAATGCCATTTATTTCTTCTATAATTAATCCAACTGATAAATTTTTGTCAAAGTTATTCCCGCCTTCAATCTCAGAAATAATCTCATTTATTTTCAAACCCAGACCATCAGAAGTATATTCGTATCTAAGACCGATGTAATAGCGTGGTCCTAAAGTAATATTTTTTTCTAAAAATGCGTCTGAAGAAGGATTGTATATTTTAAGAGTTAGATTATCACCTATTGAACATTTTAATGCCGTTTTATTATTTAAAATGCTATTTAAGGAGATACCTCTTAATTCATCAAGATATACAGAACTAATCTCAGGTTCATCTTCCTTTCTAATAGCGATGATAACATCACCATTTGAGATGTTTCCATAGTTGTATCCTCCTTCTTCTTCTTTTAAAGCAGTATGGACTTGTGTTACTTGACGATAAAAAGGCGCTGTCATTAAAGGAAAAACCAATAACAATATAAAAGCGATCACTGCCGTTATTCCATTGACATATGTTCCTGCTGCTGCGATTCTAAACCTAGTATACCTGTTAACTTTATTTGAATTTACAATTCTCTCATCAACTTCAACAAAAGCACCAAACCCAATGATATAAAAAAAACCAGCTCCTAGAACTCCTGTAGATTTAATATCTAATCCATCTGTACTTGCTGCAATTCCATGAGCAAACTCATGGGTAGTAACGATGAATAACAGCGGTAGAATTAAGTAAAAGAATAAGGGGAGATCAATTGTTACACCAGGAATAAGAGGTAATACTGCTTGTTCTGGGCTTGGTCTCACAATGAGGTTAATAAAATTTGTAAAAAAGAAATAAAAAGCAAAAATGACAAATCCAAATGAGATAAAAATTCCTATAGTCCAAAATATTCTCCAAAATTTAGGCGCTTTTCTGGAAATTTTTCTTATAAAGTTATTCAATCTTTTTGTTTTAAACATTGCTAACAAAGGGAAGAATAGATAAGTAGCACCTTCTTTTTTTCTTAATAAAAAGACTAATAGTAAGACTATTGCCCAAAAGATTAAAGATAAAAGAAACCAAGGATTGAGAAAAAAATCATATAAAGGTGTATTTAAAACAGGCATGTAAGTCTAATTATCTTAGTAGATATTTTATTATGTAATTAAATCTGAAAGTTAAACTTTTTCTATATGAAAGTTAATATAAAATGAATATTAGTTCAGAAAACATAACTAAAAGTTAGGACATGTTAAAAGTAAAACATTTAATTATAGGATTTATATTGTAATATATATAACAACAATATATCAGTACAATTTATTCAAAGCGGGGTGGGCTAGCCTGGTTTATGCCGCAGGGCTCATAAATGGTACATCCACTCCTTAGAGAAACCCTGAGATCGTTCGTTCAAATCGAACCCCCGCTACCATTACTACGAATATTGTTTTTGGATAAATATCAGGGAAAAAGGACGAGTCAACTATTATTCCTTTAATAGGTATATCTAAATTAAATGAATTTGATTAGAAGATATCAAAAATATTTATTGAATCATAATGACTGAAAGAACTAGTTATAAAAGAAATCCGGCAATACATTGTTGGATTAAACATATTGAAGATGGTAAGTATGACGAAAATGAGAATAGTGTTCTCACCATCTTTGGAAAAGCTAAGAGAGTCAGATTAATCGCTACTATAATAGAAATGAATGAGAAATTAATAGAATCTGATGAATTCGAACCTGAATTAGAAGATGAGTCAAAGGCAAATGTGAGATTAATATTTAGTTTGGATGATAGTACTGGTTTAATTAGAGCTTATAAAGATAATGTTAATCCTGAAAATTATAGAGGTTATAAAGTAGGAGATATTGTTGATCTTGTTGGACGTGTTAGCAAAAAAGGGGGATATATGTCGTTTTGGATAGAAATTATCAAGAAAGTGGAGGAACCCAATTTAGTTTTATTACGAAATGCTGAAATATTACATCGTATAAAATCAGGGGATACGCAGGAAATTCCAGTTCTTTCTGATGTTAATCATTTATTTGAGGATAATTTTAATAATGTTGAAGGAGATGACTTGAAAGAGAAGGTATACTCCGTAATTGAATCTTATTCTGCAATTGGAAAAGGAATAGATTTTATAAAATTAAAGAAAGAAATGAAAATGCCGGATATTGAATTAAGATCTTATATTAATGATTTAATTTTAGAATCACGAATCTATGAATCAGATAGAGATATTTTTGAATCGTATTAATATCTCTTAAAATTAAGAACTTTATTAAACATAAAGGAAAATTATTTTTCTTAGGATTTATTAAATTATTATATAACAATTAAAAAGATGATTTAATAATGGATTTAAATGACTATGAGGATTTATTAGAAAAAGCATATGAGAAAATACCAGAAAATGTAAAAAAATCCTCAAGATTCGAAACTCCTAAAGTGGAAATTAGAATTGAAAGTCGAAATACATTTATTACAAATTTCAATAAAATAATTAGTACTCTTAATCGGGATAGAAGACATTTTTTAGGTATTTTCCTAAAAAGTGCAGGAACAATGGGAGAAGTAAGAGGACAACAATTGTTTTTAAAAGGTCAATATAAGGAACAAGTTTTAAACAAGTTAATAGAAAATTATACGAAAACATATGTATTGTGTAAGATATGTAATAAACCAGACACCCGAATTCAAAGAGAAGGCAAAAAACTTTATTTAAAATGTACTGCCTGCGGAGCTAGGGAGGAAATTAAAGAAAAATAAAAATTTATAAAACAAAAAATTCATGAATGTATATCTTAAGATTCACATTAGGGATGAATGTGAAACAATAGCATGCTGTGATGAAGAACTTCTTAATCAAGTCTTCATTGAGGGCAATTTGAAAATCGAGATATCTGATCGATTTTTTGGGGGAAATTTGATTAATATAGAAGATGCTATCAATATTTTGAAACAGGCTTCTTTTTTCAATATTGTAGGAGAAAAAATAATTGAGAAAGCAATTGAGTGTAAATTATTACCGCGAGAAGGAGTTAGGTTTATAAATGGGGTACCAATGGCTATAAAGATGATGTTTTAATGCCAAATCGATTTTGTGCGATATGTGGAAAAAGTTTAAATGAAGATTCACCTCATTTTGGAATGTGTCTTGAGTGCTATTTGAAAGAGAATCCATTATTCGAATTACCTAAAACCCTCCCCGTAAATATTTGTATTGATTGTGGCAGTTATTCGAAGAAAGATGTTTGGATTGAACCTATTAATGATGATCTACCTTCTGTGCTTCATGAAATCATTCAGAAATTTTTATTAAAATCACTTCTAAAAAATAAGCAAGTTGAGATTTTGTTTTCAACAAACGAGGATACGATTGTTTATTCTTCAACGGGTTTAATAAAATCTGTCATAGTTCTGGTGATGGGAAGATTGAAGGAATCAGCAAAAATTCATCATCAACAAGAAGTTAAATTAATTTTAAATCACATGCTATGTAAGAATTGTTCTAATTTACGGGGTGGTACTTTCTTTATATCAATTGTTCAATTACGAGTTAAAGATCAGAGCCAATTAGAGTTAATTGAGAAAGTTTTAGTCGAGATAGATAAATATGTTGTTAATATTTTTGATAAAGACCATCGACATTATATTTCAAAAATAGAAGATCAAAAATATGGGGTAGATTTGTATCTAAGTACAAACGAGTTAATGAACCATATAATAAAATTTCTAAAATCAAAATATCATTTTTTATTAAAAAGATCAAAAAAGTTAGTGGGAAGGGATAATCAGAAGGGTAAGAACATATATCGATTAAAAGCTTTGATAAAATTTTTACCTATAGCCCAAAATGATACGATACTAATAGATAATCAAGATTTTATAGTAGAAAATATTACAAGAAACAAAATCATACTTAAAGGTAAAAATAATATTAAATTGATTAAAGATTATTCCTACTTTTTTAATGAGAATATAGCTAAAAAAAAATAAAGAGGAACACTTATTGGAAGATAAAGAAGATGAGATTGAAGAGGACGAGGAAGAATTCCTAGAGAATGAATCAGAAAAAAAGTTTAATATTGGTATTGACGAGTTAGAAAAAATAAAAATTGATTATAAAAGAATTAAAAAAATAGATCAATCAAAAAAGAGAGCCGCCATTGAATCTGTTTTTGATGAAAGAACTGTTTTTAATTTAAATAAAATATTAGTAAATGGGCCATTAAAAGGAATAGAAGGCATTATTTCGGCTGGTAAAGAGGCTAATGTTTATTTAGCGTATGATTTAGATGGAAAAGAAGTTGCAGTTAAGATTTATAAAATTGATAGCAATACTTCAAAATGGATGAGAAATTATATCATTGGAGATCCAAGATTTAAAAAAGTTCCTCAAAATGTTTCAAAAATTATCTTCCTTTGGGCAAGTAAAGAATTTAAAAACCTAAAGAGAGCGTATAAAGCAGATTTGTGTGTTCCTGAACCTTTATTTATTAAAAATAATATTTTAATAATGGAATATATTGGTTTTGAATCTATACCAGCTCCAGTTTTGAAAGATATAAAAAAACCAAAAGAACCAATAAAACTTTTTAATGAAATTTTAAGTTTCATTAAATTGTTATACCAAAAGGCTAAATTAGTACACGGCGATCTAAGTGAATTTAATATATTATACCATAACCAAAGTCCTGTTGTCATAGACATTTCTCAAGCTGTATCTATCCAACACCCTAAAGCTGAGGTTTATTTAGCAAGAGATATTAAAAATATTTTCCAATACTTTGAAAAATTAGGCATAGAGACTCCAGATCCATCTGATTTTTATTATGATGTACTCAATATGGAGGTTTATTAATTTTTAATCTTTACTAAATGATATAACGAATTATAGTGGATAAATTGAAAATAGGAAAAAATCGGATAGCGGTTTTAATAGGAACGGATGGTAAAATTAAGAAAGAGATTGAAGAAAAACTTGGTGTCAAAATCAATTTAGATAGCAAAACAGGAGACTGTGAAGTTTTGCCAAAATTAGACGCGCCAAACTACAAGCCGCTTAATGTTTACACTGCCCAAAAAATAGTAAATGCGATTAATAGAGGATTTAATCCTATAAAAGCCATGAAATTACTCGAAGAAGATTATGACCTCGAAGTGTTTAATCTCTTTTCAATTTTAGGAAAATCAGAGAAACATATAAAAAGGGTTAAAGGGCGAATAATTGGGAGAAATGGAGAAATGAGAAAAGCTCTTGAAAGGTTTACAGAATGCTTTGTCTCTGTTTATGGGAAGACCGTGTCTGTGATAGCTGTTTATGAAAATTTGCAAATTGCCAGAAAAGCAATAAGTATGTTAATAAAAGGAATGCCTCACCATGTAGTTTTGAAATTTTTAGAGAATAAATATAACGACAAGAAAAAAGAGGAATTCAGACAAATATACAAACCAGAATTCTAATTTTTAATCTGAGAATGTTTCGTTATAAATTTGCATAGCCTTATTTCCCAAATCTTTTCCATAAATTACAGCTTTTAATTCCTTTAATAGATCAGTCTTGTTTTTTATACTTTCAACCAAATATATTTCGTGGTATTCTTCCTTCTTGTAATCTTGGAGATATATGTCATAACTTTTAACAGAAAATTGATTAGTTTCATAGGATTTAAAAATAACAATACAACGAGGATAGATGTTTTTTTCTTCTAAAAAAATCGCCCATCCATCATGGTAAAATTCAAGCTTAATATTAAACAGATCTTTCCATTGTTGAGTTTTTCTTAGAATTCCTTCAATTTCTTTTCGGATTTCTGGAGAGAACTTTTTAATCATACTTATTAGTTTAAAAAGAAATATAAAAAGAACTAGTCAAATGTAACTTCACCAATATTGAAAATATCATCAGACAAGCTTAGTTTTGAAGATTTTGTTTTGGTGGGATAAACTGACCTATTTATTGAATACCCACTTCCAAAAATTTGAGGAGATTTAATTCCCGTTATTAGCAACATAACTCTTATAAACCCATCAAATTCATCTGACACTCGAGCACCCCAGATCACCATTGAATCATTTACGTCCATTTTTTCAGAAATCTTTTTAGCTACTGAATTTGCCTCGGCAAGTGTCATATCATTTCCCCCACATATGTGAATCAAGGCTCCTTTTGCTCCTTCAATACTCACATCTAATAAAGGAGTATTTAAAGCATCATCAATTGCATCCTCAACCCGACCTTCTTTCTTGTTTGATTCTCCAACACCAACAATCGCAACTCCACCTGTACTTAAAATAGTTCTTACATCAGCAAAATCTAGATTGATTAAGGATGGTAATGATATTGTTTCTGTGATTCCCTTAACCATTGTTGCTAAAACTTCATCTGCAACACTAAATGCTTCGATTATTGGTAAATTTGGAGCTATTTCTAATAATCGATTATTATCGATTACTACCAAGGTATCAACATACCGTTTTAATAGATTTAAACCTATTTTAGCCTTGTCTATACGACCTATTTCAGTTTCAAATGGTAGAGTTACTACTCCTACAACTATTGCCCCTTCAAGTTTGGCTATTTCAGCCACAATTGGTGCGCTTCCAGTTCCAGTACCTCCTCCTTCTCCACATGTAATAAAAACTAAATTGGATTCTCTCAAAACTCTGGTTAAATCTTCCCTTGATTCTTCAGCAGCAGCCCTCCCTACCTCTGGATTTCCTCCTGCACCTAAGCCCTTAGTTAAATTTTTACCAATTAATATTTTTACGTGAGATTCGACACTATCTAAATGTTGACAATCTGTATTAACAGCTACGCATGTGGCACCTCTTATTCCAATTTTCATTAGCCTATTAACAGTATTATTCCCTGCACCACCACATCCAACTATTTTAATATTTGCATAGCCAAAGCTTTCAATCTGAGGTCTGACTATTTCTCTTTTACGTGCTTTTTTAATAAAAGATTCCATAATAAATCAAAAAACCTTTTTTTGCTACAAAAAAGATATAATAAAAAAATTAGAATTAATGTATTATTGTGGTATTACAATTTCTTTATCTGATCTCAGCTTAATTTAGAGAAAAGTCTTTATTCAAATTAGGATCGAATATTTTTTTAATCTTACTCCCTTCAATAAGAATAATTGTTGGTAAGGAGTAAGCAAACCGATTTGAAAAAGTTAGACAATAAGCACCTGTGTTTGTTACAATAATTATATCTTCTTCCCTTAAATCTTGTGTAAAAAAGTAATCTTTTGCTAAAACATCTTGATCAGTAGGAACAATACCTGCAATTGAGGTTTTATATTTATGAGGTTTATCAATCTGAGTAGCATTATAAAATCTTAAAGAACAACGTGCGAATTTAGGGCAAATGTGGTTTCCGATATCAATAAAAATCCACCGATCTTCACTTACATTAACAATTTTTGATAAAAATAGACCAGAATCTCCTACAAAATATCTTCCAGGTTCAAAACTTATCCTTGGACATTTTAAATTAGATTTTTCAAAAGAGATCTTAATTGTTTCAGCAATTTCTTTTAATTGTTTTTGAGCCATAACTGTGGCCTCAGGAAATCCTCCTCCTAGGTTTATGTTTTCAAAGAAAATGTCATGTTTTATCAATAATTTTAAATTAGAGATTAAATTTTTAATATTTTTTTCAAATTGTTCAATGTTGTTCATTTGGGTACTAAAATGTGATAAAATTGAAGATATTTTAATATTTTCATAGGTTTTTATCGATTTTTCTAGGAGTGCAACTTTATTTTCATCAAATTTTATACCTAATTTACTTTCATATTTCTGGGAGTTCACTCTAATACATATATTTTGAACATGATTAAATTTTTGGGCTATTGTATTTATTTTCTTTAATTCTTTTATATTGTAAATTATGATTTCTCTTACTTTGTTTTTAATGCTTAATTCAATAAGAGCTTCAGGTAAATAAGGACCACCAACAATTATTTTATCTGGAGAAAATCCAATTTCTAATGCTAATTTAAGTTCCGGTAAACTAACTGCTTTTGCTCCAATACCTTCTGAACATATAATATTACAGATTTGAGGTAAATAATTAGCTTTAAGCGAATAAAAACACTGAAAATTTTCAAATTCTTCTCTGAACGTGTTAACAAAGGAATTTATATTTTCTCTTATTCTTTTTTCTATAAAGATAAGTAAAGGAGTCTCATATTTTTCGAGTATTTTATTTAATGGCAATGAATCAATATGAACTTCTCGATTCTTTTTAATAATATAAGGATTACCTGAAATGTTATTCATAATTTCATCAACTCTAGGTTTTTAATAAACTTTGATAACTATTATGTGTTTTTTCAGCAACTATATCCCATGTATAGTTTTGAGAAACTCTATATTGACCAGCTAATCCGAATTTCTTTTTTAATTTTTTATTCTTTAGTAGTTTGATTACTTTTTGAGCAATATCTTCAGGATTATCAAATTCAACTAAAAGGCCATCAGTGTTTTCCCTTATTACTTCAGGAGTAGCACCTATTCTAGCTCCAATAACGGGTGTTCCCGCTGCCCATGCCTCTAAAAAGGCTATTCCAAAAGCATCGCTCCTACTCGGCATTAAATATATGTCAGCTTCTTTGAAAGCTGTTAATTTTTTTTTATCATAATAACCTGTTAAATTATCTGGTGAAAAATTAATTATCCTTGCGCGTTCAGGTTTTTGAATTTTAGTTAATTCATGATTGTAAGCTTTGGTCGAAGGTCCGATAAAAACAAAATAGATTTTTTTGATTTTTTCAAGAATAAAAGGAATAGCCCTTAAAATAGAAATAGCACCTTTCTCATAATTTTTATTCCCACAAAAGAGTACTAATCCAAATTTCTTCTCCTTTTTATGAAAAAATGTTTCTTTAAAATAGTAATTATTTAATCTTGTTTCATGTACACTCTCGAATATTTTATAATCCACACCCATTGGCACAACAATTATCTTTTCCTTTTGAATTTTAAATTTATTAACTAAAATCCTTTTTTCTATATGTGTACAAGCAATTAAACGGTCAAATTTTTTTAATACTTCATTTAAAACTGAATCTGAATACCTCGGATTTGAAAAATGGAAAAAAGGAGTACAAATAGTGGGGATTTCCATAAGTTTTCCAACGAGTAAGCTTATAATTAAATTAAAATACGGAAAAAATGTTGTGTGAACTAAATCATAAGTCCTATTTTTTTCTTCGATGAAATGATCTATTAAATCTTCTAAATATGGTCCATTTTTAATAATTTTTTTTACACAATCATTTCTAAGATTTAAAGAATTAAAGGATTCTATGCTTTTTAGCTTTAATAAGATTTCTTCTTCTGAAATTCTGTAATTTATGGGAAATCGCTTTATTTTCAAAGAATTTACCTTATGGAAAAATTTTTCGTTAGAATTTATTATTCTTCCCGTAGGCTCTCTTAAAGCTTTAAAATCTATAGCATTAGAGGTAAAAACATCGATACGATAATTATACCTAGAAGTCAAGATCTCTGCCATTCTTTGAAAATAGAATTCAGCACCAGATATGGCAGGGAAATATCTTGTTGGGAGATATAATATATTATTCAATATTTTGTTGATCCTTTTTTATTTATAGATACTATTAATATTTAACGACAGTTAATTTTTTCCATGTAAAATTGGATATTGAAGGACATCTAGTTTTTTCCAAGAAAATGTCAAAAGATTTATTAATAAAGATTTTTGAAGTAGCTAAACAGAAGCAAATAATCGATGAAGATTTCATTTCATTCTTGGAGAGCATATTCCCTGATAAATCTAATGACGTTATAGAAGTATTGAAGAGAGGAATTACAAAATATATTTATCAACCGTCAAATAGAATCGTTTGGACTGCTATGGGGCAAAATCAGGAACATTTAATATATCCAAGATTGTTTTGCTCCTGTCAAGATTTCTATAAGAATGTTGTTGTGTATAGAAAAAGAATTTTTTGTAAACATATAATTGCTCAAGTAATTAGTGAGGCTTTTAATGAATTTATAACTAAAGAATTAGAAGATAGCAAATTCAAAGAGTTAGTGAGAGAATTAAAGTTGAATATATAAAGTTTCAATTCTCTTAATAGAATATCTTGAAAGATAAAAAGATTTCCTAACTTATTTTACTCTAATTTCTGCACGATTCCATTTTTTCAAATAATCATTAAAGTCTTCTAAATCTATTTCATGAGGAATACTAATTTTGTTTGTAACCTCTAATTTTCTTATTTTAAACATTAATTTTTTGTTTTTTCGATAAAAGTTTTCTGCTTTTGGATACTCTTCCTTGAATATTTCTTTCAATTTATCCAAATCCACTTGGTCTAAATCATCGTAATTATCGATAACAAAATTACACAGAGGATCGATAGATATTGAAAAATTAAAAGCATCAAGACGTTTTAAAGCTAAGGGATACGCTTGACAAGCTAAGGGTTTAACATCATGAATTGTACAGCCTTTTGTTCTATAGTAGAAAGGACACCCCTTCGATTCATTATTTAATCTAATTCGATAAGTTAAAACTAAAATCTTCTCATTTTGAACGTCTGGAAAAACTAAATCTTCGATTATCTTGAAATCAACACCTCTTTTCTTTGCTATTTCAATCAATGTATCTGCTTCGTCTGGATATATAGGAATTCTTTTTACATAATCTCCAGGAACCTCATGGCAACATGTCCCACACTTTTTACACTTGTATATTAGATTTGTCATTATTCTTCCTATTATCAAGTACTATAAATCATATTTTTGGTATTTAATCTAGGTTTTGCCTAAAAAATAACTTTTTGATAATATGAAAATATTACTTTTACACTAAACATTGTGTCTATGAGGATAATATATCCATTTTAAACTGATAAAAATACCCTATTATTAGACAAATTTTAGTGAAAAGAAGGTTTAATATATGGAAGGTATTAGAATTATTCAACATATCAACCTTTCTAAGGAAGATTTCATAAAGCCATTATGCATTTTAGGAATGCCAGGAATTGCCGATGTGGGCAAATTTGCTTTAGATTCATTAATAGGGCAACTTAATGCAAAAAATTTAATGGATATCATTTTTGATGATTATCCCGCAGGAGCAATCGTTGATGACAGTATGTTATCTGCTCCTAAGGCAGAAATATTGTATTGGAAAGATCCAAATGAATTAAGAGATATTATATTAATAACTGCTGATGCTCAAAGTTTAACACCTAAGGGGATATACCGCATCTCTAATTTTCTTACAGAAATAATTAATAATTATGGGATCAAACTAATTGTTGCATTAGGTGCCTATCCCGTAAGCAGTCGAAAGCTGAATTCAAAGATTCCTAAAATTTTTGCTAGTTCTACAAATAGAGAATTATTAGATAACTACTTGGTTGTAACTAATTGTCAGAAAATTCAGAAAGGGGTAATAATAGGTGCAAATGGATTAATTCCAACACTAGCAAAAGCACGGTTTAATATTGATGGTTTAGTTTTTCTTGCCGAAACAGATAATATGGCTATGATTAACGAAGATATCACAGATTTAAGAGCCTCAATTACACTTTTAGAAATGCTTAAAAAATCATTTGCTTTGCCAATCAAAAAGAAGTATTCATTAGAAAATATTGATGATATTACAAAAAATCTTCAAATTAAGAAAGATCAGCTGGAAAAGGATCTTGATAGTCTTCAACTTGTAGAAACAGATGATAAAAGAAAATCTCTTTACATATAATAAGCATTTTTTAAAACCTATTTCTTTTTCATTAAACTCATTTAAGATTACTAATCTTAAGCGAAAAATATTTTAACTATGAAATATTTGGTTGTAATATGAAATATGTGTGTGCTAGAAAGAGTTGCGGGAAAGAAGTAAGTAAAAAAGAATTAAGCGCACTTCCAGGGATTAAATGTTCTCATTGTGGATTTCGGATTTTGTATAAAAAAAGACCAGATGTAATTAAAAGGATTAAGGTTCGTTAAAATTATTTCTGTCTTAAATCTCTATTATTGAATATAGAAACTAAATATATTTTATACTACCAATTTTAGATTAGATGTTTAAATTAAATTTCAAATGATTAACTAATTCTTTATACCTATTTCTTATAGTTGCTTCTGTTACACCCGCTGCGATTGAAATTTCTTTTTGAGTTCGCCTTTCTCCTTCTTGTATTGCAGCAACATACAAAGCTGCACCTGCTAAACCTGTTGGAGCTTTCCCAGCGGTAATACGATGCATTTTAGCTAGTTCTAAAATCGATGCAGCTCTATTTTGGGTTCTACCTGATAATTTCAAATCAGCACAAAATCGAGGGATAAAATTAATAGGGGAAGAAACGTGAATATTTAATTTTAACTCATTTAATATTAATCTGTAACATCTAGCTATCTTTTTCTTATCAACGGAAGCAAATTCTATGAAATCATCTAAGGTTTTAGGTATGTTATTTAATCTACAAGATAGGTAAATTGATGCAATTAACATTGCTTCAATCGATCTACCTCTAATTAAATTTTTATTTGCCATTTTTCTGTAAATATGAGCAGCAGATTCTTTTATATCTTTAGAAAGGTTTAGTTGCGAAGCAAACCGATCCAATTCATTCATAGCATATGCTAGATTTCTATCAATAGATTTATTGGTTCGGGTTCTCACATGCCATTTCCTTAGGCGATAAACTTCAGCCTTCATTTTTGGACTTATAGTTTTCCCAAAAGCATCTTTATTTTTCCAGCCTATCATAGTACTTAATCCTTTATCATGTAGAGTTAAAGTTGTTGGTGCTCCAACTCTTACTTTTCTATTTGCCTCTTCAGAAGTGAAAGCTCTCCATTCAGGGCCTGAATCAATGATTCTTTGGCTTAAAACTAAACCACAATCATTACAAACAATCTCACCGCGGGTATCATCAGAGATTAAATTTTTGTTACCACACTCTGGGCATAAATTTAAATTTTTTTGAGGTATTGAAAGATCTACCAAATTCAACCCTTAAAAAATTCTATTATTTAATTTTCATAATCAATCTTGCACATATAAATATTTGCGTTTTGAGGATTTATCAGTTAATAATAATCTCAATTTTTCATTTTTGTTTTTCAACTTAGATCGAAACATTTTAATAAGTTTGTTCTTTCTCTTAATATAATGCGACATTTTTACAAAACACACGGAAAACATTGTTATCTTCGATCTTTTCAAAGCAAATGTTCAAGGTGTGGTGCAGATGTATTATATTGGGAGTGCAGGCACGGAAGTAAAGTTTTTTTTAATTATCCCCCGTATGGGAAATTGGTAAGACATTTTTGTCGGTATAACTCGGGCAGATTAAAAGTAAAGACAAAATATCCTGTTATTGTTAAAAAGCCTAAAGGGCTTTTAGTAAAAGAGTCACCAACTTGTCCTGCATGTGGTAGATTATTTAATACCCTTAAGAATCTTAATGATCACATCAATAATTTGAAAAAACAAGATAATTTGCACCAAAATTTCGTCAAAAACAAACTAAATTTTGAATTAGGATATCAAGAAGAAAGTCAAGTTTACTCTGATAAATATAAATCGTATTATAAACCAAAGTTTGGAAAAATAAATATTAAGAAAAAGAAATAAAATGCTATTTTAATGTTATAGATAAATTTTTAAAAAATCAGTTTATAATTATTTTATAATAAAATGTAATTTCGCTAATTTTTAATAGCCTTTCATAAAACTATAATAAAAAGGAAAAAAAGATGCCAGTAGATCCCGCAACCGCAGTCTATAATTTAATGCAAGCAGATCCTAACATTATTGCAGCTGCAGTAATTAAGGGTAAGGAAATTATTTATACCACAGATAATTGGGATATTAGTGGAGATGTAGACAGAGTAATATCAAGTTGGGTTGGTCAAAATGCTCAGTTCATAATGGTTTCTGGAGTAAAATATTCGATACTGCAGATGGAGACTGAACGTTTAGTTGCAATATCATTTGCAGGGGAAGGAAGCATTTGCGCTGCAAAAGATGAGGAACATAAACTTATTTGTTATCTCCAGCCAGATGGAGATGCTCGTGGAGCTATAATGGATGTTCAGAGAGCTGTAGGAACAATGAGCACACAAGGACCATACATGGAAGTGAATGCCCAATTGGGTCAACAAACATCTCAGATTGGAGGAGCCTCTACTGCGGGTAGAATGGTTGCTACAGGGGGCGGTTCTAGCGTAGATCCACAATTACAAGGTGAAATTAAAGCCTTCTTAGATTGGATTAAGGATAGTGAGGGTTTAGCGGGATATGTAAGTTATTATCTTCAACAAAATAATGCTCAAATTATTTCTGATTTATCTAAAATATATAATGAATTAAGACAAATTTTTGGCGTCTAAATTTTGATTTAAAATAAATCTAGTTCTAAATTTATAATTACTTCAAAAAATTAGTAGAAATTTTGTTAAAATTTTTTTATTAATTCAGATATCATATTATTATGTAAGTCTGAAATATATTCCCGTAGTGACAGTTTTGGAGACTAATAAAAATTCCAATAAAAAGGAAAAAAAGAATAAACAAATTGAATCAAAAAAACAAGATGTGACAAAAGTGAAAAATGTTGATAAAAAAATCACTGACACAAAACCAAAAGAAATAAGCGATAAACCAGATTATTCAACGAAAGAGCATAAGGATCTTGATATACCCTCCGTTCCTGAGCCTCCTAAGAAAAAAGATAATGTATCAATAGATTCTCCAGATCTAATCCCAGATGTTTTAAAGAGGATTAAAAAAGTCGAATCTCCTGATATGAAGGTAGTTTTAGTAAATTGTGATCGATGCAAAGCGGTTATTCCAATTCCAGTCCCAAAAAAAGTTGTCATTGATTCAGAACTACCTATTGTTCCCGTAAGTTATGTTCATAAAAATCTTGATAATAAGGATCAGCATTGTATTACAATTCATTTGGATCATGATTTTGATATTAGAAGACAAAGACTTTCTGATGTAGTTATTTCCTCAGATTAGTTTTTTATATTTTAGACATTAATACATCATTTTAATCGGAATTAGAAAAAGATTAGATATTATTAATATGAAACTTATTGCAGAACGTAACAGCAAAATTGATAAATCTCTCATTTATTTAAAGCTTTTTAAGTTATATAAGAGTTTTTTGTTACTTATCTCTGATCAAGAGGATTTAGGAATAGGAAATGTTACTTTAGGGAGTCCTCCTATAGTTGAGGGGATAAAATCACTTACTGCTTCTTTTAATTTATTTGGGATGGAGAGTAAGTTATTAAGCACAATAATTGCCGAAAAAGCTTCTAATGTATTAAATGCTCCTGTTTTACTCCTTCTATTTTT
>JBHLKM010000031.1:0-24345 GCA_048886685.1 Candidatus Hodarchaeota archaeon
TCCTATAGCGATATAATGAAATATGAAATATTTAAAGGAGCAGATCTTATTCAATCTGGGAATTTGGGCATTGAAAATGATTACAAGGGAACTCATTATTCATTTATCAATACAGAAAATTTAGAAAGCGATGTAACTTATTTAATTTTTGTTTCAGCTCAAAAATCGGGATATTCAATTCCTCAAGACTTACTCCTACAATTAAGCATATTAGAAAATAATTTAATCCTCAATCAATCCCAAAATGATGACTCAGTACAATCAGTCTATTGGTCAGACAATATTGATTTCTCGGTAAAAGCGTATGGGGAAATTTCTGAAAGTTTTACTACTGAAACGAACATTTTTCAAGATATCGATCATAATTTTAAGTTTTCTCTCCCCGATATTACCACGAATTGGAATTTATCGCGAATAACATTCAATATTTACAATATCTCGTGGAATGCTAATGCATCTGATATTAACTTATCCATCTTAGATCCTTATGGCATCAATAACATATTTAATACCTCTAATCATGCAGGATGGGATTATAATCTGGGAGTCTGGACGGGGATTACCATAAATGTAGATAAAGAAAGCCCGACACACGATAATTATTTTGAATTCAGTATTAGTGGAACATTTGATAACACAATAGATATCATTGCCGACGCATATTTCATTAGAACTGGTATTAATATTCAATATGAAAAATTTAATATTTCAGACAAAATTACTCTTGTATCTGAATCTGAGGGGTGGGTAATTAAGAATATTACATTTATAATTCAAAATTGCTACAATACTGCTACGTGGGAGAAAATAAACTTATCTACCCTCACGAATTTAAATATCTCTACTGCGGATGACTTTAAATATTCTCTTCGGTCTGGGGATGAAAATGGAAATGGAGTATTAATAATAGATGATAAAATTATATATCCCATAGATAATCAATATCTATTTAGTGTTGAAAGCAATCCAAATATTGTATTCGATGCAATTATAAAGGTTGAATTTATTCAAGCTTTTTATCAAAATAAGCATATAGAAACTATTAACATATCATACATCCAGGAAAATATTCCTAATGGTGGAACTTATCAATTAAGTTTAACAAATGATTGGGGTGAAGAATACGCAGTTTTGTTAATAAGTGGTATAAATAACAAAACTAAAACCTTTTCTCCTTCAGAGGTTGCCATGAACATAACAATTGGAGGTCAAACATATACCGTAATAAACACTCTTCCTGGACAAGGGATATTTTCGTTAAATGGTTTTAATAAAGATAGCTTATATTTAGCCTCAATTGAAACAAATCAACCAGTTAATTTCACGCTTTCTTTTAAAATCGGTTACTTAAGAACAGTTACCTACGAAACATTAGGGACTGTAACGTATGTTATACAAGAATCACCCGATATATTTGGAATTGTAGATTATTATCCTAGTTTGGGAGAATTTATATTGAGTATAGATACTTCGCTAGTAGATGCAGACTATTACACTATAATTTTTGAAGTATTTAAAGAGAATTATAAGATAACTACAAAAGACTTCGATTTCATGGTAATGAATCGCTTAACCTTAATAAATGGAGATTCAAAAATATATAGAGAACTTGAATTCATTTATGTTAAAGACGCACGGAATTTTACCTTTTTGTATACAGACGCCTTAACAGGAAGTAGAATTACAGATTTAACCACTCAATCTTTTATGTGGGAAAAATACGATATTGACGGAAATGTAACCGCTAATGGTGAAGGAACATTAATTCAAGAAGTTGATGGATCTCTTGTGTTGGATTTTAACTCTGAAATCAGAGCTGTTGGAGATTATCTGTTAATTGTTAATTTGGAGAAAGATAATTATGAGTATAAAAACGCTATGATTCTTCTAACAATTAAGACAAGGTTTTTATCATATTCTTTAGGGAGTAATTTCAAAAATTATCATATAAGTGTCGTTAAAGGTCATAGAGTCCCAATCCAAATGAACTTGACTGATCCAACGCAGGGTGGAATTCCTTTATTAAATGCTTCTGTTAGACTGATGATAAGTGGTATAGAATACCAATTCAATGAAGATACTAATGGAACATACATTCTTAATTTCCCAACTAGCAATGTGAACGCCTTTTTCGCATCAAAAACTCTCACAGGAATTATCAACATTACCAGAGAGGACTACTTTTCAGAAGAATTCTTAATCACCATTACAGTTGAAATGGAAGAGATATTCCCAGGTATGCCAATGTTTTACTTTTTAATAATTGTATTTGCTATTCTCGCAACTGTTGGAAGCATAGTTGGCTATAGGGTATATAAGCATGCAACAATTCCAACTTTTGTTAAAAATGTAAGACAGATGCAAAAAGAAATTAAAGGGGGAAAATTAATCTCAGAATCCTTGCTATATCAAACAAAAGAAATTTTTGTTGGAGAGATAGTAAGAGATAGGTGGAGTGCTGTTGGACTTTCATTAGGAGATATATTAGGCATCGGAATTAAAAGAAGCAAAAAGATACCTCAACTAAAGCAGGTCACCTCAGAAGAAGAACATTATCTAAAACCATTAGGACTAATATTAATGAAATGGGATGAAAGAATTGGATCAGAGATCATGGCAAAATACCCAGAAGATCTTAATGTTTCAGATAAAACTTTGATGCAAATATACGGAACACATGAATATAGTGGTGAAAAGGGTTTAGTTTCATTAATTAGGGGTAATCTAAACGTCTTATCATATTATACTGGTCCGGAATCAGCTTATTATGTTATTTTAATTTTAAGTATTGATGATGATCCTGATATTTATGAAGGAGCAATGCCCAATGTCGCACAATTGATACTTCAAAATCTTGATGATGATATATATCTACAGATGGTTCCCTCACTTTTCCAGCGCTTATCGGTCTATCCTTCTCTCACTGGTGAGCAAAATCTGATCTATTATTATCAAGATGATATCAAACGAATGGTAATTAATATCTTAAGAGATTATGGAGTAATTACCAAATCAGAGTTGAATATATGGGTGAAAGACAGCAAATTAGAAGGTATTATCGATCTAGAAGCGATTTTAGCGGACCTTATTAAGATCGAATTAATAAAAATAACTTCAGTAAAAGGAATTCCTTCCGAGCTTATCTTTCTTACAAAAGAAATTTTCATGATAAGGGTACCTGCTGACACAATATTTAAAGATCCTGTTAGTTATGGCTTACCAGCACAACTTACTAAGTTTTATCAAGATGAAGTTCTGAAATTCTTCAATGAATATCAGCCAGCTGAAGAAGATTCTCTTGAGCTTCTTAACATTTTAATCGATCCTGAAGTATATGAAACTGTCCGTTTATTAAGAACTGCTATAGTCACGATGAAAGATTTTGAAAAATTAAAAACTAAAGGAGTCAGTGATATTTATAGTGTACTAAAGAAGCTATGGGATACAAATATGATAAAAGTCTTCAAGGATGAGAATGGAATAGAATATTATACCCTCCTTACAGACTTTTATATTAATATATTTTTTCCCAAATATCTTTTAAATGTTATTAAGCGAACACATGAACAAAAATCTAAAACAGATAAAGTATTACTAGAATATCTTAGTTTACTTGAAGAAACCTATTATACTGTTTCAAAATCAAAAAAGTAAATAATATTTTTTTTCAGTTTTCCTATTTTTATTATAAGTTGGATTTCAGTATAAAATGAATACAGATATAGAGAATATTTTCCATCTATGTTCTGATGATGAGGTTCTTGAATATTTTGTAGATTTCCAAGGAGAACCTGAAGATTATGATGAATCTCCATATAATAAAACTGTTCAAGATGACATTAAATATATTAAAGAAATTATAATACCCTATAACTAGAGAGCTTTACTACAAATGTAATTGAATGAAAATTGAACGATTAGTGTTATTCAAAAGGTTTTAAAGGAAACTATGAATATTTTTACTTAACTCAACTCTAATAAAAAAAGCTGATTCTGATGTTTTTTGATGAAGAAACCAGTATGCGGATTCGATATCTGCACTTCAAGATTAAAAAAATTGAAGCTGCTATAGTAAAAGAAGATGAATATTTTACTCTTGATGATTTAAATCTCGTTTTAGAATATACGAAAGCCTTAAATAGAAATTATCAGAACGCAAATCATAAAGAGATTTTAGCAGATTTGGATATTACTAGGACTTTCCAAGATCTTTTAATTAACAAAGAAATAGAGATTCAAGATATAATGTTTGAATGTGCTCGTGTTCTTTGGGTTATGGCAAGAGCTTATTCTCAGCTTTCTGAGAAATATGAAGATGATGGAGAATGGGAGAATGCAATAATCGCAATGACAGAGTGCAGTAAAATGTATAAAACTTCAGCATATTTTAGTGCTGCAGTTATTAATCAAAAAGATATAGGGGTAACACTTGATTCTGAAAATTTAGAATTGAATTCAGAAGAATCAAGAATTCTTGCTCAAAGTATTGCTGCATTACGAGAAGAAACTAATAATAATATTTACTTTGCTTCAAAATTATATGCAGGACTTAGTTTATTATCAAAAAGATTGTTTTATTTAAAACAACATATGGAGAAAAAAAAGCAACAGATAAGAGCTCAATTTCATTATGATATGGGAAAAGCTTGCCATCTTAAAGCTCAGGCTTCTTTGGAATCATCGATAACTAATATCAATAAAGAGAAAGTTAAAAAGCTTGAACAAAAAGCTTTCTGGTATTATAGTAAAGCAAAAGATATCTGGGAAGATATGATCAAGAATATATCGCTCTCAATCGATGAGAAAGAAACTATTGAGCTCAATTTATCTATAGTTAATGATAATCTTAACCAAAATGATGTAGATCCGTTGGATTACGAAGATATAAAAAAAATACAAGATCCAGAACCGATAATTATTATTCCTGAAAACCTTGCGCCATTTGTACCTAAAAATATTATATATTTAACTAAATTTGTACCTAAAGATTTAAATATTAAGAGATTTAAGGCTTACCAAAGGAAAAAGTTGGAGGAAAAAATACCTTATAGTAAAAAAGAAAAACTAATGGATCAAAAAGCTGGTGTAGTTCGAACTATAAATGAGTTGAAAGTATTAAATGAGAATAATGAGATAGAAATCGAGAAGTTCGCGGAATTAATGGAAAAGTACTCCACAAAGCTCAAGATGATTGAATCTGCTATTGAGAAATTAATGAAAAAGTAATAATACTGAAAAGATAATTAAAATCAGTGCTAATGATAGCAATCCATCGTGAAAATCTTTTTAGTCTAAGGTTTTACCAACTTTTCATAATTAATCAAATCTAAATTTAAAAATAAAATTAAATTATAGTTTAACCAATAATTTAATTTTTTATTTTAAGCAACTTTTTCTAATTTATGTCTGAACAAATTGCAATTTTGTTGTATATTAAAAATATGCTGGCAGATTTAATTTATATCAATGGTATAATAGCAACAGAGCTTATTAAAGTAACAGAAAATACTGCTACTATTCGTCATGGTGAAGAATTCTTAAATAAAACAACTTGCCCTGCTGAACATAATCGGTTAAACAAAAGAATAGTTGAAATATTAAAAAGGTATCAAAAACCAACAGAAGATCTAGCTGGATTGGATTCACATGTTTTAACGCGTAATGATGAATAATATATTTGATAGAATAAAAATGTCTGAAAACTTTGAAAAATTTGTTGAAAAGCTTCAAAAGAAAATAATTAAGCATGAGATCAAGGATCATAATGAAAGAATAGTAAATCTATGCTACAATCCTCAAAATTGGGGAAAACCTTCGGAGGAAAATATAACTGTCCTAGAAGAACGAAGAGGAGGTCCTAAAGGTTATTTCCTAGGATTTTATTTAATGATAGAGGATGATTTAATTGTAAAAGCAAATTATATTACTGATGGATGTGGAGTAATGATTGCTACTGGAAGTCAAACTACAATTTTAATTGAAGGTCAATCAATTAAATTTGCCGAAAATTTAGGCGTTGAAGATTTAGATAGAGCACTAATGGGATTACCTAAGGATGAAAAACACTGTGCGGATTTAGCGATTGTGACACTTAAAAGTGCAATTGAAAAATATAAACAAGAAATTTAATTTAAATTCATAATGTTGGATATTATTACTGAAAATGTTGATATTCCTGTAATATCAGATAATATAAATCTTAAAAGTACTATATATTTTACTTTAAATACTAACCCTAAGGCCCCATGGATAATCAATCTTGCAGGATTTATGAATCACAGAGAAAGTTATCTTGTAAAATACTTTTCTGAAAGATTTGCTAACGCAGGATATTATGTTCTATCATATGATTATCGTGGTCATGGAGAAACAAAATTAAAGCCAGGAGTTAGATGGTATGAAATGATGCCCCAAATATTTTCAGATATCCATGTTGTTCTTGAATGGATAATTAAAAATCAAGATAATAGACTTTTAGATGACAAAATTGCTTTATTTGGAAGGAGTCTAGGAGGTGCAATTATCTTATCTCATGGTTTTATAGATGAGAGAGCTAAATTATTAATTGCACTTAGTACTAGATATGATTACCGAACGGTTCGAGAAAGATATCCGATGGTTCAAGAATATGAAGGGGAGGAAATCATTAAGAAAATTAGTCCTAAATATTTTTTAAAAAAAGATCAATTAAATAATGAGAGAATCTTAATTGCACATTGTAGAGATGATGATACAGTTCCTTTTGAAAATTTGCATTACATCAGAAAAAGTCTTGGATTAAATGATGAAAATGTACTTGAGTTTGATACTGGAAAGCATACATTTTCAGGACATAGAGAAGAAATTTTCAATTACTCCCTTGAATTTTTAAAGAAGTTGTAAAGTAAGAAAAAAAGAAATATTCTTATTTATTTGTATATAATGGTGAAAAAAAATGGTAAAAAAAGTATTAATTGTGGGACCAGCGTCCCAAATACTTGGAGTAAAAATAGCTAAACAGTTAGGGATTGAAGCCATAAATACTGAAGTTAAAAGGTTCCCTGACGGTGAAAATTATCTAAGAATTAATATTGAAGATGAAACTCTAATTGCCGATAAAGAAGTTATAATAATTCAATCAACAGGTCCTAGTTCAAGTGGAAATCAAAATAGTCGTCTAATGGAGCTTTTTATGATGATTGATTCTGTAAAACGAATGGGTGCAGCAAAAATTATTGTTGTTGTGCCTTATCTTGCGTATGCTCGTCAGGATAAAATTTTTAGACCAGGAGAAAGTCAGTTTGCGAACGTAATTTTTCGTATTATTAATTCAATGGGAATTGATGAATTATATTCTGTTGATGTCCATGCCCCAGAAGTTATGGATGAGTGTTCTTGTAAAGCTATTAATATTGATTCGATGAAACTCTTAGCTGATTATGTAACATCCAAAGGGGCAAAAGATATTGTAGTAATAGCCCCAGATAAGGGGGCAATAGAAAGATCAGAAGCTTTTGCCAAACATTTTGGAGAAAATGTTCCTGTAAATGTTTTTGAAAAAGAACGAGATGTCAAGACAGGTGAAATCAAAATGACGGGAGCACTGAGTCTAAAAGATAAAGATGTGGTTATTGCGGACGATATCATTGCTACAGGTGGAACTATGGCTTCAGCGATACAACTTGCAAGAAAAAGTGGAGCCAATAAAATATTCGCTGTAGCTACTCATGCATTATTATTAGATCAAGCTAAATATCGAATATTAGAAGCAGGAGCAGATGAAATAATTGGTACTGATGCAATTGATAATGAGGTAAGTAAAGTTTCATTAGCTAAAATAATTGCTGATTATTTAAAATAAAAGGTAATCCATACTTTAGTAGGATCTAATGATTTCAAGAACAAGTTTTCGAATTTTTTTTTTTAATTCCTGTATCGTTGAATCATTCTGAATCTTGTAATCAGCGTTTTTTATCACATCATTAAGCCCAAATTGAATTTCTCTTTTATCTCTTTCCTTTAAATCACTAATATTTTTTGGATCATCACTACGACCTCTTTCAAAAAGACGTTTAAATCTTTCTTCTTCCTTAACTATAATAGCAATAATGGGAAATTTCCAAAACTTTCTAAAGACGTTAACTTCTGAGAGGGATCTAATCCCGTCAACAATGATTACATCTTCATTTTTACTTTTAATTAAATCTACACATTTTTTAGCAATTATATCTGGTCCCTCTTTTTCACGTAGATCTTTAGCAATTTTACCTATAATTTTTCCAGAAGGTTTTAAATTTCTTTTTTTAGCTTCATTTCGAATAACATCACCCATTGTTACGATAAGGCCTAAATCTTTTATTGCTTCTATAGCTGTTGTTTTACCAGAACCCGCTAAGCCTACTATTCCACAAATTTTCATTTTTGCATCAATTCTTACTAAAATAATTTAAATATCTAGAATATGTTTAGATTCTATATAGAAAAAGAAATTAAATTTTTAAAATCTAACATAGTGGAAAATTATTTCCTTGAACATGAAAAAAAAAAAGAAGATTACACCCTTTAATACACCGGTCTTATTAACACTAAAAGCTTATAAAAGAATCGTTGGTTATGCTATTAGATATGCAAATGACGATATAAGCGAAAGTAAATGGCGTGAAGTATATGGAATTTTAATAGGAACGATAGATAATAATACTAAAGTTATTGTGAAAGATGCCATACCCATGGTTGTAGGTGATCGAGCAGGTGTCACTTATGAAAATAAACAGTACGTTGATATGGCTCAAATTGATGCATCTGTATTTGAAAGATCTGTCCAAGATGATAAAAATGATTTCATAATCGGCTGGTTTCATACTCATCCGAATTTCGGTTTTTTCTATAGTCCTATTGATTGTATGACTCAGTTAGGGTACCAAATACCAAACCCGTTTGCTATAGGATTAATTTTTGATCATTCTAAAAGAGAATCCAAAGAATATTTTCTTGGTATCGCTGGTTTACGGTTAAAAGATCCAGGCTTAGGTATGTCATCTGCTTATGATTTTATAGATTTACATTATGAAGAAGATCAAAAAATTATGGCTCAAAAGGTTGATATGACGATCAAAGAAGTTCATCGAAATATTGACAACGTGTTGAAAGAAATAAAATCTATTGAAGAAGTATTACGTAAAAAAATGCTTGCTCAACTTCAGAGGAACTATGGTTTAATTTTAGTTCCAAAAGAAGATATAAAAGTAACTGATAATGAAGAAGAAGCTGAAGAGGATGAGCGTTACCTATATGAATGGGATCCAGATTTCTATAAAAAATCATACAGAATCCCAAAATTTAGAGAAAAAATTGAGAAAACAATCTCAGAAGCTTATGATGAATTAGATAAATTAATTGAAAAAAATGATACCGAGAAATTTGAGGCTAGAAAACAGAAATTGTCAAAAAAAATTCAAAACATGTTAGCAAAACCAAATGAATGGTATGATAAATTAATGGATGAATTTTCTAAGAAAATTGAAATTATTAGTCCTTTTTTTGAGTATTTAGATACTCATGAAAGAAAAATTATAGAATATTTTGAAGAGAGAAGCTCTGAATATTATAGAATTTTAGATGACCTTAATACAAGGTCAGAATTAAACTTATATAATTTTTAATACAAAAAGATGGTTTTGTTTTTGTTAAACTTTAATAATGACTGTAAATATTAACAATTTAAGAATTTTTGAAAAAATTTAATATAAATAAGATATTAATAGAATTAAGTATAGCTTCTTTTTAATGAAATTTATATTTCTTTCTCGAAAGAGGTTCTTTCATGGTTAATGAGACGACTATTATTATTAGAAACAGAAGTGATAAGGAAAAATCAATTAAAGACGCGATATTTGCATTTTCTGGGGGAAAAAAATCATTATTAATTAAAGGAGAGGGAGATGAAATAAGTACAGCAGTTGAAGTTGCTGAAATATTAAAAAATCGTATGTACCCCCGATTAGAAATTGCTAATGTTTCCTTAGGAAGTCGTCCCTTTTTTAACAACAAGAATCGTCGATATAATAACAGAAATACTAAATTTAATGGGAATAAAAAAGACATTGTCTCGAAAATTGAAATTACGATACAAACGAAATCTATAGTATAGTATATGAAATCTAATTTTAAAAATTTAGGTCCATTATTAAACGAGTCTCGGACATCTGAAGTATGCGCACTGTGTAATAATTTTATTTATAAACGCATTTATTTTGATGAAAACTCAAAAGAGAAGAGAAAAACCGTATTTGTTTGCAAGAATTGTTTAAATAATGAGCATTAAAATTAGTATTAGCAATGACTTAACTATTTTTACCACTTAACTGCCTTTTTTGTTTTCTCTTTTCAATGAGTTTTGACCAATCGAATGCCATGATAAAAAACATCACAGTGATCGTTAAAACAAGCAAAATTGCTTCTGTAATAATACTTGATTTACTGTTGGATTGAATTCCTTGAGTTGTAAACCCAAGTGCAATAAAAATAGGCCAACAACAGTAAAATAATATCGTGAAGTTCTTCCCTAACCATCCTGGAATAATACATTTCCAAAAGGGATATTTTAACATTCCTAAAGGTATGAATAGAATATCGTCAGGAAGCGGAGTTAAAGCAAAAAGAAAGATGTAGAGCGGTGTACGTTTCTGATTTTCTAAAACTAATTTCCCGAATCCGTCTACATTATTTAACAATTCTGAATGCCTTTCTTCTGCAATTCTTTTTGTTCCATACCCCACTGAATAACCGGTTAATTCCCCTAAGGCACTCCCTAAACCCCCCACAAGGGTAATGCCTATAATTTCAATCCAAAAACCTCCTGATGCCAAAGTTTGGGAAATAGTAAAACCGGAATCAAAATATCTAAACAATATTGAATTTGATAAGGAAAATATAACAAATGGAAAAGGTATAGGAAAACCTATTGAAGCAGAACCTAGAAAACATATCCCCAGAGAAATAAGAAGCGCCAAATAATAATTAGTTCCCTCAGTTATAACATTTAGATTCTCTCTAAACTGAATTATTACATTTTGAACTTCTGGAATGAATAGAAAAAGGAGGATATAAATAATTATGATTATATAAAAACAGGTGAATACTATAATTAATTTCTTTGGAACTGCCATAATTCTAAGATTTTCTAGATATTTTCATATTCAATCCATTTCTTGCTTTTAATAATAATTCAAGGTTTGTTTTCACTTTACCTACTTTATTCACTTTATTTGGCATTTGCATATTTTCGATAAGGATTACTAACTCATCTGTTTTAGGATTATATACAATTTCTCCTTTCTCTACATCTTTTATCGATTTTGAATTTGTACCTTTAAAAATTCCTAACCCTGGAAGTGTCCAGTAATTCTTCGAACCAAAGCTAAATCTACCTCTTAGATTAATTGGTAATTTTTCAATTATAGCATCTGCAGAAAGTGGGGCAATATGTCTGATAATTTCACCCTCTAATGTTCCTATCCCAAATAAATCCATCTTTATGGGGATTAAACCTGCATCACTATTCATATTTTATAAATAATGTAATTATAGATATTTATATTATTTTAATTCGATTCATTAATTATTTCCTCAATGAAATCTAAATAATTATTATTATATTTAATAACAAAATTTAAATACTTCTTTTATCATATAGTGAGTTGAAGAGGATAATAGGTTTGCATTGGAATTAGATGCGGTTCAAACACCGAATTTATTGTTTGCTTTAGAGAAACTGATTCCTTTTTACGAGATTTTTTTTGATACCTAATGATTTAATAATATAACACTCTATTTCAAAAGATTATTTCCCATATGTTCCTGAAATGCTTAATACGAAACTACAGAGAGGTTAACATTCGAATGAATTCTGTCAACCAATCTTTAAAATTAGCATATTGGAGCAAAATCATAAGTCCTTCATTTAATCCATCATTGAATATATAAAAATTTTAGCATTGAGACATTATTACTCTGAGGATTGAGTTTTGATTAAGTTGTATTAAAATTGTATTCACGAGACAATGAAACAATGAGAAATATGGTTTTAAATGAGAGTTTTTTTATAATAGGAGCTTTGATTACATAATTGCTTCATAGGATAATGATTCTATACATTCCTTTGAAACAAAGAAAAATCGGAGCGCCTATTGTCCTTTTCCCTTTTTTTTATTTTAAGCTCAATAGATCTGATTTTGTATCGATATCATTGAATCTGTATTTGGGATCGATGGGAACTCCATAAAGTATATTCTTTTGCTTATTTATATGGTTAAATATTTCTTTAATTGTGGTTGCTGAAATTTTTCTTTCGGTTTCTATAATTTTATTAAGAATTCTATGATTAAAAACAAATAAAGGTACAATTAGATTAATTTCTTCATTTTCACTAATATCGCTTAGTTTAAATTGCTGTAGTTCTTTAACTATTATTTCTTTTGATTTCGTTTTTTCAATTTTAGCAATTGAAATGAGTTTTTCAGGATTTAATTTTGTTTTTAGATTAATTGCTTTCATTTTCTGGTAAAATATTATTGATTTATCTCTTATACAAGTAGGATTGTTTGAGATAAAATGAAAAATTTCTTCCAATAAAATTGATTCATAATAAGTATCACCAGGAAAGACTAAGTAGATTTTACTTTTTTTAATAATAGATTTACTTTTTATTATAGAAAGAAAAGAATATAATGGTCCCCTTTTGTAATTGTTACCAGAGTTAAGTAGTAATATTTTATTTTGGAGTGATTCATCTTTTTTCTTAAGGGAAGAGATGTATTCTTCTATACTCTCTCTTAGATGTCCAGTTATGATAATAATTGATGATAATTTTCGTTTATTTAGATTGAAAATTAAATGAGAGAGAATTGGCTTTCCGTATATTTCAATTAATGGTTTTGGTATATTATGAATAAAATTACTTATCCGTGTTCCCTCCCCAGCACATAATATTATCGCTATTATATTTTCTATTATCTTATTCTTTTGTAGTGACAATTTTATTTCCATCCGTGTCCAATACAATTGTATGTTCTTCTTGAGCTACGGGTTCCTTACTTACTTCTATTAAAATGGGATATTTATCTAAAATCTTTCTTCCCAAAAATGATTCAATTGTTCTCTGAATTTTAGATTTAGGAATAAGATTATTATTTACTATCCAGCGAGGAGAAAAAGGGAGATGGTTGAAGTTCTTCTCGATTCCATTCATATACCCTTGTTGTTCATAAGGCATATTTTTTTTAACTCTTTTTACAAATCGATATATATATGAATACTTTCCATTTTGAACTTTCCCTACTCCAGAAGTAGCAAATGGTTCACATGCATAAGCATCTCCTGGTTTTAATTCTTGATTATGTATTTTTTCTTTATAATTCGGGATAAATGGGCCCGCATGCAAATTATATTGCTTTAACTCATGACCTCCTAGATTTGTTATTGGTCTTAATCCTCTATTTATAATTTTTTGGGCAATCACTTCACCCAATTCGTACAATTTAATCCCAGGATTAAACAGTTCTATAGCTGCATCAAGAGCTTCTCTTGCAGCGTCAATATAATTTTGAAGTTTAGGATCATCATCCAAATTAATAGTAAAAGCAGAATCTGCAATATATCCGTTAAAAAGAGCACCAATATCAATTTTTAATAGACCTTTTTCAGGGATAATTGTTTTATCGTCAATTTCTGGGCTATAATGGGCTGCAATTTCATTTAAAGACATATTTATTGGAAAAGATAAATCACATCCAGCTTTCAGTATTTCTGCTTCGCATCTGTTAGCTATCTCCAAGAATGGCACTCCAGGTTTAATAATACCTTTTGCTAATTTCTTTGCAGCAATAACTCCTTTTCCAGCTCGTATATAATCTTGAATATAATCGTCGCTCATAATTTTAATATTTAGTGTAATTTTAGAAAAAATATAACGGATAAATAATTTTAAGGTTCTAGACGATCTGGTGTTCTTGGATACATGACTGCTTCTCGTATGTCATCTAATCCACTTATCATAGTAAGCCATCGATCTATCCCTAACCCGAATCCAGCATGAGGCGGCATTCCATAATCAAATGACCTAAGATGTGACTCAAAAGAATCTGAATTAAGACCTTTTGACTCCAAAGCATTAATTAATTGGGCTTTATTATGAACTCTAGTTCCTCCTGATGTTAATTCTAACATCCCTTTTTGTAAGTCGAATGACTCACTATATTTAGGATCTTTTGAAGGCATAATATAAAATGGTTTAATTGACATTGGATAATGGGAAATGTAATAATAACCTGGTAATTCTTCTCCTAATTTTCTAAGCGCTTCAGTTGAAGGCTCTTCTCCGAATTCAAAGTTAAATCCAAATTTATTATTAATTAGATCAATAATTTCTTCGTATCTATACCTTGGAAATGGTATTTTAGGTAAAGTAGTTTTATCTTCCATCTCTAAAAATCTCAACTCCTCCATTTTATTATCTCTAATATCTTTAATAACATTGTATACCAATTCCTCTAATAATTCCATAATATCCTTCATTGTTGCGAATCCCATTTCTACATCTAAAGTAAAGATTTCACATAGATGTCTTTTTGTCCGACTTTTTTCAGCTCTAAAACAATCACTTATTTCAAAAACCCTTTCATATACTCCACTGAGTTGTTCTTTATATAATTGAGCAGATTGGGTTAAGAAAGCTTCTCTTTCGAAATACATAATGGGAAACAATTCAGTACCCCCTTCTGTGGCAGATCCTATGATTTTGGGAGTGGTGATCTCTGTAAAAGATCTTTCAAATAAAAAGCGTCTAATTGATCTAAGTATTTCTCCTCTAATCTCAAAAATGGCTTGATTTCGAAGGGATCTTAAATCTAGCGCTCTATGGTTTAATCTAAGGTCTAATTCTGAAATTGTTTCCCCTGTCATATCGATAGGTAATTTATCGGGAGTTCGATTTAATATTTTTATATCAGTAGGGATTATTTCAATTCCACCTGGTGCTGTTTTAAATGCTTTAACTTTACCTTTTACCATTATGCAATACTGATACCCAACCTTAGTTTTATCAAAAATTTCATCAGAAATGGTTCCTTTTTTTAAGGTAATTTGCCGTTCTCCATATTTATCTTGAAGAGACAAAAATTTTAATCCCCCCAGATCTCGAAAATTTCGAACCCATCCACCTAAAATAACTTCATTTCCTACTAATTCGGGCGTAACTTCTTTTGTAAAATGTGTTTTTCTCCAATCTCCTAACTCATCGAGCATATATTTGTATCAACTTATTGTATTTTTATCAAAAATATAAATTTAAAAATTAAAGTAAAAATATAATTTTTCCCTTCTTATCAATATTTATGGTAAATTTGAAATGGAAAGGTAAAAAAAATAGTAAAGAAATCTTTTCAAAAAGATTTAGAAATACACCTTTTCATATTCTTGACAATTATCAGTCGAAGGATTTTGGTATTAAATCAGAAGAAAAATGGCAAAACTTACTTTTTTGGGGAGAAAATAGAGAGATAATAAATTCTTTATTAGACACATTCGAAAATAAAATATCTCTTATTTATATTGATCCCCCATTTGCAACTGGAGGAGATTTTAATCTTAAGATTCAAATAGGTCAAGATGGAAAATATATCGATGATTTAGCTTATAAAGATAAGTGGAAAGAGGGATTAGATTCTTATTTAACATTTTTGCAAGAAAGACTTGTGGATATGAAACGATTATTAACTTATAATGGTTCAATATATGTACATTTAGATTGGCACATCTCTCATTATGTAAAAGTAATATTGGATGAAATTTTTGGTATAGATAATTTTAGAAATGAAATTGTTTGGGCGTACCCAGCAGCATCAGTTAAAACGAGACGCTTTTTTATAAGATCTTATGATACACTCCTTTTTTATTCAAAATCAGAAGATTATGTTTTTAATGATGACCCAAATATATATATGGAATACTCAAATCGAGTTAAAAATGCCTTAAAGAAAGATGAACAAGGAACATTTTATTATCGAGGTGGAAGCCATAATGGAAAGAAATTATCTCGAAAGGTTTATGTAGAACAAGAAGGAATTTTCCCTAGAGATGTTTGGAACGATATACCATATATAAGGGCAAATACCACAGAATATCAAGGTTTTTCTACACAAAAACCTGAACGCTTGCTAAAGAGAATAATTTTAGCATCAACAAATGAAAAAGATATAGTAGCTGATTTCTTTTGTGGTTCTGGTACTACTCTGGTAGTAGCAGAGAAATTAGGACGACGTTGGATTGGATGTGATGTAAATAAAAATGCAATTCATATGTCAAGAAAACGAATTCTTGATATAAGCAGTAGTAATGACATCTTAAATTGGAAAAAAAAATACAATAAACCATTTCATTCTTTTAAAATTCTTTCACTTGTCGATAGAAATGAAGTGCAGTTGATTTCTAAGGAATTTTTAGAAAATAAAAATCAAATTGAACCTGTTTATACAAGACAAGAAAGTCCACAATTTAATATAGAAATATACCAAAATGATAATTCTGTAATGATTGAACTTATCGATTATTCTATACCTCATCTCAATTTAGTCTCTAAAAAAATTAGGAATAAAATTAAGTCTTTTTCAGATTGGATTGACTATTGGGCAATAGATTATGATTTTAATGACCAATTTTTCAATAACATGTGGGTTTCTTTTAGAACTCCAAAAAAGAGAGAATTAATGTTAAAATCTAAACCATATCCTTATAATATGTCAGGAAAATACAATTTATCAATCAAATTAATTGACATATTCGGAATAGAAACTCAAAAATCCTATGAGATTATTATATAATTTCATTTAATTAGCTCTCTTAATAACATTGTTGCATAACAACCCTTTTGAAGTGAAAATTCAATTTTTATTTTCTTCTTACCGTGATAAAACTCATCATCTGTGAGTTCAACCATTTTTAAACCACTAGGTTTAACCGTCATAGCTCTAAGCGAACCTTTGAATTCACTCCCATTTATATATTTACTAAGAAAGATATTTTCATCTATCTGATCTGATTTAACTATTTCTTTGTAAATACCTTTCATTAAGGGGTATTCATCCATATTTGTATTGTTGCCAATAATAGGTAAGACTATTGAAGCTCGATTTAATTTCAGAGCTTGTTTTAAATATTTGTCATAGGTTCCTCCAAAAATATATTTTACCTTGGTAACACTTCCATTATAATCATCTAGTATGCATATTACATCTCCTTTAACTGGTTTAAATAACGGGATTCCTTTCTTTACCCTTAAGGAAAGCATTCTATTGAATAAATACGATTGAAATGAACTAATTAGTAATCTTATCAAGTCGGTTGGTAATGTATCTATAGCTCCTTGATAATCTCCTGGATTTTCAATTAAATAATTAATCATATCCCGTTCATATTGCAAAATTTTAGGAAAATTATTATAAGCTTTCTCTAAATTCCCATCCATCGAGAGTTCACTTCTTACTTTTCTCGAATCTTCAGGTTCAGTAGAGTAAGTTGTTAACACATATTCTTCGTATGCTTTTTGATAATGACCTTCCAGCAGGAAACACCCTATAATATGCGAATTAGGTCGATAATTTCCAAACCTTTGAAGTCCAAAATAGTTAGGGAAACCAAAATTTCTTAGGAACTTTAGGTTTTTTTCTATATTATGTTTAATTTCTTTAGTGGTATCAAGGTTTCTAATTGTTATTGTGAAATTATTGCCTAAATGGCTACCCAATTTGACTGGTTTTTTGGAAGGATAAACACTTCTAATAAAAATATCGTGTAATTTCAGATTCTTTAATTGATCAATATAATTTCCCTTGATAGAAATCTTTTGGACAGAAATAGCCTGCTTATCTTTTAGTCCAGAATAACTAATTAAATTATTTGGGATCTTAAGAGCTTTCCTAATTTTTTTAACCGCTTCAAAAGTATCCTTATTAATTTTGACTAAGTTAAATGTAGTATATTTATCTATTAATTCCTTCGAAAAATTAGGGCTTGAATAATCCTCCTTTATATCTAGTATTCTCCCATTCTTATCTATCTCTTTCACTATAAAATCTTTAAAAAGAGTTTTATATTCTCCCTTAATTCCATTTATTTTGTGAGTAGCATAAATTTCAATTCCAACGAACTTTTCTACTTCCTTTTCATTGTTATCTTTAAAAGAATAAGTAATGCTACTTTTTTCTTTATCTAACAATTTTTTTTTAGCCTACATTTATACCATTATAATAATTTGAGATCTCCGGTAATCTTATCAATTTCTTCTGATATATCTGGACCAATGCCTACAGAAGTTGTTGTACCAGGAGCCAACTGAGTGAGTCCCGCATCTTTTACAATAAAATATGGCACTTTATTAGATTCTAACTTTTTAACTATTTCTTTTAGTTCTTCCAAATTACTTATCTTAAGAACTACCTTTTTCTGCCCAGAGTTCTTCCAATTTTTCCAAATACTTTTATTTTGAATACGAACTAGATCTGATGCTGAAACACTTGCATGACATGATTGAGCACACTTTTTTCCTGTGCTCATTTTCAAATCTGTTCTTATTAAAATTACTTGTTTATATTCTTCCACATTAGTTCTATTAAATATTAGGAATATAATTAATTAAATTTTATCGATTATCATTGAAACTCCACCCGAATAACATTACCAGTCAATTCAAAAATCAGTTCTTCAAGTTCTTCTTTAGTAAACAAAAGGTTCTCTCTATCATCTTCCCATAAAACAGCTCTAAATTGAACATCACCAGTTGCTAAGAATATTTCATTTAGGGAAATTAATTTGTACGGATTAATTAAAGCTTCTATTATTGGTCGAGGCTTGTTAGTTTTTTCAACTAAGATTATATTATCTACTTCATAAGTCTCTTTTATCCAGTCCAACAATTCTGGAGTTATATGTAATTTATCCCTCTTCCCTATTACAAGAATTATAAGATCTTCATAATCAATTGCCTTATAAAAAGAGACATCTTTTAAAAATACAAACTGTTCATTAACTTCCTCTAATTCTAAAAGATCCTTTGCCAAATCGATCTCGAATTCAGTAATTTCACCGGCATCAAGCCTGGCTTGACAATTACTACACAAGAAACCAGAATTTATACAAGTTTTATCCGCAGGGAGTATTTTCATATTATTTAAACTCGAGAGAAGAGATCGATTTTAATATTAGTCTACCTAAATGCTTTAGGAGATCTATGGTAATTGAGATCAATTAAATATATTTAATTAATTTTATGATAAAGATCCTTAAACTGTTTCTTTAAATGCTTTATCTCTATGATTTCAATTTGCTTTTAAAAGAAATATATATGCCAATTTTATATTTTTACAGTAAGAATCTTATCAATTTCATCTTCAATAGTCAAGATTTCTTTAATAACGTCTCTAAATTCTACTTTAGACACTTTTTCTCTATTTAACACAGTTTTTGCTATTGCTTTATATTTCTCAATCGTATCAAAATCAGCAAAATTTTTAAGCTTCAAACAGAGAGAATATAGATAGGAGTAAGTCTCTGAATATTTTGAATATTCTAAAGACTCTTTTACCATATCTAAATAATATTGTAATCTAAGTCTCCGATCTTTAATTTCATCTCTGAGAGATTTTGCTTCTGTTTGATATTCAATAAATTTCTCATCATCTCGAAGTTTTTCGGAAATATCAATTAACTTCTTAGAAATTTCATATTTTTCTAGATAATTTTCCTCAACTAAATATTGTGTGGTGAGCTCCTCTTTTTCCTCCAATAAATTTTCTCTCAATTGTTCAGAAAGAGCACCCTTTTGTTCCCAAATTGATTTTAAAATAGAACTCTGATTGTTAGTTAAAGAGGATTCAGAAATTAACTTCTTATTAGATAGAATTAGCTTTATAATTGTTAAATCAAATATTTCAAGCTTCTCCGGCTCTTGATTCCAATTAGTGAATAATTCACTATGATCCATTATAATCTTGATAATCTTAGGGATCATTTTCTGAGCTTCTTTTATATCTTCACTATCAATTATGATTACTAAATCAGAAGCTACTTCATTTATCCTTGAAATAAGAACGAGATACGCCCCTAATTCAATTGTACTTAGTGACTCTGTGCTACTCTCAGTTAATTCAGACACAAAAGTTTGGAGTGCAGAAAAAAAGGAGCTAAACATTTCCATTTTTTCATCGCTTTGAAAATTCTTGTTATATAACAACTTCTTTGTATTGCTTTGAAAGATATAAAGTGATTGGATCATGCGTAAAACTTGATGATTAATAGAATTTAAAATTATAATATATCTAATTTATACCTTTATTTACATGATCTAAATTGTAAAATATATAATTATCCTTTTCAACAAGGAAAAGTAATAATTTAATATCTATATTTACGAATTCTCTTAATAAAAGAGGATAAAAACTAACTTATAAAAATAGTTTTTCTAACTTATAATTCTATAATATCACAGGATATATTCCTTAGAAGTCTTTCTGCAGTTAGTGGATCTGTTTTAAATGTATAAAGAATTTTTTTAGTTCTTAGTTTCAATTTAACAACTTCTTTTAAGCGCTTAACTCTGCAATGAACAGCGAATTCCGACAACTCTATAAATTTTTCTTCATCAAAAATTTCTCTAGGCATAGTAACTCAACTAAGCTATGATAATGTAATTGTTAAATAGATCTATTTACTATAGAATTTTAATTTTATCATATTCTACAATAATTTAATCAAAAATTTTATTTTGAATCGTGTGTTTTTGAAATTATTCTTATATTTATTATTTCTAAGTAAGATCTTAAGCAATTAAAAGAAAAGGAATACTGAGAAAAATGCCGATTGATGACCCAGCGAAACGAAGAATCGCCCGATATCATTTATTGGAGAAAAGTGTTTGCCGAAAATGTGGAGCTTTAAATCCCGTTAGAGCAAAGAAATGTAGACGTTGCCATAGTAAAGATTTACGACCTAAAAGAAGAGAGCTTACTAAGTAAATCAAAATTGTTAACACTAACAAATTCTTGTCATTAATATTTAATAAGCTCGTTTAGATTTACATTACTATAAATCCTTATCACATACAATTTCATATAATAATTTCTTGTTTTTCTCTTTAGTTCTTCACTTTCTCAGTTAACCATTTTTTGATTAGTTTCATCGAAATAATGCTAAATAAACTAAAAATTATGAATAAATCGAAACCGGGGATTGCTCGGGTAGTTTTTCCAGAAATGCATTTAATTACTATCAATTCTACCATTGATACAAAACCTTGGGTGTTATTTGCATAAAAAGTAATTGTCACTCTTCCATTTTCTTTATTATTCCATTCATTTTGATCAATATTTCCCGTCAATTCATTAATTGTTAAATTTGTGATTCCAGCATCTAGAGTATACCAAAATGTATCTAAACTTTGTCCTAAAATGGTTAAGTTAAAACTAGGAGCAAGTTTACCATAAACCTCATATTGACTCGGGGAATTAATAATGATTATGGGATATCGGGAAATTGAGAAGTATTTTAAATTTGAGTAAAAAGTAATCCCTTGTATATCAGTACCAACTATCTGAATTTTATGTAATCCATCTTCTGGCATAACAATAGTAATATTTCCTAGAATTGGTTTATTTAACATACCATCAAGAGAATAACTTATCCACTCTAAACCGATATTGGATTTAAAGCTTAATATTAATCCTTCCTTCCTATTATCTCCTATATTATAATTTGGATCCCAACTATATCCAAAAGCATCAAAATAAGAATGATATGAAGTATCACCATAACGAGATTTTATTAAAATCTCATCGATATATATATCATCAAGCCAAAATCCAAGTGCACCATAATCAATATCGTTAATAAAGACTCTATATTGATATTGCGATAAACCTTCATATCCTCCTGTTGTACACTCAAAATCTATTCTAATATGATACCATATATTATCATCAGCATTTTCAATGTCATGCCAGCTTCCATCATAATATCGAAATTTACCTTCATCTATAATAATATTAAAAAGTGTTATACTAGCTTTTCTAAAATCTATATCTGTATATAACGCAGAATCTGTTGTTCTTACCCAAAATTCAACTGTTCCATTTTGCCTAGCCTTAAATTCATTAGTAATGGAATAGATTTCTGTCCCAGAATTATCATAACAATCTATAACACGATTATGACCACCTAAGGAATCAATAACTTGAACCGTACAATTTATTCCTGAGTTATCAATCCAATGAGATGGAAAAATCCCACTATTATCGTTTTCAAAACCAAAAGTTCCTGGATAATATGAACTCATAGGACCAAAATAAGTTTGATTCTTGGGAGTGATAATTTCTATCAAAGGATTAGTGTTAATTGTGAAATATCTAATTGTAGATTGGACTTTTGATCCTTGCCAATCAACCCCAAACACTTGAATTCTATGTACACCATCGACAGGTAGTACTAAAGTAGTATTTCCAAGAATTGTCTTATTCATATTTCCATCTAGTGAATATCCTATCCAATCAAAAGCAATATCAGTTTTGAAACTAAGTAATAATCCTTCTCTTAGATTATCTCCAACAATGTAGCTCTGATCCCAACTAAATCCAAAAGCATCGAAATAAGAATGATAACCCTTATTCAAATAATGCGTTTTTATTATTATCCTGTTAATAGCTGTACGATTACGCCAAAAGTTAATCACGCCATAATCTACATCATTAATATAAACCTTATATTGATACTGTGAGAGACCACCAAACCCTCCTGTTGTACACTCAAATTCGATTTTTATATGATACCAGAGGTTATCATAAGCATTAGCGATATAGTTCATAACAGAACCATTCCAATAATTGAATTGTTCATTTTCAATGATAAAAGTAAATACCTGAGTCCCGCTTATCAAGAAATCAATATCCGTATATAAAGTAGCATTTGTGGTTCTCACCCAAAACTCTATAGTACCACTTGATTGATTTGAAAATTCGGTATCAATTGAAGAAATATTTGAATCAGAGTTATCAAAACAATCTAAAACATGGCTGTGACCATCTAAAGTATCAATAACTTGAACAGAGCAATTTGATCCGGAACCATCAGTCCAATTGGCAGGAAAATTTCCAATATCATCATTTTCAAACCCAAATGTCGCAGAGTAGTATCCACGCATTGGATTATAATAGGTTTGATTTTGGGGAGTTGTAATTTTAATATAAGGGTCTTTATTAACTGTAAAGTATCTAATATCAGAGAAAATTAGAGTTCCAGCATCCTCACCAATTATTTGAATCGAATGGAGTCCATTTTCAGGAAATACAATAGTAATATTGCCATAAATTACCCTTTTGGCGGTCTGATCAAATGAATATGATATCCAATCATACGGAATACTAATATCGAAACTAAGTAATAATCCTTCATTTTTATTATCACCCACATCATAAAAATAGTCCCAACTATGACCGAATGCATCGAAATAAGAATGATATCCCTTATGCAAATTATGTGATTTTACTACAATCCTATCTATATGTGTACCAGTGTTCCAAAAGCCAATGATTCCATAATCATTACCATTTATATAAATTTTATATTGATATTGGGATAGTCCCATATAACCCCCAGTCGTACAATCGAAATCAATTCTTACGTGATACCAGATATTATCATTAGCGTCTTCAAAACTAACCCAAGACCCATTGTAATACCTAAATTTATCAATCTCAATAACGAAATTAAATAGTGTAAGCCCGCCTTGTGTGAAATCTACATTCGTATAATAGGTAGTATCATTAGTTCTAACCCAAAATTCAATTGTACCACTAGATTGGGGATCAAAAGTATCTTCAATCGAAAATATAGCAGAATCAGAATTATCATATCCATCTATAACATTGTTATGACCATCTAAAGAACCAATAACTTGAACAGAGCAATTTAACCCAGAATTATCAGTCCAATTGGCAGGAAAATTTCCAATATCATCATTTTCAAACCCAAAAACTCCCGGATAATAACCATTCATTGGTTTTGTATAAGTTTTATTTTCTGGCGTAAAAATATTAATATCTGGTTGATTCGCTCTTAAAGTATCATATCGAGTTAAATCTATCGGGGATATACTTGATACAGTAAAATACATCATAGTTAAAGGAATAAGTAATAAAACTAGGAATAACAAAACTTCTAAATTAATTCTATATCTTGCATTTCGACTTCGCATTGAATTTAACCAGTTGATATTAGGATTAACTATTTAATAGTTAGTAACCTTAATATTTAAAATATTCATGT
>JBHLKM010000032.1:0-21526 GCA_048886685.1 Candidatus Hodarchaeota archaeon
AATAATTTGAAACGGAATCAAATTAGTATCAATTTTAATTACACATGATAATTCCAAGTCTTTAAATTCAGATGAAAAAGGTGCGGCAAGCGTTAAGACCGTAGACTCTGTAGGGTTATAAATAGTGTAATTTCCTTCAAAAGTTATATCAAATCTGCTACGATACGCATGCGCACCAATAGTAAAGACCACACTAGCATTCGTCATATTGAAAGGAACATTTACTTCTGGAAGAAAACTTCCTGCTCCAGCATAATCAACAGGCAATACATCAGCTTTAGATTCCCTTATATGAATTGAAAAACTTAGTACTATGATTGAAATAATGTAGACGATGAAAAACAGTCTATTCTTATGCAAATAAAGCCCTCTTATTTCAATGCTTAAGGGAAATTATAGAAAATCTCATAAATTGTTATAACTAAAGATGTATCTTTAAAATTTAAGTGTTATTACATCTAACTTTACATTTTAGGTATAATGGATTTATTTCTTCATTTAGAAATTAATAAAGCTTTTAAACTGAATGTTCATTAGTCTGAGTGAGTTTTATATAAATTTTTATTGAATAAATTTTCAGTGAATATATTTTGAAAAATAAAACATTTAAAATTCCCTATCGAGAAGCAGATCATGGTGATTTTGATAATGAGTGGCCAATACACGAGAAAGTTACTGATTGGTGGTTTGTTAATGGCTATCTTACTGATCAGGAAAACCCTGAGAATCATTATTCTTATCAATATACTCTGCTTAAACCTCATGTATATGGATTAACCTTCTACGTATTACAAATTGCTTTTACTGATTTCCAAAAGCAAAAACATTTCTTCAAACAAAGAGTAGGGATACGAAAAGGTAAAAAGTTTTATGTTAATCAAAATAGTGTAATATTCTCGCCATTCGCTTATTTAACTCGAGAGAACGAGGGTTTGAATCTTTCCATAAAGACTGATGAATTCGAGCTAAAACTTGAGATGGATAAAGGAAAAGGTGGTTTTTGGCATGCAGATGATGGAGTACTAGTTATGGGATTGCCTAATGATACTCAACAGCGGACAGTATATTACTCTTACCCGAATATGCCAACTACTGGAAATGTAACTGTGCATAATGCTCCAAACGATGATATCCACTTAAAAGTCAGAGGAAAAACATGGTTTGACCGACAATGGGGTCCCTTTCGATTACTTGATCCCACCTCTCACTGGGAATGGTTCTCACTTCGATTCTTTGATGATGAAGAAGTTATGCTTTTTGCCTTCCCTCAAAATGGTTATTATGATGGAACATATATCAATAAAGAAGGAAATTCCCGCCGGATCCGTAATTATAAATATAATGCCAAGGAATTAATCGAGGTCGATGGCTTTACATTCTCCAAAGGTTGGGAACTCGAATTGCCCAACGTGAAGGAAGAACACTATGAGCTTCGACCAATCATAGAAGGACAATTAAATCTCGCTTATTTTGAATTAATGGCTGAAATCATCAATCATAAGAATGAATGCGTAGGCTTCTGTTTTGTAGAACTACTCCCAGGTGTAAGAAACCCTACTAAGAGAATAAGCTTTCGAAACTTGCTCAAAAAAATATAATTATTAAAGTTTTTCGCATTGATGCATTTTTCAATTCTGCTTTATAATAATATCAATAAATTGACAAAGTTAAATACTTTAGAGAAATATTTAAGACTCATACAGAATTGTAAATAATCTAAATGTATAAATAACTCTGGGAAAAATTATGAAATTCAAAAAAGCAATGCTTTTTGCTCTAATAATTTACGTGAGTTTTTTCATAGGGATATTAATTTTTTATTTTATGGTGTCTCAGTTATTAAGTGGTCCAGAGCTAATTTTCTCAATTTATAACCAAACTTCTTTAGGGCGAAATCTTGGAGAACCTTTTATATACGCCCTTTTTATTCCATTTTTAAGTTTCCCTATTAGTATTGGATTATCCTATATATTACTTGCTATAATCAGAATATTTTATAGGAGAAAAAATCGAATCTTTCAATACATTGATTTTGAAGATTATTATAATTTCTTTTTAAAATCTTGGAAGATAAGTATCCACGCTTCTCTATTTACTTTTAACATCTCGTTTCAAATCATGAAAATTCAGAATATTTTATCAGGAGTGATATACGATCCAGGAGGAAGAGTTATGTCTATGATATATGGTTTTTTTGCCTTATTACCAATATTTTTTATTCTGACAAGTAGTCTATATGGGGCGATATGGGCTTTATCTAATTCTAATCTTTTTGTATCAATTGAAATAAAAGGAATTCTTATTCAAAAAAAAAATGCTGCAAATTTTTTTGAAAATGTATTTTGGAATTATTCCTTGATTTCTACAATAATAACATTAATAACTATTACATCTGATTATTATTATGATATCTCAATGAAAGCTCCTCAATTACCCTTCCATTATATTTTTGTGTTTCCCGCTTTTATTATTTTTATCGTTCCTTTATATTTCTTTCCATTATTTTTTTTGTATCACAAAGTAAATCCATTGAAGTCATATATTCGTAATCATTATTGATTTAATGAATTTAAGCTAGATTTAGATCTTCTTGTGTATGTAATGAAAACAATAAAGATAACTCCTAAAATTAGAAAAATTATTATCCATTCACTAAGATATCCCGGAATTATTACAACTGGAGTTCCATTACGATCATCAGAAATCTCTATATCATAATAAGCACCCCCATTATCTGCAATGGTAATTTCTGGTGAATTGTCTTCATCAGATGCAATTATGAAGAATTTTAGAACTTTTCCATTGTTCTCATCACCTTGGGGTGGAATTATAAACTCCCAGTTAATTTCTCCTAAATAAGTCCCTTCAATTTCAATTTGATTATAGGGATAATCATAACCATAATATAACATTACATTAACTCCGCTTGGATCGAAGATAGTACAACTTATAGGTATTGGTTCATTGCTAGATATAGAGAGAGGATAAGAAAGTGAACCTATTTCTGGTCCAATTGTATCCTCATCAATGATATGAATAGAAAAATACAAACCACCATTATCATCAATTTCAGATTCTGGAGGGTCTCCATTATCATATGCCAATAGAAAAAATTCTAGAATAGAATCCTCATTAGGATCTCCCTGTGGAGGTATGATAAACTCCCAAATATTCTCACCAATATTCTCACCAACAGCAATATATTGATTATAAGGATGCTCATATCCAAAATAAATAGTTGCATTCTTCACCCCATTTGGAGCTATAATCTTACAGTGTATTATAATTCCTTCAATACTTGAGATTGACTCACCATAGGGAATTAATGTTATTGAAAATTCGTATTTTTCTTCAGCACCATGAGTTAAAATAGGTTCTATAGGAACTAATAATCTTATTCTAAGATCATCGAAATACGATGTTGCACTGTCAGTCCATGTCATAAATCCAATTTGTCCAGCATTAGGGTGATCTTCCTCGATTATTTCATTTTTTAATAAACCATCTAAATGCACTAAATAATGAAAACCCAAAGCATCTATTCTTAAGTTATACCATCTATCATTAATTAAAACATCTTCTGTCGTTTCCGTTATTCCAAGTATCCAAGGATCCCCATTTTTCCATTTTCCGATGGCAACCTCATAATCCCAAAATCCTATCCCCGCAGTAAAAAAATTCTCCTCATCCGAATATCGGAACATTACACCTGCACCAAAATTTCCACCATTACTTTTAACACGAACTTCAATTGATGCATTCTCTACGGAATATGAATCTAAAATACTTCTTCGATCCAAAGCAAATTCATTTTCTCGATATTCATTGGTTACTACTGACCAACCTTTCCCTTGAGTAACTGTCCAACCCTTAGCATCTCCATCAGGTTGATTAAAATCATCATAAAAATCAAATATTTTATTTTTATCTGTCGGTGGTTCATCAGCATCTTCATTCCCATAATAAACGTAATAATTGGTATCATGAGAGTTTGGATTTATTTTTGTTTGGGTTTTAAACCAAATTTGAGTATCATCTGTGGCTAAACCTGTTCCAATGAAACGATCAAGCTCCAACCATGCTTCATTGGATAAATCATACCATACTATACGGAGATCTCTACCATCAATCTTTAATTTTCCCTTAGAAATTAAATCAGCCGTATCTATCGAAATTTTCACAGAATATCCATTGGGAAGTGAGTCTTTATACTCATTAAATATGTTTATTGGAACTCTATATTTATAAGTGGGATTCCACCAACTATCTTCTGCTGAAGAAAGTACAATTAAATCCTCTGTATTTTGATAATCATTATCATTAAAATTGAAGCTACTAAAAACTAAGATTAAGAAGAAATTGCATATGAAGAAAATAATTTTCAAAACAGTGAAATATTTCTTATTCATTTCGAATTCAATAATCTCTATTCAAATTATTCAAGTATAATTATCATTGTATTTCTCTTCTTTGGAAAAAGATCATTATATGTATTTGACATTATTGTTTATAAATTCATGCAAAATTAGTAGGTAAAACTTTGAAAAAGGAAAAGAAATTTCTTTTTGGCTTAGACAAATAGTTAATTTGAAAGCATTTCGCCAAATCCTGAATAATTAAACATTAATCTTGTCAATGCTTCGAAGGTTTCTTCTACATTCTCACCTGTTCTCGGATTACACTCTACAAATCCATCAACACCTCTAGATTTTGCTATTTTTATTCCTTGTTCCGCTGAGATTTGTCGTTCCTCATCAAATTCTGGTACTATTCCCACTACTACAATCGGAAATACATCTCGTTCGGATTTTATTTCCTTTTTTACAACCATTAACCAATCATCTATATGTGCAAGAGTGCTATAATTTGCCGCATTATAAATAAATAGGGCTCCATTAGCACCTCGAACATATGTTGATAGCAAAAATCTAAATCTTTCTTCACCACCAAAATCCCAGATTTGTAATTTAACCTTTTTATCATTAATTTTAAGACTCTTAACTTCAAAATCCACTCCTATTGTCATTTTCGTATCTGATTTAAATAAATTAGTTAAATATCTTTGAGTTAGCTCGGTCCTTTCTACTTCAGGGTCACCGAATATTACGACCTTATACGTAACATCGTAGAAGCTCCTATAATGTGATTTATAAACTATATGTTTAATTACTCTTGGTTTTCTTTTAATCGGTTTTTTTGCGATAGGAACCTTTTCTTTTTTGGGAAATTCCTTTTGAGAGAATTTAATCCTACCGGCTATATCCTCATTAAAAGATTTTAATGCTTTATGGAAAGGGTCATAAATGAGCTCTGTTGGAATGCTTCTTAACTTTCTTTTTCTACTCCACCTTTTTAGTAATCCCATTTTTACGCGGATATTCTCTGTTTATAAATATTAAAATTTAATATATTCTTAAATTCCTTTTTCCTCTAATTTTATTTAAAAAACTTTAACATTTAAATCTTACATTATTGTCATGATTGTGTGCAAAAATAACTTAATTTTATCTGAATATTAACACTTTTTATTTTAAAAATCTTTATAATCTTTCTTAAAATGCTTTTACTGAACCATAACTCATTGATTTCATTTATTATTTTAAGATAAAGCATTATGGGCATATTATTCAATTTTTTTTATAATCAAAATATACTCCTTAAATAAATAATAAAGATATTTATTTCGAGGCGAACTCAAGTTATGGATTGGTTTGTTCTTTTAACGTATTTTGATCGAAAAAAAGGACCTATAATATTCTTATCATACCCAGAACAAACCTTAAAAAACGAGAATTGTTTGTTTATTGCGAATCTCATGGATCAGATAAATTCTGAAGAATTTTTCAGTTATTCGTTTAATCATTATCATACTTTGAACTATTATTTTGAGATTAATTCTTATTGGGCTCGTGGAAATAAAGAATTATTAATGCTCTCATCAGTTTTCGACCATCAGCCCTCATTTGAGACTGAAAAGACAGTATTTAGCTTATGCATAGAATTCTCAGAATGGTTAAAATTAAAAGATGGGATTTTTGCAGCTTTTTATAGTAATGATGAAATCCCTGACCAAAATGGCAATGAGAATATAGCTCTAAATAGATATTATGTTAAAATGTGGCTGAAAGAATTTTATTGGACTATTAAGGAAGAAATACAAGATAAACTCGAAGAAGAAAATATTACTTTGCTATTAGATAAAAATGATGTCCTTGAAACTCTGGATTATTTATCTAAGGGCCCTGTTTCACTTAAAAGTCTAAAAACCTGGTACGTTAAACGATTTCATGAAAAAAATTTCCATAAAATGATCTTAGATCTATTAAAATCCCATATGATTGATATCCCTAAAATAGATGGGAAAAAGAAACCACCATTTTTAGTATATATCTCCAAAGAAATTAAAAGCATTATAAAGTTAATAATCGCCAAAAATAAATTGATTAAGCAGTTTTTACAAAATAACCATAAATTCCAACCCTTTGAAAAGGAAACTCAAGAATTACACAATTTTCTCAATCGTGTTCTCTCTAAGTCTCGAATATCTATTAGTGAAAAATAATTAATTATTAGGAAAAATTACACTAATTATTTTATTTCAGCTGAGATTACTTTCAATTGCGAAAGGAATTGTTCTGGCAAATTTCTCAGCTAGAAACTTTGAACCTCTTGAATTGTTTGAAAAAATCGCAAAAAAATGTAATAGGGAAATTGTAATCCCTGCTAAACAAGTATATTTATTAAAAGCCATCGAACGAGTTGATAGATTCGATAGAACTAGCCAGATTTTAGTTTATGGTCCTAAAATATGTTTGAATAACATAATTCACATCTTATCGATTCCCCATTAAGAATTCTTTTAATTGGATTCCTTTTTATTTTAATATTGCAATAAGGACATTTCAAATTATTTAATATTGTTTTAATCTTCAAACTAAACCAGTTCGGAATATTCTTGAAATTATTAACCCATTTTGGTAAATTCCTTAAAAAGTCTGGATTTTTTAATATTGTATCTAATTCTTCATTAGTTAAATATTTTAAATATCCTTGATCTATTAAATATAAAACTACAGAAGGATAACCACTCTCTAGTCTTAGAGCTAGTTGCTCTTTAAATACTTTTTTTGCACGTTTATCTCCTTCGTCTACAAGAGCTTTCAAAAGTGGAAAAGCTAAGTTTCTGTGTAATATGCGAGTATCATAATTATTTTCATGCCACGCTTGTAAGTTGGAACAATGGCCCCAAAACTCTGTTTGAGGAGATATGCGGCAACTTCTTATCCGTTCCATAGATCTGTCCAATTTTTCAGCGGCTTCATCTACAGATTCAATCTCCTTAAAACTTTTAAAATCAGGACTAAGTATATTTAATAATAAATATTTACAACGATGAAACAATTTACCACCTACATATATATTAGTCTTGTCATTTTCTAATCGAAGTTCTAAATAGTCATTAATTACAATTTCTTGTTTAATTTTTATTGGTACAGACTTTAAAGGTTCAAGGCATATTAAACCTCCACTCATATTTAAATTAGTTTGCTCATATTCTTCAAATAAGAGCTCTGTTAATACTTCAAAAACCTGTTCTACATTCTGCCCCGTTTCCGTGCAAATTTCTATAAAAGCTGAGAGATTATAATTTTCTGCCACTGAAATTCCTTCTTGTCTAGAAATCACTTGAGATTCATCTGAATGGATTTTTAATCCAATCAGTAAAATTGGAATATCACCTGCGTTCGATCTTATAGGTCTCACCCATTCTGAAATATTCTCTAAAGTAGAAGGATTAGTCATGTCATAAATAAAAATAGCACCATTAGATCCTTTACAATATTGAGAAAGTAGGAATCTAAACCTCTCTTCTGCATCATAGTCCCATATTTGCAGTTTAACTTTTTTATTGTCAAAAATTGTCGTTTGGGAATAAAAATCTATACCAAGCGTTAATTTGAGGTCTTGCATAAAATATCCCCTAAAATGTTGTAGGAAATCTGGTTTAGTACTATTATTACCGAGAACCATTATTTTAAAAGTATAATCATATTGAGACATTTTCCCAATAAGCTTATTTAATTGCATTTATTTGAGAATTAAAGACTCTAATTTAAACCCCTCAATTCCAAATAACAATTAAAAATTCATAAATATAAATTTATACATTTATGTCAGTTTCTCCCGTGGGACAAGGGAATTGAAATAGTTCAGTTTTAGGAATGTGGTTCACACCACAAAATTATGTACTTCTACTTTTAAGCCAAGCGTCTGTAGTTAAATTACTCAATATTTTAATGTGCGCAGAATCGGTTGTTTATTACTTTGATTAATATAATCATAAAAAAAGAATGAAATTTTTTAGCTTAGTGTTATTTTAAGGCGATTAAGCATTGTTATTACATGAGAAGATGGTTCCTCCCTTATATACAATGTATTCTTTATATAATTCTGAAGTAATGACTTCAATTCTAAATAATAAAACTCTTTATCTAGTGCGTGGGGATCATCCTCAATATTTACCTTATTTAAATGAAGAGATACCATTTCTTGAAAAAGTATTTCCAATGTTAAATCAATATACGTTTTTTGTAATAATATTTCATCCTTTCTCGTTAATTCGTAATATTCCTCTATCGTTTTTTGCCGAATTCTAATAAGACTTTTAATATTCTCCTTTATTTCATATGGTAAATATAAAGCCCCAATTTTCGCAATAAAACTGTCTAAATCAATAGAAATCTTCAAAGACATAACATACTTCTCAATATATGCTAAAAATCTTATTAAAAATTTAAAAGAATCAATCTGAGAATCTACCTTCCACATCTTATACAAAAATCCCCAGTCGGATAGAAATGATTCATCTAAAACCTTTAGAATCTTTTCTTTTAACTGCTCTATTAGGTCCTCATTATAATCATGAGCTTCCTTATAGGGTTTATCAAGATTATAGAACTTGTATTCATAATGCTTTCCATTTTCTTTGAATTCTCGGAAATTAAGAATGGAGTGCGAATCTTGGTCCAAAAATTCCTTCTTACCCATCTCAGCTGCAAACCTGATTATATATTTACATTCGGGACATGTTGTAACCCACGAGCGACTCACTATATTCGGAGGTTGAAAGCCTCCATTTGACCCCCTAAATTTGAATATATTTACTAAGTGGACTGGAGCACTAACTTCAAATTTCAACTTTTCGAGATGGAAAAATCTAGGAATGAACTCAACACTACATAACGGGCACTTGATTTTTTCCGCCTTCATGCTCCCTATTTAACGCATTTTGAATTTTTTTAATGCTTGTTATCCTATACTTAGCTCAATGTTTCCAAAATATTAAAATATAATTATTTTTGAAAAAATAATTATTTGGAAACTAAAGCTGAAACTTTAAACATTAGAATATTTGAATTACCAACCTAAAATTCATAAATAATTTGTAAGAATTAGTTTTATCTCTAATATTAGTAAATTCCCATACATTAAATCATCACGGTTTAGAGCTTCTAATTATAGAAGAAAAGAATATGCTATAGAATTGAGAAAAAGATAAAAAAAAAGATGTAGTATTAATTAATATCTAAAAAATTTATAATTTTGTTAATATTCTTTCTCGCAGATTTAAAGCTTCCTGAAAATTGAAGTCAATATCCAAACTATTATTACAAGCGTTAAGAGCATCATCATAATTATTTATAGCAAAAAGAGCTTCTCCTAAATTATACCAAGCAATATGATCATCTGGATCAAGAGATACAAAATTTTTAAAACTATTCGCTGCTTGAGTGTAATCTCCTTTCCCAAAATAAGAAGCACCCAATACATTCCAAGCAGACGCAAAATTGGGATTTATCGCAATTGAATGTTCTAGAGCCTCTATTGCATTGTCATATTCACTACTTTTAATATATGTACGCCCAAGATTATACCAGACGCTATAGTCATCCGACTTAAGTACTAGTAAACGTTGATAAATTTTAATTGCTTTAGAATAATTTCCTTTTACGTAATATGTTGCACCTAATACATTCCGAGCATTCAGCATATCCGATTTTATTTCAATAGCTCGTTTTAACGCATTTATTGCATTATCATAGTCACCATTTTTAACATATGTTCGACCTAAATTGTACCAAACAACATGATTTTTCGGTTTCAGTTTTAATAAGTGTTGGAATGTATTAATAGCTTTATTATAATCTTTTTTACCGAAATAAATCGCACCTAATATATTCCATGCTTCTACAAACTTTGAATCAATTTCTATAGCACGCTTTAATGCTTCAATTGCTTTATTATACTCTCTATTTTTGGTATATGCTCTGCCAAGATTACACCATGCTTCTTTTAATTTATCATCCTTCACCGCCTTATTTTCATATTTAATGACCAGATTTTTTAACGCATCAATTTTACTTTTTGTTTTTTTGAATTTCATTTGGTATTCTTTTGAATGCTTATATATTGATTTTCTTGCTCTGATTTCGTCTGTAATACCTGAAGTTTCAATTTTCTCTTTTAATGCTGAAAGTTTTGAACTAAGCTCTTTAATTTTATTTTCTTTTATTTTTAATTCTTCCTCTATATCATCAGCACTTTTAAAAGCACTCTTTTCTTCAACCTCAGCTGATAATAAACGTTGTTTAATGAAATTTAACATGAATTCAATTAACTCATATATTTCTAACTTGTAATCCTGGCTAATTTTAAAGAATAAAATTGATCCTATCATATCTTCCATTTCTTCATTGATATCAAATTCCTCCATTAATTTTGACCAATTTATCTTTTCGGATATTCTAATACCAATCAATATAACTATATTATCTCTAAATTTTTTTGTAATTTCATTTATTGTTTCTTTCCATTTAGGATCAATATGTTCTTTTTCTCTTGCATCAAATATGCAAAAAATTGCATCAGATTCAGAAAAATTTAATGAGTCAGATACATAATTCTTTAATAATAAGCCATTTGAATATTGGAATATTTTTTCATTTATTTTATCTTTGACTTTAGTATATTCTCCGAGTTCCTTAATATCGGTTAAAATTTGTAATGCCGGGCTCCATAATGGATCTTCTGTAATAAATGAGATTGTGAAAGAGCCATAATTCTTTAAAATTGAATTAATTTCAATAACAATCTTTTCCTTTAATGAATTTTCTTCTGTTTCTTTTACCTTAATCATAAAATGATAAGAAACTAAGTTAAATGCCTCTTCAACATGATCCCCTGTTAAAGCACTTGTTTCAATATAAGATATTTTACTGGTTAGATTTCCAGATAAATCAGAAAAATCTGATAAGTCAGATAAATCAAGAAAATTCTGCAATTCAGATTTGCTGTATATCTTATTAGCTAAATTAGATCCTTCTTCATAGCTAATTACCCTTTTGTTAGATAAGTCATTTTTATTGCCTACTATTATAATAGGTATATTCTCATCATCTATAAATTCAAGGAGCTCTTTATACCATTTTAATACGTTGTCAAATGATTCTCGAGAAGTTAAATCAAAAACTATAAATGCGGCTTGAGCCCCTTTATAATATGTTTTACGGTATCTTTTAAAATACCTCTGTGCCCCTATATCCCAAAGAGCCAGATTTATTTTATTTCCAAAAGCATTATAGCTGTGAGATATAATATTAAGACCTATAGTTGTACGATAGTCGTCTAAAAATCTATTTTCTACAAACCTCCTTATTAAAGATGTCTTTCCAACGGAATGATCACCAACAATTATAAATTTAAACCGATAAAATCGATCATGGTCTAAGATACCTGAATAAATCTGATACTTTAATCTGTTAGATTGTTTAGAAAGTTCTTCTTCAAATTCAAAATTAGGGATCACTATTTCTATATTATCTACTTCGACAGTACTTAGAATTTGCATGACTTTTTCAGTAAGAAAATACGCATAAGGATACAATTTTTCAGTTGAAACTATATCTTCAAAAACAAAACTTAAAGTTGTTCTCCCATCCACAGATATAAATAATAATTTATTCTCATCTGTGTCAAAACTTGCTGTACCATATCTCTTAAAAGCAAATTCATTACGAATACGTTCTATAATTGGATTAACAACAGCAGTTAAAAATGAAATAATCTCTATATCTATATTTTTTCTTGTCTCTCCTGCTATAATTAAACCTTCTTCATCTGAAACAATTATTGCTTCTATTCCTTCGTAAAATTCTAGAAAATTATTCAACAACTTATTGAACAATTTTCCTTTAGTTACTGATGGTAATTTCTCCTCTCGCATTTAGCTTACCAAAATTTAATGGGAAACTGAAATTCTAAAATTGTAATTTTTATACATAATCTTAATAATATTTTGTATTTAAAAATATAATTAGGAAATTAGCATTTCTGATTATCTGCAGATATCGATGGACCAAGCATCTTAAGCTTATTGAAATTCTGAGATTTGAATATGAAATTTTTTCAACTCAAATCCTATTCATGTATTTATTAATAGTTTTTATCATGAAACCCAAACTACTCACATCAATGGAAGAATGTTAATTTGAATTATTAAACAACTGTGAGATAGCTCTAAAAGGGTTTAATCTAATTTTTTCTGGAATCCTTAAAATTAAGCTCTCAGGAATATATTCCGAAGCTTTTAGAAAAAAAGGGATTTGGAAATTTACAATCCTAAATTTCATAAGACTCCATGGAAAAGCATTATATATTTATATATTAGCTTTTATATTATTAGTCAGAAAAACAACAAATTTGTATGAAATATTGATATTAACAGCACATTAACGATTTAGGGGTTTATTGGCTATAAAAAGAAAGCTTAGGTTTGAGTGAATATATAATATTAAAAAGATAATCTTGATTGATATAAAAAAAAACCAATATTGTTTATTATTAATTTTAATTATAGTTTGGGAGATTTTTTTGTTACCTCCTTATATAGATAATACTACTTCTAATGACACAAATTTAAATTCTAGAAAAATTACATCCACCTCCTCATGTTCTATTTTCAAATTTATTTGGTGGAATGAATCATGGGAATATAGAATTCCATATTATTTACCCCCTAGTGTTAAGGAATGTCAATATCCTTTAATTTCTTTTGAAATAAATTTTAGCGATATTCTTTCAAAGATCGGAGCCAGTGTGGAATTGGATATCAATTCTTTACGTTTAATTGCTTATGATAATGACTCCGCTGATATGATCATATATAATCCCGCTCGAATTGGAAATGAAAAATACTGTATCCCGATTCAATTTAATACTACTTTAGATTATCAATTAAACCCATTAGAAGAAGTTACAATTAATGCTGTGTGTAATTGGTCAATTCCTCCAAACAAAGCAACATTTTTTTATTTGTATTTTGATATTTTAGCAAATGGACCAAAATCTACGATTGATTATATGGTAGGTCAATGGTGGACAGATGTTTCAAGAGTTGGTAATGAAAGTTTCATTTTATCAAATGATCTAGTGGAACTATATAGGGAGAGGGATACCTCTAAAATACTTTATTGCGGAGAAAACCCTTCAAAATCCTACATTAAGGATAAAGAAACAAGTTTAAAATTGATAACGGGTTTTTATAACGAGCTACGGATTACAAATAAAGAAGGAAATTTTTCTTATTATATGCAAGAAAACAAATTCACTGCTGACATTTTGTCAGTTTATAAGGGACCAGTTTATGCTGAAGTTGAAATTCGTATTAATTCTCATAATTTATCCTATAATAATGATGTTTATTTATATTATCGAATATTCCGGGAAAAAAGGTTAGTAGAATGTAATTTATGGTTAAAAAAGCAGATTGGTTATACTCTTGATAATAGCTGGAATGGACGTTATATCTTTTGGCCACTTGATTCATATGATTTAATGTATACAGATTCGAGAGGGTATCGTCCAATAATAACAGAATGGGATACAAATGTACAGTATCTAATTGCTTATAATTCTATTAATAATAATTCCGCATGCTTTTGGACTAAAAATAAAGGTAACGTCCGAGTTGAACCACCTCCTTCTTATAACGCTTACGATAGTTATGGATTTTCAGCAGACAATTTCCATTATCGATATTTCTATGCAGTAGGTAATGTAAATTCTACTCAACAGGAAATGGAGATGTTATGTTCATTAGAAAAAATGGAATCGTTTGACTTTCAATCTAGATTAGGAATAGTTTGCCCAGAATTTAATAAAATATTTTTTGATGGTAATGCACTTTCTATCAACATAGTGACTTTTTCAGAAAAAGAGGGGGGTGTGAATGATGTTTTATGTACTCTCTATAATCCTTTTGGAACACCAATGATAATAAATCTATATACGAGTGATTATATAGAGTGGAAAAATGATAATGTATTGTTTTTTGATCTTTCATATCCAGAGGGAGAATGGTCGATCAATATAACTATATTAAGAAATGGCTTAAATCCTTATAATATATCAAAAATATTTCATCTCAAGCATCCCTTTAAACCATCTTTATTCTTTAATGCTGAGGATTTTATAAAATTAAGGCAGATCGCCTATGGACCAATGAAAGCCACTTGGTATGAACTCCTCTTACAAACCCTAGAACTAGTTAAAAGAACTCCGAAAAAAGAGTTAGACATTAATGATGATACTACTAATTATCAAAATATTATCGAAAAATTAGCATTTGCATATATTATTACAGAAAATCCTATTTTCCTTCGAAGCGCTGAATTATGGATGGTTTCAATCGCTAATTATTCTTCATGGGCTATATGGAAGCAAGCACCAGATCTCCAGCGTAATCATCTAGCCATGGGTCTAATGATGGGTCTTGATATGTTATTTTATGATATAGCAGAGGAGAATCGAACTTTTATCTTAAACCGACTAATTTTAGAAGGTAAAAATCTCTATCAAATTATTGAAAATACGAAAGAGTTACATATTGATTCTTATGATAATAACCACTGTTGGATTACTATGGCTACCTTAGCAACACTAGCATATGGGCTTGATCAAATAATAGATACCTCTGCTTGGAAAAGCGAGTTAAAATTTCGAATTCAAAAGATTTATTCAAATTTTTATGAGGATGGTTCAAGTCATGAAGGAATTAATTATTGGAATTATGGCTTTCCATATGTGATATATTTCACAGAACTGGTTCGTAGATTTGATAACGAAAATTATTTCAACCAATCATATTTCATAAATGCATTAAAATTTAGAGTGTATTATATGCTTCCAGATAGAGCAGAATCGCTTCTTTTAGGTGATTCAAACTACTATCTTAATCATAATACTTGGGTTACTATGTTATTAGCAAATATCTTTAACGATCCTTATGCTCAATGGGTCTCTTTTAACTCAAATAAATATATAAATACACCTCTCTCGTTTAATAAAGCAGGGAACGGAACAGGAGAATTTTTCAGATCCAAATCCTATTCGCATTCTGGAGAATATTCCTTTTATGTGGTTGATAATGAAACGACTCATTATACCTATGCACAAAGTTATCGTTTTCCTGTTAATTACACCAAAAAATTCACAGTTTCTGGATGGGTAAGATCTGATCAACCAACTGATTATTCTGTTCCAATTGTATTCCAAGATAGTAACGGTTATGATGTATATCCAGTGATATATGAAAGCACCATTCCGGCGAGTACAAGTTGGACCCGTTTTGAGTTTAATATTACTGGACAAGAAGCTTTTCCATCAATTGTATATGCTCGTATATATTTACGGCCTTATAAAACAGTATCAGATATTGGGAGGGTTTACTTTGATGATTTAAGTATGTGTGAATATACTTCAATTGAAAACTTGATTCCTAATCCAAGCGCAGAAGAAATGTATGCCAGTGTACATCCTTGGAATATTGTTTTTTATAATTATAGTGTTATCCAAAAGCATCCTGAAGAGGGCTTACCCCTCTATAACTATTTCAACAATCATGGCGTTTTTGTGCAAAGAAATAACTGGAGTGATGATGCACTACATTTTATGTTTAAATGCGGACCTATACGAGGAGGTCATGAACATCCCGATACAAATAGCTTCTTATTAACTTATGGATCCAGAAACTTAATCATTGATGATGGCTATACCTGGAAAAAAGAAACTCAAACTCATAACACTATTTTATTCGATAATCAAGGTCAAATTGGTGAAGGTGGAACGTATACTGGCGTGCCAGAGGAAGATCAATGGGGTTTTATAAGTAATTTACTCATGAATGATGAATTTGCCATGATGGTTGGAAATGGAGCACCTGCTTATGATGAATCTATTGGATTACAAAAATGGGATCGTACTATTTATGCATTCGCAGGAGGATACTATTTTATCCATGACTCGATTCGTTTAGATTCTCCAACAAATATTACATGGTTATTACATCATTCTGCTTCTGAAATAATTGACACGAATCGAATTAAATTTATTTATGGAGATAAAAATATGACGTTATTCCGTTCTATAAATTTTAGTTCAAATGCTCAAATTTACTTAGAAGACTCCTTTTATGTACCTCAACTAAAACCAAACGGAGATTTTAATGATAATTTAGAGTATTTTCCTTTAGGTCGTCAATACAGAATAAATCCTACTATTAATTTTGATTCTTATGAATTGCTGCATTTAATCGTTCCAAACAGCCAAGATCCACTTACATACAATGCTCTTGATACAGAAGTAAATTATACTGGTATGCATATTACATATCAAGATGAAGAAGTTTGGATAGCATGTGCAAATGAACTTAAACCTCAACAACTATATACTCTTTATCATGATGGAAGTGGAGTAATCCGAAGAAATATTAATTCTTCAGCAACTGTTTATTATGTTATGATGGACGGAACTTATTTAAAAGAAGGAGATAATTCGATTATTTCGCTTTCAACACGAGGAGGAGCTATGGTAAAATATTGTGCTCACGAGAATTTAAGTGCAACTGTTCAATCTAATAGTGACGTAATTGCTTCATTAAATATTACCCGCCCTTATGGGAGTCTTAGACCCGAAAAAATCTCTGTTAAACTCGATGGAGCTTTTATTAATTCCTCATTTTATGAGTATAATATAGAGACCGGAATTGTTCAACTAATGTTATCCCCTGGAGTTCACCAAATTTTTATATCTCGTGATATTCAACCTCCAAATCTCAATATTAGATTCGGGGAGATGAGTTTTTCTAATAATTCTTACATTAATAAAAAAAATATCACTATTTCGTTCTTAACCATAGATGAAGGGATTGGAGTTTCAAATACAACGATCCGAGTTGATAGCCTTTTTAATGATATCATAGGAGGGGAAGGAATTCACTCAATAGTTATTAGTAACTTAAGTGAAGGTGTACATATAATTGAAATTGAAAGTATTGATTTTTATGAAAATTCTATTATCCAATCAATTTATATAACAATTGATTTGACTCCTCCCGAAATATTAATCACTGACAATACAGCAACGGAAGGAATTAAAAATAAATATTTAGTTTTTTACTTGCAAGCATCTGATACTTTATCTGGCCTTCAAACATTTACCGTTGAAATAATAGATAATAAAGGAACCATAGTTTGGAAAAATGATACTAAAATATTGCCAGAAGGATTAAAAACTTATCTTGAAATCATGAAAATTGATATTAATGAATATAATCTTACATATGGTGTTTATAACCTTAGATTAAATGTTACTGATAGGGCAAGCAATATGGAAATTCAAGAATTTTTAATAGTGATTCGTAATGATAATGTAAACAAGGAGCAATATTTCTTAATATTTTTACTTATTGTATTAGGAATCAGTGTAGCTATTGTATCAATATTAATATTAAATAAGACTAAATCAAGATTTCAGACAAATAAAATCAAGAATATGCAACTTGAAGATCTCAATATGAAAGAGAAAAAATTAGAAAAAATTAAGTCGGATATAAAGGACATAAAGAGTCAAAAAGAAAAAAAAGAAATAGTTCTTGAAAAAATAAAAAACCTTGATTCTGAAATTAATAAACTTGAAAAAGATATAAAAAAATTCGACCTAAAGTTTTCTTTAAGAAAGAGAAAAAGTAAAAAAATATAAGTATTATCTCTTTCTATAAATGAATATTTTAGTTCTTTTAAATCAAAAATGTTTGAAAAACCTTATTTATTTAAAGTAAATATTTTGGATTTTCTATGAACTAATGCTATACTTACAATTTGACAGTCTTTTTCCCTAATTTTTATACTTTTTTCTTGAGATTGAGCACAAAAATCCGTTGTATTTTCTACAGCTTCCCAAATGGTATTTAAAATTCTCTATGTTAGAAGAGATTTTCAGTATTCTGCTTAAATTTATATATAGCAATTTTTACTTAGTATATAAAAAATAATAACAAAATTGTATAAAATATAATTTTTACAAAAGTATAAGGGTAAATGGTTGATGGAACGTAAAAAAAAAGTTAAAATCTTATTAATTAATTTTATTATTAGCCTCCTTTTAATTCTCCCAATTTCAAATATTTCTATCTTATATGAAAATAAAAAAGAAACTTATGAACAAAATTTTGATAAAAAAAGTCCGTTCTTACGTAGTTCATCTAAATCCGATTTTTTCACTTATTATAAAGAAATAACAATTGACCATACTAAAGTCTCTGGATCAAGTGATCTTATTAACTTTCCTGTGCTAATTTCTATTGTTGATTCAGATTTACATAATTATACTCAATCAGATGGCGATGATATCGCTTTTGCCATTAATGATACATGGCTAGATCACGAAATAGAATTTTATAATAGGGATTATACTATTACACAAGCTAAATTAGTAGCATGGGTCCGAATACCTTCTTTATCACCGTCTACTGATACTATTATAAAAATGTACTATGGAAATTCAACGATAGGACCTACAGAAAATCCGGAAGGTGTTTGGGATTCCAATTATAGTGGTATTTGGCATTTACATGATGATTTTAATGATAGTACAAATTGTAGCAATCACGGAACAAATTATGGCAGTTCTGATGCAGTAGGCAAAATTGGTGATGCTCAAGATTTTGCTGGATATAATTTTAATCAAGAGATAACAATTGAACCAAATGAAACACTTAATCCCAATTATATCACGGTAACTGCCTGGATCTATCCAAGAGGCCAACTTACTGAACCCTCTATAACTGGCTTTATAGTAAGCGATTATTTATGGGAAGATGGCAAGCGAGTATATTATTTATTTCAGCATCCTAATGACCGTATCTATATAACAGTTTATTGGAATGATGGAAATACTACAAGTGAATTGTGGAGTAGTCCAATTTCTTTAAATATGTGGCACCTTGTCGGATTTACTGTAAGTTCAAGCACACTTGCATTATATATTGATGGTTCGTGTGTCGCAACAACTTCTATCACAGGAGGAATTGAACAATATCTTAATACCATAGAAATTGGTGACGAACAACAACTCGGAGATCCCGCTGATCATGAATTCAATGGTACAATAGATGAAGTCCGCATTTCAAGTACTGCCCGTTCAGCGGATTGGATTGCAACGGAATTTAACAATCAAAATAATCCAAATAATTTCTATTCAGTTGGAAGTTCTCAAAAAGTCGATCCTACTCCACCATCGTGGTCCAACCTCATAGAAACTGAACCTTTAGGGCTAGGTGAAGCGGAACTTGTTTCCATTGATGTTTATGATCTTTATGGAGTTGCGCAGGTATTATTCGAAATTGAAAGCACTAACTATACAATGGTCAATATCGGGGGAAATACCTGGCAAAATGATACATGGATACCATCAAGTATAGGAGACTACAATTATATCATATATATGCAAGATACTAATGATAATTGGAATATGACTATTGGTTCGATTTTTGTAATAGATAGATCTGACAATATACCTCCTCTATGGTTTAATTTATTTGAAAGTGCTGATCCATTGGAACTGGGTAATTCAGAAAGTATAACTATAGATGTATTCGATGCAAATGGAACCCGTCAGGTATTACTCGAAATTGAAAGTACTAACTATACGATGGTGAATATCGGGGGAAATACCTGGAAAAATGATACCTGGACACCAACAAGTATAGGAGATTATGATTATACCATATACATGCAAGATAATAATAACAATTGGAACACAACTACTGGTTCGATTCAAGTACTTGATAATAGCCCCCCATCATGGTCCAACCTCATAGAAACTGAACCTTTGGAACTAGGGAATGCAGAACTTATTTCAATTGATGTTTTTGATCTTTCTGGAGTTGATCAAGTTCTATTCGAAATTGAGAATATTAACTATACTATGACCAATATTGGCGGAAATACCTGGCAAAATAATACATGGATACCATCCAGTACAGGAGACTATGATTATACCATATATATGGAAGATGTCAATAATTATTGGAATACAACTACTGGTTCAATCCAAGTGATTGATACTATTCTACCAACTTACTCTGCATTAATCGAAAGTGAAGATCCATTAGAATTAGGGGATACTGAAATAATCACCATTAACGCAACTGATCTTTCAGGCATCAATCAGGTTCTCATCGAAATTGGAGGAATAAACTATACTATGGAACATATTTCAGGGGATACTTGGCAAAACAGTTCTTGGACTCCTGGAAACGCGAATATTTACGTTTATACTATATATATACAAGATAATAACGGTAATTGGGAATCTGTTTCAGGTTCAGTTGAAGTGATAGATACCATTCTACCATCGTGGTCCAATTTAGTAGAAAGTGCCGATCCTTTGGAATTAGGTAATACAGAAACTATAACTATCGATGCTATGGATATTTCCGGGATTAATCAAGTATTAATTGAAATTAATGGAAAAGCGAATTATACTATGGAATATGTGGGGGGAAACACCTGGCGTAATAATTCATGGATTCCGACAATCATAGGCTCTCATAATTACACAATATATATACAGGATAATAATAATAATTGGAATTCCATTAGTGGCTCGATTTTAGTAGTTAAATCACCAAATGATTTTCCCTTACTCCTAATTATTTCAATAGCTATGGGGGGTATCATCGTGGCTACCTTCGGAATAATCATTTTTATTAAAAAAAGAACCAAGAAACCAAGAGATAAAGATTTGGATACAATTGAAAGTATAATTAATTAACTTAAATCTTATTTTTCATAATTCTTATTATTTTAAATAATTGATTTAGCCATCTTTATAATAATGAATGTGATCCTATGAAAAATGAATAAAATCTTAACATATAGGACAATAATAAACCTCTGTTCATCATAGTAACTCAGCTAAAGATATATCTTCCATAAAAAATGTCTTAAAAGCTTCCAAATAAATTTTTCTTGACCAATTTGGAATATCAATTTCCTAGTTTTCGAGCTTACTATTTATTACTTGAATACAATCTAAAATCTCCTTACCTCTTTCTTCATTAACTCTTATGAAAAGATTTTCTAATGACCTATTAAGAGTTAACAAATATTGGGGATTAGATCTGAAA
>JBHLKM010000033.1:0-17452 GCA_048886685.1 Candidatus Hodarchaeota archaeon
AGGTAGTAAGAACATTAATAGCATCATTGAAACCAGCATTACAATCAAGAACACACACTGAAACCTTCCCTTTTTCTTTTGTTTCCTCTCATGTTCTATCATATTATCCATGCAATTCTGACTGCAAAATTTTTTATCTGTTGGCATAGCCTTACCACAAACAGGGCAATGGCTATGAGGTCCCCATTTCTTTTTTATTTGATCTTTCCATGAAGATTGAGACATTTTATTTTCCTATCATTGATCCTATTCTGTAATTAATTTTTATAATAACGTATTAGTTAAAATAATTTATGATTTCTTTATTTCTTTGAGATTTCTGTTCCAATTATGTCTTTCTCTCCATTCCAAAACTTACTAAAGTTATTTAAATCGTTCCCAGACATAATATTAACTCTAATGTCGCTGCGTTTTAAAATTTGTAGAGAAACGGTATCAAAAATTCGATATTCTCCCGCAGCAGCTTGTTTATCATTAGTCATATTTAATATTATTTCTTGTAGTTGATCATAGTTCAGATGCTTTAGTAATTTTGCATCGCTGAACTCCTTAGGATCTTTATCATAGATACCTTCTACATCAGTGAGTATTATTAAATTCTCTGCTCCAATAAATTCTGCTACTTCTAATGCAACGGAAGTTGTTGATTGACCCGGTTGTAATCCTCCCATTACAATAATTTTCTTAAAAAGTAAAGCTGTAGAAAGTTCTTCGAAGGATTTTGGGACTAGAGGATATGCTTGATCTTGAAAAGTAACGATTATTAATCTAGAATTAATCCGGGAAATTTCTATTCCAAAAGTATCACATAACGCTTCTGATCCCTTGAGTGATCTGATAGCATCTATATATTTTCTTGCAAGTAATCCCCCTCCACAAATAATAACAAGTGTTCCAGTAAACTTTGTATTTTTAATAATTTCGCAAAATTCAGCAATTTTACTAGAATTAATATCATTATTCTTAGTAAATAGTAAAGATCCACCAATTTTTATAACAGTATTTCCTTTCATAACATTTTCATTCAATATTTCTATTTAATAATATATAGATGATTTAATAAATTAAGTTATTTACGCGATATGGAACCAAATAGAAGAGAAGTTATTGTTGAAGTACCTCATAGAATTTCTGGCTTTTTTGAAATTGTAGATGAAATTGATGGAACAAACATAAACAATCCTGAAAAAATTGGTTCAAGAGGTGCTGGTTTTAATTTAAGTGCTGTGGGAAGAACCACAATTCAAGTTGAAAATTTAGTAAAAACAGAAGACCAAGAAATAAAGATATTTATTAACAAAGAAAGAGTTGATGAAAAAGCCGAAACAACTTATTATATTTATGAATTTATTAAAAAATTTTTAAAAAATCCAGCAAAAATCACGATTATTCATAATTTTGATTTACCTGTCGGATGTGGATATGGAGCAAGTGGTTCTGGAGCATTGGGTACAGTATATGGTTTAAATAATGCATTAAATTTAAATTTATCAGATATTGAAAAAGGGAGAATAGCTCATATCGCAGAAGTTGTGAATCGTACCGGATTAGGTACTGTTTGTGGGCAATTACGTGGCGGATTATGTATACTTAAAGAACCAGGTTATCCATGTGTTTCTGAAAGTATTAAGTTTTCAAGAAATTTAAAAATAATCGGTGGCTCCTTTGGAATGATACATACTAAATCCATTTTGACAGATCCAATATTAAATTTAAAAATAAAGAAAGCAGGTCGAAGAGCCCAAGCCAAATTGTTACAAGAACGTAACATAAAATCATTTATAAGAGCTTCAATTGAATTCGTAAGGGAAACTGAAATGCTAAAAATCCTAGATTTGAATGAAATCGAAGATTTAATAAAAGAGTTAAATAAATTGAAGATTTTGGGGGCAAGTATGAATCAATTAGGGAGATCTGTTTATGCAATTTGTAAAAAAGAGAATGAGAGAAACGTTTTGGAAATCTTTAATACTTATAAACCAGATATTTGTGTTTTTAGTTCATCAATTAATAATAAGGGACCTTATATTATAAGTGATAAAAACATTAACCATTTTGATTCATAGATTTTGATTTTAACGTTGCTGCTTCTACTGCTCTTATAAGAGTTGCTCTCAACTTTGCTGATTCAATTTCATGGATGGCTGTAATTGTTGTACCTCCAGGTGTAGCTACCATATCTTTCAATTCTCCGGGATGTTTATTAGTTTCTAACACTAATTTTGCGGAACCATAGACCATTTGAGCTGCCAATTTTAAAGCTATTTCTCTCGAGAGTCCCATCTTTACACCCCCATCCGCTAGGGCTTCTATAATAATAAAAAGATAAGCAGGACCACTTCCTGATAACCCAGTAACTGCATCTAGGTGCTTCTCTTCTAATTCTACGACAATACCAAGTTCTTTAAATAACCTCTTTACAAAATCTAACTCAGTTTTTTTTATATGTTCATTAGATGAAATTGCCGAGGCAGCAGCTTTTACTAACGCGGGAGTATTTGTCATGATTCTTACTATTCCGACTTTCTTATCAATATATTTGCCAATATGATTGATTGAAATTCCCGCTGCGATTGTAATAATTACATGATCCTCGGTTATTAATGAGCTAATTTCTTCTAAAACTTCATCTATTACCTGGGGTAATACAGCAATTAGAATATATTTGGCCTCTTTCACTAATAATTTATTACTTTCAGCAAAATCTACTTTAAATTCTTCAGATCTCTTTAGAAGGATTTCCTGATCAATATCGTAAATAATCATTTTTTCTCTCCCTATTACTTTGGAATTAGTTAATACTCTCAAAAGAGTAGAACCTATTTTACCGATACCAATTATTCCCAATTCTTTATGAAACATGTATATTCATCTTTTTAAAATCATAATGAAAAATTGATTTAAAGAGCTTGAGTGTAATGTGTCAAAGTATCATTATAAAATTTACTAAAAACAGAAAAAGTTAACATGATCAAGGATAACATTATTTATATAAATGAGATTTTAAGGATTCGATAAGATCTAATCTTATACTACCGCGATCTCTGTCATATCCTTCACATACCATGCTCCGCACACCAATTATATCCGGATTAACTTTTTTAATTTTAGGTAAAACACTTTCTTTTAAATTACCTGCTAAAGCAACTTTAAGATTTAATTGAGTAGCCTTATCCTTAAATTTAATCAGCTGCCTAACATTCAAAAAATCTAATAATCCTTTTTTATCTTTAACAAATGTATCAAGCATAGCAACATCAGCACCAGATTTGGCTGCAATTGTGGGAATTGATAGGAAATCCAGGTCTGTATCTAGCCGTGAATAATCTGCATATCCTGCAGTTACAACCTTTATATCTTTATTATAGTTTTTTACTGCCTTAACAACAGACTTCATTAATTTAATTCCTTCTTCAATGTTTTTTGGACCTTTTAATCCTACTTTGATTATATCAGCACCAGAAACAGCAGCACCCAATGCTGCTAAAGAAGCGGATCCTGGTAAATTTGGAAAGTCCCCAATAGTTGCACTTAAGAGTTGAGTACTATTGACAGGTATTATTTTTTTCATTTCTGTGATAATCCAAGGAAAATTTGCTCCGAGAGAACCCTCTTCAGGATTTTTACAATCAATGTAGTCTACATTTGCTAAAACGACAATCTTGGCCTCTTCAATTGTTTTAGGGCTTATTAAAAGCTTAATTTTGTTGCTCATTACTTGTAATATATAATTTTAAAAAATTAAAAAATTTATTTTAGAATTGAATAGATACATATAAAAATTTAAATTAAATCATTTTTATTAAATATAAAAAAAGGAATATTAGGTAATTATGTCTCCTAAAGAAATTACAAAAGTAGAAATTACGAGCGAAGTTTTCAAAGAACCAAAAGAAGTAATTAACCAATTATCTTCTAATATGGATATAAAGTATACAAAAGTGATACAAACATACGTTATGGAAGATCGAAGGTTAAATCTAGTTCTAGAACACGAAGGATCAAGCTATTTTAAAGGAAAGGTTGTTTGGATCGGCAATAAAAAAGACGACACAGAGGGCTCAATATTTTGTGTAGATACTAAAGATGAATTAAAACAAATTAACCCAACTGCTGAAAATACAGAAAAGGTAATATTAGATGTAAAGAAGGATTTAATAAAAGTAACAACTGCTTCCAAAACTAAATGTTCTGTATGTGGTAAAAATATTGAAATTTTTGATGAAGTGACCGGATGCCCAATATGTGAAGCAAAAGCACATAAAGACCATTTAACAGACTGGGTAAGGATGAAACATACATGCCCAGTTTGTAAGAAAACTTTAAATGTTTCTAGTACAGGGGTAATTTTTATAGAATAAAACTACTTAAACATATCTTTTTCTTAATTTTTCAATATCTATTGTTCCATCATATAGCGCGGTTGCAATTAGTATCCCTGCAAAGTTTTGTTGTTTATAGGTTAAAATGTCTTTATAATCTTTAATTCCACCACCCACATAAACATCCCCATTGAAAGAATCTTGAATATCTAAATATTGTTGAGGTATACCGCCAATTTTTTGACCTACTCTGAATAGATCTAATAAAATTACTTCTTTAACGCCTATCAATTCGATTCTTTTAATAATTTCTAAAGAAGATTTATTGTATAATTCTCTAGCCTTTGTTAATATTTTTTCTTTATACATATCTATACTAATTATCACGTTTTTATTACTCATTAAATCCAAAGCTTTCTTCACAACTCTTAAACTTTGTACTGTTTCTAAACCAATTATTAGTTTTTTTATTTTGTATTTAAAAAATTGATGGATGTCTTTTGAATTAGCTATTCCCGGATCAATAAGGATATTGATCTCTGAGATCTTTAAGATTTCCCTTAATAATTCAAAATTTGGTTTTTTTTTAGTTATAGCATCAAGATCTGCTATATAAAATTCATCAAATTGATATTTATACCTAAGAACTTTCAATATTTCTAACGGGTTAGATGATTGAAATAATTTTGATTTAAGAGGTTCATAACTAGCTCTTTCTCCTTTAACGGCATGTACTGCCTCTGAATTCAAGATATCTATTACAGGGATAATTTTAAATTTTCTCATACATACCTAAGGGAAATTATCTGGATATGGGGATGAGTTTCGATAAAAACCCAAATTATTTTTTTTTATTCAATATTTCATACTTGAAAAATTACCTTTATTTAATACTCTCTAATTTTAAAAGAATTATATTTTAATTAACAAATAAATAATTTTTTTTTTAAATAATAATTGATAAATTATTTTTAAAAATTAAGTAAATTTTTGAATTATTAGCAAAATGAAAGCTGAGGCATATATTAGTAAAATAATCGAAAGTACAGGCCTAACAAGAAAAGAAATTCAAGATATGGTTGAAGATAAGAAGAAAGAATTAAAAGGTTTAATTTCCGAAGAAGGAGCGCTATTTGTTATCGCTAGAGAGTTAGGCGTAGACGTGAAAGAGGAAAATAAAGATTTAATACAGTCGATTGATATCTTCATATCAGATATTACAATCAATATGAAAAATATAAATATTACTGGTAGAATAAAAGAAATTTATAATGTAAACAAGTTTAATAAATCTGATGGAGGAATTGGTTATGTAGGGTCTTTCTTATTACATGATAAAACAGGAGATATTAGAATTGTTTTATGGGATGACCAAGTTACAGTTTTTAATGAAGATAATTTTCAATATAATGAAATAGTAAAAATTGTCAATGGAATAGCAAGAAAAGGAAAATTTGAAGATAGAGAAATTCATGTGGGGAGATTTGGGAAAATTATATTGTCTCCCGATGATATAGATTATAAAAAATATCCTAAGATTAAATTTGAATTAATAAATATCAATGATATTAATTTAAATCTTAAAGCAATATCATTAGAAGGAAGAATAATCCAAATATCACCCATAAGAGAATTTATGAGAAAAAATGGAGAAACAGGAAAAGTTGGCTCCCTTACTCTTTTAGATTCAACAGGTTCCATCCGAATAACATTTTGGAATAATGATACAGAAAAATTAGAGCATTTAAAGGTGAATGATGTCATAACAATTTCAAATTTAAATCCAAGATTAAATTCTTTAGATTCTAAAACCATAGATCTGTATATATCAAAATATTCAATTATAAAAAAAATCCAAAAGAAAATTCAAATAGAAGTAGATCTAGTAAAAAATATTAAAAAACTTCAAGAAAAAAATGGAATTGTCTCATTTAAAGGGAAAATTACTTCACTTGATGATTTAAAAGAGATTATTTCAAAATCAGGTGAAGAACTATCTTTATTGGGCTTTAATGTTAGTGATAATACTGATTGGATTAGGGTTACATTATGGAGGGAAATGGCAGAAGATTTTTCTAATAAATTATCAGTTGGTCAAGGTTTATTGCTAAAAAATGTCTTACTAAAATATAATAATTTTTCCCAAAGAAATGAAATATCTACAATAAATGATTCAACTTTAAAATTAATTGATTTAGAGATTATTAATCTAAAAATCATGGATTTATCCAAGCGAAGCCAAGATAATTTTTCTGGTAATTACGTAAAGATCGATTCGATTAATAATCCAGGTGTTGTAGAAATTAAGGGTTATATTGCCAGAGATCTTACCAATATAACGATTTATGAAGCCTGTCCAAAATGCTTAAAAAAATTGGAGAATTGCGATTGTGAAATAAGAGAGAATGCAGAGTATAGGATGATTATTAATCTTATTATTGATGACGGTAATGGTTCAATTAGAACTACTTTTATGGGAGAAAAAGCTGAGAAGTTTATTGGGGTTGAAACAGATAAGCTTGTCCAAATTAAAGAAACACCAGATTTTGAAAATTTTTTGGAAAAAAAATCATCTGAATTTTTAGGTAAGGATATAATTATAAAAGGAAAAGCTAAGTTTAGTGAGTTTTCTAGTTCATATGAGATTTTAGTTTATGATTTTAAATATCTCGATATTGATGAAGAATTAGAAAGAGTAATGAAAACTATAGAAACTTAATCTTTTTCTAGTAATCATCATTTTAATAATATATTTTTTATAATCCTTTTTTCATACAATATCTTGATCAAGTTATGAATAAAATAGATATAATTGGATTAGGTGAAGTAGTTATTGATTGGGTTTCAAAAATTCCACATTTCCCTAAACCAGATGAAAAAGTAAATGCATTTAGTGAAAATTATTTTGCAGGAGGAGTAACGGCAAATTACCTAGTTGCAGTCTCACGTTTGGGAGTTACAAGTGGTTTTATCGGAGCTGTTGGTAGTGACTATTATGGGGATTTTTTAATTAAAGATTTTAAGAAGGAGAACGTGGATACTTCATTTACTTTAAAGAAATCAGGATTGAAGACACCTGTAAATTTTATTTTTATTTGCAATGGAGAAAAAACAATAATTCAATCACCTCATATGCAAACTACGAAGTTAACAGAATCTGATTTGCCGGAATCATATATTGCCAAGTCAAAACTTTTACATACAACAATGATTCATCCAAAAATAACAGAAAAAGCTATTAATATTGCAAAAGAATATGATGTGAAAATTAGTATTGATTTAGAACCCCAAATTGCCCAAAGGGGATGGGAGAATTTAAAAGAAATTTTATTGAATGCTGATGTTTTGATTCCAAACGCTGAGGGTGCTAAAAGGATAACAAATTGTGAAACTCCAAAAGAATCTGCTAATGAGTTGGTAAATAGAGGGATTCCTATTGTAATAATAACATTAGGACATAATGGAGCATTGGTTACGACAGAAAAATTCCAGAAAAAAATCCCCACTTTTAAAATTGAGAACGTTGTGGATACAACAGGCGCGGGTGATACGTTTAATGGAGCCTTTTCAGTGGGTTACTGGATCCAAAAATGGAATCTAGAAAAATCAATCAAATATGCAAATGCTGCTGCCTCATTAAAAATCCAGAAATTGGGCGCTAGAACCGGAATGCCATTTAAAGCCCAATTAAGAAAGTTTTTAATAAAGAATGATACTAAATTTAGATTTTAAACTGATCTATATAAGAAATTTTGTTTTGTTACTAAGAAATCAGACAAATTTTACTGTAATTTCCAGGATTCTTGATGATATCATGGTAATTTTCAACAATAATCTCCGGAGTTAATTCTGAAACTTGTCGATTGAATGGCCAAATTCCGATTATCATATCACCAATATCTTTTATGTTCCCAATTAAATATCCTTGTTTTTCTCCGTCTGATTTTAGTGTAAATAAGATTACCCGATAGTAATTATAATCTATATTAGGCTTTATATTTCCTACTATTATGACTTCTTCAATATTTTGGAAAAAAATAATTTTTTCAAATTTTTCACTTAAATTTTTTAACTCAAGGATAAAGTTAGAAGGTATGGTTAGTGGCTCTTCAAAAGTTAGATTCTTGAAATTTAAGGTAAGATTTTTATATTCAAAGTGCTGAATTGCTTTAAAAATAACTTTATAAATTATTGAATCCATACAAACTATTAAAATAGAATTTTTTTAAAGATATATAAATTGTTAAGTTATAACTTTCCAAAAATATCTGCTGCTTTGGTTAGATATTAATTACTGTGTCTGGATAAGAATGTTTTCTTCAGGGAAGCCTAAATCGATTAATAACTTTTTCATCTTAAAGCGATGATCTCCTTGAAGCTCAACGCCATTATCTCTAACAGTTCCCCCAGAAGCACATTTCTTTTTTGCTCTTGTTAATATATTTTTCAAATTTACATCAAAATTTCCAACAAAAGTAATTACAGTAACAACCCTACCCCATTTCCTTGTATCATTAGATATGACTATTTGTTGTTCATCAGCACTTAAGCTATCACAAATACAAAGCTCTTTTGGAAAGCTACATAATGGACAAATGTCGTCGTCTTTAATACTCTCTTATCACAACCTTTCTTAATTAAAACAATTAAATTCAGTACTAAAAAATAATAGAATAAAATCTTATAAAAATCTTTTTTATTTTAGATTATGACTTGATACTCTTTAAAAAGAATGTCAATCATTCATTTTATATCCTAAACTATGAACAAGAAAATTAAAGTTTTGGTGTAATCTTTTAAAATTTTAAATTTCATATTTATAAGAGAATGCTTTCAAAAAAATATTTAAAGCAAAATTTTTATTATTTATCAAATAGCTAATTCTTTATGTTGTAATATTTATGTGATTAATTAAAATGCAGAGTTCATGGATATTTAAAGTTATTGTGGCAGGAGCTGGTGGAGTAGGAAAAACAGCTATGATTACCCGATATTGTACAGGAAAATTCGAAGAGGGATATAAAATGACAATAGGAGCAGGTTTTCATACTAAATCTGAAGTTCTTGATACACAAGAAGCCGTTAAAATGCAATTATGGGATTTCGCAGGTGAAAAACGTTTTCGTGAGCTCTTACCTGATTATTGTAAAGGTGCAAGTGGTGCATTTATTTGTTTTGATATAAGTGATTATGATACTTTTAGAGAAATACCAGAATGGCTTAAAATCATACGTCAAAAAGCAGGATTCATTCCAATAATTCTAATGGGGATGAAATGGGATCTACAAGATCATGAAGTCGAATTTGATGTTGCTAATGAATATGCCACAAGAGCGAAATGTAACCAGTGTGTATTCTGTTCCTCAAAAGATGATATAAATATAAATGAATCTTTTCAGGCTATGGCAAAATGGTTGATATATTATGCAACTCAAGGTTAAAAATATAATAAATAACCTATTATCTATTTTCTCAAGGTAATAAAGAAAAAGCTAAATATTATATTTAATAAAAATATATATTAGAAAATTTTATAATTAAGCCTCCGTAGCTCAGCTAGGTAGAGCACTCGGCTGTTAACCGAGCGGTCGCATGTTCGATTTCGTTGTTTAATCTCTGAACAAGAAGAAAACCATGCCGGGGGCGCATTTTTTCTCTATAACTTTTTTTAATTAGTAAAATAGCAGTTTTAAGTTCAAGAACTCATGTTAAAATAAATTTTCTATATTAATTGATGCTCCTACCGGGATTTGAACCCGGGTCACCAGGGTGAAAGCCTAGCATTCAAGTATATATTCAAATAATAAATACTGCTTGGCCGGACTACACTATAGGAGCGAACTTATTACAAGATCTTGTTCTATTGATTTTTTTTTAATAGTTCCATGAATCTTAAACTATTATTAAAGGTAGAGTTTGAATCCATTAAAATTTTTCTTTTCTTAGATGGAGAAATAGAATTAAAGGATATTAACCAAATCCTCATTTTCGAGATCTTCTTAAATGTAAAGAATCTATCTTTTTAAAAAAGTATGCGGGAAGGGAGATTTGAACTCCCGAACTCCTACGAGAATGGATTCTAAGTCCACCGCCTTTGACCAGACTTGGCAATTCCCGCGATATAAGAACAAATTAAAAATATGATACATATTAAAAAGTTATAGAATTAAAAAATATTTTAGGGTAAAATTCAACTTTATATACAATTGAAATAAATGATAAAAATTAATTATATTATATAAGAAAATATTCATATATTAGTAAATAAAAAAACGATTGGTCTTTTTAATGAGTGTAAGAGATTCTTTAATAAAACATTTAACTTCAATATTACGTGCCTCAGAAGGTACTGTTTTAGTACTTCTCTGCGATCAAAATGGTCTTTCTATTGCAAAAATTGGTAGAAAAAGTGACATTGATTTAAATCCAAACCAAATTACTAGTTTAGCATCAGCTGCTTTCACTGCAAGTGAAGAAAATTGGGAGGATTTAAATATTAAAGATCAAGTTATTTCCTTTATATATTTTGATAAGGTGTGCTTGATTACAATCAGGATTAATGAAACCCTCTTAACAGTAGTTCATGATTATCATAAAGAATGGCCATTAGATGCAGATAACTTAGCTACATCAATGTATTACTTAAAACAAAAGCTAGGAGAATTCTTTGGAAGCGGAAGTGAACCAGAAGCAGAAATCGAGAATTTTTGTGATAAAGTTAGAAGTGCAATATATCTTTTTGGAATGGGTTCCGAAGTTCCCTTTGTCTCTTACACACCAGAAACAACTAACACCACATATTTACTGCCTACCATAAGTACAATATTAGATTCTCTTCAAAATCCAATATTTATAAGGTATGGACTCGTAAGTCCATCTGGACTTACACTTGATGCTAGAGATGTTAGTGGTCAAGATTTACCAATTTCAATTGAAGCTTTTTCGGCAAATGCTCATGTAGCATTTCAAAAAATGAAAGAAGAATCAGAAGGTAGTTCAATAGGAGATCTATTATGTTATGTCGCTATTTCAGGTGAGAATGCGGAAAATTTCTATGGATTAATTGCTTGCCCCTCAGGAAAAATCAAATATTCAAAGCTTATAGACACATCAAATATTGAAGAAATCTCTTTTATTGGACTATTCGCTTTAACTTATGGGGGTATTCCAGTAATTTGCGAATCGAGGAATATTATTTATTCAATAATGCAAATATTAGGTGGAGAACAAACCACTGAAAACTTTATAAAATCTGTTAATGTTCTCACTAGTTTTAAATATGATTAATCCAAATAAGAAAACTTTTCTAAGTTGAGCAAATGAATTTCTTTATAACACAGCAATGAGAATCCACAATTCAGACTTATCTATGCCCAAATTATACTGTCTTCACTATAATGAGTGTGATCCGAAAAAATGTTCTGCTATTAAATTGAATAAATTTAATCTTCTAAAAATGATAAAGAGCATCAAAGGATATTTAAAAAGTTCTATTATATTAAATCCATTTGCTCAAAAGGTTATTTCATTAGATGATAGAGAGCTCATTCTAAAATATGGATTAATAGTAATTGACTGTTCTTGGAAAAAATTACTAAAATTGTCAAATCTAGATTCAGAAAATACTCGTAAATTACCTGCATTGATAGCCGCAAATCCTATAAATTATGGAAAATGGGAAAAACTAAGTTCCGCTGAAGCCTTGGCAGCAGCATTATTTATTACTAAATTTAATGATTATGGAGACCTCATCCTCTCAAAATTTAATTGGGGAACTCAATTTAAGGAGTTAAATAAATTTTAAAAAAAAATATAAAAAATAACAAAAATTAATTTCAGTCCTCAACGCCTTTAGACAATGTTGAAGCTGCTATTACATCATCGATTTTAAGAATCATAGACGATACTTCCGTAGCAGATTGAATAGCTTGAGTTAAAACTGATAAGGGTTCAAGAACTCCTAGTTTTACCATATTATCAGGTTTTCCAGTATCTATATTTATGCCATTAGAAACGCCATCTTCAGTTTCGTGTTTTGATCTCAACTCAACAATTAAATCTACAGGATTGTAACCCGCGTTTTCAACAAGAGTTTTAGGGATAATTTCTAAAGCATTAGCATAGATTTCAATTGCTAATTGTTCTCGACCTCCTATCGATCTCGCATAAGCTCTTAATTGTTTTGCTAATTCTATTTCAGATGCTCCACCACCAGGTAAAATATAAGGAAGTTCTATAGCTGCTTTCACGACTGATAAGGCATCGTGTAACATTCTTTCTGCTTCGTCAACTACATGCTCTATTCCTGCTCTAATCAGTATACTTACAGCTTTCGGGTCTGCACATTCTGATACGAAAATCATATTATCATCCCCTATCTTCTTTTCTTCTACTTTTCCTGCCTTTCCTATATCATTTGGAGTAATTTCGAAGATATTATTAATGATTTTTGCATTAGTTGCTCTGGCTAGCTTTTCCATATCAGACCTTTTCACTCTTCTTACAGTTATTATATTTTCTTTAGCAAGGAAGTTTTGCGCTTTATCATCAACACCCTTTTGACAAAATACTACATTTGCACCAATTTCTTTTAGTTTCAACACTCTATTTCTTAGCATGTTTGCTTCTTCTTCAAGAAATTTGTTGATTTGATCAGGAGTCTGCACTCTTATTTCCGCGTCGAACTCAGTTTTTTCAACTTCCAATGAGGAGTTAATTAATGCAATCTTCGCGTCTTTTATCGATTTAGGCATCATAGGATGAACAATTTCCTTGTCGACGATGATTCCATCAATAATATTAGTATCTAAAAGACTTTTCCCTTCTTTTTTGATGATTTGAATTTGATCCAAATCAATTAATACATTTTGACCACGCTCTTCTTTAATTTGACTTACAGCTCTTACGGCGATATCTGCAAAATGACTTTTTACACCAGTTATTAATTTACTATTCATAGAAGTTTCTGCAACTTTCATTAAAGTATCTATATCGTTAAGATCAATCTTTGTAGCGAGAGCCTTCAAGAGTTCTTTACTTTTAAAAAGAGCTTTTCTATACCCTCGAAATATTATTGTTGGGTGCACTGACTGCTCCATCAATTCTTCTGCAAGATTCAATAATTCACCAGAAATAATAACACTAGTTGTTGTCCCATCTCCAACTTTATCATCTTGTGTTTTTGCCACCTCTACTATCATTTTCGCTGCCGGATGCTCAACATCTATAGTATCCAAAATTGTTGCTCCATCATTAGTAATTGTTACATCTCCTAAGGAATCTACAAGCATTTTATCCATTCCTTTTGGTCCTAATGTAGTTCTGACAGCTTCAGCAACTGCTTTTGCAGCGGCAATATTATTTTTTTGGGCATCTTTTCCCTGTTTCCTTTCAGTCCCTTCTTTTAAAATCAGGATTGGGACACCGGATAATTGTGCCATTTTATTTTCACTTTTTAATTCTTAAATTAAAATATTTATTTATATAGATCTCTAAGTCATAAAATTAAAAAAGTTTACGAAAATCACAAATTTTAACACAAATTCATGAAAAATCAAAAAAAGTTGAGGTTTTTAAAATTGTGAACTAAGGAATGGATAAATAATTTGATGTTATAATATCATTTTTACTATTTTTAGGTTTAAGCTTTGTTAATCTTATATCTAATATAGTTTTTTATTCACATAGAGAAATTTTTTATGAAAAAAGGAGTTATAAAGTCTTTCTGTATATTTTATTCATAGTTTCAACAGCTTTTCTTATTGTAAATTTACCATACTTCATTAATACAGATTCAAAACTGTTTTTAGACTTTAATCATGAAGTACTTGTCTCAACAGTCTTATTCAATTTATCTAGTATTTTCTATATCTCTTCAATCATACTTAATTTAATTGTTTTTTTCCAAGTTGGTGAGAGTGTAATTAAATTAGAAGTTCCCTCCCGTATGAGCTCAAAGAAAGGTAAAATTCATATAGGAAGGATTTTAAAAGGGAGATTTAGAAGGCAAAGGTTCTCTTTATCTTTAAAAGATCTTGAGAAACATATGTTTATATGCGGGGCGACAGGTACAGGGAAAAGTAACTTTCTCCAGAACTTTTTGATAAATTTTTCAAAAGTTTTTAATCTGCCTTTCTTTATAGTTGAATTTAAAGGAGAGTATCATTTTTTACAAAAAAAGATTGAAGATATGTTAATTTTTTGGCCTGGTGAGAATTTTTCTATTAATATCTTTAACCCTGGAAAATCTAATCCAATTATCCATGCTGAACGTATCTTTGATATTTTAAAAAGTGGAAATTTTTTAGACGAAAATACTGAGTTTTCTCCTCAGATGGAAAAAGTTTTGGTTGAGATATTGATAAAAGTATGTCAAAACAAAAAATTTCAGAATTGGAATGGATTCGAATACTTTTGTGAGGAATACTTAAAAGATAACAGAAAAGAAATCCCTATGTTAAACCAAACACTAATTAGTATCAAAAATCGTATTAGAAGATTTTCAAAAGGACCTTTGAAGGCACTATTTAAGGAAAATAACAATATTAATATGCGAGAGTTATTTAAAAGCAACGTTTTATTAGATTTAAGCTCTATCATTCGTCTAGGTGGAGAAAAAGAAGACGCACTATTCTTTTTGAATATGATTCTAAAATATCTTTGGGATAGAAACTTAATGAGAGGGGCTAAATTTTTTGAAGGTATTAGGCATCTAACGATTATTGAGGATGCTCAATATTTTGCTCCTCAAGATTTGGTTAAAAAGAGCAAATTAACAAGTTATTTAGAAGATATTGCTTTATTACAAAGAGGGACAGGGGAATGTTTAATTACTTTAGCAACTCGTCCAGACATAAGCAAAGAAATACTTGCAAATAATGGGATTGTGTTAACTTTTAAAAATCATTTGGAAAAAGATATTATGTGTGAATTATTAAATCTTGATCTAGAAAATAAAAATTATTTATCTATCTTGGAAGAAGGACAATGTATTATAAGAGTGAATTCAATTAAAGACCCCTTCTTATTAAAAGTACCATTTATAAAAAACGAGTCAATACCTATTACAAAAATATACAACAATAATAAGGCTATATTAAGTAGACTTAAAGAAAGAGAAGAGTCTCCCTTTAAAATCAAAACTAAGTCAACTTCTATTATTGCTAAAAAACATAATAGCTTTTTACAATATATAAAGATTGGAAAACATAAAAAACAGTTAAAAAAACTAAATAAAATTAATCTAAACGAATCTGGGAATAGGGAGAAACAAGACAATAGTACAACTCAATCTGATTTTGAAAAGAAATCATATGAGAAATTAAAGAATTATATAAATGAGTTGTATAAGATGCAGAATGAAAAGGAATAAATTATAAGAAATAGAAATTCAATATACATATGACATTCACTATAGGAATTATAGGAAAACCTAGTAGTGGAAAAACTACATTTTTAAATGCAACCTGTTTGACAAATGCTAAGGTTAGTGAATTACCTTTTACTACAATCGAACCTAATAAGGGGGTTGCTTATGTAAAAACAGATTGCATTTGCAAAGAATTGAACGTTGTTGATAATCCAAAAAACTCAATTTGCATAGAAGGTTTTCGATTTATTCCGATTAATATGCTAGATGTTGCGGGTTTAGTCCCTGATGCTCATAAAGGCAAGGGTTTAGGAAACAAGTTTTTAAATGACTTGATTCAAGCAGACGTGCTTTTACACATTGTTGATATTTCAGGATCTCTAGATAAATCTGGAAATATTGTTTCAATGGGAACAAATGACCCTTTTGATGATATTTTGTTCTTAGAAAATGAAATTAATTTATGGTTTAAAGACATTATTGAGAGAGAAGATTGGAGTAAATTTACAAAAGGTATAGCTACTGAAAAAAGAAAAGTTGTAGAAGCTTTGTATGAAAGACTCTCTGGAATGAAAATAAATAAGATACAAATAATTCAATCGTTAAAAGACTCAAATCTAGATAGTAAAAATCCATCAACATGGACTGACCTTAATATCCAAAAATTTTCTGAAACCTTAAGAGAAATATCCAAACCAATTTTAATCGTAGCAAACAAGATTGATAAGGAAATAAGTGAAAAAAATCTATCAGAGTTAAAAAATAAATATGATGGTCCTATTATCCCTTGTAGTGCCTTAGCGGAACATCTTTTAAGAAAATATCATGAAAACAAGATCATCACCTATATTCCTGGTTCCACTGATTTTGAAATAGTTCAAAAACAAAAATTAAATCCCAAAGAATTAGAGACACTAAATAAAATAAAACAGAAAATATTAAGAGTATATAAAGGTACAGGTATTCAAAAGGTCTTAAATTATGCCTCGTATAACATAGCTAATCAAATTTGTGTTTATCCCGTTTCAGACATTAATACTTTTTCTGATAATAAGGGAAATGTTTTACCAGATGCTTTTCTTGTTAAAAAAGGTACAAGATTACGAGATTTCGTGCGAGATAAAATCCATAGTGAGATAGCAGAAAACTTTATGTTTGGGATTGATGTTAAAACTAAAAAGAGGTTAGGAGAAAATTATGAATTACAGGATAAAAACATTATAAAGATTGTCACTTCTACCAAAAGATAGAATGAGATTTCATTTTTCTTGTTTTGAAGTTAATAGGATATAAGCTAAGATTATAATTAGTAAAATAATTCCAAAGAAGACAATGAAAAAATTAAAAACTTCCATTTCGTCCATATTCTGAAACAGAAATAATAGCAATAATAGAATTGAATTATAAAATATCATGTTAATATTGATATTTAATTAAAAATTATAAAATTTCTCATTTTTAAAACAGATTAAACTTATTTATAACTAAAATTATTAGAATTAAAGTTAGTGGACCTGACGGGAATTGAACCCGTGACCTCTTGAGTGCAAGTCAAGCTTAAAATTAACTCGCTAAGTGCGAGGTAATGATCTTCCACTGATCTACAGGCCCACATTTAAAAAATAGGAGAAGAAAGTTTAATAAGAACTTTCCTATAAGAAATTCCTTTTTCAAAAATTAAAAATTAGGAGGTGATCCAGCCGCAGGTTCCCCTACGGCTACCTTGTTACGACTTCTCCCTCCTCGCATACTAGAAACTCGA
>JBHLKM010000034.1:0-15292 GCA_048886685.1 Candidatus Hodarchaeota archaeon
TCGCATTGAATTTAACCAGTTGATATTAGGATTAACTATTTAATAGTTAGTAACCTTAATATTTAAAATATTCATGTTATAAAATCAAATAATGAACAATTAGCATTGATTTCATAAGTTTTAAAGTTCAACGAAGCGTTTTTATATACCTAATTCTTTTTTTACGTTTTCTTTATATTTTAATTTATTCTGCTCATATTCCAAATTTACATAAAATATATTTAAAAAAAAATAAATATTAAAGAGTTAATTAATAGGTAGAATACATTAAAACTCCATAGATCACCATTTACCTCTCTTCAGGGGCTTCCATCCCCACGATTGGCATTGCCTCTGTTATGTCCATAAATGTCTCTATCTCATACCTAAACCCCTCAATACTTGACAAAAACTCGTGCGTACTCCGAACCCCTCGAAGAAGTGCGTCCTCGTATTTTCCTTTCACTATGTCGCCAATCACAACAACCTTAATCCCATCCTTTGTCGGTTTTACCCCAATAGCCAATGTCTTAACTAAGGATGGATCTGGGGGATATTTCTGTAAACTTTCAACCCATTTTTTCGCAACCTCACTTGACTTCCCAGTAGGATACCATACAGTCATGGTCGTAAATACCATCATCCCAACCTCCTTTCATAATTTAATTTGAATAATGACTTCAATTTGAATAAGTACTTTTTGATTAGATTTCGAATATTTGATAATTAATCCTAAGAATATTTAAATCTTTACATTTTTGTTAAATCTTCATTCAATTATCTTAAAATCAATCGGTACTAGATACGCAGGATATAGAAATATTGAAGGATTTAAGTATAAAGTAGAACACCTAATGACCACACAAGAAGCTTTACCAATGATAGGCCTTGGCTAAAAGCTAAATAAACTAAATAAAATAAAAAATTCTAAATTCATTTTTTTTTGACTAATTTGAATTAAATTGTTTTTAATTGATAATTAAAATGTTTCCGGTTATGCCATAATTCGTAAACTTTTTTAATTTTATGACTTAGAGATCTATATATATAAAATTGTTTATCACAAAAATTATTCAAAAATTAAACAAACAAAAAGTGAAAAAAAATGGCACAATTAGGCGGAACACCCGTATTAATAATGAGGGAAGGCACTGAGAGACAGAGAGGCAGAGATGCTATGTCAAATAATATTGCTGCCGCTATAGTCATCGCAGAAGCCGTTCGTACATCACTAGGCCCCATGGGCATGGATAAAATGCTCGTAGACCAATTTGGAGACGTTGTTATTACAAACGACGGAGCGACGATCCTAAAAGAGATTGACGTGCAACATCCTGCCGCTAAGATGATGGTTGAAGTCGCAAAAACTCAGGATTCTGAAGTGGGAGATGGAACCACAACATCAGTAATTCTTGCTGGAGAACTCTTAAAACGAGCCAAAAAACTTTTAGAACAAAAGATTCATCCAACGGTTATTACCGAAGGATTTCGTAAAGCAGCAGATAAAGCTGTTGAAATACTTGAAAGAATATCAATTAAAAGTGGGATTGCGGATGAAAAAGGCTTATTGAACGCTGCTATGACTTGTATGTCCAGCAAAATAGTTTCCGAATCAAAAGAAAAACTAGCTAGAATATGTATGGATGCAATTAAAGCTATTGCTGAAAAAGATGATAACGGAAAGTGGGTAGCAGATATCGAAAAGGTTCAAATTCAAAAAAAAGAAGGGGAATCTATTGACGATACTAGCCTAATCAAAGGTATCATCTTAGACAAAGAAGTTGTAAGCCCTGGAATGCCAAAGAGCGTAAAAGATGCAAAAATTCTACTCTTACAAAGCGCTATTGAGATTGAAAAAACTGAATTCGATAGCAAACTTCAGATCACCAGACCTGAGCAAATTCAAGAATTCCTTGATGAAGAAGAAAAAATGATAAGAACAATGGTTGAAAAAATAGAGAAGTCTGGAGCAAAAGTCGTTATCTGTCAAAAGGGAATTGATGATTTGGCTCAACATTTCTTAAATAAAGCTGATATTATGGCTATAAGACGAGTTAAAAAATCTGATATCGAAAAACTCTCAAAAGCCACTGGTGGAATGATCTTTACTAATCTTGACGACATTACCGAAGACAAGCTTGGATGGGCAGGACTAGTAGAAGAACGCAAGATTATGAATGATAGCTGGATTTTCATCGAGGAATGTAAAGATCCTAAATCTGTCGTAATCCTTATAAGAGGTGGAACCGAACTTATCGTTGACGAAGTTGAAAGAGCTATTCATGACGCTCTCTGTGTTACCAGGGATGTTGTAGAAGATGAAAAACTCGTCGGTGGTGGTGGTGCCCCTGAACTTGAAACTGCTATTCAACTACGAAAATATGCATCTTCTCTTGGTGGCCGTGAGCAACTTGCTGTTGAGATCTTCGCCGATTCTCTCGATATTATTCCCAAAACTCTCGCTGAAAATGCTGGTTTAGACCAAATTGATACCCTCATGAAATTAAGAGCCTCTCACCAAAAAGGCAATAAATTCGCAGGGCACGATCTTGATACCGGCGAAGTCATCGACGATATGAGTAGCGCTGGCGTTGTCGAACCAACTATCGTAAAAGTACAAGCTATTAAAAGCTCTACCGAAGCTACCTCTATGATTTTACGTATCGATGATGTAATAGCTAGTGCAAAGACTGCAGGTATGCCTCCTGGTATGCCACCTGGTGGAGTTCCTCCTGGAATGGGTGGAATGGGAGGAATGCCCGGTGGAATGGGATATCCTCCAGATATGTATTAAGCTCTTAAAACTTATTTTTATTTATTTTTTCTTTCTATTTTTCTTTTAATTTTTTGGCGATATTTTGTGCAAGCTCACACCCAACGATATCAATTCCATTAATTGCCCATTTTAGTTCTTCTTTTATTTCTTCTGATGTTACTGTTTTCTTTAAAGCTGTTAAATCAACTCGTACTTCAATAAGTAATTCAATAATTTCATCAATGGTCATATTTTCATACTTTTTTTTTTCTTGATTAGTTTGATTTTCTGTTATTTTGCATCAACTCAAATTTTTTTTACCTAAATTTTTGTACTTAATAATCTATATACAAATCTCCTATTTAAATTTACAAAAAAAATTAATGTGTTTTTTGGTTTCGTCGAAATCTTACCATGAAGCTTGTTATAAGCACCGTTGTTACTCCAAATATTAAAGGTAGGTTGTAGCTAGGAATGGCATCACCGTCTCCTGGAATTATCTCTGGAGGCTCGGAGTGGTAAATGATAAGCGAAGGATCATGTATGATTTTCTCACCGCTCCATACCGGATAATTTTGTGTTTCCATAGTAAACATGTCGTCTTGTACTGTAAATGAAGTATCTTGAGCCACAATATCACGCAGAGTAAAAATAGAGCTTACCAAAGGATTATCAAAATAGGAGTCTTCGTTGGTAAACAGGATTGCATGTTTATGAACACTTCCGCCTGATGAGGGATACACTGTATCTACGTCTTCTGTGGAATTATGCAAGATGTAATTCTTTTTACTGCTTCCCATGTTAATTTCGGCAACGACAGTGTCATTTGAGACAAAAGAAAATTTATCTCGTGGGACTGATAGGAACGGTGTGTCAGGTTCATCAATGTCAAAATCTGAGAGGAAAAAGTTAAATTGCGGGAGCAACAGACCGTAGCCTTGTACGGCCTCAAAAGCGGTGGCGTTTGTTAATTTTCCTAACTCCAAGGTGATATCAAGATTAGCTTCCTCTTCACTTACAAGAAAATCGAATCCATACGAAAGGTTAGTTGGAGACATATCGGTGTAGGTTGCATTATAGGGTGTCTGATATAGATCTTCGGGTGGTCGATCGCTATCACTGAAGGAGATTTGCATGGGAAAGTGAGGATAGGTTATTCCCCATGAAATATTTGCGCTGGGGGTCTCAACCGGAGGTGAAAATTGTATTTCTGCAATAATTTCTTCAAGAGATTTATCAGACGGAAAGGCAACATCGACGTTATCAAGAAACACAGTTTCGTTATCCTCCATGAAGCCAGTTGATTGAAACGCTTGAGGATACACATTCCCTACTAATTCGGTACTTGCATAGAAGTAGGGAAGACTATGATCATCGGGATTGTCATGAACAGTAAGGATCGAGTCTCGATTCTTGTCTTTGTAGATAAAGAAATCGTAAAAGAGGTGTGCCCATGCGATCCTATCATTTTTCGCAGTCTCAAATAACTGTATAGTAAGGATTATAGGTTTTACCAACTGTTCTGATTTCTTTACGTGCCATTTGAAGGGATACCACTCGTCACCCTTAGAAACCGTAGTATTGACCTCTCCAGGAACATCCTCTATAACCGTCCAGTTTCCCACAAGTTCGTCCGTGTCGATCTTACGCTCTTCAAAGTAGCTTACAATATGACGGTTATATTGCTCCCTATATATATAGGTGGTGACATCCTTTTGTATGAAGTTTTCATAGGTAAACGTCCCCCCTTTGAGAGCAATCCATATAAGTTTTACTCCTGAACCATAATCAATATTTACCTGATAGGCATCCATATTCATGGCAATCGAAGCATTTCCTGATCTTACCCTTTCAAGTGTTGAGCTATAATTGGCAGTATGAGTTATCGTGCGATTTTCTTTTATGTAGACATTATAAATATGGCGGTACTCATAATGGAGAGAGCTAGTAACTTCGGTGTAATTACCTGAATCTGCAGTTGAGATCGTATCATTTTCCCATTCTAACTGTTTTGAAAAGGTAAAGGTGGTATCCTTCCAAGAATAGTTGAGTTTTGGTTTTGGATCTGAAATCTGTAGGGCCGCATTCACCATGAAAATTGGTGAGATAATAACAAGAAGCCCTATAACAATAATGAAAAAGGTATTTTTGTAAAATGGTTTTATTTTATTTCACCTGAATTTTTTTTGATTATACAGTTGTGAAAATAATTTCATACGTATCTATTATTTTATTTACACATATAAACATTTATTAAATACAAATTGAAAAGGAAATCATCATTATTAGATCAAATTGAGGTATGTCTCTCAGGATCATTAAAAGATATAGATTATGATAAAATTTTTAAATTAAATAATTTCTGTCATGAAGTAGATAAAATTTATGATTGGCCTTTTAATCCTAAATCAATAAAAAAATTACTAGCATCTCTTGGTTCTCCGATTTTACCCTTAATTATCTCTTTCTTTGGGATTTAGAGTATTTATTGATAAAATACAAGTAAGTAACAGAAAAATTGTAGCTCAACCTGAGGAAATTAAATTTTTATTTTATAAATTTGATAATATTCTATTTTCGCCAAAAATATAAAATTAAATATTCGATTAATATAAAAAGGGTTGATGAAATATCCCAGTACATCGAGAACTTACAAGAATTATTACCAAACACACATCCGAATGTCAATCTTCGAAGTGATAGTAATTTACATAGGCTCAAGGGCGATAATAGAATGGAATTACTGACAGTTTTCGAAGCACTGCTTGAAGCCATATTTCAAGTAGACTTATTAGATTGAGATTGGTAAATTCAGAGTCTGATTTCAATGAAAATTCATTTAAAAAGACTAAACAAAAGCTTTGAACTCAATAAGAATTTGATTAGATTTTAGGATTTTCTTAGTTTTTGATTGAGAAAGATTGTTACAAGTGATAGAATGCTAAGGAAAAAGAGCAGATTATTTTTTAGGACAAGTTTAGATCTAAACTTCTTCTTTTAGGTGTTTTTGGATAAATTCTCCAATTTTTTCAATTGCTTGTTGACCCTCTGGCGTAATTGCTGCAAATAGATGGAAACCATGAACCATATCTTCCCACACTTCCAAAGTGACCTCAACACCAGCAACTTTCGCCATTTCTGCAAATCGAGTCGAGTCATCTAGTATAATTTCAGCACTCCCTACTTGAATCAGAAGTGGGGGTAATTCTTTGAGATCTCCATATAAAGGGGAAATGTATGGGTTTTTTGGATCATTATCTCCAAGATACAAATCAGCAAAAAAGTATGCTTCGCTTGCGTTTATCACAGGATCTAATCTCTTATTTTTTCGAAATGAATCACCTGTCATCTCTAGATCAGTCCAAGGGGAGAGTAAAAAAGCAGCCACTGGTAAAGAGATGTCTAAATCCCTTAATTTAAGGAGCGTTGCGGCTGTTAAACCTCCTCCGGCGGATTCACCCCCAATTATTATCTTTTTAGGATTGATTCCTTCAATATCAATTAGCCACTTATAAGCAGCCACTGCATCTTCTAAAGCAGCAGGATATGGGTATTCTGGAGCCAAACGATATTCTATTAGTAATACACGTGATTCTGATGCCAGTGAAATCCTAGCTCCAAGATCTTTATGTGAATTTATTGAACCTGAGATATAACCACCCCCATGTAGATATAAAACTACATGATCCTTTAGAGCATTTGGAGAGGTTATCCATACCGAAGAAATTCCGTTAACCGTTATTTCTTCAATTATTGCATCCTTAGGAAACTCTCCTATCACAACCGAATTTTCCATAAAATTACGAGATTCTTTTACTCGCCTTCTAGAAGAAATATCGTTTAATTTTTTGAGCATTTTAATCACTCTTTTCATTTCCTTACTCACCATAGTGAATTTTCCCTCTTTTATTTAGACAACATTATTTTAGTATTGGTATTAGTAATTCTGTTTAAAAAAATATTTGTGCTGTTAGAAGTGGTGGTAATTCCTTTTCTGGAAAAATCCAGAAAAATTTAATATTAATATAGTTTTTTTTCAATCAACCCAAAAGAAGTTCCTTCTTTATTCCGCCTTTCCTGGATGAGTGGCTTTTTATCTATATTGATAGGCAAGATGTTTTTACAGTGAATATAACCTTAACGGATGAAATTCTTAAAATATAATTTTATTTTTTTTATCTTTTTTTCTTTAAATATAAACAGAAGAATAAAGCAAATAGTGAAAATTAAGCATATAAAATAGGTGGTAAAATGACTCCTTATAGGTTAAAATTTGAAATTGAGATTGATGAGAATCAGGAATATTCGATTAACATAAGAAGGGCTGATGAGATATCCCAGTACATCGAAAATTTACATGAACTATTACCAGACACTTTTCCGAATGTCAAACTTCGCAATAATGGTAATTTATATAAGCTTAAGAGCGAGAATAGAACAGATTTACTGAATGTTTTTACAGCATTGCTTGAAGTTATTTTTTTTTCATATTGTTTTCGCCAAGAGGGTATAAACTATCATGTAAAAAATTATATAATTATATTTAACATTTTTGTCTATTACTCGTAGAAATAATTAGATTTTCATTCTAAAATTCATTTAAAGGCGTTTTTAACTTTACCCATTAGGAAATTTAGTGTTGTTTTTAATGCTTTAAATTAAAAAGGAATTATATGTCTAACCTAATAGAATTAGTATTTCTTTTTTTAGTTCTTATTTTAACGGGGCTAAGCATCATTTATTTCGTAGCACAGAAAAGAGAGAATTCACCTCCTCTTCTAAAATATATCATCATGCTTGTTTTAGGGATTTCGATTATCATTTTCATAATAAATTCATTACCCGTTATAGGGTCTGTTTCAGAGCCTGAAGTTTCTTCTGAAAACGTAATAGTTAGTAATATCCCGCTTTTTTTACTCTGCTTTTCTACTGCGTTATTTATTTATTCAGTGAACAATTCTGGTGATGATGTTGTGGAATTGGATAATCCTTCAATCTTGAAATCTAGAAAAGGTACAATTAAAATTGGCAGAGTAATGAAAGGGAAACAAAAGAAGCATAAATTTTTTCTTTCACTTAAGGATCTGGAAAAGCACATGTTTATTTGTGGCGCAACAGGTACAGGAAAAACAACACTTTTACAATATCTTCTTATGAATTTTACTAAGCATCACAAAATTCCTTTCATGCTTGTGGAGTTTAAGGGAGAGTATCATTTTTTACAGCGAAAGATCGAGAATTTATTGATATTTCGACCAGGAGAGAATTTCTCGATAAATATCTTTAATCCGGGGGACATCGCTCCAGAAGTTCATGCTGAACGCGTTTTTGATATATTAAAGAGTGGAAAGTTTTTAGATGAAAATGCTGAGTTTTCTCCTCAAATGGAGAAAGTTCTTGTCGAAATTCTAACTAAGGTATGTGCGAACAAACAATTTCAGAGTTGGAAAGGATTTTATGATTATTGTAAAGGGTATGCGAAGAATAAGAAAGATGAGATTCCAATGTTAAGTCAAACTCTTATCAGTATTACAAATAGGATTAGGCGGTTTTCCTTAGGATCGTTAAAAGCATTATTTGATACAGATCATAACATTAAAATAGAAAATATCTTCGAGAGAAATATTTTAATTGATTTAAGTTCAATTATACGCTTGGGAGGAGAGAAAGAAGATGCTCTTTTCTTTTTAAATATGTTATTGAAATATTTATGGGATATAAATCTCACACGGGGAGCTTTTAATTTTAAGGGCATAAAACATGTAACTATTGTCGAAGATACACAATATTTTGCCCCAAAAGATCTTACACGACAAAATAAGTTGACAACATACTTAGAGGATATCGCTCTACTTCAAAGAGGTACAGGAGAATGCCTAATCTCTCTAGCAACTCACCCTGATATAAGTCAAGAAATATTGGCAAATTGCGGCGTTTTAGTATGCTTTAAAACCCATATTGAAAAAGAATTTTTATGTAAATTATTAAACCTTGATACTGAAAATGAAGATTATTTGTCGATTTTAGAGGAGGGGCAATGTCTAATTCGTGTTAATTCTATCAAGAGACCTTTTTTACTAAGTGTTCCCTTTGTTAAAAGAGATTGGTTAGAAATATCTGAAATTACCAAAAATAACCAAATCATTTTGGAAAATCTTGAAAACAAAAGTTTTGAAGTGGTAAAAACACCACATGTTAAATTTATAAAGAAATTTAAGGAAAAAAGTGCTAAAAGTATGAGTAGAATAAATAATAAAATTAAGGAATTGAAGAATAAACTCACAAAGAAGTTAAAGAATAAAGAAAGTGATCCAATATTTATACCTAATTTTGATTCCAATAGGGATATTTTAGAAGATGATATAGATCCTTTTGATGAAGTTGAAAAAGATAGAGAAGCATACGAGAGATTGAAAAAATACATAAATAAGCTAGCCGCAGAACAGGAAAAAGCTGGGTAGTTAAAGTTTCCGTCATATACAGTAATAGAGGTCATAGGGGTTTATCTTTCTATTATTATTAAGTATAATTTAGGTGTTTTCTTAATAAGTATTTGAGTATCTTGTATTTCAAATTTTCAAACCTATATTCTTTTCTTCATAGTTATTCTGAATTACCGAACATGATCTTCCAAAAATGTTAAAAATAATTCTAACAATTATATACTTTAAGAGAAGACTTAAAGAAATCAAGATATCCAAGGTGGTGTAGAAAATGAAAAAATGTGAATATTTTAACTGTAATAATAAAGCCACGAGAACTATCAAGCAGGGGAGTTATAAAATATACGTATGTAGTCGACACTATAAAAGAGATACAAGAAAAGGGAGTGATGAAGCGTTACATAAAGTTCTTAGATTTGATACTATATCGACTATTATCTGTAGTGTCTGTACTATAATAATAACTGTAATAATATTACTTCTAGCAGTAGGATGATTAAGGAATTTAGGAATAAACTCACAAAGAAGTTAAGGAATAAAGAAAGCAATCCAATGTTTATCCCTAATTTTGATCCCCATAAAGATCATTTAGAGGATAATATTGATCCTTTTGATGAAGATGAAAAAGATAGAGAAGCATACGAGAGATTGAAGAGATACATAAATAAATTAGCTGCAGAACAGGAAAAAGGCAGCTAATTAAAATTTAGAGCTTAGTAGCTTCAATAAATCATTTAATGGATCTAGTCTTTTTCAATGGGTTTAAGATGTAAAAGAGAAATAAAAAAAAATTAATTTACATTAATAGTTCTAAAAAAGATTTATTTCCTATCTTGTGTTTTTCCGAAAATTTTTCATCTCTGACTTTTACTAACTTGATGGCATCATTAGGGCAATTAGCAGCACATACACCGCACCCGATACAATATTCTTCATTTAAATACATATATTCATCCGATTTATCTGCTTTATTGGGATAATGGTGGTAAATCACGCCCATCGGACATTTTTTAAGACACAGATCGCATTTTTTGCATAATTCATTATCATGTACTGGTTTGTAATTACTTGGAGTAGTACCCACTATTTTATGTTGTTTACCATTTATTAAGGCTCCACAGTGACAACTACAACAATTGCACATAACTAAACCAGAATCAACGCTATTATCAGCCACAACCTGGTGGACGAGTCCCGCCTTTTCAGTTTTTTTAAGAAATTCAGTTGCTTCGTCTTTAGTCATCACTGGAGCTCCTTCTCTCATAGCTATTTCGGCAATAGGTCCAGCAACAAAACAGCCCAATTCTGATGGTGCAACTTTACAAGGTTCACCTGTTAATTCTCCAATTAGTCTACATTGACAGGGAATACTCACAAAATGGTCATATTTATCGATAATCTCTTTAACCAACTCGTAAGAGAGTGTTTTTTGTTCAACATCAATAGATTTATCAATCTTTATCAGTTTATCACCAGCATCTAATGGAAGCCGTGGCCGGAATATTTTAAAATCAGTCTCTTGATATAATGATGGTAAAAAATTCTTGAATAAAAATCGATAATGTTTTGCAGCCATTTTGAGATTTTCTTCCGTATCTTGTCGTCGAATATAATACTGTTCAAAGATCCCTGGTAAAAGCGGAAGCAGCGTGTACTTACTACCAACTTGAGTAATTGTTTTTTTTCTTAATGGTACTTTTAAAATTTCTTTTATTTCTTCTTTTGATTTACCGGTTCTTTGTACCAATTCTCTTAGAGCCGTTGGAGTATCACAGCTGTTAAATTGGGCTAGAATTTCAGATTCTTCTTCATTCCAGAATATTCGTAAAAGTTTATCGACTCTTGGGTGTTTAGGTGCAAATAATGGGCCTAATTTCATTTTTTGTCTAATTATTTCATAATTATCCATTTGAGATTCTAGATCCATTTGAGATTCAGTCATAATAATACGAACTTTTTGATTTTTATTTTTAATTAAATTCTATTTTTTTATTTAGATATTTCACCCAGAAATTTATGGATTAAGAAAGAAATTGACAAATAAGTATTTAAAATTTTTGACAAAATGTGATTTAGGAACTACTAAATCATCAACCTTAGAGATGTTCTAAATCCAACAAGAATCCAGAAGAAGAACCCTACTGCTACAAATGCCATGAATTTTAATTTAGAACGGAGTATGAATTTGTTAAAGAACATAAGATAGATTCCTATGATTATTAACAGAAGCGAGATTAATGAGAGAAAATTGATTAAAAAAAACAAAGTTCTGGCCCAAATATTTAAGTTATGAACATTACTCAATGAGATAGAATCGATCTCCTCCATATAACCTAGCAATATTGCTGGTTCTGGTAATTTTTCGGACAATTGAAATAATGATTTTAAGAGATCTTCGGATAAGAAGGCAAACGCGAGAATAAAAGAAATTACCATTCCGGCGCGTCCTCTTTTTTTCACCAATTCCTCTTTTCCATGAACTTTTTCATCATATTCTATTTCTCTCGCATTTATCAGCAATAGGACACTCAAAATTAGAAAGAGGAAAAAGAACAAATAATTCGCATTCTTGAAGAGAACATAAAAAAACTTGTTAAATCCATTTAGGAAAGGGATTAAGGGTTCAAAAATTTCACTGAAATCGAATTCTGAGAAAAATTCTAACATATTTAGTTAAGGTAATTGAGTCGATTGTTCTGATAATTTTGATTAGACCATATGAATATCTGAGATTTGATATTTAAATTCAAAGTATTTTAATGAACATATCTTTTAAAGGTTCCTGAATGGTAAATTCAGAGTCTGATTTTATTGAAAATTAAATGTGGAGCTGGTCATCCTTTATCTGTCCATTCCTGAAAAATCAAACTTCAATTTAATTTTACACAAAAATGTCAAAAATTAAATACTAGAAAAAAGTAACTTAAATTTGATATTCTATCTAACCCAATAATTTTATTTTTTCTATGAAATTGAATTTAAGGTGTCAAAGTTGAAAAATGTTAAAAAAATAATAATAGGTTTGTTTATTATATTCTTCCTCTCGTTTTTTAGTCACAATGCGATAAGCGCTACAACGATAGGAGATACAACCTTTCCAGCTGATGTCGGAATAACATATACATGGAAAGTTACTTATCCTCCTGAAACTAAAGGCTATAAAATTACTTTTAAATCTGAATCAATAGAGAAAGGCGTACATAATACTATAGATGCATTAATGGTAAATTGTACAATAAGACAATATCATCCTTTAACAGGATGGATTACCACATCGGACAATGAATTTTATATGGCTGCTAATAATACTCAAAATTATCTTTACTTTGGCGATTATATGTTCTTCCCAAATATAATACCAATACCTATAAATCTAACATTAGTAGCTGAAGCTAGGTATGCTAGTAACTATTCTATTGTTGATAATACAATTATTGAAAACTCTAACGGAGATACGGATGAATATACCTATAATACTGATGGTTTTTTAATTTCATACGTATCGAAAGAGGACGGAGAAATTGTTCTTAAGTTTGTCTTGACTACTGGTGATGGTGGAGCTGCAATTCCTTTTGATAATTATTTCTTAATTTTCATGGTCATCGGTGTTGTAGCATTGGTATATCTTAAAAAGCAGAAAATTAAATAATTTTTTTTTATTTTTATTTTTTATAAATTTTTAAATGTATCTAAGAAATCTTTCATTCTAAGCAGAGTTTAGAATTTTTTTGTGTCCTGATATAATACAATTCTTCTCACGAATTCGGAAGGTGTAATTGAATCGATTGTTCTGTTAATTTTGATTAGACCATAAGAATATCCGAGATTCGATATTTAAATTCAAAGGATTTTAATGAGAATAAATCTGAAAGATTCCCGAATGGTAAATTCAGCGTCTAATTTCAATGAAAATTCCTTTGAGAAAACGAAATTATAATACAAAAGGCTTTTAAGGAAATCCTTCTTCCTTATTTTTAAATCCGATTATTAATCAAGTAAGAAAAATGTCCGATCCTCGTCCTAAAGAACTGATCCATGCCGAGGAGCTTATGTACAATGGGAAAATAGAGGAAGCACTTGAAATCATTTATAATTTCGAGAAAAACTTCAAACCAGTTACAAAACAACACTTGTGGGCACTTCTGTCAAGAGGTTGGGCGAAAGAGACCTAGTTCTCTGGTTTTAAAAGAAAACAACTATAATTATGAGTAAAAAATTAACATTAATAACCAAAAGAAACTTAATTAATCATACAGATGTGATGTAATTATAAGGTTTGTATATTTAATTATCAATTTAATAAGGAGGCAAATATGAGTAAAGAACAATCAGATAGCGAGCTTATAGAGGAGACCATTGAACATTACTTCAAAGGGATGTACCATGGTGACGTGGAAAGGCTAAAAAAGGCATTTCATCCCGAGGCACATGTTATTGGACACTTTGATGGGAATTTCATCTTCAATTCGCTGGACCAATTCCTCGGTTTTATCAAGAGCGCCCCTGTTCCGGCTGAGAAGGGAGAGGAGTATGACATGAAGATCGTCTTAACCGATATAACAGGGGATGTCGGTTGCGTTAAGGTAGAGGACCTCTACCAGGGAAGGAGGTTTACAGACTACCTGACGGTTCTGAAACATGAAAACAACTGGGTTATTATAAACAAGGGATACCGCCACGAACCAAAATCCTAGATTATAGATTATTAAAATCGAAGACAATTTAACGAAAGAGACCTAGTTCTCTGGTTTGAAAAGAAGATAAACTTCATGAAGATTTAGGAATTTGTATAAGACTCCCAGTTGATATTTTTTCTTGTTGAAATTTCACATGATATCGGCAAGGAAAGGTAAATTCAGCGTCTGAGTTCAATGAAAATTCCTTTGAAAAGACAAAAAAATCTTAAATCTAAATTATGGCACAAAAGCCTTTTAAGGAAACTTATCTTCATAATTTTTAATCCATAAACTACAAATTTAATCTGTGTTGTTACATGAAAACTACTGTAATATCTGGCAGTTATTATGAGATGGGATATAAGTTAGGTTCCCAATATAAAAATTTTTTTGAACCACCTCCTTGTCATCCAGAAAAACTAAAACTATCACACCAATGCAAAGGAATTGTAAAACAGTACATCCCTGATCTACTTGAAGAGATTCGAGGATTTTGTGATGCTGGAAATTTTGATCTTGAGTCTATCGAAGCATTTCTGTTAGTTTTAGGATATGAGCTTCTTTCTCTTCCAGAGGAGGGTTGTACGGTTTTTGCTATTGGGAGTGAATTAACTGATTCTGGATATCCCATGTTTGCTCGAAATTATGATTTTAACGTAAAAATCCAATCATCTTGTGGAATTACATTTAGATCCCCTTTAGGAAAATTGAAAAGTATAGCTTTTTCAGATCATATGATTGGAAATATGGGAGGAATAAATGAATCTGGATTAGCAATTGCAATACTTTTAGCAGGGAATTATGATAGTAAGTGGCAACCAGGAATAAGGATGAACTTATCGACTAGATGGATTATGGATAATTGTCGCAATACAAAAGAGGCAGTATCTTTTCTTGAAAAAATCCCTCATGTGAGAGGACAATTTTTTATGGTTATGGACAAGGAAGATAATATAGCCCGAGTGGAAACCTCACCCCCCCATGTGGCTGTTACATATGCTAAGAAGGATTATTTATTCAGTACGAATCATTATCAAGATGAATCCCTAAAGAAATATTCAAATCAATCTTTAATACATCCCAAAAGTTTAGAACGATTTAGTAAAGTCAAAAATTTCCTTGAAAAAAGGAGCAACAATTTAACTTTAAATAATATCATGGAATTCCTGAGCTCGCATGAAAAGGGAGTATGTAGTCATGTTGAGATAGATGGAAGAAATATTGCTACGTTATACTCATGGTTAGCTGAGATTCGTGAAAAAGGAGATGCTCTTCAAGCATGGGCAACAAGTGGCGCTCCCTGCAAAAATAAATATGAAATTTATACCTACTTTTAGTATTAAAAATAGTTTTATTCCTCAAATTTATACTTTTATTATAAATATTTTTGTTTGGTTTCGATTTTTCGCTCATTTGCATTTTCCTCCGCGCTCAAAACA
>JBHLKM010000035.1:0-13491 GCA_048886685.1 Candidatus Hodarchaeota archaeon
ACAGATGCGAATATTATGGCAACTGTAATCGCAGACGTATCAATAATCGCGACTGTCGTTTCCTCAGGAACTAATAAGGTCCATGTTGACAAAATACTTGTTTCTGCAGTGAGATAACCATCTTGATTCGTTGTCGGGATGGTGTACCATTCTTCACTTTCATTATTATAATAAGCCCACTGACTTAGTCGGTTCTGATTAGTTTCTCTGATTCTTAATCTTGCTTTTAGAAAGGTTCCATTATGGGGACATTCGGAATTGCATTTACACTCCGAATCACATTTGCATTGGCAGTCACATTCGCAATTACATACAGGTTCGCATTCACATGGGCAATCACATATACAAGGACATTCTGATTCACAATTGCATACACAATTACAGGAGCACACACATTTAGGGTCACATTTACATTCACAACAACAAATTGCAGTAGATTTCATTGTAATACAAAAACCTTCAAAATAACGATATGTATTTCTATTTCTCACTCTATGTAGACTTCCATTCATTAAACCGAGTTGTGCTTCCTCTCTGGTACATTTCATAGTCATTTTAAGGTCATCATCTCCTTCAACTTCAATAATGACATCTTTATATCCTATTTCTATAGCATCACAGTTAATATTCAATTCTAAGCCAACATTGGCACAAATTGTTAATTTTGTTCTTTCCTGAAACCAAAACATAGTTCTGATATTACTTTGTAGTTGTGTTTGAATCGTATCACCTTGAACTGTTACTGTTTGATCTGGAGTTTCAATTGCCCTTACATTAACAGATCCTACTAATGAAAGCACAATCAACACCATGACACCACTTAATAATATCTTACTAAAACTTTTTTGCATTAAAAATCACCAAATTTTAAATCAAAGAATAATTTGAATTTAAAATAAAAAGGATTAAGGTATAACTTTCCCCAATAAGATTGAATCTCAAAATTAAAACTAAGGAAAATGAAAATCCTTAGAGAATCTATCGAAATTAATATTTCTCCCGAAGTTATTTGGGATTTGTTATTACACATAGCAGAAAATTACCTAGAATGACATCCTTCTCACATAAAGGATAAATGGGAAACAGAAATAGCTAAAGATGTATCCTTTTCTAATGCGGTATCTTGAAGGGTTAAATAAGGCTCTGGGCGATGATAAAAAGAAAATCGATAAATGGGAAAAAGATTTAAGAAAATATTTAACTAATTTAAGTGATTGAAATGAAAATCGGACTAATTTCAGATGGAAAGTATGGCGAGAGAGCATTTGAAAATTTCAAACGAGAATTTGAAGTTATTTGGATAAAGGTCCCAGAGATTCCCTCAAATATAATATTAGATGAAATTGTTAACGTTAATATTCCCGATTGCGATCTCTACATCTCTTACATAAGACATCCAGATTTAATCCTACAAATAGCAGAACTTCAAAAGCCACTGATTTTAGGAATCACGCCCGGTCTTGGTTTAGCTGAACAAGCAAAAAGAATTAATCCTAAAGTAATTAGCCCAAGAACTATGTGTTCATTAGAACCTAACACAGGTATTGACGAAATAGATGAGTTTGCACTCTATTTTGGAAGACCAAAGTACGAAGTATTAACCAATTCTCAAGGTTTAGTACGAGCTATTAAAGTGAATCGTTCTTCTCCGTGTGGTTCTTCTTTAGCGAGTGCTAATTTCATAAAAAGTAAATCAATAAAATTGAACAATCTTCAAAACTTTGCTTTGGCAGTATGCCATGAATGTAGAGCACCTCGTTTTGGTCATACTTGCGATAAAGAAATTTCTGGAATGATTCATATAATATCATTAATCAATAGTGTTCAATTTGATGGATTAGATCCAGAAACTGCTGATTTTATTGTAAAAATTAACAAAGAATATAATGCTCGAATTAAAAATTAGAATCTAGAATTTCATGGGTTTATATTTTCTAAAATCATATCTTGTGATGATTTCACCTCGAAGGAATTGTAGTTGTTTCAGAAAGTTTAATATAGAAACAAGGAATTAAGCTACGATTCTATTTCATATAATCATTGTATTCGGGTATAAATCCTTCTTTCATTAATAGCTTAAATTCCGATTGAGAATTTTCAATTAATTTTTTTGCGGTTGAATATAATTCTTCTTCTGAAAGTTTAAGGCGGGCTATTCCTTGTTCAATTGCTTTTAAGCCAGTAGTAACAGCTTCTCTGATGAATGATTCTTCATAATCCATGGTCGGAAGGATACATGTCTCTGTTAAACCCCCTTTAATCTCATCAACTAAATTTGCTAGAGCATAAGAAGCTGCAATGCACATCTCATCAGTAATAGTTTTAGCGCATACATCTAAGGTTCCTCTAAATACTCCTGGGAAACATAGAGAATTATTTACTTGATTTGGAAAATCAGATCGTCCTGTTCCTACAATTCTCGCACCAGCTTCTAATGCATCCCATGGAAATATTTCTGGAATTGGATTCGCTAAGGTGAAAACTATCGCATCATCAGCCATTTTTGAAATCCATTCCTTCTTAATGACATCAGGACCTGGAATACTAGAAGATATAAGAATATCAGCTCCTTCCATTGCTATACCACAATCACCCTGCAATTGTTCTGGATTACTAAAATCAATTAATTCAAGTTTATAATCATGAGTATCTCTTAAATCCGTTCTATCCTTATATAAAATTCCTTTCGAATCTACAAATATAAATTTTTTTAAATTAAATCCATCGGTTTTTAATAATCGAAAAATTCCGAAATTTGCAGCACCAGCTCCATTAAAGACAATCTTCACTTCACTTTTCTTCTTTCCTACTATTCGTAATGAATTTATTAATGCAGCAAGAGTTACACATGCAGTTCCTTGTTGATCATCATGCCATACGGGAATTTCTATTTCTGGGTCTGCACGGATTCCATCTAAAACAGAAAAGCATTTGGGTTTTTCAATATCTTCTAAATTTATACCCCCAAATGAAGGTTGAATCAATTTTACAAATTCTATAATCTGATCAGCATCGCAACATGTTTCTTTACCAATACATAAGGGAACGGCATCAACACCACCTAAATATTTGAACAATAAAGATTTTCCTTCCATCACCGGTAAAGCTGCTTCAGGACCAATATCTCCAAGACCTAAAACTCTTGTTCCGTCACTTACAATAGCAATAGAATTCCATTTATTTGTATATTCATACACTTTTTGTTTATCTTTAAAAATTTCGGAAGAGGGTGCTGATACTCCAGGAGAATACCATATCGAAAAGTCATGATAATCTCGAATTTGACAACGAGGAAGTACCTCTATTTTACCCCTGTAGAACTTATGCATTTTGATTGCATTAAGTCCAGGAATTTTTGATTTTCTCAATAGTTCTTCTTTAGTTAATTTTTTCATAAAAAAATAAAATACCTCTGAATTATAATAAATTTGATTATATTACATAAATACATTTAATATATCTATTACTTTGCTTAAAAAGTTTAATATCTAAGGGAATCACTCACTCATGGGGTATTAAAAACATCAAGAGTATAATAATTATTACCTAACAGAGGAAAATTGATGCTCAAATAATAGATTTCTTTTGGCTTTTCTCCTTTACTAGTTCTACCATGAGCTCAGTAGTAGCAATGTACAAAAAACCAATCACTCCAGAAACTATAAATCACTAAAACCATAATATAATCCCAAGTACTCATTTCTTTAATTCTTTCCATGCTAGCCTAGATGTACAAAACTATGAAGGAAAAAAAAGAATTTTATATTTGAATCTAAGTTGATCAGCCTATTTAAGACTTATTCTAGTACTATCTCTTCTGTATACTCCGTGAATAAATCCAATAATTTTACTAGTAATTTCAATAATTTACAGGTGAAAAAGATGGAATCCCTTTTATATTGAAAAAAATATAATATTCTACATGATCAAAATTGATCACACATCTTAAAAAAACAAAACAAAATGAAATCAACATGCAAAAAAAAATCGTAATAACGAGTTGGATATTAACTGCATTAGCACTATCGATCATACTTCCTGTAATAGCGGTGAGCGCCAAAAAACCAGAATATATCACCAGCGACTCCGTCTACATCAATGATGCCGTTGAAGGTTGTTCCTGGGAAGATTGGAGCGCACAACCGTGGTTGAAAGGATCAGGTACAGAAGAAGATCCCTACATGATTAAAGATCTCACCATTGAGGTAAGCGGTCCTGTGTTTGCCCTGATGATCTACGGATCAAGCGTCCATTTTAAGATAATGAAGTGCACTTTCCGCAACATAGGAGGGCAAGGAACTGCGGCACTTGTATTACTCGGAACGCAAAACGGAGTTGTCTTTAAAAACACGTTCTATGGAAGCAATACGGGAATTGCCTTAATTGGATCGGAGCACAACGTAATCCAGAAGAATTTTTGTTATGAAAATGTTATTGGGATTTATAACCAATGGGGTATGTTCAATACTATTACGCAAAACGACTGTATTAACAACTTTGGTTCGGGTATTGTGATCGACTCAGCTCATAAGACATTAATTGAGCGGAACGTCTGCATGGGAAACATTAAAGCAGGCATTGCGTTGATAACTCAAAATGAAGAAAACACCCCTAAAGATAACCTGATTTACGCAAATACGTTGAAAAACAACCAAGTTGGAATTTACTTAAACGATTCGGATAAAAACGATATGTTTAGAAATACGATTGCACAAAACGCGGTCGGGATCATGTTTGACGTGGGATCCCAAGAAAACACAGTGTACCATAATAACATCGTCAATAATGGCATGCAAACCATTGATTATCAACCGTTGATGAACAATTGGTATCATCCTTTCATGTTAGAAGGAAATTACTGGTCGGATTATGCAGGTGTAGATGAGAACGAAGATGGTATCGGGGACACTCCTCGTGGGTATGATGGATATCCGCTCATGGGAAAAGACGGCTGGGACTTTTATACTCCTGAGGAACAGGAAATTCTAGACGCCTTCTTCAACAATATTAATCGGTTAGGAGCCGACCGCACCGTGAATGGAAGTGAGACCAGCTACATTATCTACGGTGTCATTCAGTTATTTTCTGAAAGAATGAACGGGGAAGCAAATCCTCCCTATAGTATGAGGATCAATGGAAATGAAGTGTCAGATTCCGTGTGGTATTTTCAAGAGGAATCTGCTTTTGGAGAACCAGGTTTAAACCAATATTTCTACCTGAAATTACCTCCTAATTTTCTCTTTGATGTAATGGGGCTTACTCCGGGATACTGGAAATATTTCGTAGAATTGAGTTGGTATATGGGCGAGGATTTGTTCACAGATAGTTTCTGGACGGGCTTCACCTTAATTCAATAAATGGCTTTTATGCCACTTTTTTTTATTTTTTGCTCCAATCTTTTTAAGCTACCGTTAGTAGCCCGTCGTATGCAACTCATTTGCGATCAGGTTAGAGCCCCCGCAGGATGGAGATTCCAAGAATGTAGTTCTGAAAAGGTTATCTTAAAAAGAACCAAGAAGGTCGGGGAGTGGAAATTTGACGCCTTGTCTGATCTGCTTGATTACGTGCAATACGCTAAAAAAACCAAAAATCCTAAAGAATCCTGGGAAGTAATCATGTATAATGAATACAGCTAAACGGTGCCTGAAGGCATAAAACAATCACGGAAAGGATTGCAAAGATCTTTAGGAATTTTTCCTTAAAGATGTTCAAGAAAATTATCTCTTGAAATATACTCCAAGGATCCTTTTCTCTTTTCAATAATCTTAAAATGTAAGAACTTTTACAAAAGGTTGGAAACAGACAATATTGTAAAATTTAAATGTTTAAATTTTATATTAAAATTAGAATGAACATGCATTTTTTAAAATGTGTTAAAAGTGGTAAAAGACAAAACAGTTAGAAAGAGAGCAAAACTCAGAGTCGAACGTCTTGAAAAAAGCAGAGGCGGTCGTTCTTTATGTTATATTCATCAAGATGTAATGATTGATTTAGGGTTACATACGGGTGATATCATCGAAATTAGGGGAAAGAAAAAAACTACTGGTATTGCCGTTTTGAATTCTGCTTATAGAGGAAAAGGAATTATAAGATTAGATGGTCTTCAGAGACTTAACGCAGGAGCAACCATTGGCGAGTATGTTTCATTAAAGAAAACAAAAGTATATCCTGCAATTGAAATTGTTTTAACTCCTACAAGATCAAATATAGATTTAAAAAGACAAGCAGATGCGATTAAAAGTAAATTAATTGATAAACCAGTAGTAATTGGTGATATAGTTGATGTTTTTGGGACTTTTGTTCAAAGAGAAGATCATGACAATCGTATGTCTGATCTTATGAAAATGTTTCAACTTGGTTCAAAAAGAAGGGCAACTTTAGGAACATTAAGGTTTATCGTTGAAGATTTGAAACCATCAGATAAAGTCGTAAAAATAACTCGAGATACTATAATAAAAGTAAATAAACGGGTTGCGGTTTTAAATAAAGTAGGTGGGAAGGTTACCTATAGCGATGTAGGAGGATTATCTGATGAAATTTATAGGATTCGAGAAATAGTTGAATTACCTTTAAAACATCCAGAATTATTCCAAAAATTAAGAATAACTCCACTTCAAGGCATTTTACTATACGGTCCCCCCGGAGTCGGGAAAACTTTATTAGTTAAAGCAATTTCACAAGAAACAGGAGTAAATTTTATTGATATTAGTGGCCCAGAGATTTATAGTAAATTTTCTGGAGAGACTGAAGGAAAGCTTCGTGAAATATTCAGAAATGCAGAAGAAAATGCCCCATCAATAATATTTTTTGATAAAATAGATGTTATTGCTCCAAAAGAAAAGGTTCATACTGATAAATTGGATAGGAGAGTTATCGCGCAACTTTTAATTCTGATGGATGGACTCCGTGGTAGAGGTGAAGTTATTATAATAGCGGAGACGAATAGAATTGATGATATTGATCCTGCATTAAGGCGCCCAGGGAGATTTGATAGAGAAATCGAAATTAAACCTCCTGATACTAAGGGAAGATTAGAAATTTTAAAAATTCACACCCGCGAAATGCCTTTGGATGAGGATGTTGATCTTCAAATAATCGCAGAAAGAACCCAAGGGTTTGTTGGGGCTGATCTTGAGGCTTTGGTAAAGGAAGCGGCAATTTTAGAGATGAAAGAAGTTTTACCAAAAATAAAAGAAGATATATCTATTCCAGCAGATACTTTAGATGATCTTCAAATCAGGATGGAGCATTTTCTTACTGCCTTAGGAAGCATGAGCCCTTCAACTCTTAGACAAATGCTAACAAAACCTTAAAGTTTTAAAGAATGAAATAGCAAAGATCTTTAGTAATTTTACCTTAAAGATGTTCAAGAAAATTATCTCTTGAAATATACTCCAAGGATCCTTTTCTCTTTTAATAATCTTATAATGATAGAGCTTTTACAAAAGGTTGGAAATAGACAATAATGTAAAATTTAAATGTTTAAATTTGTTAATATAATTAGAAGGAAAAGAAAGAGAATCCTGCCTTGTAGAAGTTAAATTTTAATTTCTATAAATCGAGATTTTTTGAATAGAAATGGGATTATTAAGTAAGTGGAGGATTATTAATTCAGGGTTTAGAATTAATGATCAATTGTAGTGAAAAGATGTCAAGCTTTAAATTAAAAGTATTATTAACAGGCGCTAAAGCAGTAGATAAGACAAGGCTATTTAATAAAATAATTAAAGTAAGGATTCAAGCAAATTACAAGCTAACTGTAGGTGTTGACATTCTTACAAAAGATGTTGAATTTAGAACAGGAGAAATTGCTATTTTAAGCATTTGGGATATAAGAGACCAACAACGTTTTGAATATATTCGCAGTACATTTTATAAAGGAGCAGCTGGAGCTATATTAGTTTTTGATTTAACACGAGAAGAGACATATAGTGAAGTAAAAAATTTACTTACTGAAATAAGGCAATTCGCTGGTGAAAATATTCCTTTTGTTTTAATCGGAAATAACGTTCATTTACTTAAACTGAAAGATAAAGGAATTATTCGAAAAGAGGCTTGTGAATTTGCCAGAAATGAAGGAGGGATCTATATTGAGATATCTCCAACCAGTATTGATGTTCTCGAAGAAGGAATTTGTGAATTAACTCGTAGGATTATTAATTCAAGAACTTAAAATATTGAGTAATTTAGCTACAGATGCTTAGCTTAAGAGTAGAACTATTAAAACTGAGCAGATTCAATTCCATTATCTCACGGGAAAAATAGACATAAATGTAGAGTTTATATTGATAAATTTTCTTGTTATTATTTGGGATTAAGCGGTTGAAAAATAAAAAAAGATCCAAAAAAAAGGTGTAATATATCCTATAAAATGTCACATTATGATTATACATTAAAAGTGTTGCTTCTTGGTGATGAAACTAAAGCAAAAACAGCTTTCACCAAAAGATATTGCTATAATATATTTAATCCATCAGAGCGATTAACAATCGGAGTAGACTTCCATGTAAAAAGCATTGAAATAAACGGTACAAAAATAAAACTTCAAATCTGGGATGTTGGAGGGGAAGAGAGGTTTAGATTCCTTTTACCAACGTATTGTTTAGGTGCTAATGGCGCTTTTCTACTATATGACATAACTAAACCCTCTACTTTAGATAATATACCAGAATGGATGAATATTATAAGGGAAAAGGGAGGACCGATACCTATTATGTTAGTTGGATCAAAACTTCATTCAGAAGAACATCGAGTAGTTTCTAGAGAAAAAGGAATTTCAATGGCAGAAAATTATAATCTCTCGGCTTTTATGGAAATTTGCTCTGAAGCGAATGTGAATATTGATGAAGCATTTAAAGTCCTAATCGAACTTATACTTGAAAGGTATGAAGATTTAAGAACCCTAATACCATTAAATTTCGCACCTATTAAAATTAAACCCGAATTCAAAATTAACGAATATTTGGAACTCCGATTAGAAAATAGTAAAACGAACATATATGTCGGAGGAGATTTGTTTAACAGCTGCAAATATTTATTATTAAACCTGACAAAGGATAATAATAATAATTTTGAGAATATTGACTCAGTGGATCAAGCTATTGAAAATTTAGATGGATCGATGGAACGGGAGCATAAACATGATATTTCTGCCGAAACAGAATTTTGGGGACATTGTTCCAATTTACAGGCGTGGTATGAAAATGATTATGATACACGTATTTTACATAGAAATTTAGCGTTTCCTCTTTTGAAAGCACTTGTAAAAGCGGGAGATAAAACTGCAAGAGTAAAATTTAAAGAGCAAGTTGCCCTTAGGCTTGAAAGTGGTTATCCTTCTGTAGTAATGTTTCTTATAGCTCAAGGTTATTTAAAATATTTAACTGAGGAAGAATTAGATACTATATTAAAAAATCCAAAATTTTTAAAAAATGTGCCAAAATGGTTTAATGATTTCAAGAATATTCCAGATTGGCTTGAAGAAAAGATAAGAGCGATATTTAACGATTTGAAGTGTCCCTATTGTGATATTAGGATAAAAAGGAATTCAATTCAGAGAATTCTAAAGGGAGAATCATTGAAATGTGAATTTTGTTATAGTAATCTAATATAATAATTGGAACTTGAAAATTTCATTCAAGATAAAATCTGGGAAAATATCACTCCAATTGTAACACATTCTTGTTATTTTCTCTTCTTTTTCATAAGGTGATTCTCCTCAATTTATCTAAATCGGATATGAAGATAGGGCTGAAAACATTTTCTTACACGTTTTTAATCTAGGTGAAATATTTTTAAATCTTATTTAATGATGTAAAAAATAATTTAATCCGCTTTATAAGCTGAAAAACAAGTGTAAATATTTATAAGCGTAAATGTAATCAATTTAATTAGCAAAAGAAGGATTAACGTTTAGGAAATTTAAAAAAATGAAGATTATTACAGTTCAATTACCAGAATCATATACACGGAAATTAGAAAACATGACTCGACAGATTGGTGTTAGTAGATCAGAACTTATTAGAACGGCAGTCAGGGACTTCCTAAATAACGAGTTTACCTTAATTGAAGAATTAAAAAAAGAAAATAGAAGAAATAAAATTGCCAGGTTTTTTGATTACTGTATTAATTGTGAAAGAAAAATATATAGTGCTTCAGGGAGTAATCACTTTTTTCATAAAACAATTGAAATTTTCAAATTGAAGTTTTGTTGTTCTTGTTATAAGAACTATAGGGATAAAACTTTAGATGAGTTTCCAGAAGATTTGATCGAAAAAATAAAGAAGAGGATTAAGGCATATCGAGAAAATTCTTCGTCATCATAAAGAGAATATGGTTTTATAGAGCCCTTTCTGTGGTATTTTTTATAGATGATATTGATAATTAAGTTTAATCGAAGAGAACAAATTAAAAAAAAATAAAATAATTAAGATTTCTGTTTTACTCGCTTATAAACAATGAGAATTATTATAACACACGCTATTCCAATGAAATATAAGGGATAACCGGATATTGTCCCAGGACCTCCGCCTGGAGATTCCTCCTGTACATCGATGAAGTCAAAATTAGACGGATCTGAGCTTCCTGATTCATTAGATGCAACGACAGCGTAGTACCATCTGCCAATTCCGGGTACAGTGTCCGTTGTAGTAGTTTCTGATGTAGTTTTTACTTCCGTCGCGAGATTTAAATTACTCGAAGTTATTGCGGATGTGTATCTATAAAGAGTATAATTGTCCGCACCTGGTGAAGTTGTCCATTCCAATGAGATATCAAAGCTAGTTGTAGGTGATGTGGTAGTAATAGTCAATACCGGAGGGTTTGGTGATTCTGGTTCTTTTTGAACATCGATATATGGAGAATTAGAGGGGTCTGAGTTTCCCGTCTCATTAGTAGCAACAACTGCATAATACCATGTTCCAATTCCAGGTACAGTATCTGTTGTAGAGATATCCGTAATAGTTTTTACATTTGTAGCAAGATGTAGATTGCTCGAAGTTATTGGGGAAGTATATCTATAGAGTGTATAATTATCAGCGCCCAATGATGTTGTCCATTCCAAAGCAATGACAAAACTGGTTGTTGGAGAAGACGTAAGTATACTTAATGTTGGGGGACTAGGTGTTTGCGGAGCCCATTCATCCCAATTTAGGGTAAGATTGTCTGAATTATCCATTGGTTGGGCTGCAAAATCAACATTCGGATAGGTACCTAAAAACCAAGATAGATCATCTTGACCAAAAAAATGAGGTATGTCGTTAAAATTTACTTCAAATGTCCAATTAGTGTGAAAATTCAAGTAATATAACAAGGATTGGAGCTGGATTTTAGTAAAAGAAAAATCTTGAGTTCTATTTGCTTCAAAGACAATAGATTTATGAGTTTCATTGAATATAAAATGACCTTCATTTTCAAATTCTAATCCCTCTCCAGTTATAGTCCCGTTGAGAGCTCCTTGAAGTTGAGGGGTAAAAATCAAATCTAATCCTGTAGTTTCATCTAGAATCAGGTGATCTATAAGTTGGCAAAAAGATTGTAGATCTGGCTTAAAGGTTTTTATTAGGTATTTTATAATTGGCCAAAGGTGAATTCTAATATCACATGTTACTATATTTCCCACAACATGATTTCCAAGAACAAAATTCTCAATTGAAATGTAAGTAGTTGCCTTGCTTTTATTTAGATAGTCATTAATAGACTTTTGAATGTAATCCGAAGCAATACCACTTAATCCATCCTTAAATCCAAAATAATTAAGATATAAGTTAATTTCTTGAAGAGGAATAGGAAAATGTATACTTCCCTTTTTTGTTATATTAAAATCTCCAGTAAAGAGTTTCTGATTAAATGAAACGTTGTAGTCAATCAAATAGTCTATAGTAATATTTGGGTTCCCCATTGCGCCTATAGTAAGAGTAAAATTGCCTGTTTCACCTATTCCTGGCTCATTCTCTGGATATGATAGTGTAAAATTAATAGGTATATCAACGGTAGTGTTGACTTGAGCTTCAAGATTTGATTTAAAATATGGATCTGTTTGTATTATACTTTCAATCCAATCTTTGATATTAGGTTCAATTAATAAGATGTTCTCAAGCCCTGAAGCAATGTATGGAGCTTTAAAAAGTGAATTAAAATATAGTGTAAATGGTGTTTTTAATGGACAAAATTTGGTAGTCCAGTTTCCCCATGTGTTATTTTCGATAAATTCATTAAAATGATTGCCATATAAATCTCTCAAAACTGTATTATTTAATGCATATCTAGGAATTTCATTCCACATAAATGTTGTGGCTAGTTGTGGATTATAGGGTTTGATTTCAAAGCCATGTGAATTTGTAGTAGTTGCGAGTCTCACAGAGGAACCTATTTGGTTTTCCATACTTATAGGTGTTGTGTTTACAGCTATACTCATTTTAATAGTTTCATTTAGAAAGGGGGCTAATTGAGCAGTTGTATTAATAGAATAGTTATAAATACCCTCACCTAAACTAAAGTTAGGATCAAATATTTGGTGATATCGATCATTGTTATCAGCCCAGGAATCATCATAAAAACATACGATCCGATCTGGAAATGAACCAATATTATAAGGATTTATAAAAGCAATATAAGGAACCCAATCATAAGCTACATCGAAAGATATGCCACTTTTAAGTTTTCTCGATGAATATTCATATATAAAAATTAAAGCCAGAGAATCTCCATATATATCATCTGTACCCTTTAGAATTCGTTCATATATCTTAATTGGCTTGTCAATTGTAGGATTAACTTTACCTAACGCTGGGCGATACATATCCATTAGATCTTTTACAGTAACATTCGCAGTTCCAAGGCCTTCAGAAAGTAGTGCACCATTAGTTGCGACTTTTGGATTTTCAGTGTTCTCTGGACCCCACATAACTAAATAATACCATCCAGTTTTGTTAATTGTAATCGCGAAATTAGTGGAAGCATTCATGATTTTTGGTAGACCCGCATTATTTATTTCTTTACTGTATTCGTAGATCCAATCATCACTAGTATGGGATGAATTAAAACCATCAACTCCCAAAATATTTGGCACCCAAAGCCATGGTTTGATATAATTTTCAAAATCGAGAAATTGGCTTTGGTTGAAAATGTACAAGTTTGTTTCTAAATTAGCAAAAGTAATTATATAACCTTCCCATGAAGTTGTTATATTATAGATTACCCCTTCCCTTGCGAAAAACACTGTAGTATCATAAGGATTAAGCATATTATTATTAGTAGAAGGCAAAGAAGCATTATTATCAAAATCACGATAGTGATTCCAAGACACATTTGATGGTTGAAATGTAATTTCTATGGAGTCTGTATGCGTATATGAAGTTGTATTAATAGGATTAAAATCAGTTAGGTTTCCAATAAGGGCATCCATCGATAAATCTTCAGTACTATTTTTATATACATAATTAATCATCGGTTCACTCCAGGTCAATATTGTAGTAATTTCATCTGTTAAAG
>JBHLKM010000036.1:0-12772 GCA_048886685.1 Candidatus Hodarchaeota archaeon
TTTCGATAAAATTATAAAGGACTGCTGAATAATTAATTTTTCTTATTTTAATTAAACAATATATTATCTCAATATAATTTTTTGCAATTAATAAGAAAAGGTCAAGATATAATCTTAAAAACTGAAACTTTTTAGAGAACTACTTGTTTGGCTAGAAGTTCTCTCATTTTAGAAGTGATCAAATCAAACTCTTGAATTGTCTTTAAATTGGAAATCTTAATACATTCTATTAATTTAGAGTCCTTAAAGTAATCATAGCTCAAATCTAAATCGGGATTATTTTCTTTGATTTTCAAGAGTGCTCCTCTTAAAAAAATGCCTATGAAATCTTCAGAAGTTTCTCTTATTGATCTATCCATAGGGTTACTAAATTTAATCTCAACCTTATTAAAATCTAAGAAATTTAAAACGCATAATAAAATTGATTCTTTCTCTTCACCTTTAGAAAAAATTTTCCTTTTAATATTAGTACCTTTTACTTTTTCCTTAGGTATTTGTTCTATAAAATATTCTTCCTCAGCTGGTTTTTTTTCAAGTTCATGCAGAGATTTTGAGTAAATTTTATCTGCACTCTGAAAAGTTTTATTAGATATAAGCGAATTAAGGTAATTTAAGACTTCCCTTAATTCAGAAATCTCTATTCGCAATTCTTCCAGTTGTTCCTTCTTTTTATAATAGAGATTTTGAATTTTACTTAAGATCTGTGATAATTTTTCAATCTCTGTTTCATTATCTCCAAGATCCATTGATTTCATATATGTTTTATAAGAAATTAAATTTATTTAAAAATTAATGCTATTATTAAATTAAGTAATTTTCTTGAGATGAGATTAAAATGCAATCCATGATAATAACTCCCAATCCTTCGGATCCCGAAGTTCGATTATTGTGTAATGAATTTGAGAAAAAAGGTTATAATGTTGAATTTTTTATCCCCTCAACTATGAAAGTAATGGTTTCATTTAAGGATAAGTTTAAAGAAAAATTTGAAAATCTTGAACCGAGAGCAGCTTTAGTGAGAGGTTTTGGCGCGGCTGCTACTCAAAAGATTTTCTTCAGGCTTGATATCTTAAGAGCAATAGAAGAATATGATGTTAAATTAATAAATTCAAGAGAATCTTTAGAAATCGCAAGTGATAAATTCTTAACTTCCATATTTCTCGAGAAACATAAAATTCCAACACCTAAAACGATCATATGTGAAGACCCGAATAAAGCTTTAGAAGCTTTTGAAGAATTAGGAGGAGATTGTGTCTCTAAACCACTTTTTGGATCAAAAGGAATTGGAGTAACCCGTTTGAATGACAGAGGGTTCGCTGAAAACGTTTTATATTCTTTAGGTAGGCTGAATGAAGTATTCTATTTACAAGAATTTATCGAACATAATCAAAGAGATATTAGAATACTAGTTTTGGGTGATAAAGTTGTCGCTGGTATGTATCGAGTGGGTGAAAGCTGGAAAACAAATATATATGCAGGAGCAAAAGCAATGCCTTTAGAGATTTCAGATGAATTAGAAAACCTAGCAATTAAAGCAGCTCAAGTGACCAAAACTGAAATTGCTGGGGTAGATCTAATTGAAGGAAGAGAAGGTTTTCTCGTATTGGAAGTAAATTCAATTCCAGGATTTACTGCATTACAAAATGTAACGGACATAAATATTGCTGAGGAAATTATTCATTATTTCCTAAAAAAATTCATAAATTAATTAAAAAAATAGAAAATAAATTAAATTTTATACAGTCTATATATCTTTTTCTACAATACTTCAATTAATCCTATTAATGCAGCTACGATTAACAATACACAAGCTAATATCCCGCCAGCAAAAATAATAAGTAGTACCCCTAATACAAAAAGGAATAACCAATGAAAGGGAAACGGGTCATTAGGTTTAATTGCTGTATAAATTGTGATAATTGAAATAAAAATACCAATTATTGCATAAACGATTGAATAATACCCAACATAACGCCCGAGAGGCCATGAAAATTCAAATATTGCAAATAATTGACTTGCTAAAGCTACTAAACCTCCGATGATCGTTAAAAATTTCATAATACCTTCGTTTTTATAATGCCTTTTAGCCATTTTATATCATCTCAATTATAAAATATAGTAATTATAAAGATTTTAAATTATAAAAGCGTTTACATTACTTTTTAGAAACTTTAAAAGAGATGATTAAGCTAAATTATAAGAGTAAATAGCCAAGACAATTAATTAATCTACATTTTTTTTCCAATAGATATAACTTTCTGATTAGAAGCCAATGATTAAAAAAAATTAAGAGTAGCGCATTAAAATCAAAAAAAAAATCTTTGTTGTAGGATCAATTATAATACGACGATATTTTTGTGTTTTAAATATGTTTTTTTTTGTAAAATCCATGTGATTGAGGAAAAAATAAATCGATACAAGCATGAAATTAATCTTGCAAAGAAATTGTCTAGTATGAAACATGCTGATAGAGATTTTTATGAGAATTTAATAATCAAATTTGAAAAAATCCTCAGGTTTTATGAAGATTTAAATCTTTGGAGAAAAATTTCGGAAAGTTAAGAACCTTAATCTTAAACGAGAAACAGATTCATTCCAAATTCATTTTTTAGGATTTCAAATAATTTATGCATGGGGAATCCAGTTACATTAGACGATGACCCATCTATTTTGCTAATGAATAAACTTGCTTTGTCGTTTATTGAGTATGCTCCAGCACGTCCTTTCCATTCGTCAGTTTTAACATAACCACGTATTTCTTCATCTGAAAGGTTAAGAAATTCGACCGATGTGCTATCATAATCTATAACGATTTTTGGTTTGTTAGTTTCCGTAATTGCTAATCCTGTAATGAGATTATGAGACCTACCAATTAATTTTTTTAAAGTAATAAATGCTTCCTCTTTATTTTGAGCCTTTCCTATAATTTTACCATTCAATTCTACAATAGTATCTGCTGCGATAATTATCGCTTGCGAATTTTTCTTTAACAACTCTTCTTTAGCATATAGTGCTTTTGCTTTTGCTAATTCTTTTACTAATGAAATAGGATTAGAAAATTTCTTCTTAAGTTCTCTTTCATCAATGTTAGAAACTAATACTTCAAAATTAATGCCAGAATGTTTGAAGATATCTCTACGATCTACGGATTTTGAAGCTAATACAATTTTTTTCAATACAATAGCCAATAGATTGGAATTTTAGGATTATCTAGCTATAAGAAGAATTTTAATGTAAATTTTATCTGTTGGTTTTCTTTGAATTTGATAACTCTGGATGAGTAAAAAAATAAATACAATTAAATAGCTATTAAATACAAATATAGAATAAAAATTAAAAATATCAAGTTCCAATATGGAATACTTCAATATATGGTTTATTATTCTTGTTTTTTTTTATTTATTTATTCTTTTTAATTTCATGTATTTTTCGCACAAACCAGATTTTATAAATAACATAACTGGTTTTGGGACTCTATTCTTTGTTTATGCTCATATTCTTTTATTTATTGTATTAATGAATCAAGATAGTTCATTGCGATCAGGCATAATACCATTGTGGTTATTAACTCTCAGTATCCCCGTACTATTAATTGTCATATTAATTTTACTTTCTTCGTTATTGAAATATGGATATAAAAGGATTACGAAAAGGGATCGACCTTCTATCGGAAAAAAATTAGAAGAAAAAAAGAAAGTCTGGAGCAAAGCTAAAAAAGATTCACTCAGAAAATTAAATCATGTCTTAATTTTTATTGGTCTTGTAGTAGTTTGGTATGTTGGTTTATTTATTATTATAGATTATACAGATTCCTCAACAGGAATGATTCCTGAAGAAAATAACACATTTTTACTATATTTAAAGTTAATTGATGACCCAAATTCAATTACTGAAGTTCTATACTCATTAGGGTGGTTCTACTATCTTTTATTTTTCTTTTTTTATGTTTTTAGTTTATTCATGCTCGCAAATGAATTTGCTCGAAAAACAAAAGGAATTTCGTTTCCTTTTACATTTTTTACTAGAATATATCTTGATGATAAAGAGCAACAAAACTATGGTACATATTTATATTTTGCAATTGGACAGATGTTTGCTGCTTTTGTCTGTCCTCCGATGGTTTTTTTTACGATCTTAGGGATTAGTTCAATTAGTGATTTGATGACAAGTCAAATTGGTATAAGATTTGGAAAAACACATATTACTTGGAATAGAAATAAAACATGGGAAGGAACAATAGCAGGGACATTAATCACTTTACTTATATGTTATTTATTCATGGGTATTTTCTGGTCATTAATTTTTACCTTAGCTTTTTTAACTTTCGATATTTTTACAAATAAACCGATTAATCTATCAGATAATTTACTAATACCAATTGGTTGCAGTCTTATCTATTTATTTATACGGTTTTTCTTTAATTTAGATTATTATACAGTTATATTATCTTGGATTTAAAAGGATCTGTAAAAATTTTTAAATTATTCAACGTTAACAGTTAACAACATGTATTTCTTAGCTAGTAGCATAATTTTGATTGGATATTCAATTTTGACATTAACTTATACTATTAAAAATAGAAAAATAAAGATAGAAAACAATCTTTTCACAAATGAGATTTTAATTGCTTTATTATTTTTATTAGCAGGGGTTCTTTTTCCCTTTATATATCAGTTTCATTCTCCCAATTTAAGCCAAAATTCATTAAATTTTTTATGGCTTTCTACCTCAACTTTTTTTGTAATAGAAATGGGAGTATGGGTAATAATGTTGCTTTATAATGGTAGAGTTGCAAAAGGAAATCCTGAAATTATGGCAGAAAGAGATTACAATAAGTACTGCGAAGAAATAAACAAGAATTTTGTGGATGATCTGAAGTCCGAGGTGACTAGAAAATTTCTTCATATTTTTACCTGTTTTGTGATTTTCTTTTTCTGGTCATTAGGGCTTATCCTTGATGATATTGGAGTTTTATCTAAATGGCGTTTAGATAACTATAGTTTCTCATATTGGTTAATAATTACTATTGGTTTTGGATTTGTTATAATGTTTCAAATTGGAGATCTAACTCGATTAAATAAATTCTATATGCTTCCAAAATGGTCAAAAAGGTGGTATTTAGGGATGCGACAAGAAGAGCAATGTACCTTTATCGCTTCCACACCATTAGTATTGTCTTTTACTCCGTTTCTATTTGTTCCTTTTCCTATTTTTGGAACGGTGGCTTTAATAACAACTGGAGCCGATGCAACTGCTTGTATTATTGGAAAAAAATATGGAAAGCATAGTCTTAGAAAAAATTCAAATAAGACAATTGAAGGATTTATTGCTGGTGGTGTATCAACTTTTTTAATTGTTGTTATTATTCTGAATCTATATCATCCATGGATGCCTATAAGCATCTCAAAAATATTTTTAATGGCTTCAATTGCTACTATTTTGTTCTTGTTAGTTGATAGATTCACTAGGAATATCTCAGACAACATTTTAAATCCTATGCTAACAGGTTTTGGCATCTGGATAATTTTTATTCTTTAGAATATAGAAGGTTATCCACCAAAATAAATATAGATAAAGACTATTTGATCTCCATCCTTTAATCTTGTTTCTAAGAACTTATCATGCTGATAACTTCTTCCATTTATAATAATGGATAAAAATTTGCTAAAGACACCTTTAGTTCCTTTTTCCCACACTAAATCTGTAAATTTTTCTCCATATTTCTGCCCAAAAAACTCAATTAAATCAGCTAGAGAAAGTTCTTTTTCAAATTCAAAAATTTCGTTTAAATTTCGTGTAACTTCATTAAACGGTGGAGAAAATTCAAGATGCAATTTCATATTTCAATTAAACCTAATAGTTTAATTATCTTAAGAATCTAAAATAAAGATTTTATTAAAAATTTGATGTTAATAATAAATAAAAAAAAGGAAATTAATTTAATTTATAATTTTAATCATCGTCCTCGGTAGCTTCTTCTATTGCTTTTTTAATACCTTTTTTTACGCTACCTTTTTTGATTGCTTTCTTAACACCTTTACCTGCTGCTTCTGATCCAGTTACGTTTTCTACTATCCCACCAGCAGCTTTAGCAAGTCCCTTCTTAAGTTTCTTACCTAGTCCACCCATAAAAATCACTCTCTTCTGTTATCTTTTTTAATAATTAAATTGTAGTAAATTATTCCAGTATTCTTATATTAACATAATGTAAATTTGGGTATTATAAATGTTATGGGAGTCTATGAGTAAATATCACCTAAAACAATCTGATTTAGAAGAATTAAAAATTTTTTATACTCAATAGAATTTTATTAAATTTTTAACAAATAGATTCTAATAATGTTATTCGTAAATATCCATATCAGTTTTATCAATTAAAATTTTATCAAATTGTTTGAAAATGGCAAAAGTTATTTTTATTTCAAAAAGTGATGTTCGAGATGCTTGGTTATCTGCTATCGGTCAAGTATTATACCGCGGTGATGACATAAAGACAGAATATGATAAACCAGAAGATTTACCTTCTAAAGATGCTACGGTATTAATCGAAATTAAGGAACCATTAAGTAATCCGATAATGCGTAAAGACAAAGTGATGAAAATAAAATCTAAATTCGGAAATTCATATGAAGTTTTTGGTTGTATGGCAGACACTTATTTAATTGGCTCTATTCAGAGCGGTTATATCGAAGAAATAATGGAGGGGATTAATGATCATTTATTATATGAATCTGGTGTAAGTTTTCCATATTCTTATCATGATAGAATATTTAACTATACTCCTTATTCTCTTGAGGATTCTATTCATATGAATTATAATTTAGAACTTGTAAATAATGAATTCGTGAAAAATCATAAAAAGTTGATACAAGCTGAGAAAATAAAAAGTACTCCTGAATCTAACATCTGGAAATTAAGTAATGGGATTGAATTTGATTTAGATAAAACAATTTCAGAGCAAATCACAATTGAAAATATTCCTATAGCTACTTTAAATTTCCCAAGAATTAATCAAATGGAATATATTGTTCAGAAATTAAAGGAATCGCCGTATTCCCGCAGGGCACAAGCTATTACTTGGCGCCCACTGGTGGATCCTTATCATGTTGATCCTCCTTGTCTTCAAAGAATTTTTATGCGAATAAAAGATGGAAAATTGATTATGCAAACAACTTGGAGGAGTCGAGATCTGTTTCGAGCATGGGAAGCGAATGTAAACGGTATGATAAGGATCCAAAAAAACATTGCAGATAAATTGGGGGTTCAAATGGGACATTACTTAGATTTTAGCAATTCACTTCATATTTATGGCAGTACAATATCTGAGGTTAAAGATATGTTAAATCGAATGAAAATTAAAGGGGAACCGTTTCCTGAAGAAATTTCTGATTTAATAGAGTAGAACCTTCCTTTCTAAAATATTTTAGGGAAGATTTTTTTACTATTTTCATAGATTTGATTTTCCAAATCATCAGGGGTAATATCCTTTAATTTTGAAATTGTATTTAAAACATCTCTAATCATTGTGGGAGTTCCATCTTTTCCCGAATATTTAACAGGGCCATCACTTTCAAGCAAAAGATGTTCTTCATCAACTTTTAACACTGTTTTTTTCACTGCTGGAGAATAACTAATTGCTGGAGTAATTGAAAAAAAGTATCCTCTATCTATCCCTAGATTTAAAAATTCTTCTGGCCCTGAATACCAATGAATATTAACATTAGGTATATTAAATGAAGGGAGCATATCAAATACTAATTTTTCAGCTCCCTTTGTATGGAGATTAACAGGTAATTCTAAATCTTGCGCTAACAATAACATTTTTTCAAAAATATTTGTTTGAAGTGGGTATAAATCCTCTTCTTTTATGAAGTGATGATCTAATCCTATTTCGCCAATAGCACAAATCTTCTCTTTGTTTTCTTTAATTGTTTTAATAACAGAATCTAGTTGATTTTCAATATGTCTATTCATTCTTACTTCTTCAGGGTGAATGCCTAAAGCAGGGTAAATTTCTTTGTGTCTATCTGATATTTCTAATATTCTTTCAATACTAATAGCACTCATTCCAACAGCAATAATCTTTTCTACTCCTACAATTTTAGCTTCCTTTATGACTTGATCTAAAGTTAAATAAAGATTTGCATGACAGTGGATATCAATTAGAATGTTTAACACCTCTAAAAAAATAATATAAACAGTTAAAAAATTTAAAAATTTAAATGGAATTAATCTGTTCCCGAACCAGAGCGATTTTTTTTACTAATTCAAACTTCTTTCTACGATTATAATCAGAGAAGTCTAAGTGTTCTTGAAGTGTTTCTAACTCCTTTAATAGATAATTTTTAAGATCTGCTTTAGAGAAATGTCCAATATGTTCAGGAAGGGGTTCAATTTTAGCTGCTCTTTTTATTCTTAAATCAGAGATAGCTTTTGCTAGTTGAGCTTGAAACCCTCTAGCCTTGTTTGGATCGATATCTCCTAACGTGTCAAGAGAAATTGTTAAACCATCAATAAATGCTTCTAAATCTTCTATATCAACTGTATCATTAGGCATTTAACAACTTAGAAATTCTAAATGTCTTTTTTTATAAATTATAGAAGGAACTTTTGATATTTATTGTTGTTTATTCTACTTTAACCTAAATGTAAATCGCCGAATTTCATCTAATTTTCTCTTTTCTTTTTTCTTAACTTTGGAATTAACATTGGCACAAATTTTTTATAATCTTCATATTCCTTACCGAATTCTCTTATTAACTCTTTTTCTTCTTTCCATGACATTAGATAAATCAAAAGAATAATTAGAGGTGTAGTTATCAGAGAATAGAAAGCAGAAAGCAGAAAAGATAAGCCAACATGGGCAAGGATTGCTCCAAAATATTGTGGATGTCTTATCTTTGAATAAATCCCTGTATCAATAACTTTCACAGGATTATGTGTTTCTGCGACCTTCAAAGTTATTTCTTTTACACCCACAATTCCAAACCAAGCACCTAACAAGATCATCGGTACTGAAATAATGAAGTGGAAAATAGAAATTGACGAATTAATAATAGGGATAGACATCAAAATTTCCTGTAGGAATGGAATTCTAAATTTAGGTTGAGGAGAAAGCCAGATACCAAAAAGAAATATAAAGAAACCCCATCCTGAAATATATCCAAAAATCTTAGTAATTTTAATTCCTTTCTCTTTCCCGAATTTCTCTTGGAATTTTAAATGATTCACTGACAAAAAATATATAGGCATAATAGAGATAACTCCTAAAATCCATACAAAAAAACAAATATACATAAGATAAGATTCTAGCTAATTTATTCAATATATTACTAAGTTATTACGAAATGCATTTAACAGATTTACTATTTTATATTTGATTAAATAAAATCAGATTATTTTTAGCAATTAATGTAATAATTGCTTATAATTATATTTAAAACTCCTTAATGACTTAATTTAATGTAATTTATACTAACTCAAGGTGAATATATTGCATATTAGTTCAGAAGAGGGTCTCTCTGACTTATTGAAAGAGTATAAAAAGAAGCAAGTAAGTGTTGAAGATGCAATTAAAAAATTCATTAAGCCAGGAAATCGAATTTTTATCGATTCAGGGTGCGCGGAACCCATAGATCTTACAAAAAAATTGATTGAGTTTGGATTAAAGCTTCCTGATGTGGAAATTTTACATTTCCTTAGTCTTAGTGATCTTGATTATTATGAAACTGTAGGTGAGATAGAAGATCTATTTAGACATAATGCTTTATTCATTGGAAAATCGCTTCGCAAATATATAAAAGCGGGACAAGCAGATTATACTCCTATGCTTCTTTCAGAAATTCCAAAGTTATTTAAATCAGGTAAGATGCATTTAGATACAGCACTAATCCAAGTTAGTCCACCAGATAAATATGGTTTCTGTAGTTTTGGTATAAATGTAGATATTGTTAAAGCTATTGCAGAGGTGGTGAATTATGTAGTTGCTGAGATTAATCCAAAAATGCCTCGTACATTAGGTGATTCTTTTATTCACATAGATGAGATTGATGCTTTTATTATTTCAAATCATGACATAATTGAATATAATTATGGGGAACCTGATAAAACAGCGAAGGATATTGCTAAATTTGTTGCATCCTTAATAGAAAACGAATCAACGATTCAAATGGGTATAGGAGTAATTCCTAACGCAGTTACAACCGAACTTAAGCGAAAAAAGGATTTAGGTGTTCATAGTGAAGTATTTTCAGATGGAATCGTCGATCTTGTTGAAGAAGGGATTGTAACCTGTAAAAAAAAGACGTTACATAAAGATAAAATTATTTGCTCTTTTGTTATGGGTTCAAAAAGGCTTTATGATTTTGTTCATGATAATCCTATGGTTGAATTTCACCCAAGTGATTATACAAATGATCCTTATATTATTAGTCAAAATAAAAGACAAGTTGCGATAAATGCAGCACTTTCAGTTGATCTAACAGGACAAGTGAACTCGGATTCTATCGGACACAAATTTTTTAGTGGAATTGGGGGTCAAGTTGATTTTGTTCGAGGTGCTGCTCGCGCAAAATATGGGAAACCAATAATGGTAATCCCTTCGACGGCAACATTAAAAGATGGAACTGTAGTTTCTCGGATTGTGCCTTACCTTCAACCAGGATCGGGAGTAGTAATTACAAGAGGGGATGTTCATTACATTGTTTCTGAATGGGGAATTGCATACTTATATGGAAAATCTATTCGTGAAAGAGTTCTCCAGATGATCAATATTGCCCACCCTGATTTCAGAGAAGAACTTCTAGAACAAGCAAAAAAATGGAATTATACTTATTCTGATCAAAAATTACCTGTTTCTATCGAGGGCAGAATTTCAATATATCCACAAAAATATGAGACTACGCTTGAATTGAAAAATGGGAGAAAAATTAATATCCGTCCGGTAAAACCCACTGATGAAAGGATGATACAGGAATTACATTATTCTCTTGATGATAAAGATAGGTACTTAAGATTCTTTACTCCAATGAAAGATTTTCGTCATAAAAAGATTGCACCGATGGTGAATATTGATTACTCCACAGATATGATATTAGTTGGTGTGAATAGTGAGAATGGACAAGAGAGAATTGTGGCAATGGGCGGTTTTTTTAAAACATCGCAACCTTCTTTAGGGGAATTATTATTTGTTGTTCATAGAAATTGGCGAGGATTAAGTTTGACAAAATTTTTATTGCATTATCTTGTTCAAATAGGTAGGGAACTTAATTACAAAAATTTTAGTGGTTCCATATTGCTTGAAAATAAGGCTATGCTTCATATCATCAACAACTCGGGATATAAAATAAATTTCAAGAGAATTGAGGGTGGTGTAACTGAATTTATTTTTGGTATTTCATAATAATGCCTGATACATTTTAACATCTAAAAAATTAATTCGATAAATTTATGGTGAATTATGATACTTATTTCAGAATTCCATAGATTATATAAATCTGATGGTCTTTCAATAGAAGTAATTAAACAATTCCGAAGTATAATTTATAATTATTTTAAACAGAAAGGTAGAAATTTTCCTTTTAGGAAAAATATTACTCCTTATAATGTTTTAGTATCAGAAATTATGTTACAACAAACCCAAACAGGAAGGGTTGCAGAAAAATTTTTGAACTTTATTGAGAAATTCCCTAATTTTAATATATTATCAGAAGCTCCTCTTGAAGAAGTGCTTAAAACTTGGCAAGGATTAGGTTATAACAGAAGAGCAATAGCTTTAAAGAAAATAGCGGAGATTGTAATTGATAATTACCATGGTGAATTACCTGATTCAGTAGAGAAGTTAAAAAAATTTCCACAAATCGGACACAATACAGCATCTTCAATTATTTCATTTGCATTTAATAAGCCAACTATATTCATTGAAACTAATATACGAAGAGTGTATATCTACTTTTTTTTTCCAGGCAGAAATAACATAACAGATAAAGAGATTAACCCGATATTAAAAAAAACTATAGATACTACCAATCCCCGAAAATGGTATTATGCTTTAATGGATTATGGAGTTATGCTCAAAAAAAAATATCCAGATTTAAATAAACGGAGTGCTCATTATCGTAAACAAACACCCTTTAAAGGATCTAATAGGCAAATTAGAGGAGAAATTTTAAGTATTCTTATAAAAAATAAAACTCTAAAGATATCTGATCTAAGGGAAAAGTTAAAGGAGGTAAATAATGAAAAGCTATTGACAATCATTAATCAACTAGAAATAGAGGGTTTTATTGAAACAGAGGAAGATGTTGTCCAGCTTATTAAGTAAAAAAGATTATTTTGTCTTTTTCAAGTAGTCAACTATTTTCATAGCAAATTTCTCTTGCTCTTTCCAATTCCCAAAAGCCTCTCCTTTTGAGATTAGGCTTTTAATTTCTTTTTTATACATCCCATTAATCCTTTTAACAGGTTCTCCAGAAAAAGGAGTTTGAGGTAAAGGAATAAAAGAGTGAGCATGAATTCTTGCCCCTTTTTCTGACAACTCTTTCATCATTTTAACTGTGAGTTTAACATCTTCATCTTGCTCTCCAGGCAACCCAAAAATAAAATCCACATTAATTTTAAGACGGTTTTTTAATGTTAATTCTACCGCATTATAGATATCTTCGATAGTATGACCTCGATGACATAAGTCTAGGATCTTTTGGCTACCTGATTGTGCTCCAATAGTGATATTGTCATTATTCCCATATTTTAAAACCAAATTTAATGTCTCTTG
>JBHLKM010000037.1:0-12725 GCA_048886685.1 Candidatus Hodarchaeota archaeon
TTTAATTCGAAATGCAATTAGACGAGAGCTAAACCTTGAAGAACAAGAAGGTCAAAAACTTGTATATGTTATAAAATGAAATTTTGTTTTATCTACTAAAATAATCCGTTTCCAAGTTTTTGAAGTATAATGCAAATTATAAAAATAAAAAAAAGATATATAGAATGGAGGAAAATTGTTTAGATGTGGTCATTCGAGAAGCCATTTGCCCCAAAAATTTCCTCCTTTTTCTATATTGTAATTTAGAGATTTCAACCCTCATTTGATATATCTCCTTTAATTAGCTTTCTAATGATTTTCTGTATCTAATGGAAATTTATGTTAGTTATTAATGTTATCTCAAGCAAACCAAGGAAGTTATAATATGGATTAGGCCCTGTATAATCTGCACCTACTTTAACGATAAAGCTAATTACATGCATTTTTCCTGTGTCTCCCGCTTCCCAACCGTCGTATGAATTTAGAAACTCGCCTGTTGCATGGCCACACAAGAAAACTGATTCGAAGGTGCCAAGTTCCCAGACATAATAGTCCCATGGGCGATATATAATATTTCCATCCTCGTCATAGTCATCAGGTCCAAGTGTATCTAAGTCAATAGTAAATTGTAACTCATATGTAAAGTCCATTACTCCTGTAAATATTGGTGTAGCCATTGGAATTGGAAGGACAAAATTTGTAATATAGAATGGAACATCTTTTGCACGCATATGGACGGTAACTAGCAAAATATTATCTTTTAGTTCTCTTTCAATTACATATCCTTTAGGATTGTAGTCTAATGCGGAGGCCCAATGTGGAATTGTTGGATCATCAAGAAAAGTCCATATAAGTAGACCATTATCATAATCTGGCATTGCTCCTAGGGAGTGTCGTACAACAGGAGCTAACCAATCCTCTATTGGTCTTATAATTGTTTTTCTTTTTCCGCTATCTGCTGCAGCTGCTGGGATGAAACTCAAAAGGACAGTTATTGCTATTACCACTAATACTAATCTTTTTATGTTCGATCTTTTCATTTTTATATCAACTCTAAATTTTGTTTTTTCTTTTTTGTTTTTTCTTTAAATGATATCATGGCACCTGTTTATACAGTAAAAAATAAAAAAAGATATATAGAATGGAGGAAAATTGGTCTAGGTGTGGTTAATCGAGAAGCCATTTATCTAAACACTTCTTCCTTTTTCTATATTTAAATTTAGAGATTTTAATCCTCATTTGATATTTCTCCTTTAATCTTAGTTTTAGCCTACTTGATAAACATTTAATATTTCATAAGGCCAGATCTCTTCGCCTTTTTGATTTACATACCAAGTTTGGAATAGAAATACTCCAGCTTCTTTATATGGAGTAAATCCGAAGTCCCCAGCATGTTCCGTGAATGTTCCAGAGGCAAAACCAATTACCATTCCTGATATCCATTCACTTATACCAAATTGGAAAGGTATCTCTTGATTAGGTCCAGGAAGGATAAATTTAAATATTGCATAAAAATCCATTCTAGTATTTTCAATAATATCCTCGGGCCATGGCCCTCCCCCGAAATAATCAAAAAATTCTTGTAATCGATAAACCGATCTAGGGCTATTTTTCCCAAAAATGTAGACAGTGAGTTCAGCTCGTTTTTTATTCAATACCTCTTCACGTATATAGCCACCATATTCACCATCATCTGCAACGTCAAAATTAGGGCGTATTATCCAACCTTCTGGGAGAAGATCCCAATTGGTAGTATATCCTAAAAGCACACGAGGATTATTTAAGGTCCAATCACTAAAAGGTCTATAAGTCACATAGCTTTTATAACCATACGCGTTTGGCATTGCTGGGAAACATAAAAAAAAGAGACCTACTACTAGAAGTCCATAGAATATTTTTACTTTTTTAGTTTTATTCATTTTTATTTCAACTCTGAATTTTATTTTTAAATTTTTTTCATTTCTTACGGTATTATAGCGCTTTTAATTAAGTGAACAAAATTTCCACTTAATGATTGAACGTGCCATAACAATATAAAAACAGAACGTTACATATTTAAATATTATGATCAGATTTTTATACTTTAAAAAAATATGTATTATTTAGGATTAAAATTTAATAACGTTTTATGAAATTTCTTATAAACATTTTAAATTATAGGGATAAAAAAGTGGTATTTAGGGAAATAATTAAGACTTAGATAAATTATTAGTATTGAATTCAGAAAAGGGTGTGGAAGATAAATTGAATGGAAAAAAAAATAATATTCATGAAGGGGAATGGGATAAATTAATAGCTAAACATAAATTACGATTCGACATTTGGGCTATCCTTGAACTTTATACAGAATTAAATGTAACTCAAATTACTCATTATTTAGAACATAGTAAATCCACTATTGCTAGACATCTTAAGTCAATGGAACAAGATGGTCTTCTCGTATCTAGGATAGGAGAACAACCTGTAAAAGGAAGAATACCACCAAAGATCTATAGAATTAATCCAAAGTATAAAGAAGAGGATATAGATATGGAAGAAAAGGATTTTTCAGAAGATCCTGAGAAACTTCACCAATTTTACAAAAGAGAGATCAATAACTATCGAAAGTTAAGTTATAATATTACACAGCTACTTGATTATTTAGATCCGTTTTTAGATCTTCTTCAAGACCAGTTAGTAGATATTACAAAAGCGAAAAATACCTATGATGAATATTTGTCATACATAGATGAGCCAGTTTTTTTATATTTTGATAAAAAACGGGCTCGAAAACTTATGGATTTACGTACAGAATATGTTTTCAAATTGCATAGACTCGCTATGGAAGAAGAGTTAAATACTGAAGAGGCTTTTGTATATTTTGATATGTCTTTACCCCTTGCTGCGCTATTTGAATTAAAAAGGAAAATTAAGCGAGCTCGAATAGATGAGCAACTGATAGTTAAATTAGAAACCTTAATCAATAACGTTTAAGGTTAATAATTTTATTAAATTCCGTATTGTTCTCGCTTTATATAAACTTTATATAGAGGAAGATTTAAATACTGAAGAAACTTTTGTTTATTTTGACATATCTCTACCTCTAGTTGCTCTATTTGATTAAAAGGAATAATTAAAACCGAAATGAAAATAATATTAAAAAGTTATTAAAAATTGCCACAGGCTCAAATTCATGTTACATCCAATTACGAACGAGTTATCTCAAGCAAAAAGGTTAATGAATGAGAGTAAATTTAAAGAAGCTATAGAAGTTATTAATAAGCTTGAGGATAAAAAAGATCTTACACTTCAAGATCAATTCGAAATCCACCATCTTAAGAGTTCTCTCCTTTCTGAAATTGGATATTTTAATGAAGCTCTTAAATATGTTGAATTAGCTCATAAAGAAAGTCAACAAATGAAAAGGGATCTTCAAATAATTAATGTCCTAATTTCCAAGAGTAGCCTTCTACTTAGATTAACTAGGCTAAACGAAGCACTAAGGACTATTATTAAAGCTGAACAAATACTAAAAAAGATCAATCAAGTATCATCAAAAGAATACAAAGAGAAATATGCATCTTTAATTTTACTTAAAGGACACTATCATTGGAACATGGGTGATTTCAATCGTTCTCTAGAGTATGCTCATGAGGTTTTAGCTATTGCTAAAGAAATTAAAAATGATATACTTAAATTATCCGCAGCAAGGCTGTTTGCTTTTAATTATGGGCTTAAAGGTGAATATGGACGCAATCTCGAAAATACTAAACGTTATTTAGCACTTGCAAAGAAGGTAAATGATAAACAAGCGATAATTGGTGCACTTAATAGTTTGGGAATTATGCTCACTGAAAAAAACGAGTTTAATCAAGCATTAGGTTATCTGAAGCAAGGATTATCAATATGTGATGAAATTAATAGTTTTAAAAAAGCCGCGGTTCTTAGCTCTCTTCTTGATTTATATCTGGAAATGAATAATCTTGATGAAGCACATCAATGCTTAGATCGAATAAAACAAATCAAAAATCAAGAAAATATTAAGTGGTATAATGATCTTTATCAGCTTGAAAAGGCAGGATTGTTGAAAAAGAAACCACAAGACATCAATCACCTTAAGGCAAAGGAAATATATAAACAAATTGTTAATGAAGAGGATACATTTATTGAGTTCTATTACGTTTCCCTAATAAATCTGTGTGATTCATATTTAAAAGAATTACATAAAACAAATGATTTAAAAGTATTAGATGAGATTCAACCTTATATTAAACGATTAATGAATATCGCCAAAAGTCAAAACTCTTTCTTGTTACTTGCTGAAGGTTATTTATTTCAGGCAAAATTGAAACTAATAATCTTCGAATTTAGGGAAGCTGAAGATTTTTTAACTCAAGCATTAATTACTGCTGAAAGGTATGGTCAAGACCTGTTGGTTAAGCGAATAATAAATGAGCAGGGTGAATTATCAAAAAATTTTATCAAATGGAAAAAATTAAAAGATACAGGAGCAAATGTGTCAGATCGTATGGATTTAGCCCGCATAGATGAACAGATCGAACTTCTACTCCAAAAGCGTAAATATTTAAAGAGTATTAAAATATTTCATGAATCATGAAGAAATGCTATAATAACGGCAATCTGCATATTCTGAATTTTGTAATTTCTCAAATCTAAAATACCAATGTAAATTGATATTTTTTGTACCCGAGATTTATTAAAAATAAAATTATTATCGAAAAATCATTAAAAGCCTTCATACATAGAATAATTATTTTATACTCAATAAATGTTAAGTTCTAATTGAAGTATGGACAATCATTACATAGGTGAGTAAATATACCAACCGTCGCATGTTCAACATCTTTTTGTGAAGAAAATGAGGAGGAACTAGAGGAAGAATCTTTTTTTGAAGAATATTTTTGGTACTTCCTTATACCGGCAGGGCTAATATTAGGACTCTCAATTTTTATAGAAATAGCTTTTGAATTGATATTTGTTGATCAAATTTTAGCTATTGTGTCAATTTTTCTTTCAAGTTCAGGGGTGATAAAAGAAGCAATTGAAGATGTTAAAAATAAAAGAATTACTGCAAATATTTTGATGTTGATAGCCGCAATTGCCTCATTTTTTATCTTTCATGGTCAAGAGGGGGCAACAGCATTGTTTTTATATGCAATAGCAGAAAGATTAGAAGAAATAACTGCTGTAAAATCTAAAAATGCCATCAAAGAACTACTAGAATTAGCCCCTGATGATGCTTTATTGAAAACCGAAAATGGATATCAAAATGTACCATCTAGAGAAATCAAAATTGGAAATATAGTAGGGATAAAACCCGGGATGAAGGTTCCATTGGATGGAGCGATTGTTAAGGGAAGTTCCTATTTTGATGAAAGTGCGATAACAGGGGAATCTGTACCGGTTTTTAAAAAAGAAGGAGATGAAATTTTTGCAGCGAGTCTAAATTCAGATAGTTTTGTGGATATTGAAGTTACTCGAGAAAGTACAAATACAATTGTGGCTCAAATTGCTGAGAGTGTAAAAATTGCTCAACAAAATAAAAGTGAACATGAGAGATTTATTGAAAAATTTGCGAAATATTATACACCAATTATTATTTTATCATCTATTTTTGTTATTTTAGTGCCTCTTATATTTAGTTTAAACTTCTATGATTGGTTTTATCGCGGATTAGTGCTTTTAGTAGTATCTTGCCCTTGTGCTCTCACATTGTCAACTCCCTTAGCAAATATCGCATCTTTAACGAAACAAGCAAGAGAAGGAATTTTAGTGAAAGGGAATAAATTTATTGAAAAAATTCAAGAAATCGAAGTGTTTGCGTTTGATAAAACAGGTACTCTAACTGAAGGTAACTTAAAGCTATTTGACATTTATGCTTATAACGGAGCGAATAAGTCAGATATTATTACAATTGCAGCTAGCTTGGAATCTCTCTCAGAGCACCCAATTGGAAAAACAATAGTTAACCAAGCAAAAGATATGGGATTATCATTCCAGCCTGTTGATAATTTTGAAGTAATTAAAGGAAAAGGAATAAAAGGAAAAATAAATGGTGAAATATTTTATGTCGGGAGTCATAGCTTTATCGAAGAATTAAACTATAATTTACCTACTGATGATATAAAAGAAATCGAAGAATCAGGTACGATTCCAATTCTGTTAGGAAATACACAAAACTTATTAGGTATTCTTTCTATCCGAGATGTACTAAGAGTTTCAGCACCAATTCTAATAAATGGCCTAAAAAAGAGAGGATATGAAACCATTTTAATATCAGGTGATAATCAAAAAGTGTGTGATTCAATAGGAGCTTGTTTAAGTATGGATCATGCATATGGTGAACAATTACCTGATCAAAAACTCCAAGAGATCCAAGATTTGAAAAAACAATATAATGGAGTAGCGATGGTTGGTGATGGGATAAATGATGCTCCAGCGCTAGCACTTTCAGATTTGGGAATAGCAATAGGGGCATCTGCTACTGATATAACATTAGAAACTGCAGATATCATTATTATTAATGATGATTTAAAGAAAATCCTTACTTATGTCGATATTGCGAAAAAAACTAATAGAAAAATAAAACAAAATATATGGACTTCAATAATCGTAAAACTTTCTTTTGCCATTTTAACAGTCATAGGTCTAATGAATCTATGGATTGCTGTAGGAATTGGAGATATGGGTATTTCAATTATTGTGCTTTTCAATAGTCTTTCAATCTTTAGATTCAGGTTCCAATATAAGGATATCTCTAAAGAAGAATTAGAGAATGAGGCTAAGTTAGTTATATGTGAAAGTTGTTTAACTAAAGATATTATTCCGCAACATCATGGTCGAGATATGATTCAGAAAGGAGATAAGTTAGTTTGCTGGAAAAATATCATAAGTAGTGATGATTTGGAAACTTGCTATGAGGAGCTACCACTCCATTGTCCTTATTGTCAAAATAAGATGGAATTACAATAGTACCTTATGAAAATTTGGAGATACTCAATATCATCAGTGGATAAAAACTCGTGTAAAATTTTAAAGTCTTTTCTCTCAAACTCATGTTCTATGATCTGTTTATAGTCCTCTTTCCCTTTCTTTTTTATATAAACTTTTCCGATGATTTCTTGAGCGAAGGTAAATTCATTAAGTGCCTACATTTTTATAAACGCAGTAATATCACGGAGATCTAATATCCTTAAGTTAAATTCCATTGAGATGATATCCATTCGGATGTTTTCTTTGGTATGTGGGTTTTTTACTAGTTATTCTAATCGTTGGAGCTTTAATCCATCTAAAACACAAAATAGCGATCTTCAAAAAGGAGTTTTAGTTCTTCCTTGGTGGTAATTATGTGAGATTTTTTTGTTGGAGAAGGAGACATGCCAGGAGAATAGGTAGTAACACTTGTAGAAAGCTCCCCTTTTTGAAGAATCTAAAAAAAGATCATATTTATATTCCTAAATGATAAAATAAGAATCATCTAAGGTGAAGCCTTCTCATGAATACAGAATCTAAGAGAATAAGGTACCTTTTCCTTGATAATATAAAAGTCCTTTTTACTATAATAGTGATTTTTTGGCACACGATGGTCACTTATTTTGAAATAGGGTGGTGGTACTATAAAGAATCTAATCCAGTTGATCCTTTCAGTGAAATTTTCTTTCTACTTGTAGCTTCAATTGGAGGTGTGTTTCAAACTTCACTATTAGGATTATTCTTTTTATTAGGGGGTTATTTTACTCCAAAAAGTTATGATCGAAAAGGTGTTCGTAGTTTCTGGAAAGAACGACTTATTCGTCTCGGTATTCCTCTCTTTTTATATATCGTAGTAATTAATCCTATTACAATTTATATCCTATCCAAATTAGGAATTTCTCCATGGAGCACCAACCCAATGTTGCAAGGGACTTTTCTAGATTATTATTTCAGCAGTTTTTTATCTTGGGAAGATTTCATTAACTTTATATCATTTGGGGGACCTATGTGGTTTCTCAGGGTTTTACTAATCTTTACTGCATTTTATACTTTTTGGCGTCAAATAACCAAGTTAGACTCATTACAGCGAAAAATCCCAAAGGTATTTTCCATCCCACGATATTTTTATTTACTTCTTTTAGCTATTGGTTTAGGATGCCTTACTTTTTTAGTACGTATAGTCTTTCCTATAGATGTACGCCCGCTGGAAATACCATGGGGTCAACTCATTCAGTATCTAACGATGTTCAGTATTGGTGTTATCTGTATTAGGTATCTTTGGTTCGAAAGGATGACTAAAAAACATGTTAAAATCTGGTTAATTACAATAATAATTTCACTTGTAGTAATTTATATCGACTTTTTTATAGCTATAGCAAAAGATGTAGATTTTATAGATTTTACAGGAGGAGCCAATTTGCATGCTTTTCTTTTCGCCTTGGTAGACAATATCGTTTGTATGGGAGTTATTTTTGTCTTGATCAAGGTTTTTTACACAAAATTCAACAAGCAGGGACCTATATTAGGAAACTTATCCACTAGCGCGTATCATATGTACCTTCTTCATCCAATTATCCTTATGATTGTATCCCTTGGATTTTCATCCTTAAGCCTTTATCCTATTATAAAACTAACCATTGTTTTTCCTTTAACTGTCCTGTTATGCTATCTAGTAAGTCATTATGTCCTCGAAAAAATTAATTTGAAAAAACGCATAAGAACTACTCAGAATAGTTAGAGTATCGTGGTATTTTTAAAACACAGAAAATGATAATAAGGAACATTTAAAAAAAAGATAAGTTTTAGAATTTCATTCTAATTGTCTCATAATGATTCTTTCAAAATAAGGAATATTTAGTAGGAATAAATCTTTCTTATCGGTTTTCTTTCTAACCAATAAATTACACTCACGAAGTTTTTTGAGATAATTAGTGATGGTGTCGTAATGCATATGAAGTGCTTTTGAAACTTGATATTTTGTAATCCCCTCTTTATTATCTTTTAATAACTCAATAATACTTTTGCATTTCTCCCTTGAAATTATATGATACAATTCATCGTTTTTAGTGCTCATTGAGAACTCGAAATAACTGAGATGACTATTTATAAGGTGTTCTCGGATTAAGTTAAATTTCACTAGCATTGATAAATGCCAATTTATTATGAATAGGCTTAGATTTAGTCTTTTTGATAGGTTATTCTTATAAATTCCAGGATTTTCTTTAACAGTATTAAAGATTTGTCTTCTATTCTCATTAAGCAAAATTGTCATTCTTGTTAATTTTGATCCCTCCACTATTATGTTCTTTTTTATAAGAGAGTCAATAACAGTTTTTATTCCATTATAATTCAAATTCCCATTTAATCGATATCTTGATGTTATATACATAGCTACCTTTTCTTTGTTAAATACCCTATTATAGCTTAGAAATTCTTGTATTAAATTAAATACTCCCATTTCTTCTTTTGTTAAATAAACTCCTTCTACTTCTTGAGAGTGACATTTTCCAGAGGTCTCATTTTGTGGAACATCTTCAAAAAATACGAGAAGCTCAAAAGAAAAGAAAATACCAGTAAAACATATAAAGAAAAAGGTTTCATCATATTTTTCAAAAAGATTTTCGAATACACTACTACTTTCAATAAATAGAGATTTATCAAATAAATCTATACTGAAAATTTCATAGGAAGTATCAAGGTTAATTAATTCATCAAAATGATACTCCTCATTGTTAAAATTAGTATTTGTATTATCTAAATTTTCTATTCTAATAATAGTAATGTAATAGAAAGCCGAAAGAAAAAGACTACTTATTAATATTGGGATAAGAATTCGAGGTAAAATTCCTTTCTTCATAAGAAATAACTAATTTTTTAATATTGATTTTATTTATTTTGGTTTTACAAATATAGGTGAATTCTACTTCAAAAAGCAAATATACAAAAATGTATTTAAATTTTACAAAATCTATTTTATTTTGTTTTTATATCTAATCAGAAGTTTAACTTTCACTTCAATTATATTGATAAATATTTCAAATTTAGTAATATATGGAGTTTATTGCATATAAAAAAGCATCAATATAAAAATTGAATATATTAGATTTTAACCATAATTTAAAAGAAAATGAGATTCTTGGATCTATATTTTTTAAATAATTGAGCCTACCTTTTTTTAAAAAATCTTGTTTTTTCTAAGAGGACAAATTCTGCTAAAACAAGAGTAATAACAATAATGGCCAAATAAAAACCATTTAGCAATATTAAATTAAAAGAGAACGATGTAATAGTAGTAGGTGGAATCTCGATTATTAATAATGTTAAAAAAGTAGAAAAAACACTCCCAAACAACCCTATACTCATCAAGAATACACTAATTATATCCAAGTTTCTTCTTATTCTTGATAACTTTTGTTTTTTGAAATACCCGAAGTTAAGAAGAAATCCAATGATAAATATTGTTATGAAGATAAAATAGACAACAAAATTATAACATATCTCATATCCTGAACCAACAATACGAGAGGGGAAAGAAATCACCCCAAAATGAAGGTTATGGATAAAAAATTCCGTAGGATTAGAAATAACTCCTGAAATTTCTACGCGTTCAAAACCTAAAAAAACACTCGCAATTCCAAAAATCAATATTACGATTTTAAAGGTTATATTAAATACTTTTGATTCCATATGAATCACATCCATAAATTTAGATTCTCTCCAAGCAGAAACTTAGTTATTCTTAAAGGATCCAATTTAATTTCAGTTTTATAATTAAATTACTTAAATATAATAATACTCAAACCTCTCTCAAATAAAAAAGCATCAATAAAAAAATTGAATATAATAAAAAATATTTGTTAACATACTTGTTTTTATAGAATATATCCTCTTACCTTATCGATTTGAATTCAATGTCAACACATAGTTACTCTTTTAATAGAATCGTTTGGGGGGATTTACTCATTATTCATAATGCAAAATTTTTCTCTATTATTCTTGCAGTTCGCTCATATTCAATAAAAAGAAGTCTCAGTTTTTCTTTCTTTGTCGTAGTAACGGTCGCCTAGGATCCCTCCACTTTCTATATGGATCATAGGAATTTAAATTTCTTTATTCTTAAAAAAGGTAAAAATTTAAAAAAAAGTTTTGTATGAATAATCCCTACAGGATCTAATTTCTACAAGAAAAAATCACTCAAATCTCTTTTTATACTCTTTTGTATTTTCAGGTGGCCATGCTTTAGGGGTGATCCCATTTCTGGTGAATCTATGATCACATCCCGGACCACCATTCGCGAGAGTATGATTACGCCATAATTTGAACCCCAAAACGTGCGATTGGGCGAGATCAAGAAGACAGGCGAAAGGTACATATTTTTCTGCTCCAAAGTTCTTATATGCCTTAAGAATTCCACATTCAGATACATTTAAGCCATAATCAAAATCCTCATTTGTTCCATCAACGAATTCCATGACCCAATTATCTGGATATTCTCTTTTCTGTGAAGTAGCGCAATGTTTTTTTAAAAAATTAATATAAGCTTCACCAAAAACAACATCTATAAGTTTTGTTCCTTCCTTATCTGCTCTTTCCATCGCAATTTTAGTTTCTATCTCTTTATATCCATTACTAAACTCCCCAATCTCTCGATATGAATAGCCTTCCTTCTCAAGAATACGATATACTGCTAATAAAGATACCTTTTCTATGAGGACTGAAATTAAAAAATTCCTCCTTCCCCCAATATTCGTCATATTCCCTAACATCTCTTCATATTCTTTTCGCATTTGATTGATCAAATCTTTTGCTTTAGATTCACCAACATTCTCACTCTCGAGTAGGAGATCTTTCACAATTTTTAACATGTTTTCAAATTGATTAATCAACATCGGCTTATTCTTTATATAATAGTCTTTACCTTTCTGACTTGACAAAAAATATCACATTTAGCATGATGTAATTGATTATTCGGTTAATAAACAAATAAGTCAAATTCTCATTTAAAGTTGATTTAGAACAGTTATTTGAAGAACTCCTATATAAGAGCTTTTCAGAGTTCCTAGAGGAACATTAAATTCACAACTCTTTCACTTGCTTTTATTGCCGGTCAATTGAGATATTAGTTTATTTCAATTCTACTAATTCATTAATTAGACGTTAGATTGATGAATAATAACAATTTAATCAAGGATAGATTAGTACGCTTACCACTTGCTCCTACAAATTTATAAATTTTATTTTTCTTATAAGAAAGATAATTTAAAAATTATAAGCATTTTTTTAGGCTTCTTATTAAGATTTAATCTTAAATAATACATGAGCGTATCCTAATAAATACATTAATTAGATATGTTCTACGGTTTAGTTTGATTCTCAAAATATTTCAATTTTAACGATTTTAGGAAATCTCTATTGCTTTTTACCTTTTTCTTTTAATTTATCAATTTCTTCCAGTTATTCTTTAATCTTAGATAGTTTAGAGGATTTTGATTTATCAATTGGTTCATTACATGCCCAACAAGCATTTCAGGTAATTTTTAAATTTATAGATTATATGATCTCATGACTATAAGAAAACATACATTTTGGTAGGTTTCAGTCCTATATATAAGTAGAATACTTTCTGGATAATAACCTGATATGAGCAGATGATAAGTAAGGACACAAAGGTATTTTTTTTTACCAAAAAGGAATCAATGTCTAAAAATATATAAATACACTATGAATTGAATGTATTAAGAAGGTACCGAATTTAAGATCCGTATTTATGCTTA
>JBHLKM010000038.1:0-4749 GCA_048886685.1 Candidatus Hodarchaeota archaeon
GTTCACAATTTTATATTTAGCTAAAAATTGTAGGATGCTCTCATTCTCAAATTCTAACCACTGTGCTTTCCTATGGATTCCATGGAGTCTTGTTCGAGAATGTAATATTCTCCTTATTTTAGTTCTAATTATTATTCTTCTAATACTCATTTTGGATCACTATTTAATATTTATTAGTGCAGAAAATTGAAAGTATTTAAAGAAAAATTATTCCTTAAATGGGGTTTTTATTTTTTTCAAGAAACCAAGAATCCCCTAAAAAGGTTTGCTCAGCCATGTTTTCAGGATTAAATTGAGATTTTATAAACGATTTCGGAAACCAATTTTCGCTTCCGTTATTAATATCGATCAGTACAGCTTTTTCGGTTTCCCTTTTTATACATCCCGTTATTTTTACGATAGTATCACCCAAATCCATTTCTTCGGCAACTTCTAAATGATTATTTTGTGCTACATCAGTAATGACGTTGTTTTTGGAGGATCTCGCTAAAAGTGCAATAGTCATAGCAGACTTTATAAGTAGGAATTTAGAACGTCTTGAATTATTTAAAAAAGTCGCAGAAGATACAAAATCTTAAAATCTAATCTATTAGCAATTAATTTTAAAATTCGGATTATCATGAGATATATCCCACTCTCGGATAGCCGAAACAAGATTTAAAAAGTGTTCTTTGAAATTTACTATTGTTGCATATTCCCGAAAATAAAGATAATTTTTAGGTATTGGACCTATTAAAATCCTGTGATCCTTTTTTTGAAGCCATCTATTTTCAGAAATTTTATTATATAGTAAAATTTTAGTCTGATCTGCTTTTGGACATAATTTACTTGAGATCATGTAAATTCTCACCATTTGAGATTCAACCTCTTTATGTTTAATTAATTTAAGTTGAAATTCTATTTGTATAAAATAAGAATCTCTTAGGTTTACCTGAAAAATATCATGTAATTTACCTCTTAGAATTGGAATTGAAATACCCGCAAAACTATAGATAATTACTAATCTCAGAATGAATGTTATCATAAATTTACTAGAAGAATAGTAGATACCCCTAGTAGCAAATATGAGTATAATAAGTGAAATACAATTAAACAAACAATTAGGTGTTCTAAATTTATATTTTGTTCGAAACTTAAATCCTAGTGTATGCAACTCTTTTTCAATAAATTCAATTATTGTAGGGGAAAATCTGATATAGGATAAAGCGAAAAAATGGATTAATAGATAGAGAGAAAAAAATATCCAAATAATTATTTGATCAGAAATGAATAATGGAAAGCTTTGATTAAAGGGAGTTATGAATAATTGATATACAACATAAATTACAACTAGAATAATTAACCAAAGATAGGTTTGATATAAACTCTTTAAATATTCATTTTTTATCAACCTAAAAAATTGAGTGGTATTTTTGTTGTTCTCAAAATTGATCTTTGATAGAATTTTGTTTTGATTCTTCATTTTACTTCACTCCATGATTGTGCTTTATCTTTTTCCTCCTGAGGTGATACCCAATATTTCTGAACAAGCTCTCGAAATAGCATAAAATCGGGATTATCTTTTTCATTTAATTTTACGATGTGCAACTTACTAGTCTTTTTCTTAATTTTAATATAATTTTGTTCCTTTAAAGTTTCAAAAGCATGAATTAACTTTTCGCGTCTATCAATATTTAAGCAATTCATCACATCAGTTTTAGATATAATTTCTTCAGAATTTTGTAATTTTGCAAGACTCATTAAAACTTGCCCACCCCTAAGGGAAAACACAGTTGTTAATTTATCAAAAATTCTACAAATAGTCCTTAATAAAGAACTTAGATCATTAAAGAAGGAGACTTTCTCTTTGCCTTTTAGCTCTAGCACTTCGTCAAAATGATCTAAATAATATTTTTCAATAAAGTTATTAATAGAATTCATCCTAAGTATAGAAGAGAATGCATTTATTATTAAAACCTTCTATACTCTATGTTTATGATTTTATGCATATATTTTGCATAAACAAAGTTTATGTCTTATAAGACATATAATTTGTCTTATACAACAACAATTAATCCTCAATCTTTTTAAACTCAGTAATTATTGATGAAATTATAGAGTTTTATTAGAAATTTAGTGATATTTTAAAAAATTTCACCTAATTCAATGTTTAAAATGAATTCAAAACTACTATGTATTCAATTTTTTTCAGTAATCTCCGGATATAACCCATTTGTCGTGTTTTTTACAATAGGAGTTATAATATTAATAAGCTCAATAACTGTATTCCGTCATTTTAAAAGGACACAAAAAAAATGCAAATTAGGTTAAAAATTTGAAATAGTAAATGGTTTTCGAATGGTATAAATGTATATTAATAGAAATTAAAAACTCAAAAAAATATGTTTACGAATTAAATAGTGATAGACGTGAAAGATGAAGAAAAAATCAAATCACCTGAAACTGACTCTCAATTGACATTGTTTAGATTTGAATTAAACCGTTCACAGGCGAGCTTATTATTAGTTTTAGCTCTTATGGGTATTTTTATGCTCCCATTCAATTTAGCGGGAGATATTTTCCTCAATTTATTTCAGCTTATCTTTTCTATTTTACCATCTTACTTAGAAAATCCCGAAGTTTATCATGAAGACTATTTGTTCTATCATTTTACCCCAATAATAATTAGTATAATTTTATCTAGTATATTTCTTACCTTGAGCATCTATGGTTTAAGAAGAATTCTAAAAAATACGACTATACCTAAAAGGAAAATCATTTCACAGAACAGAATCGTACATTGGTTTGGTCTTAATCTCTCTCATGGACAAGCAATATTTATTTTTAGCGCTTCGATACCAGGGATATTATTTATTGTCCAACTTCTTATAAATATAAATTCATATCCGGGAATTGGGTTCGGATTGCTTGAATCTCTTTGCTGGATTCCTGATGGTCCAAATAGAGCTACTTCCCATGGTATATTATTAGATAATGTACCAATGGCAATTCTGATAACATTCTTAATTATCTGTCTTTACAGTCTCATTATAACACGAAGAGGTAAAAAAATAACCTCTACAAAAAAGATTACAACGAACGATGGACTCCTTATTTTTATTGGTTCGTTTGCTGTATTCATACTCCTCTCAGCCAGGATCTTTTGCCATCTCGCACTATTCAATTACGATGTATCGCATCTTTTAGGGATATCTTACAACGCTCCTAATCCATACCAAAATAATGACTTTATCAAAACATTAGTATTTTTTTGTATATGTATAGCTTTTATGATCACCAGTTTTTTTCTCAAAGTAAGAGATCATAAAGAAAAGGAAATATCCGATGAGTTCTCATGGTTTCGTATAAAAATAACACCTCATAGGGCTATTATTTTACTCTCATCAGCACTTATTTTTACTATTTTTTTTACTCAATTCTATCTAACTTTTATTTTTTTGTTCGGTGGTCGGTTTACTTTTGACAATTTTTTTGAAAACTTATTTCACATTATTTTACTCCCGATAATAATTTTCTGTTATTATCCAATTGGGAAAATATTAAAAAATAATCGGTTTGATAAGGTTATAGTGCACATAGATAACTCTCGGGAATTTAACACTAACTGGTTTAAATTCCGCTTAGACAAAACACAATCAATAGTACTACTTTCTGCCAATAGTGTATTAGTCGTTTTGTATATCTTTCAATTAATACAAATGAATATGGCTGCTCAAGCATTTTACACAGATTTACACCCCCTTGACTCATATCTGTTATTTAGCTTTCCTCTTATGACCATTATCATATTCATAGCCATTGTTGTCAATATCTATACTGTTATAAAAACACTCCCTTCAATTAAATCCCTCAAGTAAATAGATAAATTAATCTGATTTGAGGTAAATCCAAAGGTAAAAATATTATGAACATCGTCTTTGAGTTTATACGTTATTTCTTGAATATAATCGTGGGGATATTACTTGTCAAGTGGTATGAGAGAAAAAAAGGGTGGGAAAATCGATTCAAAACTTCTTTACTGTTTATTCTATGGTGGAAAACCTTAATGCTCTTCATATTAATTGGCATAAATTTATTCTTCGATTTTTTCGAAGTTGTGTTTCCACAGCTTTTTTATGAATTATATTTTTTATATCCGATATTGTTAATTGTTGTCTCCTTTTTTACTAATATCATTCTTGGAGTTTATATTCTTAAGTTTGTATATAAACAAATAACGCAAGAATCTGTAGTTATCATTCTTATAATTGTCATAATAGAAATGATTCTAGAAAGTATTCTTTTGTATTCTATCCTAATTCCAGAAACTTTGATCTCAAGCTTTAATCTCTAGCAGCATCCACATCTTAGCATAAAAATTTTAATCAAGAATTTATATTAAAATGTAAGATACCTAGCTGAGGTGATATTAGGTAGTTTTGCGAGTTGGGAGAGAACGTCTTCGGGTACATGATTATCTACGTTTATAAGTGATATTGCAATTCCACCTGGTTCATTTCGACCAAGTTGAAATCCTGCAATGTTGATATTTTTATTGCCAAGAAATGTTCCTACTCGACCAACTACACCAGGAACATCTTGATTTTCTAACAATAGAATTCCTCCAGAGAGTTCTGCCTCGATTGGGAAGAAATTGATGTTCATGACTTTTTGGATATTTCCAAAGAGGATTCCTGATACAGATGTTTCTTTTTTCTCAGTAATTGTAATTACATTAATCAAACTTGCGTAATTCTCTATTTTTGTTGA
>JBHLKM010000038.1:4849-12448 GCA_048886685.1 Candidatus Hodarchaeota archaeon
CCTGATACAGATGTTTCTTTTTTCTCAGTAATTGTAATTACATTAATCAAACTTGCGTAATTCTCTATTTTTGTTGATTTTGTTTCAGTTATTTTAATTCCACGCTCTTCAGCAATCATACGAGCGTTAACTAAATTGACGTCTTCAGTTTGATGCTGAAGGAGCCCCTTTAGGACTGAAATTGTGAGTGAGGCAATTGTGAGTTTCGATGCATCCCCTAGATACTCCACACGAAGTTCCTTAAGAGGATCTTTTAAAAGTTGGCCATGAAATGAACCTAATTTTTCACATAGGGATAAATAAGGTCTTAATATTGGTAGTAGTTCTGGTGCAACACATGGAAAGTTAACAGAATTTCGAATTATCCCTTTTTTAAGATAATCGCTAATCTGCTCGGCAATCTGTATAGCAACCCTTTCCTGAGCCTCCATCGTAGAAGCACCTAAATGAGGAGTTAGAATTACATTAGGATGTTTATATAGAGAAGTATCTGGAGAGGGTGGTTCTACAGGATAAACATCAATTGCTACACCTTTTACATGGTTCGATTGAAGAGCTTTTAAGAGATCTAATTCATTAATCAATGCTCCTCGAGCACAATTGATTATATAAACTCCTTTTTTCATCTTGTTAATTGCTTGAGTATTAATCATTCCTTTTGTTTCGGGTGTGAGGGGAGTGTGGAAGGAGATAAAATCAGAGCGGGAATAGAGATTATCAAGACTGACTGGTTCCACGCCTAACTTTAATAAGTCTTCATTGGGGACGTAGGGATCATATCCTAGAACAACCATTTTAAGACCTAAGGCTCGTTCAGCTACAACTTTTCCAATATTCCCAATACCAACAATCCCCAAAACTTTATCCGTAAGTTCGGTTCCAATGAACTTTTTCTTCTCCCACATTCCTTCCTTCATAGAGGCGGAAGCCTGAGGCACTTGACGTGCAAGGGCAAGCATTAAGGCGATAGTATGCTCTCCTGTAGTAATTGTATTCCCTCCTGGGGTGTTCATAATAACTATCCCCTTTTTTGTAGCAATAATCTTATCTATATTGTCTGTACCCGCCCCTGCACGACCTATTACTTTTAAACGAGAAATTCCATCAAATATTTGTGCAGTTATTTCTGTTGCTCCACGGATAGCTATACCATCATAATTATCAATAATTTTAGCTAATTCTTCCGGTTTAATTTTTTCTTTTACATCAACTTCAATACCTTCTCGAGCGAAAACTTTAACTCCAGAGGCGTGTAAATTATCAAGGACAAGTACTTTTAAGCTTCCCATTATTTCCCACTTCTAACTAACCTGTAGATAAAATTCTAATTTTATTTAGTAAAATTCTTGACTTTTACTTCTAAGTTCTAATTATTGAGATAGTAAAATTTGTTCATTTAAATTTATTACTAAAAGAAAAAATAGAAATCTGTTTTCATTGATTTATTATATCATTGCCACTATTGCTCCTAGGAGTAGATATTAAAAAAGATATATGAGATTTCATTTATTTGTTAATTCTTTAAATTCTTTTAAGTCTTTTATATTATCAAGTTTTTTATCTTGCAAAGCTCGTTCACTATAATTTGCATTGGCTTTTATTAATTCAGTTAACAACTCCAAAGCCTTCTCTTTATTATTTTTTAATGATTCAAGACAAGCTAAGTTATATGTTATTTCAGTATTAGCAGGATCTCTTTTTAATGCTTTATTAAGATAATATTCTGCTTTTTCAAAATTTTGCATATTTAAGAATAAATAACCAAGGTTATTTTGAACATCAGCAACGTTATAATTATAAGTTCTGGGGTCTTTTTTTGCATAATTTTTAAAGATTTTTAATGCATCAAGGTACATTTGTTCCGCAACTTCAAATTTCTGTAATCTCGTGGATATAGTTCCAAGAGAATTCTGGATAATAGCAACGTTATATAAGTATATTTCTGGATTTTGATTTGCTAATTGTTTGGAAATCTTTAATGCTTTACTGAACATTGGTTCTGCTTTTTCATATTTATTTAAAGTAGCATATAAATCTCCGAGATCTAATAGAGTAAGGACTAATTCTGGGTAAACCTGTTCTGGATAATGTTCTGCTATTTTTCTTTTAATTTTTAACGCTTCAAGGTGCATCCGTTCTGCATCTTCAAATCTCATTAATTCACTATAAATGAGTCCAAGATTACTCTGAGTTTTAGCAATATCAATCAAATACATATCATAAGACATTTTCGCTAATGTTTTGTAACTCTCTATTGAATCAATGGAACCATCTTGAATATCTTCTATTAAATCTAAATCAATACCCACATTTCCAAATTCACTTTTAAATGATGGCTCTTCAGGTAAATATATATCGAAATATCTCTTTAATAACTCATTATATGCCTTTAAATCATCAATATATGACTCTTCTATACCACTATAGTCTTTTGAATGGAAATCAGGAGAATGTGCATTATAATATTGTCTTTCTAACTCTTTGTACGAACTTAAGGCATCATTATATATCTTTTCAGCCTCTTCAAATCTTTTTAAATCTATATATAATGTTCCTAGGTTTTTTTGAGTAGCAGCGATATAGGGTAAATATATTCTGTAATATTTTTTCGCTAAATTTTGGTACAGTTCTAAGGCATTAAGGTAGATTCTCTCTGCAGTCTCAGTATCTCCTAAAACTGATAATAAATTTCCAAGTACTATTAAAATTGGTGCTTTGTATTTATCTTCAAGTATGAATAATTCTTCTGCAATATCAATCAATCTTTTGTGGCTATAATCAAATTGTTCTATATTGTTGGCAATAGCTAGAAATTCGGTTACTAATTCTTCAGTTGGATTTAATTTTGCTTTATGAAAAAGAACCTCAATTTTATCCAGAAGATCATCTTTGAAATTTTTACCTTTTTTTTCATAATATTTTATTGCATTTTCATGATGTTTTTCATTAGTTTGGAGTCTTAAAACTTCTTGAATTTGGGGAAATGAGAATTCATATATCTCCTCTTTTCCTTTTTTTCTTTTTAATAATCCTGTATCTAATAATTCACTGAAATTATTCTCGATGTTAGCTAGCTTAATGGAGCTTTTAATACTTCTTTTATCAATATTAGTTTCTATCTCTGTATTTAAAACTGACAGATTCTTAAGCAACTCTAATGTTTCTTGATTTGGTAAAAGAATCTCTTCAATAACTTGAATATAAAAATGGGCTAATTGCGTTTCATCAATAACCTTCAATTTATCGAAATCTATCTTTTGATAATTTTTTTTTATTATCTTCTCTAAAGCAGTATGACCTTCAGGGAGTTTTTTAATTAATTCCATTACTTTATTTGGGTATCTTACCTCAAATCACTTCTTTTTCTTCCTAATTATTAATGTTGAATTTCATACTCTAATATTTAAATTTACTTGATTTTTTAAGAGATCTTAAAAAAGAGTTAATAGTTAAAATAATTATAAGGAAGTATAAATTCAATTCAAAATTGAAACTTCAAAATCTTATTTCTTTTCTTCCCTAATCCTTTTTAAATCCCTTGTAAAAAAAGATTCTCCATAATGAGAATATAAAACTGCTGCAGGATTGTGTGGATTTGACCTATCTTTAGCGATAAACGTAGTTACAGGTGCTTTAGAAAGGTGAGTAAAGGTTATATCGTGCCCTACACATAATCCAACAATAATATTCATGTCAGTTTTAGCTTTATTGAGTAATATCGCTTGGGCGGCAGGATTACAGGTCATAATTCCAATAGGATAACCCGTTTTTGAAATCATTGTATATTCTTTGGGAACATCTACATCAGTTTTTTTTATAGATTCAGTCTTACAGCAAACAGAACATACCTCAAATCCATATTTATCTAGGATTTCAGCAGTTTTTTCAGCTTCTTTTCTTAAACCAACGCAGAATGCTAATCCTAACTTTTTAAAATCCATTCCTTTCGCATATTCTATTGTATCTTTTAAACGAGGCCAAGATATATATCCTTGAGCTTCTACTATAGAGGCAATTTTAGTCGATTTTTTTACAAATTCATCTTTTTTATAAAGATTAATTACTTCCTCTTCGATTTCAGGGCTAACAACCATTGGGCAATTTTGTTTTTGTGTGTTGGGATTTCCAGCAGTACAGTAATAAAGACTGTTACAACTATGACAAGTAGGGTCGATTTTGATTTCATTATTAGAATTTTTATTATCTTTAGGCATTAAAATCATATATTTTCTATTATTTCTGATTTTTTTGAATAATATTAAGATTTTATTAACTAATAAACTAGCAAGTTTTTTTGTTTAGAGATATAGCATTGTTAGGACATTTCGAAATGCAAATTCCACATCCAAAACATTTTATTGAATCGAATTGCAATTTATCATTTTTCATAACTCGTGCTTCAAAACTACACCAGGCTTCACATTTACCGCAATTTACACATAATCCCAAATCTGTTTCAGCGATAAAATCACTTTTAATCATTTGTGGAGAACCACTTTTGAGAAATTTGTTTAAAACAACGCAACAACAAGAACAGCAATTACAAACTAAATAATAAAACTGTGGATTTGGGAAATAAATTAATTGATGTACTAATCCTCTATCATCGCATTTTTCTAAAATATCTTTTATTTCTCTCTTTGTAACCTTTTTTAACTTGGAAGATTTAAACGGAATTTCATATAAAGATTCACCAAAACCAAGATGGATGCATGTATTAAGAGGATGGTCACAATTAGGGCTATTAAATTTTCGTTGGATTGCCCTACAATAACACCAACTAATTCCAACTACATTTGATTTACTTAATAATCCTAAAATCTCTTGAAATGTAGCAAATTTTGTATCAAAATTGATATTCTTATCTAAGGGAATAATTTTTCCCCCCCATCTACCTTTTAGAATATATTTATCAACAAACCCTAAAATATAGATATTAAATTTATTATCAAGTTTGCGAGAAAATTCAAGAATAAATAATTCAAAAATTCCAAATAAACTTGATAATAACTTACCTAATGGTGGAATTCTCTTTAATAAATTATCTAATTTAGATTCGAATACTCTATTAGGCAAAAATTTCAAACTAATTGAAAAAATAATTAAATTGTTTTAATTTTTATTATAAGAAACGATTTAAATTTTTAATTCATTTTTATAATCATATTAAGCTATTAAAGTGCGGGAATTGCCAAGTCTGGTAAAGGCGCTGGACTCAGAGCGCTAAGCGTGAGATATTCAGTCTCGTAGGAGTTCGGGAGTTCAAATCTCCCTTCCCGCATTAAATTAGTAATAAATTCTAAATAATTTTACATTATCCTTTTTTAGAGGAATTTTAGAGGAATTTTTTAACAGATTAATTTCTTGCTTTTTTTTCTTTTCATTAAAGGGCTTATTTTGAAGTGTTAAATAAAGTGCTATCTATTTTTAAAGTAAAAATAATAATATATTATTAAACCCCATAGTATATTATAGACAAACTGTTAATCGGTATAATCATGTCAAAAGAATCCCTGCCAGAAATGGAAAAAGAGAAGATAATTGTTTTTCAATATAACGATGAATTAAACGAATATCAGGAATTAGAAATTGATGAAGATGTTCAAATAAGTGAACTTTTTGATCCAGATTTTATTCTTCTATTTGTAGATTCAAAGCGATATAGAATTTGGATATGGCATGGAAGTAATACTACTACAAGGATGAAGTTCATCGCTGCAAAATTAGCTCCGAGTATAAGAGATCAATATGGAATTGGTTTTAAAATTACAGCAGTAGATGAAGGTAATGAAACTCTTGGATTCAAAATAGCAGCAGGAACTGAAGAGGAAGTTGATTATACGGAAATACAGAAAGGTCCTGCGTATGAGGGGACCAAAGAAGATTTGGAATTACTTGAATCATTATCGCGAGAAAAAATTTTATTACTCTTGGAAAAGGCGGGAATACCTGAAGGATATGAGAGAAAAATGGTAATAGTGAATAATAAGATATTTGGTTACAAAGAATATGATAGAGAATATTTAGGATCTACTATAAAGGAAAAACAGCTTTTTCCATTAAAAGAAGAGGTTGAAGATGGTCCATATTTGGCAGAAAATTATATCCCTAGGATGCTTTTCTCTTTTAATAAAGTTGTTTTAACAGAACTTCTGCTCAAAACAGATGGCAAACATGAAGATAATTAAATTACCTCCCAATAAATATATGTTATATAATGACTAGCACAAGATATAGAAGAAAAATCAATAAAAAACGAAAAAAGAAAGCAAGTTTTGGATTATTTATAATTCTTTTACTTTTACTTAGTATAATTGTTAGTGTCGTTTTTGTGATTTTAGCAGTTCCTTGAAATAGATTGAAATTAATTAACTATAAAATTCAATATCTTTTATCTAGTGTATCAAAATAAATTATTATAAATACCATTGAAGTTAAAGAAAGTAGATTATATTTTCTTAGTTTTAATAATTATAATTACTATTATTTCAATTGATCTTTTATTAAATGTATCCCATCGTGAAGTAATAGAAGACATATCTAGATATGAACCATTCCAAAATTTAGGTACTGGACTTCTAGTGACTTTTTGGGTTTGTTTGGTCGGTAATTTACTGCCCGTTCCAACACCTTATACTTTTGTGGTATGTTTTTCATCTCAACCTTTTTTAGAAATAAATTATTTGGTTCCTTTTATTGTTGGATTTGTTGCTTCATTAGGGTGTTTAGTTGGAGAATTGGGAGGTTATTTCATAGGTAGAGGCGCATCTGAATTAATTTCAGAAGAAAGAACTGAGAATTTAAATAATTATCAACAATATCTTATCAGCCACCCGAAATTAGCTCCTTTTTTGATATATCTTTTTGGTCTTACTCCTTTAAATGATGACATGTTAACCGTACCCTTAGGTTTGATTAAGTATGATATTAAAAAAACCATTTTTTGGGTTTTCTTTGGAAAATTATGCTTAATGCTCATTTTTGCTTATAATTTGTTAGCAATTTGTACATTGATCGGTGGAGAAAGTTGGATAATAAGCATAGTATCTCTGTATTTAATCGTAGTTTTAGTATATCTAATGCTTAAAGTAAATTTAGTAGATTTAATAAGAAAAGTGAATAAAAAATAAAGAAGAAAACGATGTACTCAAAAAAATTTATTTCTCTTTATCTGTTCTAATTTCTATATGTCCTATAGAAACACCATCTGCCGTAATACCCTCAGCTTCTTTATATAAATCTATAGATCTTCCTTCAATTTCCTTAGTTATCGATAATAGTTTTGTTTCAATATCAATATTTATTTCTGGAGGAACATAATTTTGTAGTAGTTCATTTACCCGATCTCTTGCCCGTTCAATTGTATCTTTTGAGCCTCTTTTTCTCCATGTTGTTCGACGATATTTTTGAGTATGCTTTTCACTCAAATAGGTAACACCTTTCTTAGGGTTCGTCGCAACATTTTCAATAACTTCAAGTCCAATTAATAAAGAATTGAGCAAATGAAGACAATCCAAAACTGCACTTCTGGAATTTATCATATCCTTCAATCTTCATTTCTTGTTGTAGTTTTGAATCACTCATAGTTTTGCTCATAAA
>JBHLKM010000039.1:0-11047 GCA_048886685.1 Candidatus Hodarchaeota archaeon
AACTGTGAATTGATAGTTAGTAATATTTAACAAAATGTGATCAAAACATAACATTTATAAATGTTAATTATTTCTAACAAATTATGAAAAAAATATAACACGTGATGAAAAAATGGATATAGGAATAATCTTTCTGTTGATTCTAGGAATATTTCTGGCACAAATTTTGATTTTTTTATTTGTGTTCAGATATATAAAGAAAAAAGGGATACTTCTAAGAGATGAAATGACCCGCGAGATGATGCGTAAATCTAGCGAAATTTCGTTTTGGGGATCTTGGGTTTTCTGGATCATTATCTTAATATTAGAATCAATTTCAGAGTTCACCTTCAATTGGTATATCTATTGCGGACTAATAGGAATGGGAGTTATTTACGTAATTACTAATGCAATCATAAAATTCCAATTAAAAAACAAAGGTCAGGATTAATGGCGAAGAAAACTAAAGAAGAGGAGTTTACTACCAGAATCAAGGAATTACGGGCTAGATATAATCTGACTCAGAGTGATTTAGCTAAAATGGTTAATGTCCGGCGCGAAACGATCCTTTATATTGAAAAAGGAAAATATAATCCTTCTCTTGTTCTAGCTCATAAAATCTCAAAAGCATTAAACTCTAAAATCGATGAGGTATTTCTCTTTGCAGATGATCAAGACACGAATCCTATTTAATCTTTTTTTTTATTTTTTTTTAGATTAAAATTAAAGCTCTAAGAAATTTTTTAAGATTTGAATGCCGTGGGGCTTCATCTTGATGGATTCGGGGTGGAATTGTAATCCTTCTATAGCATATTGCTTGTGACGAACACCCATTATGGTACCATCATCCGCAGTGGCGCTGATCTTTGGGTCTTGTGGCAAGATATCGGATTTCGCAGCTAATGAATGGTATCTAATTACTTGCCAGTGAATTAGGGACGTTTTTTAGAATTGTTTCTTGGTCATGGAACACTTTTGATTCTTTACCGTGCATTGGTCCCTCTTTAGTTCTGCCCACGTATTCAATATCTCCATCTTCTCCAAACGCTTCGACAATTGCTTGATGACCTAAACATATACTTAATATTGGTACTTTATTGTAAAACTCTTTAATGATTGGAATTACTGTTCCGGTGTCATATTTTGGATGGCCTGGACATGGTGAGATAATGATTTTATCTGCATTCATTTCTTTCACTTTATCCACCGCAATATGATTGTCTTCAATAATTATCTTGGCGTTTGGTGCTAATTGGTATAATTTTAAGGATTTCTTATAAATTAAAAAATTAGCAACAAAATGGTTAAAAATTTAAAAGTATTAGATTAAACTTTATTCTTTTAGATCTAAAAGAAATAAAATGATATCTTAACTAAAGACTTTCTTAAATACAAATTTAAGGAAATTTTGAATCATAATATTAAGGTATTTATTTGCATATTATGCGAATAATATGATCTATATTTGATAAGATTTTAATTAAAGACTTTAATTAAATCTTTTTTTCTTTTTCAGTTATATTGATAAATTGCTCTGAGTAATTTGATTTTAAGAATATATTTTAAGAGAATTTAATAAACTTTTCCAGTTAATTTAAATAAATTTATATAAATGTTTTTTCTTTATTTTTAAAGATAAGGATATATTAACCTATTTATTTAAGAATTTGCAGAAGTGTGCTTTAATTTTTATTTATTTAAATTAAATGAGATGGAATAACAACGATAGTAAAAAGATATTTTAAGCACATAAAAAAATGTTATTTCGTTTTCTTTATCCTCCTCTTTAACATAATTTCAATTATTTTCATACCAAACAGTGATACTAATGTAAAAAATTCTGAGAATTTAATGGATGATACAAAATCCTTTATTCAAATGTCTTCAAGTGGTCCTCCTAATAAACATTTTTTTAAATATTTTAAAATAATAACCATAAATCATGATATGGTTTCTGGCACAGGAAGTCATATAAATTTTCCTGTGTTAATCTCTATATTGGATTCAGATTTACAAGATCATGTCTCTCAGTCAAATGGTAATGATATTGCATTTGCTAACGATACTGATTGGTTGGATCATGAAATAGAATTTTTTAATCAAACTTATAATAGTACTCATGCGCAGTTAATTGGGTGGGTTCGTATTCCTAGCCTATCCACGATAGTTAATGCTACTATTTTTATGTATTATGGGAATTCAACAATGAGTTCCCGGCAAAATCCAACTGGTGTTTGGGATGCTTCTTACCGAGGTGTATGGCATCTTTCAGAATTAAGTGGTTCATCAATTGATTCCACTTCTTATGATAATTCTGGGGATGTATTAGGTACCGTTAGTAGGGGTGCTATGGGACAGATTGATGGAGCTTATGATTTTGAAAATAACGGACAGATTAATTTAGGTGATCCTATTGATGGGCATTTAGATATGGGCACGAAAAGTTTTACAATTAGTTTTTGGATGAATATTAATGATAGTACAGGATCTTATCAATATCCATTATATAAAGGTGCTTCAACGGGTAGTGATACTGGATATGATTTTGAAACAAATCTGGATGCAACAAGCTTGTCCTTTCGCATTTGTGATGGTACGGATTTGAGAGATGTGAGCGGATTCGAAATAACTCATGATAGTTGGGCATATGTAACAGGAGTAGTGAATAGGTCATTGAATTACATGTACCTTTACAAAAATGGATCCCAAGTAGGTTCTACTAATATTTCTAGTATTGAAGATATAAGTAATACTATATCGCTTTTAACACCTCATGCTTTTTATGGTTTAAATGGATTGTTGGATGAAATAAGAATTTGTAGCATAGCGCATACAGCAGGTTGGATCTTAACAGAATATAATAATCAAGTTGACCCTAGAACATTTTTCTCCTTTAGTTCTGAAATAATTATTGATATTATTCCCCCTTTTTATTCAGATCTAATAGAAAGTTCAGATCCCTTAGAATTGGGAGTAGCCGAAGTTATAAAAATAAATGTATCTGACCCCTCGGGAATTCTTCAAGTTAAAATCCAATTTGAAGGTTTGAATAATTCGATGGTTAATATTGGAGGAAATACATGGCAATACGATAATTGGATCCCCAATTTTATAGGCAATTATACTTATATGATCTATATGCAAGACAATCTGAATAATTTGAATTCTACTATAGGTACTATAGAAGTGATTGATACAACACCTCCAATTTATTCAAATCTTATTGAAAGTTCAGATCCCTTAGAATTGGGCCAAACAGAAGTTATTCAGATAAACATAAATGATCTCGCAGGCATATTTCAAGTTAAGATCGAATATGAAGGGTTAAATCATTCAATGACCAATATTGGAGGTAATACGTGGCAATACAATTCATGGATACCAAATAATTGGATTGTTTACCAATATAAGATTCATATGGGAGATAACAATGGTAATTGGAATACAATTACTAATACTATTACGGTTCACGACACATTATCTCCTTCACCACCTATCTTAACTAACGCTCCAAGCGGAGATATAAGTGGTAATGTAGTGTTTGATTGGTTAGATGGATCTGATCCCTCTGGAATATCTACATATAGATTGATTATAGATAATGAAATAGATCCTTTTACTACACCTGGAGTTGTGTTTGAAATAAACATTACAAATACTGGTCTATCAAGCAGTTATTATGAATTTACAGAATCTCTTCGACCTGGAACTTATTATTTCTGTTTGTGGCAAATTGATGGAGCAGGTCATCAGAGTTCTGCTTCAATGGGTAGTTTTACTATAAGATCGAGTTCTCAACCTTTTCCTTTTTGGATCATTTTTATATCTATAATAATAATATCTGTATTGGCTTCTTTAACCGTAAGATCTTATGTAATATTACCTAGGAAAAGAAGGAAGGAATCTGAATTATTAGCAAGAACACAAAGATTTAAAGATCTTAGAAATATTCAAGCAATAATAATAATCCATAATTTAAGCGGTGTACCAATCTTTTCAAGAAGTTATTCTATCTTAGAGAAGAATCAAAATGAACTTTTTTCAGGATTTATTCAAGCAATCACCACGGTAAGCGAAGAATTTTCCGAAAATAAAGCAGTTGATACTGAGATGGTTGAAAAAATTATAGAATTGGATCTTAAACATTTCAAGTGTCTTATTACTGACGAGGAAGATGTCAGGGTAGCATTTGTCCTTAAGCAGAAAACTTCCGAAAGACTAAAGAGCCAAATTAGAGCTTTTATTGTGGAATTAAATCTAAACCTATCTGAAGAATTAGAAAATTGGGATGGTTCTTTGGATAAATTTCAATCCTTGATTCCTTCAATATTAAATGAATATTTTGAGTTATATTATAAAGGACCTTTTATTATTACAGATGCAGCTTCAAGAGCGAAAATATGTAAAGACCATGAATTAAGCTCTATGGAAAAATACATTTTAAGTATCATTGATTCGATTATGAAAGATGAAACATCATTTCATTTGGATAAAATTATTGAATTAGTTGCTGAGCAGAATAAAAATTTAGTTATTGATGCTCTTGAATCATTAATTAAAGAAGAACTCATTTTACCCACAGATAAATAATTTAATGAATGTAATGATATCTTAATTTAACATCTAAATAAGGCGCATAATAGTTTTTTTCCTATTGGAATTTTTAAAGCCATTCGAGCTATTGTCCATGAGAAATTCTCTGTAAACGAATCCTATGAAATTTACAGGCAAATTCCTAATGCTCTCAAAATATCTAAATGTAAAAAGAATTTTATAAAGAAATTTTTATTTTTTTGTTATTATTCTTAAATTCATTCCTGTTTATAGACTTATTAGAAAAAAACTGATAATTAGCTATTTTAAATCCTAATTTAAATATGAAATCATATATATGTTATGAATATTTAAAGAATTTTAACCGTTTCACGATCAAATAGGTATAAAATTATACCTAATTTTAACCATCGTCTAACGACAAATAATAGGAAGAATAAATGTTGTATAAATGGTTAGTTAAAATTAGAAATATAGACAGAAATGTGAATTATATATACTTGAAATGTTTTTTTAATATTTAGAAAGAATTAGATAGTTTATGAAAATTTTTAAATATAAAATTATATTTATTCAAACTCCAATCTTAAATCCTTAAATAGTGGAGCTAATTTTAAAATGAATGATACAAAAGAGAAAATTCGGTTATTTGAGTTTAATGACGAAAAAGAAGAATTTCAAGAGATTGAGATAAAAGATGATATTCCTTTATATGAATATTTAGATCCAAAAATCGCACTTCTTTTTGTTGATCCACTACATAATACTATATGGCTATGGTTTGGAAGAAATTCATTTAGAATGCGGAATCCGGCATCAAAAATGGTTCACTCTATAAAGGATAGACTTGATGTTCCTTATAAAATCAGAATAATAAGCCAAGATAATGAACCTGATACCCTTAAGGAAATATTAGGTTTAAAATTTGAGATTGGTCTAAACTTACCCAATTATGACTTTATACCTGAGCTTTTGGAGATAGAATCTAAAAAAATCGAATCTTTAATAAAAGAGAATCCTGATAATGAGTTAGTGATTGAAAGAAAATCTCTTCCAGAAATCATTGATGAGGATTTATTAGAAATCTCTAAAAATGATAAGCTTCCGGTATTAACACAATTTGCTTTAAGTGAATTTTTAAAAAGAGGAATTATGACTGAATTCTACAAAAATGTGGTAAAATTTCTATTGACACCTCTCCCTCATAATCAAGAATATTAGATACCATCCATGAATTAATAAGAAAGAAATCGTTATACCTAAATATGGTACTAGTACGGAGGGAAGGAGTTCTCCTAGAAGCAACTGAGAACGAGTTTGAAAATCAGGCTGTCTTAAACCCTACGGTGGTTCAGCAAGGAGATACATTACATTTATTCTATCGCGCTGTAAAAGAAGGAAATTATTCAAGTATTGGTTATTGTAAATTGGAAGGACCCTTGAATATCATAGAAAGGAAAAATAGTCCTATTTTGTTTCCTGAATATGATTATGAAATACATGGTACAGAAGATCCAAGAATCGTTTTTCTTGATGGTACTTATTTTATGTTTTACACGGCCTATGATGGAAAAAATGCGTTAATAGCATACGCAACTAGTAAAGACCTAAAAACATGGGAAAAGCATGGAATAATTTCAGCTAAAATGAGATACGATGAAGCAGGGAATTTTTTCCATTTTTCAAAACTAAAAGAGAAGTATCATTTCTTTATATCATATTATAAGGATGTCGTTGCTGAAGATGTACTTTTATGGGAGAAAGATTCATTCATTTTTCCAAAAAAATATAATAATAAGTTTGCACTGTTCCATAGAGTATTACCAGATATTCAAATTGTTTGTTTCGATGATTTTAAAGATTTGACAATCGATTTCTGGAAGGATCATCTAAAAAAATTAGGCGATCATGTTGTAATGGAGCCAAAATTTGGATTCGAATCAAGAAATATCGGTGCTGGAGCACCATTAATAGAAACTGAGAGAGGTTGGCTTATGATATATCATTCTGTAGAAGATTCTAATAGGGGTAAGGTATATCACGCAAGTGTCGCCCTCCTTGATAAACATAATCCATATAGGGTAATAGGACGGCTTAAAGAACCTCTCTTTTCGCCAACTGAAGATTATGAAAAAATTGGAGATATAGATAATGTTGTTTTCCCTACAGGTACTGCAATATTTGGAGAAAGGCTTTATATTTATTATGGTGCCGCCGATAAAAGAATAGCTGTAGTATCAGTAAATCTGGATAAACTTATTCACGAACTCTTGGCGTCTGATTTAGAGGTTGGAATTGGTTTTTTAGCAGGGCAGATCTTTAATCTTACAATTAAAGAAGAAAAAAGCTTAACTCAACTTAAGAATTTATTGAACCAAAAAGAATATCTTTTATTGATGGCAATTGGTTGGTTAACAAGGGAAAATAAGATTCTGAGTAGAATTGATTCAGATGAACTAATCGTTAGATCTATAAGGTAACTATTAAAAAAAAATCATTTCAATTATCTAAGATCTAAATTTTTTAAAGTTTTTGTCTTTTTTTAAAATTAATTTATCGAATTTTATATTGTGGAACTGTCTTTCGATTTTTTTAAAGATCAGACAATTAATGTTATTGTAATCAAATAAATTGAACCTTATCCAGTAAAATTGTGGATAAATAACATCTAAAAATTTAAAAGTGGTAAGATTATAAAATAATTGCAGTATTTCTAATGAGAAAAGCAAATCCTAATTTTTTTGGCAAATATATACATTTTTAAAGAGTGTTTTAGAATGGAATCTAATTGGATCCTTTATATGGCCACATACCCACCAAGAGAGTGTGGGATTGCTACTTTTACAAAAGATTTAAGAACAGCAATGGATAAAAAATTTTTTCCTTTTATAAAATCAAAAATCCTCGTTATTAATAATAATAATGATAATAATTATGAAAATATTAAAGAAGTTTTATTTGATATTGCCGATAATGATATTTCAGCATATAAAAAGGCAGCGAAAAGAGTAAATGAGATAAATTCTATAAAGCTAATAAATATACAACACGAATTTGGTATTTTTGGCGGAGAATATGGAAATTATTTAATAAAATTTTTAGAAATTGTGAAAAAACCAGTCGTCCTATCCTTCCATACAGTCATCCCAAATCCAGAGGATAAATTAAAGAAAATCGTTCGCAAGCTAGCAAAAAAATCCTCTTATTTAGTTGTTATGACTAACAAGGGGATCGACATTTTAAGAAAAGATTATAATATTAAAAAAGAGATATTCGTAATACCTCATGGAACGCCAACAGTGTCATTTGATGATAGTATAAAAGAAAAAACAGCAATGGGTATTGATGATAAAATTGTTTTATCCTCTTTTGGCCTTATTAACTCCGGGAAAGGTTATGAATATGTAATTGAGTCGTTAACTGAGGTTGTTAAAAAATATCCTAATATTTTATATTTTATAATTGGCGAAACACATCCCTTAGTAAGGAAAAAAGAAGGAGAAAAGTATAGAAATTTTCTCGAGGAAAAAGTGAAGGAGTTTAGCCTTGAAAAAAATGTAAAATTCTATAATAGGTATATGACGCTAGAAGAAATAGTAAAATTTCTACTAGCAACAGATATCTATATTTCTTCAAATCTGAATCCTAATCAGATTGTTAGTGGCACTTTAGCATACGCAATAGCCTGCGGTAGAGCGATTATCTCTACACCCTTCATTTATGCTAAAGATATTATTGCACCTGAAAGAGGTCTTTTAGTAAAGTTCAGAGATCCTAATTCATATACAAATGCTCTAATAAAAATATTATCAAATCCCCTCTTAAGAGAAGAAATGGAAAGAAATAATTATTCATTTTCCAGGTGCATGATCTGGCCAAATGTAGCAATATCATATTATAATGCTTTCAAGAGAGTTATTCCTGATTTAGAAAAATGTGAAATGTCATATCCAGAAATCAATTTTGATTATATCAAGAATTTTACGGATGATTTTGGGATATTACAATTTGCAAATTATGCAAAACCAGATAAATTATCTGGATATACTCTAGATGACAATGCTCGAGCCTTACTAGCTTGTACGCTATATTATAAGTTATTTAAAGATAATACTAAATTGAAATTGATGAAAATTTATCTGAATTTTATAAAGTATGTTGACAAAAATGAAAATGAGTTGTATAATTTTGTTAATTACAAAAAGATTGTAAATCTCGAGCAATGGAGCGAGGACGCCCATGGAAGAGCAATGATGGCTCTTGGTCATTTAATTGCTACAACAAATATACCAATGGAATTAAGAGTAGAAGCAGAACAGATTTTTGAAAATGCAAAGAAAGCTGTAGACAAGATTAGATCTCCAAGAGCAATTTCTTTTATTTTGATAGGGCTCTATTTCTATAATGTAATAAAAAATTCTGAAGTCATTAGAATTAAAAAATTAGCCGATTATCTAGCCCAGCTCTATAAGGATTGTAATAGTGAGACATGGAACTGGTTCGAAAATTACCTTACTTATTCAAATAGTAAATTACCTGAGGCTCTTTTTTTTTGCTACAAAACTACTAAAGATGACAAATATTTAATAATTGCCAAAGAATCTTTAGACTTTCTTATTACTATTTCGTTTAAAGACGGAAAATTTGCTCCTATTGGTCAGAACGGATGGTATCATAAAAATGGCCATAATGCTAGTCATGATCAACAACCAATTGATGCTGCTTCAATGGTACAAACATTGAGTGTTGCATATGATACCACTAAAGAGAATAGGTATATGAAACTTGCAATCGAAGCATTTTATTGGTTCCTTGGAAAAAATTCTCTGAATCAAGAAGTTTATAACAGTTTAACGGGTGGTTGCCACGATGGTATTGGAGAGTATTCTCTAAACATGAATCAAGGGGCTGAATCATCAATTTCTTATTTGCTTGCTAGACTTTCACTTCAAATATCAGAAGGTTCTATTGCTTTTTAGTATTTATGAACAATAACCGCTATAATACTAAAAAAGTATAATTATATACTTAATATAACAATTTTTGAAACCGATGTTCACTATAAAAGTAATTAGAAAATATTTAATAGAATTTTAGAAATCTTGAACATAACTGCTATAATACCAAAAAAGTATAATTTTATACTTAATCTAAAAATTTTTGAAACCTATGTTTACTATGAAAATAACGAGAAATTATTTAATAGATTTTTAGAAGTCTTGCACTAACCGTTTCACGAAAATTACTTTCAATTTTAAAGAATAATTATCATATTTTCTTTCGAAATCTTAAAACTAACTAAATAGATATATAATTTTAACTGAAAAGATATGGTAATTCTAAGTCTTGAAATGACTCGCAAGATGATGCGTAAATCTAGCGAAATTTCATTTTGGGGATCTTGGATTCTCTGGATCATTATCTTAATATTAGAGTCAACTTCAGGGTTCACCTTCAATTGGTTTATCTATTGCGGACTAATAGGAATGGGAGTTATTTACGTAATTACTAATGCAATCATAAAATTCCAATTAAAAAACAAAGGTCAGGATTAATGGCGAAGAAAACTAAAGAAGAGGAGTTTACTACCAGAATCAAGGAATTACGGGCTAGATATAATCTGACTCAGAGTGATTTAGCTAAAATGGTTAATGTTCGGCGCGAAACGATCCTTTATATTGAAAAAGGAAAATATAATCCTTCTCTTGTTCTAGCTCATAAAATCTCAAAGGCATTAAACTCTAAAATTAACGAGATATTTATCTTTGCTGATGATCAAGATACTAATCCTATTTAATTTTTTATTATTTTATAACCGTTTCACGAAGTTTGTTTTTTGCCTTTAATCCAAATATATTTTTTGATCATATATATTCTATAATTTCCTTTAATTGCTTGATATGTTTCTTCAGGTTCTCATTTTCTTCTATCTTTTTGTCCAATTTCACTTGTAAATCAAAATGAGACTTTCGCAGAGTTTCGATCTGTTTCAGCATGTTCTCATTTTCTTCTATCTTTTTATCCAGTTTCTTTTGTAAGTCAAATTGAGACTTTCGCAGGGTTTCGATCTGTTTCTGCATGTTCGCATTTTCTCCTATCTGTTTCTCCAATTTCGTAAAGAGTTTACGAACTTCTTCGTACCCATTAAATTCATTCATACGGTTAACCTCTAATAATATAAAGACGCTCTCAATTTATTTTTTGCTGTATCGCTTCTATTCTATCAGGAGGTAATAAAAAAAACTTTTATCACTCTTCTCTATTTTATATTATGAAAAATTGGATTTTTTATATTCTTCAACATTACACAAAATAAGCATGGTACTTAATAACCTTTTGACAATCATTTCAATATAATTTATTGATATAAAAATACGAATAATTAGCAATTTTGGCCTAAATTCAAAAATTATTCTAATCTATATTCTTCATTAAACTGATCTTGAAATTTCGATGAATTTTTCTTAAAATCTGAGGTGATTCACGTTATTCTGCGAAATTTAAAATAGTTTTA
>JBHLKM010000040.1:0-10935 GCA_048886685.1 Candidatus Hodarchaeota archaeon
CAAATGATCTGAGCTGCGTTAATCATACCTTTATGTCCTATACTCATTCCTGAGGTCGCTACATTTTGCCATGAGTGCCCTGGAGAACCTATAATTTGGCATGCTGTCCCAAATTCTCCTAGAGGAATATACCAAGATACATCTCCGACGTCGGTAGAACCTGCCATTACTGTCCCTTTTCCTAATGGTGGTGCTACGACAGGAAATAGCGATCCTTGAAGGATTTTTATTGTTTGATCCCACATTTCAGGAGGTACAATTTTTTTAATGCCTGTAAAATCAGGTGGTGGCACAGTCTTTTTAAGTTCCTTAGCAAATATTTGTTCCTCTTTATTAAAAATCGGTGGGCCAAGTTCTCTCATCTTTTCATAAATTACATTATTCACTACATCATTACGGACAGGATTATAGGTTCCACTTAGAAACTCAATCTCTAATCGTGTTTCGGTCATTAGTACAGCCCCCTCTGCAACTTTTTTTAATCGGTCATATAGTTCATCAACCTGATATCGCTCAGGAGCTCGTACGAAGTAATGTACTTCAGCTTCAGCTGGAACTACATTAGGCGCAAGTCCTCCATTTGTGATTATATAATGAAGTCGAGCATCAGGTATCATATGTTCACGCATATAATTTGCTCCAACATTCATAAGTTCCACAGCGTCGAGTGCGCTTCGTCCATTATATGGATCTCCTGCAGCATGGGCGGTTTTCCCATAAAACCTAAAAAATACAGAATTCATGGCATTATTTGATTGGAGTGCAACCCCATTAAAAACCCCTGGATGCCATGTTATTGAGATATCAATATTCTCAAAAGCTTGCCCGGGATTAATCATATATCCTTTTGCATTAAATACTTCTTCAGCGGGGCAACCATAATATTTTATTGTTCCCTTTACTTCACCAGCATCAAGCGCTTCCTTTACTGCCAAAACAGCTCCTATGCCTGCAGTGCCTAAAAGGTTATGCCCACATCCGTGACCTGGAGCACCTTCTTTTAATGGCTTTCTTATGAAATCCGTAGTTTGACTTAAGCCGGGTAAGGCATCATATTCACCTAATATTGCAATTATTGGTTCACCATTGCCATAAGAAGCTACAAATGACGTAGGTATTTCTGCGATACCTTCCTTAACATTAAAACCGTTTTCCTTCAGAATTTTAATTAATAATTCTGCAGATTTATATTCTTGGAACCCTAATTCAGCGAATCCCCATATTTTATCACTGATTTCTGTGAACGTGTGCTGATTCCTTTTTATCCATCTTGAATATTCATTAAATTTTCTTACCAGTTTCCTTCACGTTTTTAATTATTTGTATATTTAAATCATAAATTGAGATTGCATTTAAAAATTATACAACCATTAATTTTTTTAGGTAAAGGTAATAGATAAATTAGAAAGTGGCAAATTGATGATCTTTTATTCTGTAAATGAATTTATTCGGTTCTATTATCCTCTATCCAGTTTATAGCATAATCAACCATTTCTCGTTGTGATAATAAATAAGCATCAGCTAAACCTACTTTTTTAGGTTTGTATTGCTTTGATATCTCGAAATTTTTACCAATTTCCTCGAAGTCATCAGGATTATGGTTCAATTCCTTCCATACTACCCATTTTCTCTTTCCTTTTTCCATTATTGATGAACCTTGGGATTGAAATATTTTCCCATAATAATTACTCCGATATTCTGCTAGATGAAGCGACGTATTATTCGAATGAGTAACTCCTAGCAATAAGATTTGCCCTTCTAGATCATAGATTTTCGTAAGAGGAGATTGTTCCCCTAGATCAAATTCTAATTTATGATTTCTAGTAATCTTTTTAGCATATTTTCCCCAAGCTGCAAATGAAGAAAGAGGATGATTACTACGAATAACTCTTGGAAATCTACGAAATGTCTCAGCTATGATGCCCATACCCCTCGTAGGAGATACAATTGGATCAAACGCGGGTGAATCTTGACGAATGATCTCCCACCAATTTTCAGGAACAGGTGGATTCTCCCATCTTGATGGTTCAGAGTTCCCCCCTGTAAATGTGGGCATAATCAACGTACCTTTGTTCGTTAAAATTTCCATCATAGCTCGAATTACGGAAAGTGGACCCCCAACAGTCCAACCTAACTCGCTTAAGGAGCTATGCATTATGATGATTGCCCCTTGTTCTACTCCAAGAGCTTTAAAATCACGTTTTAAAGTTTTAACTGTATTCGGTTTGTAAGTTTTTTTAACAACTTCAAATTCTTGTTCAATATTTTTCATCCTAATTTCTCCTAAATTGATAAATTTGATTATAAAGGGAACAAATTCATTAGAATCTATAAGGTTGATCATTATCGGGTAATTGTCAATAACACAACAACCATTAATTTTTTTAGGTAATAGTAATAGATAGAAATATCTATTAATAACACTCAATACGAAAATTATTGGAAAAGCGAGTTTAAAATGAGTGATGAAAGAAAAAAACTATGGGAACCCTCAAAAAAATTGATAAAAAATGCTGAAGTAACACATTTCATTGATCATGTTAATAAAAAATATAAAATCTCCATTAAGGATGCTAAAGCACTGTATCAATGGTCAATTGATAAGATTGAGGATTTTTGGGCTGCAATGTGGGATTTTGGAGGTATTATTGCTTCACAGAAGTATGATAAAGTTGTTGAAGATTTAAGCGTTTTTCCGGGTACCAAGTGGTTTCCTGGAGCAAAACTTAATTTTGCTGAGAATCTCTTAAAATATAAGGATGATCAGTTCGCATTTATATTTCAAGGTGAATCCAAAAAGACCGAACTAATTACGTATAAAAATTTAAATATCCAAGTTGCTCGATTAGCAAAATCTCTCCATGAAATAGGGGTGAAAATTGGAGATAGAGTTGTATCATATATCCCAAATTTAATTGAAACGCCTACTGCAATGCTAGCAGCAACAGCCATAGGTGCTGTGTGGGCTTCATGTGGTGCAGAATTACAACCGAGTGCTGTAATTGACCGTTTTGGGCAAATTGAACCTAAAGTGTTATTCGCTGTAGATGGGTATTACTACAGAGATAAAGTGTTTGAGACTATCCCTAACATTAAAAAAGTAGTTGAAGCAATCCCTTCAATTGAAAAGGTTATTGTTGCTTCATATATTTCGGAAAGAAAACCAGATATAAGTAGTATTCCTAACGCAGTTCATTGGGATGATTTCCTTTCTAAGGAAGAGAATCCTAAACTTGATTTTGAGCAATTACCCTTTGATCATCCCGTTTATATTATGTTTTCAAGTGGTACTACTGGTAAACCTAAATGTATGGTTCAGGGAGCAGGTGGAGTTTTAATTAATCATCTAAAAGAATTAATCTTAGCAAGTGACCTTAAACGTTCAGATGTAATCAATTATATTACTGCGCCCTCATGGATGATGGTATAAGTTTTCCTTATTCCAGCCAAAATGTGGAACTGGCTAATCAGTTCCTTAGCTGTGGGCGCTACAATATTTCTATACGATGGAAATCCGCTGTATCCAGACCCATTAAGAATGTTTGAACTTATTGAAAAATATAAAATTTCGATATTTGGGACAAGTGCATCATATATCCACAATCTGATGGGGATTAACGCTAAACCCTCTGAGAAATTTGACTTAAGTACATTAAGAGAAATTTCTCAAACAGCATCAACGCTTTCTCCAGAAGGATTTGAATATGTCTTTAAAGAGATAAAAAAAGATCTATTTTTCAATTCAATTTCAGGAGGAACAGATATTAATGGATGCTTTGCATGTGCCTTACCAATACAAGCTGTATATTCTGGTGAAATTCAAGGGAAGTCATTAGGAATGAAAGTTCAAGCATATAATGATGAAGGTGAACCTGTTCTTGACGAACAAGCTGAACTTGTATGTGAGGCACCCTCTCCTTCAATGCCCATTTATTTTTGGGGAGATGATGAGAACATGTCGAAATACAAGGCTGCTTATTTTGATCACTTTAAAGATTCAGGAAAAAATGTATGGAGACATGGTGATTATATTGTAATTCATAGTGATACTGGAGGAATAACATTTTGGGGCAGATCTGATGCAGTACTTAAACCAAGTGGAGTAAGAATTGGAACTGCTGAAATTTATAATGTAGTGGAACAACTTCAAGAGATCGCTGATTCATTGGTGATTGGTCAAAAGATTAGTGGCGATATCCGAATTGTGATGTTTGTATTATTAAATGAAGGTTATGAATTAACAGATGAATTGAAAGAAAGAATAAAAAAAACACTTCGAGAAAAAACTTCACCTAGGCATGTCCCAAAGCTTATAATAAAAGCACCTCCAGATGGTATTCCTTATACATTTAGTAATAAAAAAGTGGAAATAGCTATTACAAAAATCATTCATGGCATACCAGTTGCTAATCGTGGAGCGTTAAGAAATCCTGAATCATTAGATTTCTATGAAAAAATGAGAGATGAACTCAAGAAAACTTAATTTAAAAATTATTTTTTTACTTTTTTTATTAGGTTTAGAATAACATATAGATAATCTTCATAATTTATTCAAAATATACTCTTTTTCTAGGTAAACTATCTCTATAATTAGCAAGCATTTCATGCATCAAATCCATTCCTAAATAGATATTATATCCTATATTTTTATTGTGATAATACTTGTTTTTGATTCATTAATTCCTTCACTTTTATATAAGGATGATTGTATCTATCCCTACCCAAAGTATATTCACCCCATTGAATAGCTTTTTGGGGACAGTAATGGAGACACCCTGTGCACATTTGACATTTATGCTGCCACTCTGGTTTTTCATTTATGATTTTTATATTATCGACGGGGCAAATTTTTTGACAGATTCCACAACCATTACAATTTTCGTCTGAATAATATTTTTCATCCATGGTATTCACTTCTTTCATAAAAGAGAAATATGAGCCCTTCATTGGGTAGAAAGATCCCTTCCTTGCTGTATCTTTCTGATTATTACGGATTATTTCAGCAATTTTTTCTAACTTTAATAAGGCTTTCTTTATTCTATTTTCTCCCTTTTGTTTTGAAGGAAGGGGATTGATTCTTTTTGATCCCCATATGTTATTCGAAAAAATTCTTAAGTTGTATGCCACATCAAGTTCTTTGCTTTTTGGTTTTAATAACTCATTTATCAACGGTGCTACATACTGCCTGGAAAAACCGCCCATAGTAGCTACAGCAAATATATATTTTGTATTACTTAAATCAATCTTTTCAATAAAATCATAGACAATTTTAGGTAGAGCCCAAGAATACACTGGAAAAACAAAACCAACTTTTTCTGATGTGGTGATTATAGAATCTTGATTAATAAGGCTCGCAATCGGTATAAGTTCACATTCTCTAAGCATTTCTTTAAGTTTTTTGGCCATATGGAGTGAGTTTCCAGTGCCTGAAAAATAATATATTGTTGTTTTGTTATTTTGTGTAATTTTTTATCACTTTGCTTTTTTTTAGGTTATAATAATACTTATTTTATATTTCTTATCAACTAAAAAGAATTACAGATCATGGTATTTATAGGGTGATTGTGAATCCGGATTGTTATGTTTGTTTTGTCAAGGATTGTGAAGAATAAATTAACATTAATCGTAAGCTTATATTAATTATTTTAAAAATTAAATAAGTTAAATTTATTCATGGTATTGAAAATGATTTCTATTGAAACAAAACTTCAAGATTATGTAAAGGAAATAGTCGAAAAGAACAAACACATCTATAATGTACTACTAGCTATTTCAACAGGAAATGGAGAATTCTCCTGGTCAGGTGCTGCGGGCATTGCAAATAAGGCAAAAGAAATTTCAATGACTCCTGAAACACCATTCTTTATAGCAAGCATTACTAAATTGTTCACTGCAACAATTATTATGAAACTATATGAAGAAAAAAAGATAGATTTAGATGATACTATCGTTGATCGATTACCAGACACTCTTGTGAAAAGAATTCATATCTATAATGGTGTTGATTACACGGATTCAATCACTATAAGGCATTTGTTAAGTCATACATCTGGTATTGCTGACTATTATCTTGAAAAGCCTAAAGGAGGGAAAAGTTTCTTTGATCTAATTTTAGAGAATCCAGATGAGACCTATACAGTAGATCAGACAATCGCTTTTGCACGCGACACACTAAAAGCTAACTTTGAACCTGGTAAAAAAGCAAAATATTCTGACACTAACTTTCAACTTTTAGGAAAAATAATAGAATCAATAGTAGGTAAGGAATTACATCACGTATATCACGAGTACTTGTTTTCTCCTTTAGGCTTGAATAATACGTGGTTTTACAAAAGATCAGAACCAATAGATAAGAAAAGAATGCCTGTAGCTGAATTTTATTATAAAGATAAAATAATTTCAGATTATAAACCATTAGAATCTTCTTGGGCTGATGGAGGGTTAATCTCAACTACAAAGGATTGCTTAACTTTTCTTAAGGCATTGTTTACCGGAAAAATTATCAATAAAGACAGTACACTCCCTTTAATGCATCAATGGAGGAGGATAGGCTTTCCATTAAAATATGGCTTCGGTACAATGAATATTGAATTACCCGCATATATGACCATGGGTAGAAAACTTCCGCGATTAATTGGTCATCTCGGTTCTACAGGATCATTTCTTTTATATGCCAAAGATTTTGACATGTATTTTGCTGGAACAATTAATCAAGCAAGTTCTCCTTCAAAACCTGTTAAATTAGTGGTTAAGCTATTAAATACGATAAAAAAAGATCTTTTTAATTGAACATACACCAAGCCTACAGAAAAAACCAGTTCAAATTGTAATATACCTAAAAAAACTGTTTAAATCTTTAAATCTTCTAGAATTAACTATGGGATGATTAACCAAAAAACAGTAGCCATCCTCCCAAAATTAGTTCAAAAAGAAGAATTAACCCACCACCGATGTTCCACATGACTTTAAAGTCATGTTTTATAAGTAATATCCCGTTACCAAAGCCATAGAGAATGCCGGCAACAATTCCAAACCATCCGATAAATAATGGTACAACTCCATGTATAACAAACAGGATTGAATATGCGAATGTACCTATAGAGAAAAATAGTTGTGCAATTACAAATCTAAACTCTTTTGTTATAAGAATGCTACTACCTGAATCAGTTAATATTTCTTTTTTAGTAGTACTAGTATTTGAGTATTTTATTGCTATATCGAGAAGTCCCCAATAATTTTTTTTATCATAAATTTGGATTAATGCTTCTACTATTCGAGAGACACACCAGATGATTCCAAGTATCATGTTATATGAACCAAAAGTAATGAACAACGTTATAGCAAGAGAAATGATCCCAAGGTGCTCTAAGAGGATTAACACGAAACCTATTTTAAATTTTGTTGGATTCTTGTTAATCCATTGCAGTTGAGCTTCTGAGTCCACATCACCAAATGTTTTATATCCAAATTTATTACTTGTAATGTTTGTTACGATAATAAACAGAAAGAAAAAGCCAGATATCCTTTCAATAATTTTTTATCACCATTTATTCAAATTGTTTTTTCTTTATTATTGTAACGATTAAGACTTTTTAAGCCAAGGACAAGACAAAAGACATAACAAACATCCATTATCTCCTAAACAAGACTTAATATCTAAAACATCCTCTCTACATGAGGGATGATCGTCAAAGGCGACAAAAGTAAGTGCGTTTTGAGGACATGCTTCTATACATTTTCGGCAATTACCACATATATTTTTAATTACTTGATTAGTTTGAAGTGGTAGGTCTGTCAAAATTGCAATTAAACGATGTAAAGGACCATAATCTGGAGAAATAATTAATAGAGACCTACCTTGCCAACCTAAACCCGCTGTTTTTGCCAAGAGTTTTAGAGACATAAATCCTTTCCGATTAATAGGATCAAATTCGTCTTCAGTATGAATAATCAGTTGCCTATAACCCTTATCTTCTAAGTATTCCATTATAGACAATGCAGCTTCTTCTAAAAATAATGCGGTCTTACCTCCAGAGGCTTTTTTGCCTAATTTTCCATATTGAGCGCCTAATACAATGGCATATGGAAACATATTTATGAATTTTTTCAAGTCTGTGGGAATTCCTGTTTCCATTGCAGTTAATAATTTCATATCTCCAATACCATATATATCAATTTCTAGGTTTTTAATATATTTCCTAAGATTTTCTGTTTCTAATATCTCTTGATCCTCCATTTTTTGCAACTTTTTTTCATTTTTTATTAGGTATAAATATATCCCTCTATAAATATAAAATAAAAATTAAAAAATTATTATTTAGTTATTCTTTACCACGAACCAATTTAACGAGAAAAATAATTAGAAAAATTGCTCCGACAGTAACACATATAATCGGAATCACCTCAGTAACAACTCCGATGATTAATCCTTCTGGTGTACTAATAGAATCTATAAAATCCTGCCAACTCAAAATATCGGGGTAATGCCAGTCTAATAATGGAGGTAGTACAAACATAGTTATTATAAAAACAATAATTAATATTATTCCAATGATAAATGCTGTCCATTTTTTCATATTAATCTACCTTCCTATCATATAATTTTACACCAATAATATATATTACTAAGGTGATAACTGCTATTACTAGAAGGTCAATCCATATAAATATATCCGTTAAGGTACCTCCATAGAAAATTCGGTATATGCCTTCAGTCACATATTGACTTGGCATGGCATACCCTATTACTCTCATTGATTCACCCATGTATATGAATGATCCAAACAACTGTTGTGGTACAATAAAGATAAAAGCTAAACTAGCTGCAGCTCTAGCATCTTTGGCAATAGTAGCAATAACCAATCCAAGCCCTACTGAGCAAAAACTCATAAAGATCATAAATACAAATACCATTATTACCCTCTCAACAGTAAGTAGCGGATTAAAACCCATGAGAAGCGCAGTTATCAATATTATAGCGGTTTGAAGGATTGGTATAATTGTATATGCTAACATTTGACCTAATATTACCTCTCCAGAGGCTATTGGAGTTGTTTTCATTCTTCTCTGCACTCCAGTATCTCGGTCTCCAGTGACAGCTGATGCGAAAGTAAATACTATTAAGATTCCTGCGTAAGCAAATAATCCTGGTACCATGTGTTCAAAAATGCTTCTTGGATTCCCATAGGCATCAGGTCCCCATTCATATACATTACCCAGCGCAAATCCTAATATTATTACTAGCAACGCAACAAAAAATAGCGAGAAAACCAGATACATCGGTGTTCTTATCATTTTCTTCATTTCCATCTTAAAAACAGATAGAATCCTTTGTCCTTTCATTATTAAATCCCCTCCAAAATTCTTCTTCCGGTCATTTTCAAGAAAACTTCCTCCAAATTATTAGCCCCGTGTTCTTCCATTAATTTTTTAGGAGGTCCCAACGCTACTAGCTTCCCATAATCAATAATCGCAACTCTATCGCAGAGGGCTTCAGCTTCTTCGATATAATGGGTTGTCAAGATGATGGTTCTATTTTCATCTTTTATATTACCAATAAATTCCCATGTTTTTCGTCGGACTCGAGGGTCCATTCCAACTGTTGGCTCATCTAAAAAGAGAATCTTAGGCTCGTTTATTAACGCAACTAATAAATTTAATTGCCTCTTCATTCCTCCACTATATCCTTTTGCTTTCCGCTTACTAGCTTCATATAAATCTAATACCTTTAGCAATTCTTCTGCTCGCTCATTTATTCTTTCTTTTGACATCAGGTGCATGTTCCCGAAATACTCAATATTCTCTCTACCTGTAAGAAATGGAAATACTGCCGCTTCTTGAGGGCATACACTAATTAATTCCTTAATCTCATTAAGATTCTTCCTTACATCATAACCTCCAACTATAGCATTACCTTCTGTTGGTTTTAATAATCCACATAGCATATTTATTGTAGTTGTTTTTCCTGCTCCATTAGGTCCCAAAAGACCAAATAATTCTCCTTTTTTTACCTGAAATGATATTCCATCAACAGCCTTAACATCCTCATAACGATTTTTCCCTATAAAATATTTCTTTAAATCCTTAACTTCAATGGCGTGTGAATCATTGGATTTAAATTTTAATTCATTGCTTTTTGATTTTAATTCTGGCATTTTTTCGATAACCAATTTTTTTCAGATTAAATTTTGTTTTTGATTATATTTAAAGTTTTAATTATTAATTATAAGTCAGATTATGACTCTAATAAGAGCATGTTTACTATTTGTGAAAAATTTTAATTTAGCGAGCTGTATTCCAATAGAGCCAATACTTCCAGAAGCTCCTATGATAAGCATTTTTTGCCCTTTCTTGATATTTGCTTCTCTTAGATAATGCATTGCCTCAAGCCCTCCTACTGGGATTGTAGCGGCTTCTTCATATATCATATTATTAGGTTTAATTAATAAAATCTCACTTTCGCGCAGGCATACATACTCAGCATAAGCACCAAAATGAAAACTGGTAGTTCCAAAAACGAGGTCATCTTTCTTAAAAAGTTTTACATCACTATCTACTTATTCTGTTTCCCCGGCTAGTTCCTGTCCTAATATAGAGAAGTTCTTTCTTGGGCCTCTGAAACTTATTTCTAGTCGCATCATGACTTTTAACCAACCAGAGAATTTGAGAATTCTCATCTCGCAATCCCCCATCGTTACTGTTACGGCGTGTATCTTAATTAAATCCTCATTATCTTTGGGAATTGGTCTCTCTACCTCCTGGAGCTGAAGAACATCAGGAGGACCGTATTTTGTACATATAATTGCTTTCATAACATTCTCTTTAACCTTATCTACCATTACTTTTTTCACTCATTTTATTTATTCTTCCATATATATTACTATTTTTCCTTTGTGGTGCCCTTCTTCGAAATACTTGAATGCTTCAGGAACTTTA
>JBHLKM010000041.1:0-9958 GCA_048886685.1 Candidatus Hodarchaeota archaeon
CCTTTACGGTTATTAAACCATTTAACTGTACCTTCGGTCAATTTTAAAACCAATTTTCACATAAATTAAATTTTTTTCTTAGTTCAAATTGAACTATTTAAGATAATGAACGATACTGTATATAGTTTATGTTTTTCTTAAAATTTAATAAATATCTTTTATCGTAAAATGGTTAAGGGACACAAAACTAACTTAAATGAGTCTATTTACTTAGAAAGAAAGCCGATTGTTTCATTACTTGTTTTCATGACTATAAAAAATCAAAAGATAACAATTGTTTAGTCCATTTTAGTCGATTTATGTGAAATATCCGAATTTTAAGAATTGAAATTTGAAAATCATTTAGCTTTAACTTTAATTTTGCTTTAATCCTGTGATGAATATCGTTGTTCTTTCCAAGGATCCGCTTTATTAGAATAACCTCCTCTTTCCCAATAGCCTAAACGATCTTCCTTAAGAAAATTAATCCGTAATACCCATTTTGCTGATTTGTAAAAATACAAATTAGGGATAATTGGTCTAACTGGACCCCCATGTTTTTCAGATATTGGCTCCCCTTCATAAGTTAGTGCTAAAATTGTATTTTTTGCGTGTAATTTCTCTATTGGAACTGTTGTAGTAAAACCATCATCAGCACATAGAAATTCCACATAATTAGCAGTAGGTTTTGGTTTAACGAGGCCAAATAATTTATTGAAAGAAATCCCTCCCCACTTTGTATCATATTTACTCCAAGAAGTAACACAATGAATATCTGCAATAATCTCTTTGTCTTGAATTTTATATAAGTCTTTCAACCTAAATCTCATAGGGTTACCTAATTCCCCCTCAAGTTCCAAAATATAATTCTCTCTATCAATATTGGGGATTCTGCCTTTTTGAAGTACCGGAAATCGATCTGTTAAATGTTGACCAGGTGGTAGTCTTGATTTTTCTTTTTTTTCTGAATTTTGATTCATTTTTAATCACTCAATCATATTAATTGATAAATACGATAAATTGTTTTAAGAAAATGAATCATACAATAGATTTTATAGTTTCTTCAATTCGTAAAACGGTTAATGTTCTTAAAATATTCATATCAAATATATGATTGCAATGAATATAAGAAGAGATTGCCATAGTTACAATAAAATATTGTAACGTTTGTTTAAAATATAGTAATCTATTATCTTTAGAGGTTGAAAGCGGTAAAATTTAGTATTACAATAATTTTGGTCAGGATAAATTATTAAATGATTTTATAGTAAAATAATCATCTCTCTTCTATATAAAATTTAAGCCGAGACTAAATTGATTAAATATTAGCTGGTTTCTGTTTACGATAATTTTTTACAGATTATTCTGAACTTAGCTCCAACAGACTCGATACTCGACATTGTTGCATGGAGGAGGTAAGCAGCTTGAATAACATTAGGTTTAGGCTTTTCCTTGGTGAGTTCTTCTTCAAAAAAAAGTTTTTAGATGGTATATTCCCCAAGAACAGCCATACTTCTTTATCTGTAATAGGATTATTATCAGACGTTTTTTGGATTTCCAGGGATTGTCCCATAGATTTAAATTCGGAGGTTGCCTATCATGAGCAATTAGATTTTAATCCCTATGAGTTTGATAATTTCTTTAAACAACTTTTAAACAGAAAATCTAGTATATTTACGTTCTCTTAGATGTGGATGACTAACTTGAATAGGAAAATTATAAACTAATGGTTGATAAGGAGGATTTATTATTCCTAAGTTATATATATCATCAAATTTTGGAGTCTTAACCTTAAGTCCGAGTTTAATAGTCCCAGTAAAATTTTGATCAGGTATAACTTGAATTTTAATAGATACTTATCTGGAGGGATATACATATATGGTTTGAAGTTTTTTTTTTCTACAAAAATGTTAAATTCATGATTATCTTTTTTATATTTACCAAATAAATTTAGTGCTTTTAAACTGAAACTTATTGAAAATTTAAAAAATAAAATAATTGATTCAAACATGAAAGTTGAAAAGAAAACAATATTTTCAACAATGATTGGAGGGATATTACTTGACTGATGATGTCACTGACAAGCTACCCACAAGTCAATATTGGTGCGCTGGTATGTCTGGCAAGGCTTATGTCGACTTGAATGGAGATGGAAACGATGATACTGTAGTTATCTTTACTACAATAAATGGGATGGCATATGCTACTGATTATCTAGTCCCTTCACCTCCTTCAATAATGTACAAATTCTCAATTTGGCCCTGCGCTGGAGATGTACCTCCTTATGGCACGTTCAAGATACACTTTGTCGAATTGACACCAATATTTGATGAGAACGATCCAAATACATGGATATACAAAAAAATTCCTGCTGTAAGCCTCGTGATTACAACAGAATGTGACGTAGATTATACTCATGCTCCAGAGCCTTGGTATCATTGGGTTCATGCCTATCGCAATCGTGATAGGAACGATGAAATAGCTAATAGTGGTAGGTGGGAGTTTTCTGATTCCGTTGGGATTGAAGAACTACACGTAACTACCTCATATATTACTAATTATATGGACCAATTGATACTGTATGACACAGAACAGGATTTCGGAGTTGTTGAGGAAATTCCCCCAACAGGGGTCGTATTGCTTTTTGATACATCAGGAAGCATGTCATGGAGTCATGAAGGCGCCAGAAATGTAGATCAAGAGCTGCAGAGAATATCTCTAGCCAAACGAGCTGCTATTCCCTTTCTAGAGTTAATGAATGACCATTTCTCTGAAAAAATGCATTTTGGAATTGCAGTATTTCCCTGGCATCCCTGGCAAATTAATACTCCATGTGGTGGTCAAACTGTCACCAATAAAACACTAGTTGATGATGCAAATATTCAAGTCGCAGTCTCCCAGACAATTCCTAATTTGATTGCTGAGGGTAATACACCTCTCCTTGCGGGGATAGAAAATGCAAGTATAATTATGGAAGATGAGCTTTATCAAGTTATTGTGCTATTAAGTGATGGGTATCATAATTGTCCGTCATGGATCGAGGGTTGGTCATCCGAAGCGACTCGGGTTCTTCTTCAGCTCTCTACTCATTCGATAAAACTCTACTCTATTGGTTTTGCTCGTCCAACCGATATTGATTATCCATTATTACGGGGTTTCGCTGAAGGATCGGGAGGAGAATTCTATCCAGTAACAGGTCCTGATTTTGTTCTCGTCGACTGGGACCCAGCAACTGCGTTGCAAGCTGCGTATAAAACAATTCTGATTGTTGGTCTTGGTTTACAGCCTTTGGCAGATCCATTTGGTACTATAAAAGCGGGTGAGACAGAGATAAAGAGGGTGAAAATTTCTGAATATGAAGAAAAAGTCAGTTTCTATCTTAGTTGGGCTACCCCAATGAAGGAAAGCCTAGACTTATCGATCAAAGCCTCGAACAACCAATATATCCTTACCACAGAACAAGGGGTTCGCTTCCATAAAGGAAAGACCCATCTGATTTTGACGGTAGATGAAGAAATTTTACAGAAGTCCGGTAAGGTGGGCCCGAAGCCATGGGAAATTGTGATTGATGCAAAAGCTTTAACTGCAGGTGAGGAACAAAAATATCAATTTAGCGTGATAGCAGGTTCCCGGTTAAAAATAAGACCCCAAGTTACAGCTCCTTCGCTTGAAACAGGTGCCAAGATTACTGTTACTGCCAAGATTATGGTAGATAATAAACCTGTTACAGGATTAAAGGATGTATCTGTTCGAGTATTTCGCCCAAAAGAAAGCTTAGAAAATTGGTTCGCTAAACATGATGTTAGTTTTAAAGCGCTCGAAAAGGTTGCAGAGAAAACAGGACAGGAAAAATTGTGTAGACGTCATCGAAAATCAATTTATCTCTTGAATATTGAGAAGATAAAACTTCCTGGACGCGAGGAAAGTGATTTTTTTCAACTATATGATGATGGAACACATGGAGACGCCAAGACTGCAGATGGTATTTATACTAATATGTTTTCAGACACGGATAAAGAGGGTTATTATTCATTCTATTTCCATGCCACAGGAAAGACCCCAAAAGGTAATTTTTTTGAGAGAGAAATGATCATCCAAAAATTTTTAAAAGCCACATTTTCTCCCGAGCACAGTACGGTTGAGATTGTTCCAATTAAAATTGATAAAGGTGTTCAAAGAATTCAAGTTGTTGTCGTTCCCAAGGATGCTTATGGAAACTATATAGGTCTAGGCTATAGTGGTAAGATAACTATAAAGACAACATGGGGAAAAGCTATTGGTAAGTTACAAGATAATCTCGATGGTTCATATACTCAGGAATTCGATATACCCAAAAGCGTTTCTCCCGATACTGAAATCAAGGTAAAAATCGACGATAAGATCCAATCAATAAAGATAACTAAAGGATTAAAGGCTAAATAAGGCAAATATAATTCAATTATTTTCTCTTTTTATTTTGAGTATTTAAGTATTTATTTTTTTTTCTTTCATTTTTTATGGTCGGCAAACCTATATTATCTATCGTTTACCCGAATCTATGGTATTTTTGGACTCCCTCGTGATAGTTCCCGTTTAACTACAATACGAATTCTTTATGAGCTCGATGTCTGGAGCGATAGCATATTTTTTTGCTACAGCGGCATATAAATCTCTCATAACTCCGCAAGTTGACTTTTTAAGAAATATTCGAGTTAACTTCTTATGAAAAGCGTTTAAGTAATTTTATTTTTAAAAATTTTACAAAAAAATAAAAAATATAAATATTAAAAATTCTGTACAATATCACAACACAATTTAACAAATTTGTAAAAGGATCGGTGAAATTCATGGTTTGGAAAACTTTTGAATCTGAGGTAAAATATAAAATTTTTCGTGGACAGACTGCTGATATTCCTGTTTATCAAGGAGATCCACCATTCTTTCCTTTACCTCCAGGAAAATCCACCGAAGTTCCTTTAAAATATGGGTGGGTTATTATACAGTGGAATATTCATTGGGAACCAGATTGGATATACGCAGATTGGATATCACTTGAATTGTATAAACCAAAAGGATCTTGGGATAATCCAGATACACCCCTTGAGGATATTCCTAATCCTCCTAGCGATGGGGATGAAATTTTAAGAGCAGATGAATGTTGTGATGGAGAATTACCAACTTTAGGGGATAGTTCCCTTTATCAAGACTATATTAATAGATATTGGGAAATAATTACTCCCTATTATCGATTGGATACGGATTGGCCTGATGATTATTATGTTTCAGATGATGATTGGTGGTTGTGCAGAAAAGATCCACTTAATAGGTGGGCAGGGCCAGATGCATCAGGTAGGTCAATTCATCACACAAGATTTAAACACTACGAGGATTCACAATGGACGAATGTAGGAAAACCAATGCCTTTTCGAGTTGCTGCAGTTATTGAATCGCCTGTTGAGGAAGTGGTTCCAAGGAAACTTTTGGTTTTACTCGTTATAAAGCGAAAAGGCCGTCTCCGATTGAAAACACGACCTATATTATTTGAAATAAAGAGACCCAAAACAGTTTGGCCTTGCTTTATTGCTACAGCTGCATATGGTTCACACCTATCTCCTCAAGTTAAATTCCTAAGACACGTTCGAGACAAAAAATTGAAGCAATCAAAACTAGGAAATCTATTTGTTGATAGGTTTGAATGGCTTTATTACAAGTTCAGCCCAAATGTGGCTAAAGTTATGTACAGATATCCCCTCTTTAAACGTATTATGAAATGGTTACTTGTTTCTCCTATCATCTACTTTCTGATGGGTATTTTTAAACCAGCAGATTTAATTAGAGAAAAAATCCAAAGAACTAACAAATCCTAACTTTGTAAAAAATAGTATTTAATTTTCTATTTTTTATTTTTTTTTTCAGTAATGTCTTTTTTGAGGGATCGGAAGGTAAATGAAACAGAAAATTCTTTATTTATATCTTTTAAAATTGATTTTTCTAACCCTTTATCTAAGATTTTTTAATTGTTTGATTTAGGAAGAACCAAAATAACCTCCTCCTGGATTTGGTTGAAAAGCCTAAGTTATTGGATTGTTATCCAACCAATTTTAAATTTTTGGCATTTCATAAAATTTAAATATTAACTAAAGGTTTTATTGATGTGAAATCTACAATATTGTCAAATCCAAAAAAAAATACTAGTTAGGTGAAAAATTATGTTTGAACTCAATTTAAGAGATCAAATTCCACATGATAACTCGTACGGTACTCAAGAACCAGACTGGGGTGGACCTGCTTGTTGTCAGATGGTTATGAATGGGTATCCTCCTGGAGCTACATCTTGCTATATTGATCAGACTACTCTCTGGAATTATATACAGGCGAACAATAAAGAGGGAGGAACTGGACCTTGGGGAATTGGCTGGTACGCGGATCCTTATGCAGTTACAAAGACACTAAATGATTTATGTCCCCCAGAACATCGTTGGGTGGATATTTCAGGTACTGATAAAGAACAAGTTCTTTATAAACTTTTCAGATGGATGGCTAAATATGAATATGGCTCACTTGTTTGTCCACATATACATGATTACTGGGAGGTTTTAGTTTATTACAAAACATCAGATGATCCTCAACAAGTAACAAATCCTGCATTAGATCTCATTGGTTTATATTCACCATATTATTCTGAATGGTTAGAAGGTCCTCAAGTAGATTATCGTGAGATAGAAGGTAATGCGTGGATGGAGGGTCCATACTACTGGGGTTTACCTTGTAATGGTTTCTATGGAACGTCAAATACTTGTGGACAAATTTGGAATGGAAAATGGGTAGGGATCGGAGAACCGCCAGAAGAAGAAGGTAGGGTAAAAATAGAAATTTTTCCGAGGGTAGGGAAAGAGATCATTGAACCTATAAAAGCTACTGAAATAGCACGAAAATTTCTTGGTAACAGAATTCAAGATAAAGCAAAATTTATATCAAGATATTTTTTCGGTATACAGGATTCAAAGCCTATGTTAGTTCGCGAATTACCAGCTAAAAAGGCAAAAGAAAACGTCGATAATACAGTAAGTTATTACATTGTTCCATTTATTAATAAGTATGAAATTAATAGAAAAGGAGAGCCTATGACTAGACTTAGTGTTCTTATCAATGCCTATACAGGTCGGTTTGAGGAGTTGCGTATTTTTTCACGACCTGTTCGGTATCTATCTGAAGAAGAAGCTTTAACAATTGCTAAGAGGAATTTACGTCTTAACCAGAGTGAAGTACGAGAACTAAATACAGAACTCGTTTTTAGCCCGATACATCCATATATTACAAATGTCTTACCTGCTTGGAAGGTTAAAGTGAAAGAAAAAACAATATTCATTACCCAGAATGGTTTGATAATTGGAGGGTTCTATTATCCAACATATCGAGGAGGTTAAGTTGATTTTTTTAAACTAATCATGAGAAAATTTAAAAATTTTTTTTTATTTTAAAGCGATATAGATTTTGGTCATAAGTTAAAATTACCAGAATGATTGGGAAGTTGAATCTTTTTTCTGTTTGTAAAGAATTTATACAAAAATGTTAAATAATCAGCTATAAATACTTATATATAACAAAATTGTTTTGTTTGGTGAAATCTAAATGAAAAGAGTACAAGAAATATTAATACGTATCTTACTCATTTTCTTTATAATTACAAATTTTTCTATAATAACCTTTCCAAGAAATCATAGATTCATTAAAACAACTAATTTGGAAGATACTCAGAAGGAAATTATTATACCTAAGACCTCAAATATATATATAAATGATTTTGAAGGTCTTATTTCCGCTTCAACTGGTATAATACTTACTGGTCAAGATGGTTTTTTCAAGGAGGGTCCGGATAGTGAAAGACTTGACTTTAAAGTGTATACATATACAGGCAATAGTCTTGGATTTAATCAAAATCCAACTGGTGGAAATAACTTTATAGCAGGAATCCAATCCGGATCTAACACCTGGGCTGTTGTTAAGCACGATGTAAACTTTGATGGAGGATTATGGGAAATTGAGTTTGATTTTGCTATGAATTTCAATGGTATACTTACAGGATTTGGATTGGACGACTACCATGCAGGAGGCTTCTGGTTGAGGCCATACGAATCAATTTTCGATGTGACTATGGGATGGGGTCCTGAAAATGAACATGGTTATTATGAACCAGAGCATATTCACGTTCTTTATGAAGCTTATGATGAGAGTGGATCCATATTTATAGGAAAACCATCAGATTGGATATTCAACATGCCAGGCGAGACTCCTGGCCCTGAGTGGGAAAACTTACCTAAGAACCGCTGGTACAAGATCTCTACTAAAGTTGATTTTGATACAAATAAGATATGTAGTCTATTAATTAAAGACATTGAGACAGGTGATATGACTATGATTAATCCTTCCAATTGGTACCTTAGAGGCGGTGCAGCTGGTGGTCTTTCCTTACCAAGTTATTTCATGTTAGCTGCTGGTATAATTTGGCCCAGCCCTAGCAACCCATTCCCTGAGGGTGTTGGTAGCATGATGGCTTTTGACAATATTAAATTGATAAGAAGACCAGAAAATCCTGAGCTTACATCCCCTACTCATAGTAAAGGTCAGATTAGTTGTGAACGAGTCTTGATAGTTGAATGGGAAACTCCTTATGCGTGTGGAGAAGTTGGAGGTTATAGTTATACAATTGTTAATCAAGATGATCCATTTTATAATGAAATTCGTGAGCCTGATGACGTAATTGACCTTAATACCGCAGTTACAAGTTTTAGCACTCAACCACTTGAGCCTGGTCATATTTGGGAATTTAACATTAAGACAATCGACTCAGAAGGGTTATCTGCTGAATTTTATTCATCCTTTTGGGTAGAGATTGATTCTTGTTCAGTAGTTATCACCAGACCACGCATTGGTGACTTCTTTAAGATAGGAGAGTGGGTAAATGTTTACTGGGAACCGGTAACTTATGGAGGAATTAATGTGGGGGGTGCTTACGACGTTGACACCATTGACTTGTTTAAGGGGGGAAATTTTATTATGATGCTCTTGTCCAATCTACCCAATATACTCAGTGTTGGATTTATAGTTCCTGATGTAGATCTTGACACTAATTATAATATCAGAATAGTCTTAAAACGCAATTCTGTAGGTGATATGTTTCCAGAACTCCCAGAAAGATTAATTGGCTTTAGTGGGTATTTCGCTATTGGTGTTATTGTTGTTTTTATAATGGCGAACGATAATAATGGACATTTTTCGGTCAATATAGATGCTGGAGAAGAAATAGGAGCTCCTGTTACCAGTTGGATCGAAATAAGCACATCAAACATCGAGTTATATTCTATTTCACTTATGGATGGTGATATGATAATGTTTATTGAGGGATATCTTTTAGATCCTTCTAACGATGGAGAAATAATTCTAGATGTAGATCCGAACAACAATATCATCAGATGGGAAGTACACATCAGACCATATGAAACCATTGATTTTGGTTTAATGGTGTTAATAATAATACTCATATCAATTTGCTTACTCATCTTAAGAGAGAAAGTTCTGTTAAGCAAAAAAATGGGAAAAAAAAATGAAATTTAATTTAGATATGGGAACCTATTTAGTTTTAATCCAATTGATATAAAATTATTTAATAGAGATAATTGGAAATGTATAACAATTTTGATCTGTTTTAGCAAGGCACTGTTTGATGGAGGAGCACTTGATGACAATTCACTCTGTTATTAAGACTATTGCTGTCATTAAACGAGGTTTGCATAGGTTCTATGGAGATAAAAACTAACTTCTCAAACACAGAAGTTAATTTGTAAATTAATTTATTAGAGAGAATAATCAACACCAACCGGCAACATGTAGGATGGTTTCTGAAGTTGTTTATAAAACACTAAAAACGGTTATTGTTCTTAAAATATTCATATCAAATATATGATTCCCAATTAAGTTAAATATAAATTTAATGAAACTA
>JBHLKM010000042.1:0-9653 GCA_048886685.1 Candidatus Hodarchaeota archaeon
TTTGATTAAAAATAATAGATTTCTCTTTAACTTAAGCTATTATCTTAAATTGAAAAATCAATTCCTTTCTAATGCTTATGTAAGTATAACAGAAAATGAAGATAATTTCTGGAAAATCATTCCTGATCTTAATAGATGTAATTATAATTATTCTGTCAAAATCGAATTACCAAATAATTGGTATAACATTACTGTATTCAAGGATAATATTAATATAACTGCATCTGAAAGTATCCTTATTAACGGAAATTCATTGTATATATTGAACGATACAATTAATGATGATGCCAATTGGGAAATTACTGCGAACTCTCCAAAAATTGATTTTACTGTAGATATAAGCAGGGGGACTGAATTTCAATTAGGTCAAGAATTAGTATTCTCGACAATCGCTCCAATTAGAGAAGGTAATTTTACCTTCATTTTATATAATGAATTGGGGGCAGAAAAGGATAAAACAACAATACCTGTAACTTCAGATGAAACTCTGTATTCTTTTAATGTCTCCTCAACCGCGTCTCCTGGCAATTGGACAGCTTATATTTATTGGAATAGCTATAATGATGCTAGCGTTAAATCTCAAGTATTTACGATAGTTCCCGCTCCTTCTTCTCCAGAAGCTACTAAACCTCTTTTAGATATAATTCCTATCTTAACTTTGGCAATTATAATAGGTGGAGTATCAGTTGGTGGGAGTTTTATTGTGTATCAAACACTTAAAAGACAAAAGAGAAAAAGTGAAATTAAACTTAAAAAGTTATCTAATAAATTTAAAGATATCCTCAGTTTAAATTATCTGATGATCTCAGATAACAAATCGGGAGTTAATGTATATGAGCAAATCTTTGCAAGAAAGACCATAGATCCAAGCTTGATCTCAGGATTTCTAGATGCTATACGAAATTTTGGGGTTGAGTTGACCGGCTCTTATAGGAAGTCTGAAACTTTAACATTAGATTATGAAGATTCAATAATTTTAATGCATGAAGCTGAAGATTTTAGGTTAATAATTGTTATGTCAGATAAACCTTCCGAAGAATTCATAAATAATATCACGAATTTGGCAGAAGATATTGAGGATAGATATGGAGATATGCTTCGAGAGTTTAAAGGAGGGGCAGTTTCTCAATTTGCGGGCATAAGCGAATTAATTGAACTACATCTTAACGTTTCATTTACTTCAGCATTAAAGATTGTTACCAATAAGAAAGTTAAACTTAATCCTATGGAAAAATCTGTCATACAAAAGGCATTTGAAATTATGGAACAAACCAATTTAGATTATTTTTATTCAACGTTTCTTATGACTGATCAGAAGTTTGATCCCGAAATGACTATGACAATATTCGATTTGATTAACAAAAAAGTTTTTCAACCAATTAGTTTAAATTTAGACGAATAATGAATAATATTAAAGTAAAAAATATCAATCAATAAACTTAACAATAATAATTATAAAGCATAGTTTTAGGATAAAAAGTATTAAATAAGGTTTCATAAAATGAAAGAAATAATTTGGATTTACATTATTGATAGCTCTGGAGCAACTATTTTTGGTTATGATAATCATATTCAAGGAAATTCTGAAGTTAATCAAACGTTATTATCCCATTTTATATATGCTTTACAATCAGTAGCTAAAAATATTGGAGAGGATGAAATCAAGGAAGTTGAGATAAGTAAAAATAAGTTCTTCTTAATGAAAGAAAAATTAACGAGTTATCTTTTCATTATAAAAACTAAACCAAACGCAAAATCTGAAATTATAAACCCAATTTTAAAAAAAATTAAAAAAAAGTTTGTTGAAAAATTTACTGGACATTTTACCTTACCTGTTCAAGATAAGATAAAACTTTTACGATCTTTTAAAGAAGACGTCAAAAGAATAATTGAAGGCAAAAATCACCTTGCAAGTTTAGTAGAATCACTATCAAAAGTAAATTAAGATCATGTTATGATAGGGATCACTATCGCGCCTTCTTTTAAACGCCCTCCACCACCTCCACCAGGAGGTTTAAAGATAAAAGGATAGGGAAAAAATCCTCCCCCACCATCATCTTTCTTATGCCCACACCATTTACAGATTTCTTCTCCTTTTGGTATCATTTTTCCACAGTAAGAACATCTCGATTGAATCTTTTGCATTTCTCCCAAAAACTTCTTAGCAAGGAATAAATTGTGTTCGTGTCCTAAATTCTCTAATCCCTTCTCTTCTAAAAACTCCCTAAAAGCTTCTAATCTACTTTTCTCATAAAAGTAAGGGAAGTTAACTTCTTGCCCCGTAAGTTTGTTTTCAATTGCCTGAATACATTCTTTAATATCTTTACGGTTTTTTTTATCGGCTTCTCCTAAAAAGTTAGCTAACGCCTTTTTAAGTGTGAGTAAGTACTGAGGATTTGATGTGAAGGAAGGTCTCAAATAGGGTATTCTAGGTCTAACCGAAATGCTCATGCTCGAAAGTATGATCTTTTTCCATTCAGGAAGCTTTAGAACTTGTATTAGAATGTCCTCAACTAAAGTGGGGAACTTAGAATTGCTATAGACTAAAAATTGTGACATCATCTTAGGCTTAGATGAGAGTCCTTTAATAAGGTCAGTTGATTCTATTATTGTTTTAAACTCAGAAGATGTAAAATATCGTAGAAATCCCTGATTCAGGAGATATTGAACAACGGAAGGAAATCCACTTTCAAGTCTCAGAGCTATCTCTTCTTTAAATACTTTAGTTGCCTTGGGATCGCCCGCTTTTACCAATTCTCTTAATAACGGAAACGAGATATTACTCATTAATATCCTAGTGTCATAGTCATAATCCACCCAGGCCTGAATGTTTGAACAATGCCCCCAAAATTCCTCTTCGGGAGTAATATCATGGACCTGATTTGGTACAGGTGCTGCCATTGGCCCCCTAACGATTCTGTTCTGGTGTATATGGTTACTATACAATTTAGCAGCCTCATCTATAGAATCCACTTCATCATATAAATGCACGTCATTTTTCGGGATATTTAGGATTAAACGGATGCACTGAATAAACATTCTGCCATTTACATAGATATAGGTCTTTCCACGAATCAGCTTGAGAGTAATATATTCATTTATCTTTTTCTCAATGGTGCTAGGTCTTTTATGAATATTGGAACTTAACATATCAATACCTAATTAGTTCTTATCTTTTTTAATGAATTTCATAATGCTTTGACTTTTTTCACATCCATTTAATTATAAAAAAATCTAAATATATAATTCTATTTTTTCAATATAATTCATCATTTGCATCAGTAGGACGAGGCAAATCTTTATCGAGATTTGTAGAACCAGATAACTATATATCACCATCAGAGATAGTGGAGCCAATCAACGCTCCGAGATGATTACCTGACAATGGATCTGCATAACACTTTTTAACAAAAATGTTAAATGGCGGCGGCAGAAAGAAAAAATTATCGGATTTCGCAATTTAATTTTTTCCTCCCCTTTTTTTAGTTAAATTCTCTTTCTGCCATTATTACTTGATCATCTTTTAGAATTCTTAGATAATATTTAAAGCCATCTATAAAAATTGTGAAGGATGATTTTTTCAAAATTTATTTTTTATTAATCAAAATGACAAATTTGAGAATCCTATTGTTTTATTAAACCGATTGTAATTTTAGTTTCTTTTTCTGTAGAGATTTGCTTTTAAAGTCAAACAATATCAATATTATTCAAACTTTTAAATGTCGATTGAAATATACATCAATTATTCTTAGTTTTTAAACCTAATGGTCATACTCTTTTAGCGTAAAATAATAGAATCAGTAGTACAAATATATCATAGGTTATTAGGATCTAGCACCGATACGGCAAAAATTTCCCACACTGGCATACTATTTAGATTTACTTTTTGAATAGCTTTCTTTAAGAGGCTGTGATATATTTCTGGGATATTTTTTACAATATCGACCCTCTTTCCCTTTCCTGCTCCTTCAATCAATGGAAGACACCATTTCTGGGGCACTTTTGCATAAATAGCTTCAATCAATACTAACTTTTGATATAATTCATAAGACTCTACACCATATTTATCAATGATTCTGTCAATATCTTCCCAAAAATCTTTAAAGGTATTTGGTTTAAATTTATTAGATTTTATTTGGCTTTCTAATGGTACTTTATATTTTATTTCGAACCTCTCTGTTATTTCCGCAGCAAGTCCGCTCAAAATGGGTTCGGTGGATGAACCAAGGGGCATTTGGTAATCAATAATTAATACAGAAAAGACATGTTCCCCTGGGCTAAATCGGGCTTCTAAAGACCCAGATCGAATTAGAGAAACCCCTGCGGGAAAGTCGACCTCTTTTGCAAAGTTATTGAGAGCTGTCAGGAATCCTGACATTAATTGATCTTTGTCCGTCTGACCAAAATCGACAATTGAATATTTATATAATAATACACCAGCATTTTTGGCTATAATATAAACTTCTACGGGATTCATATTCTTTCTTCTCTAATATAACCCTATTCTTCCCTATTACTAGTTTCTATATATTACTGATAATGACAATCCTTTATATATTTCTATTCTTGGTATGATAAAAATGAAGGTAACATTGAAAAAACGGCTAGGGATATTAAAATTATATTTAAATAATTAAAAAAAAAAAAGAATTTTGTTATAATATAATAGTAATAGAACTCTAGTCTCCTTAGATTTGAAAATTAACCTCTACGAATCTATTAGCTTTAACATACACTTCTTGCTCGATTAAATAATCCGGTAACCTAATTGTAAAGGTTGCTCCTTTCCCTTTATGTTTATAGTAGAAAAAATAGAAACCATCTTCATCAGTGAAAACTGTTGTAAGTAAGCAACCGTCTGAATCATAAATCTCTACCTTCACACTAGTTAAGATTCTTAAAAAAAATTCATACCCAAATTTATGTTTTGATAGGGATCACTATAGCTCCTTCCTTTAAACGACCTCCACCACCTCCACCAGGAGGCTTAAAGATAAATGGATATGGAAAAAATCCTTCGTCATCATCTTTTTTATGTCCACACCACTCACAGATTTCCTTTCCCTTCGGTATTACTTTCCCACAATAAGCACACTTCGATATATCTCTTCGGATTGGCTGCAAGAGCTTCTCAATAAATAATAATTTCTCTTTCTCTCCCATATGCTCCAATCCCTCTGGCTCTAAAAGTTTCTTAACAACTTCCCATCTACTCTCTACCGATAAACGAGGTAAGTTAATTTCTCTTCCTTCAAGCTTATTTTCAATTACTTTAATACATTCAAAAATATCTTCCCAGATTTTTTCATTTGCTTGTTTCAGAAGGTTTTCTAATGCTTTTTTAAGAGTGAGTAGATATTGGGGATTCGACCTGAAAGAAGGTCTCACATAGGGCATTCCACGGATGCCTGGGACATTTATACTTGAAAGTACGACCTGTTTTCCTTCTGGGAGCAATAGAACTTGTAATAGAATGACCTCAACTAAACTTGGAAACTTAAAACTGCAATATTTTAAAAATTGAGACAACATATTAGGTTTAGACGAAAGTCCTTTAATAAGCTCAGTTGATTCTATTATGGTTTGCAACTCAGAAGAAGTAAAGTATCCTAAATATCCCTGATTTAAGAGATACTGAATAACGGAGGGGAAACCACTTTCTAGTCTAAGGGCAATCTCTTCCTTAAATACTTTTTTTGCTTTGGGATCGCCAGCTTTTACTAACTCTCTTAATAATGGAAAAGAGATATTTCTCATCAGGATTCTTGTGTCATAGTCATGTTCCACCCATGCTTGAATATTTGAACAATGCCCCCAAAATTCCTGTTCGGGAGTAATATCGTGACTTTGGTTTAATACTGGTGCCGCCATTGGCCCCCTAACGATCGTGTTCTGGTATATGTGATTGCTGTATAATTTAGCTGCTTCATCTATAGAATCCACCTCATCGTATAGTGGTATATCATTTTTTGCGATTTTTAGAACTAAACGGATACATTGAATGAACCTTTTGCCATTTACATAGATATATGTCCTTCCATGCTCCAACTTGAGCGTGATATACTGATTTATCTCTTTTTCAATTGTTGGTGTAGATAATCTATGTATTTTTGATACATTTTGGTGAGCATTTAACCAATCTCCACCAAAATTATTTATATTAATAGGTTTTTTGCGATACTTTGAATTTTTTCTAAATTTTGGCGACTTCATATGAATTACAAGCGCTACTACTATGGTACCTATAACAATACAAATTGTAATACCTAAAATTCTTAGAACGGTTAAAAATATTGGCTCTATCCCCCTATAAGTTAATTCTATTACTGCTATATTCGACATACTCGATGCTCCTTCCTTTGATTTTCCTTCAATATATCCATCATCCATTCCACCTCTTCCGTATAATATAACACCTATTCCATCATCTTGAATATGATTTGATTTTATCGGAATTCTAAAATCAAAGCCATCACATAAAATCCAACCTCGAAAATAACTCACATTTGGTTTATTATTCCAGGTTATTGTGTTTTCATCCCAACTCTCGTATGTTAGATTTGCCCCTACATTAACAAAATCTGAAGCATAATTGAATTTTACGATAATATTTGCCTCTCTCCATCCCCCCGGAAGAGAAGAGATATTAAAATGATAATAAGCCTGGACTTTCCCGTAATGATAATTACCCACGCGAAGATAATCATTAGCACCATAATTATTGTCAGGATAATACTCATATACATAAGCATCTTTTTCAACTTTGACACTTCGTTCATAACCTCGAAAATGAGCGGCGATCAAAAGAGCTGCGACCATGAGAGTTACTAAAGTTAGTATTATAATGAATTTAATTCGGTTTTTAGTTCTCTCTCTAATCATCTCATTGATCACCACTTACTCATTACAAAAGAAATTGAACATATGTTATTTTTGATCTCCCATTTATTGACAAAAAAATCAATATTTATATATTTCCCACGCTAGTAGATAAGACTAATTTTTTCCTAATTTGAAACAGATATAGTCACAAAATTACTTATTTAGTAAAAATTAACTTCTCCGCCATCTTCTCTTTTATTTCTTCAATATCTTCGAAATTTCAATTGAAGCACGCTCACATTCGAGAAAAATTAAACCCAATTTCGCCTCAATTGTTGTAGAAACCGCTAAAACAGCGGTATCAGCTTCAAAAACCAATAAATTCCCATCAATCCCTTTGATTAATAATTGCTTGAATTCGCCAATTTTCATTTCCAAGACCGCCTTTTCAGATAAAGAGAGCAATGTAGCAACCATCGCAGAGACTATTGTTTCATTAGATCCTCGAGGGATTACTGAGAGAATTGGAAGACCTTCCATAGATGAAATTGTCGCTATGGTGATAGTCGGGTTATTTGATAATAACCTCTTTAAAATTACTTTTAATCCTTCTAGATAATTATTTTCTTCAACCACTTCCATATATCCTTACTCTTTTAAAATTCAAAAAAATTTTTTTGAAAGCCTTCCAATTCACAAGATTTACCTATTCAACGTACTCTTTTTGCAATACTATTTAACTTTGCTATTTGATCACGATCTATAGGTATATCCTCATTTGGACTACATTTTTTAAGCAGTGCCATTAAATCTCGACATAGATCTAAGAGGAAATCGATATCATCTGGTATTTGAATATAGATATTTTCGAAATTGCTCATTTTAAAAACATTGAATTCGGTTTTGTATATTATAGTATACTTAGCTGTATATCAATTGTATACTTGCTTAAAGATTAATTGTGTTTTTACCTATTTAAATGTTTGTATCTCCGTTTTATTTATATACATATCCCCCCATATTTATATATGAGAATATACAATTAATATACAGATAAAAATAAAATTGAGAATTTATGATATTATTAAGAAGTTATCAAGAAGAAACTAGCAGAGATGAATTTATGAGGAAAACTATATTTAACGGTGAGAAATAATCGTATTTAATTTCGATATGGGGCTAAGCAATAAAGATCGTATATTGAATCTTCTCAAAACTCTTCCATTAACTAGTGATGAAATCGCAGAAAAACTCTTGTTAAGCAAACAAGATGCACGTACTTATCTTCTACGCCTAAAAAAAGAAGGAAAAATCAAAACTCTTGGAAAAAGAGGAAGACATTATATCTACTCTTTTAATGCCCCAATAGATACACGAAAAACTCAAATTGATACGAATATGCTCGTAGAAATTTTAAAAGATTATCTTGAGTCTGCACCAAACTTTAAAACTGAAATAAACAAGAAAATTGCTAAACTTGAAGCGAAGTTTAATTCTATAACTTCTCAAACACAGGAATCTTATATTTTGAATAATGATGTTATACATATAAAAAAACTTGAGGAAATAGAAGAAGAGCTTGAAAGTTTACAGCAAATCGAACTCCCAGAAAAACAAAGAACAAGATCCCCCGAATTCTTAACCAGACAATCATTTGAAGTCCTTGTTTTGGAAAATCTTGACAGTATTTTAGCAAAATTTATCGATACCGTTCCGGAAGTAAAAGCTGCAACTCTTGTTTCCGTTGAAGGGGAATTATTAGCTTCGGATTTCCCTCAGGATGTTGATGAGAATACAATTGCCGTAATGACCGCTGCACTTCTATCATTAGCCGAAAGCGCCATAACCTTAATTAAAAATGGTGAATTTGAACAATTATTTATTCGGGGAAAAGATGGGTACCTTCTTGTCCTTCCAGCAGGTCCAAATGCAGTATTGTCTGTCTCTACAACAAGAGATGTAAGACTTGGATTGATATATCTCGATTGTATGCGAATCTCTGAACAGATCGCGAAATTAATTTAATTTTTTTAAATAGACTAGGAATGAAGTTGAAATAACCTGTCTTTTCTTTAAAATCATTAGTTATTCTCTGGATAAATCTATACCAATATAGTTACACAGGCATTTAATTATCCAATTTTGCCTTATAAGAGACCTGTTTATTCTGGGAAGGGCGATTGGAAAAAAAACATTTATTTTAATTAATATAAGTATATCAAATTTTATTTTTACATTTTTGATAAATTTTTATGAAAGTTTATATACAAGCGTATATAATTTCTTTTCTGGTGGTAATGAACCACCATTACTAAAAGTGAAATATTAGGAGGAGTTCTATGATTATTCTCTTTTTATAAAAAAAATAGATAATTTTAAAGTAAATAATCAATTATAGGAGTGCGAAAATTAAATATGAAAAAAAGTAAACAAAAATTTGCGTTTGGGTTATTTATATTATTAATAATTTCATTCTTTGGATATTTACTCCCAGTAAAGGCTGAAGAATATGTAAATGGAATTGATGTTTCCCATTGGCAAGGCTCTATTAACTGGAATAAAGTTTATGGTGCAGGTTATCGTTTTGCATTTTGTAAGGCAAGTCAAGGTATTAGTTATGTAGATTCCACATTCACTACAAACATGGATGAAGGAACAAACGCTGGGTTATTTTTAGGTCCATATCATTACGCTAATCCAGATTATTATACTGGTACAGCGGAAGCAGCTCATTTTGTTAATGTAATACATCAATACATGATCAATGGCTATTTAAGACCAGCTCTTGATTTAGAAGAAGGACAAAATTTAGGGAAAACAGAACTTACTGA
>JBHLKM010000043.1:0-9099 GCA_048886685.1 Candidatus Hodarchaeota archaeon
TCTTCCCTTAAATTTATTCCATTACTTCTTACTCCATGTACATTAGGATAAAGTCCTGTCATTAAAGTGGCACGGTTTGGCATACAAATAGGATTAGTGCAAAAGTAATTTGTAAACCGTACACTCTCATTAGCTAATCTGTCTATATTAGGTGTTTTTAAAATCTTGTTCCCATAGCAACTCAAATGATCTACTCTTTGAGCATCTGTGATTATAAATAATACATTCTTTTTTTCATTCATAATACTCATAATTTAGTTCTATAATAGTTTAGTTAATTGTTAAGTCCCTGCTATCCTTTTAGGATATCGTGTTTGAGTTTTAAGGCATTCTTGTAATAATCTATTTACTAAAGAAAATCGTATATTGTTATAGTCAGGATCAAACCAAAGATTGTGTAATTCGTTTGGATCTTTTTTACGATCGAATAAATCACCAAATTCCTTATATCCCTCATATATTGTTAGCTTATGGTTTTTTGTAATTAAATGTCTTAATCTTACATAAAGAGGTCCAATTTCTTCGTCTTCTTCGATTAAGCAACAATCTCTTAGTTGTATTTCGGGATTTTCAGGTTCTCTCAAAATTGAAGACAAGTCATATCCTTGCATATCAGGAGGTTGTTGTTTCTCTTTTATTCCTAAAAGATTTAAAATTGTTTTTGGGTAATCAACAGAGCTCATCAAGGCATCTGTTATAGCGGGGTTCGTTATTTTAGGCACTTTCCAAATCATAGGGATATGAAGAACACCTATATATGTTGATGGTCCCTTAAATAACATGCCTTGATCGGCCATTAAATCACCATGGTCGCTCGTATAAACCACAATAGTGTTATCTGCGTATCCCAATTTTTCGAGGGTAGCTAAAATCTGACCTATACTATCATCTATGAGCGAAATAATTCCATAAGTGTAAGCAATAAACAATTTTGCTTCTTCTTCTGTTGTTTCTCTTAGCATTGCGCCTGGCATTACATTAATATATGGAGCGAGGTAAGGGTGATTCCGTAAATTATCAAGATTTGTAAAACTCTCAGGTAATTCAATATCTTCGGGATTATACAGGGTTTTATATTTACCTGGAGGCCATACCGGTTGATGAGGATCGGGGAAACCACAATGGATATAAAAAGGTTTTTCTCCATAATATCCATTAGCATGTCGTTCCAAAAAGGCAGTAGTTCTTTCGACAACATACGCACTCGAATAGAGTTCTACTGGGATTTCATGTTCAGTAAACACTGAGAAAAAATTATCAGTACTCCTCCATCTTTCTCTCATTTTATTTGCTAGATCAGGAGATCTTTCTTCTAGCCAATCTAAATAATGTCCACATAAACAGGCTCCGTGTCCTAGTGCCATTTCAACTTCTTGATATCCATAATAGGGGATAGGAAAATTATCAAGTACAGGGTAATCACCTTTCTTTGGAAATACCCAGTCATGAAAACGTTCAGCAGACTTATATCCCGCTTTATAGGGTGCTACATTGAATTGATGGTGTAATTTTCCAAATGCTGCTGTGTACCACCCATTTTTAACAAGCGTTTGAGTAATGGTTGGAATCTCATTAGATAAAATCATTCCATTACTTCGAACCCCATGAACATTTGGGTATAATCCTGTTAACAGTGTTGCTCTATTGGGCATACACATTGGATTCGTACAAAATGCATTCGTGAAGTGTACTCCTTCTCGAGACAATCTATCCAGATTAGGAGTCTTTAATATTTTATTTCCCGAGCAGCTCATATGGTCATATCTATGTTGATCAGAGATTATAAATAAAACATTCAGTTTTTCACTCATTTTAACATCTTCTCTTTTTTATTGTTAACAGTTCTTTAAGGGAGTCATAAACCCTCCAGCAGCTCTTTCTGTTAATGATGTCATCGATTTACATTCTTTTATTAAGACCTCTTCATCAAAAAAGAATTTTCCAACTTTTTGGGCTTTATTATATAGTTCATTTCGTAGTTCTTCCTCTATTGGTTGGAATAAAAACAATTTAACTACAGGTTCCGTTTGGTATTCTGTATCCCAGACACCTATAACAACTCCATCTAATAGAACAGTTGATGTTATATTACCAGATTTATCAAAAACTTTATTGTAATAATTATTACTAATATATCTATCTCTTTCTTTATACCCCATTGGGTAAGGATCAAGTTCAGGCAATAAAGTTAAAGTTGTTTCTTCAGAATTTTCAACTCTCTCTAAATTTTTTACATCATCATCATGCAAAATTAATTCACCTTGTAATTCTGAGATCTGAATCTTTTTTAGTTGGTATTCTATGGTTTTTAATGATTCTCTAATTTTTGTTTTATTTATACCTGTCCACCAAGAAATGTCAGTCTCAGAAACGGGTCCATACGCTTTTATGTATTTTTCCACTAAATTTTGAATTGCTTCTTTTTCGTTGATTTTTGATAAGTCAATATCGGGAAAATACTCCTTAAAAAGAGCATATCTATTTCGTCTATCTTTCCAATTTTTAATTGGTTTACCTCTAATCAATAACCCATAATCACACATCACTTGTATTATTGCTGGGACGTCTAATTTCGAATTCAATTTTGTCCTTATCTCAGAAGCTGAAAGTTCTTCACTCTTTAAAATTTCGAGTATTTGGGGCAATATTTCTTGATATTCCTTCATTGAAACACCCCTAACTTCCATATACTTCTCAAAAGAATTCTCAATTATTCCGAATGTAGCAGCATGAATTATAGGAATCATATTCTTTGTTTGAATAAAGAGAGTTCTACGCATACCACGAATTCTGCCAAGAGTTTTGTTTTTATAAAGTTCTCTTTCTAAATCTATTTTTTTAAATACTTTTGTTCTCGCAAACAAAGACAAGTAAGAGGTTTTGAGATCTGTTGAATGTAAACCACAAATATGCTCTGTTATCTGTATTATATCATCAATTTTTGAATTTTTTGTAAGATGGTGTTTTTCTAAAACAAATTGATTTATTCTTGTTAATTCATAAGTACTCATAGCCTTTTGGTTATGAAGGGTTAATACCAAAAAAAAGTTATTAAAAATAATTTTCGGATTTTTAGATTTAAGCCGCCAGTTTTTGAAGTAAATATGCGAAATTTCTCCCTAAGTTCTTAAAAGTTTGTTTTCCTTCTATATCTTTTTCCATACCTGCTGAACTCATTACATTAGGGTTTATACCAAGATTCCAATAACTTGATCCTACTAGGAACATCTGACTAATTAAGAAGAAATAATTAATACTAGAAAATACGTGAGCCGCTCCTGCCCTTCTCACTGCTACCACTGAAGCACCCACTTTATGTTTCAATAATTCTCCGTTGACTTTACTTACTAATCCTGCTCTTTCGATCAGTGCTTTCATTCGTGTTGTTGTATCAGCAAAATATGTTGGCGAGCCTAATATAATACCATCGGCTTCAATCATTTTTCCAAGATACTCATTTAATTTGTCCGTTTTTACTGCACATTCTTTGTCTCTATACTGTGCACAACGATAACAAGAAATGCATCCTTGAATTTTATCCATACCCATCCATACATATTCCACTTCAATTCCTGCTGCCTTCAATTCATCCATAACGATATTTAAACAAAAACGGGTATTCCCTTCATCCCTTGGGCTTCCATTAAATACTACAACTTTCATACTTGTAACCTAAATAAATTTAATTTACGAATTATTCTTCAATAATTATTATTTCGCTTTTATTTTTTATGTTACAATCTAAAAGAGAGTAACTAATTTGTTTAATTGGTCCAATTGCCTTTTAATTTTTTAGGCACCATATTGCCTTAATTAACTTTTTCAATCGTGCCAATTAATTCTTATTGTATAATTATATATAAAAATTCTGTTAGAAATCTGTTAATTGTACCAATTATTTGTAATAGTTAAAAAAAAAAAGGATAAATAAATTATATTCCTATTCCCAAACTTTTACTGCTTCTTTTAAATGTTCGATAGCTTTTATTTCATTAGGTTTGATCTCCAATAATAAGTTAGCGCCTTGCTTTCTTTTATCTTCTGGAAATTTACCTTCAAATGCAAATGGAAATATTTTAACAAATTCTGCAAGCAAATCTTTAGACTTGGAAAATTCGTTAGAAGCTTTGAATAATGGTTCATATTGAGGTTTCTCTTTATATCGTTTAGCTATTCTTTTGAGAAACTCTATGGCTGTATCTTTACCTTCTAATGCACAATTAGCGACATAACTATTGCCATGGTAAATCAATTCTTCTTCTTTTATCCCCGTTTGTAGAACTTTTGCCCATTCTACAAAAGCTTCTGGTCCTGCAATATAATCTTCATGTGAATAAGTTTCTCCTTTTGCCATATTAATCGCACGTTCAATAGCTTCTTTATCTCTAATTTCTGGATTAATATTTATCTCACTACCAAAGGAGAAATAATGTAGAGCTCCAGGTGCTTCTAATTTATCATATGGAATTGGTGTATCCGGTTGACCCTGAAGATGTCGAAACGTACTAACAAGATAGTAATCATCTTTATAACCATAGACAATGCCATATTCTGGGACTGGAATCCCCCAAAGAACTACTGGTTTTTGATTCTCATCAAACTCTTTCTTAAAGCTGTTGAAAAGTTTCTTTGCTCGCTTTTTTTGTGCCTCAGGAGTGTATTCCTCACCCTCATTCCAATCTATATATCCCCATCCAATTTCAAATCCAAGAGTTTGCGTACCCTTGAGGATATCGTCATATGCTCTATGAGCTGTTGGTCCAGATGGACAAGTATTTTCTTTTGACACATTGACTAGAAATGACCACCCACTATAACCACCCACATCAATTATACTACTATTCTTTCCAAGAGATTTCAAAATACCAGAAACAGCACCCAAATAGGAGATCCAACACGGTTGAAACTTTGGGATATAACTAGTCTTATTTTCACTAATTTCAATCATCATTCTTTTCCGCCACTGTTCTGCATAATACTGTCGGATTTTTTTTTTCTCATAAACCTCTCGAACTTTTGCCTTTTCATAAAATTGGTTTATGGCATTTAGTAATTCTTGTCCATCTTTAGTAATTCGATATTTACCACGTTCAAAACGCGTAATTAATTTTGTTTCAATCAATGTGGTCAGATTATTTGAAAGCGCTGTTTTCTGTAAATCAGTCTGGCGTTTTAATAGACTGAAATTCGAGGTTTGCACATTTAATAAAGTTAATATTTGAATTCTTTTTGGATGTGCAATAGCTTTCAAAAGCTCTGTCAGTCCTTCAATATTATCCAATAGTGACACCTTAAATATTTGTATTAGTTATAAAATTATTATCTTCTTATTTAAGTCTTCCTATTGGCTAGAAACTCTGTTCACAAAAAGGCGGAATAAGGTATTAAATATTTTTTTTTACTAATATGTTATAGAAGAATTCAATTTATATTCTATATAGATATATTATAAAATAAAGCAGAACAATTTAAAACTTAAATATGGAGAATCGACCAGAACTACTTGCGCCCATTCAAGATTGGAATTCCCTGAAAGCCGTAACTGGTTTAGCAGACGCTATATATTTTGGTGTAAAGCAGTACAATATGAGACAAAAAGCTAAAAATTTTGAAAGAAAAGATTTAAAAAAGATTTCTGAGTTTTGTCATAGCCAAAATCCACCAATATTAGCATATTTAACCACAAATATTCTAATATACGATACAGAATTACAGGATTTAGAGACACTAATTTTGGAAGCAAAAGACTCCGGAATTGATGGTATAATTGCTCATGATCTAGCAGCAATTAGAGTAGCAAAACGAAATAATGTTAAATTTCATATATCAACACAAGCTAATGTTTCCAATATCGAAGCCGCGAAATTTTATGAAGAATTAGGAGCAGAAAGGATAATTTTAGCTAGAGAATTGTCACTTAAGCAGATTAAACTTATCAAGCATCTTTTAACAAAAACTGAAGTTGAATGCTTTGTACATGGTTCAATGTGTACTTCGATTTCAGGACGATGCTATTTTTCTGCGACAATTTGTGACTCTGAAGAATATTCCGCAAATCGAGGTAATTGTGTGCAACCATGCAGAAGAGAATGGAGGGTAATAGATGATGAAAGCAATGAATTTATCTATGATGGTCAAATGTTCTTGAATGTGAAAGATTTGTGTATGATCGAATACATACCTGAATTAATTGACGCGAAAATTGATGCTTTTAAGATAGAGGGTCGTATGAAGGATCCTATATACGTAAAAACAGTGGTTGAATGTTATAAGGAGGCTTTGGATTCAGTTTATGAAAATACTTATACTAAAGAAAAAATAAGGATTTGGCTTGAAAGGCTTTCGCGAGTCTTCAACCGTGGCTTTCATACGGGATTTTACTTCAATAGACCAACTATAGAAGATATTGAATTAGAAAAAAGAGGGAATATATCACCATATAAGAAATCGTATATGGGAAAAATTCTTTCTTATGATGAAAAAAGTAAATCTGCTAATGTTTTGCTTGAAAGCCTAGAAGCTCCTTTAAAACTAGGAGATAAGATCATTATAGAAGGATCTACAACCTATATGATTGAAACTATAAAAAAGATGATCTATAAGGGGGAGAAAATTCAAAGTATCTCAAGAAGAAGAAATACGGAAGCTGTAAAATTTAATTTACGTATAAACAAAGAAGTTAGTGCGAACGATAAAGTTTATATCATAAAGAAATGAAAATTTTTATTAGAAACAATGAATTTCAAAGAAAAAAGGAAAAAATTAGTAGATAACCTTAAAAATCGACATTATCCCGTTTTAACTAAACAGGAAGTAATTAACGCAATGCTCACAGTTCCTAGGCATCTATTTGTGCCAAAAGATGCCGAATCTTCTGCATATATAGATTCACCTTTATCAATTGGTTCAGGTCAGACAATCAGTGCTCCTCACATGAATGCAATGATGTGTGAATATCTGGAATTAAAGGAGGGAGATAAAGTTTTAGAAGTAGGAACTGGTTCAGGATATCATGCAGCATTATGCGCTGAGTTGGTTGCTCCAAAGGATTCAAATGATCCTGGCCATGTGTATACAATTGAGCGTGTTAAAGACTTAGTTGAAAAAGCAAAGATCAACCTTAAAGAAACAGGTTATGAAGAAAGAGTTACAGTAATACTTGGTGATGGTACCTTAGGATATCCAGAAGAAGCTCCTTATGATAAAATATTAGTAACTGCAGCTTCACCAAAAAAAATTCCCCCACCATTAAAAAAACAGCTAAAAGATGGAGGAATTCTTTGTATTCCTGCAGGATCAAAAAGTTTTGGACAAGATTTGTATATAATCAAAAAACATGGGGAAGATTATGATACAAAAAGGATTACTGGGGTTCGATTTGTTCCATTAATAGGGAAATTTGGATTTGAACCTTAATATTTGGTGTATAAATCTTTTTTTTTCTTATAAGTTAACTTTCTTTTCTTTAAGCAAGTCCGAATTTGATTTACATATTTTGATCTTTCAATACAAGACTTTAAATGATCATCACAGCAATTCCAGCTTAAACAATCGTGTACAGACTCGTAATCTTTTTTCATAATTTTTACACCTGATTAGGAAAGATATGTGCTATATTCAATACTACCTAAAGAGATAAAATATAAGAATGTTTGATTTATTAAATAACAAGAAATAAGGATAGATTAATTACAATTTATAATTTTCAAACAATCAGAAGTTATGTATTTTAACTATTAGAAATAAATATTATAAATAAGCTATTTCTCAAATTGCTTTTTAAATTTCTCTTCCATTAGTTTTTTTCGGACATTTCGAATATATTCATTATTTTCTATATTATTTTTTACAGAATTGCTAGTAAATCTCCAGCCATTTCGTTTTCCATTATGATTAGTTCCCATAATCAATGAATCCTTTAATTTTTGTGTGCTCCTATTTGATATTAGATCCTTAATATATTTAAAATGTAGTTAAACCGATGAAATTCTTCCGAATATCAACAAATATGTAAATTTTAGGAAAGTATAAATACTAAAAAGTCTTAATTTTGAGATGAAATTCAAAACTCTTTTCAAATTTAAAAAGAGGGGTTACATTTATTCCTTGATAAATCTTCTTATAACCCTCATCTGTATATACATAAGCGATAATTGGAAATTTACATATTTTAACTGAGTCTGAGTCGCTGGAGATATTGAATTCTATATATACGTCGTAGGATTTATCATATGCTTTAAAATATGTTCCAGTATATTGAAAAGGCTCTAAAAGATCTCTCTCTTTTTCATCATTCAATTCTAATTTGTTGCTTTCCCATTGGAATTCATTAGTGTCCCCATTAAAGAAAAAGGGAATATCAATTGCAAGATTTAAATGTTTGATAATCCTAGTAAGAATTTCTTCATTACCAGAAATTTCTTCGAAACTAATTCTAACAATAACCTCAATTTCATTATCTTCTACATAAATATCTTTTGTAATTCTAATTGGATTTCTATTGTCAGTATTTGTCTCTTTTACACTCCCAATTTTTTCCATTTCTAATATTGCTTTTTTCCCTTCTTTTTCGGTACTTGTAACTTTAAAACTTCCTTTGGCAAAATCTCCAAATTCATAATATTTATCTGATTGTAATTGCTCTAGGGTGACATCATCATGCAAAAATCTTAAGCGAAACATGCTTCTTCGATATCTATCGACCAGCACTTCCTCTGTCTCTAATTTTTTACTCTCATGGTAGGCCTCAGGCCATCTCGTTAACGTATTCAAAAAATTATATGATTTTGGTTTATAGTCTAATTCAAAAAGAGTGCCACCATCATTAGGGTCAATATATAGATTATAAATATCTGATTCAATTACATATTCAGTTTTACTGTTTTTATTGAAATCAATGGGTGTTAGATAAATATAAGATGTTAAATCTGGATTAATAAGGGCATTTATAGTATCAATTAGCTTTTCAGCATTTATTAAATGAGTGTAAACAGAAAACCTTAAGAACTGTAAATAAACACCTCCAAAAAGACCATGCCAATAGCAATCATTACATTGAGCTTTATAAATTTCGTCCCAAGCGTTATTTATTTTATCTAA
>JBHLKM010000044.1:0-8727 GCA_048886685.1 Candidatus Hodarchaeota archaeon
GCTCAGAGTGTATGGGACCAAGTTGGTAATGGAACCGTAATAATTCGATTTTACGCAAATGACACGCTAGGTAATCTAAATTATACTGAAATTATAGTTTATAAAGATATCTTCTTCCCTATTATAACGATCAATTCTCCTAAATTAAACGATGTTTTCAATAGTACAGCACCTAATTTTATTGTTAGTATAAGTGGAAGTAATCTTGATACAAGATGGTATACCGTAGATGATGGGTTAGTTAATTATACATTTATAGGGCTTTCTGGGACTATAAATCCATCGGCTTGGAATGATCTACCTGATGGTTACCAAACGATTAAATTTTATATAAATAACACCTTAGGAGCTTTAGGATTTGATGAGATAACTATTTTAAAAGATACAATTGCACCTTCACCTCCTATTTTAATAAATTATCCTCAAGGAGAAGTATATTTACCTGTTATTTTTGATTGGACGGATGGTAGTGATCCATCTGGAATATCTATGTATAGATTGATTATAGATAACGAATCAGATCCTTTTACTACGCCTGGTTTCGTGTTTGACATAAATATTACAAATAATGGGCCATCAAGTAGTTATTATGAATATATAGAATCTCTTCAACCTAGCACTTATTACTTCTTTTTGTCACAAATTGATGGAGCGGGACTTCAAAGTTCCGCCACAACGGGAAGCTTTACGATACTAATTGATACTGATAATCCTTTAATTTTAGTAAATTCTCCTTTCAATAATACTTACATAGCAAACGCGCCTGTGCTCAATATATTTGCTGAAGATCCTAATTTAGATTCCATTTGGTATAGAGTAGGATCTAATAACGTCTCCTTAGTTAATAATGTAGACCAGCAACTCGAAAGTGTAATTTGGGATAGTTTACTTGAAGGACCTTTTCAAATCTATATTTATGCAAATGATACCTTTGGACACCTCAACAATTCTTTTATTTTAACCATTTATAAAGACACAGACCCTCCTGATGCTCCAATACTATTAGATTTTCCTCAAGGCGAAGTAGACTTACCAATTATTTTTAATTGGAGTGATGGTAACGATCCTTCTGGAATTATAAGATATAGATTAATAATTGATACTGAACCAAACAACCCATTTACCACACCTGGATTAGTATTTGAAATTAATATAACGGATACCTATTATGAATATACGGGAACTCTTCAACCAGGAGATTATTATTTCTTTTTATATCAGATTGATGGAGCAGGTCATCAGAGTCCTGCTTCAAGTGGTAGTTTTTCTATAATATCTAGTTCTCCCTCTTCTCAACCACCAGAATTTCCATTATGGATTATCATTGTTATCATAGGAGCAGCTGTAGGTGGGGTTATAGGAATTGTGGTCCTCAAGAAATCAAAAAGTAAAAAGATTTCTATTACCCAGATCACAGAGAAAAAGCCAGAAATTAAACCTAAATTGGAAATCCATGAAGAATTAAGCTTATTAGATTATGAAACACTCAAAAATAAGAGTCACGAAGAATTACATGCCAGAGAAGAAAAATTACTAGAATACATAAAATATTTAGAAGAAAATAAAGAATATACAAAGGAAGCAGAATTCATAGGAGAGTTGATGATAATTGAAAATATTCTTGGAAACGCAAAAGAGGAACAATTTTACCGGCAGAAACAAATCGATGTTGCGGTTAAAGGTCTTGAATATTTAAAGGATCAATATGAGATTGAGTCAAAAAACGCCGCAATATCAGGAGATTATTCAAAAGCACTTGCATTATATAAAGAAAGTAAACTTATCTCTGATAATCTTAAAATATATCTTGAAGGTCAAGAATCTTCTGATACTGAAGGAGCTGCGATTCTGGAATCGGTTGAATCAGAAGTGTTAAAGGAAAAGGTAGATATAGTCTATTTATGTATTAATGATTTATTAACCAAATATTTTGATGAAATTGGTATTAAATATTATTCCAATCCTCAAATATATGATGATATTCAAGACGAGATCCATGGCTTGATTCTTACTGATAATAAATTATTAACAGCAGATATAGACTCCTCAATTAAAGAGAAAATAAAATCAATTCAAATCATTTACACTGAAGATATTTCTAATGAAAATATCACTAAATTATGTCAAACATTCCAGAATCCATTTATGGAATTAATAATTGTCGGTATTAAATGGCCCGAAAACATTGAAGCACAAACAATTGAAATCCCTCCAAATAAAGGAATAAAAAATCAAGAGAATATTAAAATTATTCATCACAAATTATTTTCCACGTGGATTGGATTGAAAGGCGCTTATGAGATGGCATTTAATGAAATTATAGATTTATATAATAAATCAGAGTTAGATTTCTTGCACGAGACTCATGAGTCAAGTGAAATAATCATCCACAGTACAGATGAATTACTCTATGATCTAAAAGAAAAAGGTTTAGTTAAGCATAAGTTAAAAGAATATTTTCATAGATAAGTTATATATTGATTTATAAATAATTTCTATTTTTTTCATCTTTTTTTAATTAAAGATTCCTAATGGTATTGAACATAATATTTAACTGTTCGTATAATTCTAATCGAGATTCAGAGGCAATTTTAAATATGAAATATGAAATTTGTTTTTCTTCTAATTTTGTATAAAAATTAAATTGACTCATCATTCCTGACCAATCAACCTCTTTCTTGGTTATTATACCAATTAATATTACTGTGTTGTCTTTAAGACTTTCTATGATTTTCATTATTACATTGTTCCATTGAGGGTCAATAGAATCTCTATTTTTACCATCAAAAATTACAAAAACTCCATCAGAATCAGAAACTTTCATAGAATCGAAGTTATAACTTTCCAAAATTAAACCATTTGATGACTTATAGATTTCTCTATCTTTCTTTTCTTTTTTTGAAAATAATTCTAATTGCGGTATCTCTATTAGAAGGTTTAAACTGGGATTATTTCTATGATCCTTTGATAGAAATGCAATAGAAAGCATATTTCTATTTTCTAAAATTGAATTGATTTCTGTTAAAATCATATTCTTTAAGTTATTTTCCTCCAACTCTTTACTTAACATGATATAATGATAAGCTACAATCCCAAAAGCTTCTTCAATATTCTCTCCTGTTAACGCACTTGTTTCGATATATGATATTTTTCTATTATACTTTTCAGATAACATTTCTGCGTATGTAACACCCTCATCATATTCAACTTCTCTTTCATTTTCTAAATCTCGTTTATTTCCAACAATTACAACTGAGATCTCATTTTCTCTAAATTCTATCAATTCATTAAACCAATTCCTTACATTATAAAAAGAATCCTTATTCGTCAAATCAAAGACAATAAACGCCGCCTTTGCACCTTTATAGTATACCTTACGATATCTTTTAAAATATTGTTGAGCTCCTATATCCCAAAGAAAGAGACTAATTTCATTACCAAAAAACTCAAAATTATGAGTTAAAACGTTCAATCCGATAGTAGTACGATAATCTGCTAAGAATCTCCCTTCTACAAACCTGCGCAAGATTGAAGTCTTCCCAACTTCATGATCACCGATTACAATAAATTTAAATCTATATTCTCCTCCTGATTCTAATCCAATTTGATATATATTATCTCTCCCATAATATCCTTCTGTCTTATATTCAAAATTAGGAATTGATACCTCAATTAAATCATCAGGTTTTGCGAATAGAATCTGAGCTGATTTTTCTGCTAAAAAATAGGCATATGGCGCTATTTTCTCAATTGAACCAAGATTTTCAATAACTAAACTCAAGGTTATACTTTCAGTTATAGAAATAAATAAGATTCGATTTTGTTCTGTATCAAAATTAGCGGTTCCAAATTTTTTATATGAAAATTCAGTACGAAATCTTTCTATAACAGGATTGACAATCACAGTCATAATCGAAACTAACTCCAGATCAATGTCTTTTCTCCGTTCTCCAGAAATTATCAATCCATCTTGATCAGAAACTATAATAGCTTCAACTTCCTTATTTATCTTCAAAAAATTCCTAAATAGGTCAGCAAATAACTTATCTCTACTTATTGACAAGGAATATACCTCGATATGGAAAGATTAAAGTTATCAAAAATTATAAATTACGCTTTAATGAGTTCTTTGATATTTATATATTCAAATGATCATATATTTATTTATTATTTACGTCATAAACATAAAGTGAAACCTCTTAACTATAGGAGACAATAATTTTTAAAAAGCGTTCGAAAGATATTAATCTTTACCCAGAGTATTTATCTATGGTTTTTCGTATCTTCTCTGCGGCACTATATGGATCTTTTGCACGAGTAATTCCTCCCCCTACAATTATAATATCCAAGGGATAGGTTAATAGCTTCGGAATGTCGGTAACACGAATTCCACCAGCTACCGCTAATCTTGGACGTTCTCTTAACCGTACTACAGATTCTAATTCTAAATAAGGGGTTCGTCGTGATGCCTGGCTATCTAGGCCACTATGTACAAGAGCATAATGTAATTTCGTTTCTTCATAATTAAGATCTATAAGGGCTGCTAATCTAATAACTTGTGATCGACACGTGATAAGATCCGCCATAATCTCGACGTTAAAATCATGCGCAGCGCGTAAAGCCTCTATAATTGTAATGTCGTAAGCATCGGCTAAAATTGTAACAATATCTGCTTTTGCTTTGGCTGCCATCTTTACCTCAAGGTACCCTGCATCTGCAGTTTTTAAATCTGCGCAAACCAACTTGTCTGGATGAGCATCTTTTAACACTTGAATAGCTTGTACACCTTCAGACTTTATTAAAGGCGTCCCGGCTTCCAAAATGTCTATAAAAGGAGCTACTTCCTTCGATATCGCCAACGCATCATCCAAGGTCTCAAAGTCCAATGCCAATTGTAGTCGAGGTTTTTGTTTCCCTTTTTTATGTACATGTTTCAAACTCACCATAATTCATCTCTATTAAGTGAAAGTCTTAGTATAAATGAGAAAATTCTACTTTAAATAGATATTACATTATTATCTAAATTAATTATATCAACTACAAATTTATAACATTACTGTAATTCCTTGTTTCTATATTAAACTTTCTGAAACAACGACAATCTCTGAAAAAGGAATATAATAACGACATTCTGAATAATCAGTTTTTTCTCTAATTACAACATTCTCATTATCAATAGACTCTAATGCACCAGAAAACCAACTCCTTTCAGCAACATCTCTCACATAAACAGATATTTTCTTATCTTTTAACTTCTCAAGAATAGCTTTTATAACTATCACTACCACCTCTTTCAATTTTCATTTAACTTGTTTAGTTTATCGTCATTAGATATAATTCGTTTTTATTTAATTAATCTTTTTTTTGAAACGCTCGAAAAATCTGAATTTTTTTATAAGGATTTTTCGTAATTTCGAGAACATTTAAGATTTTAATACTTTAAGATTCAATCCTCAAATAATCTTCTGAAGCTCCTAATATATTAAAAATAAATTTGCTCAGAAATTTACCGGACATTTCACTTTACCTGTTCAAGATAAGATCGTACTTTTAAAATCCTTTAAAGAAGATGTTAAGAATATAATCGAGGGTAAAAATCACCTCTTAGATTTAGTGGAAACACTTTCGAAAAAAAATTGAGCTATAAATACTAACCAATCATCTATATGAACAAGTGAACACTAATTATTAACATTATATACTAATAGGACTTAAATTTCCTTAAAACCAGATCCAAAAAAAAAATTAATTAGTTTTTAGTTCTTATGCAATTAACCTGTGAGGTTTTAATAGTGCCCAATTTTAAGCTAATGAGACTAAAATTGTTTCAATATCTTCAATAGACTGAAGAAGTATGTCTTTTATATTAGTACCTAAATCTTGAGAAACAACTCCTTTATCCATTAATTTTTCCAGTTTACAAATTGCTTGTTGTAATTTAGATTGAGTACAACCTAAGATATGATGAGGATTTCTTCCCATTGAGAGAAAAATAAGAGTTAGATCTAATTTGAATGAAGCACACCTAATTATACATTTTAAACACCGTATTGAACGACCATTTGAATTTTCTCCAATGTAATCAATCAAATTCAATAAAGTTATTTTGATGCTTGCGATATTATAATCAAATTCATCTCCTAAAGAGGCTTCCATCAGTTTGATAATATAATTTCTAATGATATGCAGTTCTTCAATTAAGAATTCAATATCATCCTCCGGTATTTTATTACTATTTTTTAATTTCTTTTCAGTACTACATAGTAGAAATTCAGCTTTTAAATCATGAAACAAGCTATGAGTGATATCTTCTTCTTCAAGGCAAATAAGAGCTTCTTCTAAATTATCCTGTGCTAAATTTAATTTACGGATTAAGCAATATTTATATTTTGATTCTATATGAGAACTGATATAAACTTTTACTTCTTCGATTTGATGAATAACAAACTGAATCATATCCCCGATGCTAAATGTGAATGAGCCACAAATAGAAGAACTTAAAGCATCATTTTCTCGATCATTATCCGCGTCATAAGCTTGAACTTTCACATTAATCGTTCTACTTTCAAATAACCATTGATTTTCGAGAATAAAAGTATAATCGTTTCCATATACCTCCATATTGATGGGAGTGATTAGTTCCTCATTTATCAATATCTTAAATTCACTAAACCCACTGTAATCAATAGCAGTTAAGAAAATATATACACATTCATAGTCAATGTCTATCACTAAATTAGATAATTCAGGAGGAACTATATCATCATCTATTATAGATAGTGTTTTTGACAACGATCCTAATAGAGGATTTTTAGGGTTATCATTCATACATTCTACAAGTATACTATGATCTCCTAATGCACATGGAATATTATAGGGTCCAAAACTATTTCCTATTAATATACCATCAATAGAAACCTTAATAGTATCATGATTTATACCACTTTCATCATCATAAGCAGATACCTGCCAACACCCTGGATTTTCGTCTGTACAATCCCCTTCAACAATATCAATAATAATAATTGGAGGAGTTTTATCAGATTTATTTGGGTCTTTTTTAACTGGCGGAGGATCCGTCTTTTCTTCATTTGGTGCTATTTTTGGGTCTCCAGTCTGTGTTTGTAAATTGTTTACACTTACTGAGGTTAATACTACGCTTAAAACCACTGCAGCTATAACTAACCCCGAGACCTTTTTTTTTAACAAAATCACCCCAACTTATACCTGCCTTAATCAAATATGAAAAATATAAATATATAAATCTATGGAGAAAAATTCAATTACTCTTTCCTATTTTTCCCTTAACTAAGGGAACAAAGAAGATCTGAGCGTCAGAGATAAATTAGAAAAAAAACTCCTTTTTGTCGTAGAATTACGTACTAATAACACAGACAAATATTAATAATTCTTAGAAATAAAACCTAACTCTCGTTTGAATTGATTCATTTAGTCAAGTTTTATTATTAAATTTTTATTTTACCATATTATAACTTCAACTTAATTAATCCTTCTTAATTTAAAGTATCATTTCCTTAATTCTATGCTAATTTGTAGCATACTGAATAAAGCATTGTAATATTTTGCGAATATCTAAAGGTTCAGCACAGCATATCTTATACATTTTGCCTTTGAATTATAATCCTTTGTAAACTTTAAGATATTAAACTTAATTTCCCTTTTTTCACGTGAAATATGTATAACAAACCTTCATAAAACTTTAATACCAACTAATTATAATTATAATTTAGAGTCTGATTATGCGAAATTTAATAAAGAAGAATAATATTGTCATATCCTTTTTGGTTTTATCATTTTTCTCTTTAATTCTATTTCATTATATCAACATTTCATTTACTATGAGTAGTAATAATTCTTTACTAATCCCATTAAATTACCAAATTTTTGAACGTTCTGATAAAAAAGGTGCGATAAACAATATAAGCTCTATAGATATCGATTTACCGTCATCAACGTGGAGTATCACAGATATAGAAATGAATTTTACAAACATTATATATCTTAAGCCAGATATAAAAACAATTGAAGATACGCCTATTAAGGATGATTTATTCTTAGATAAGAAAGATGTAGAAGGACTTGGCGTTCAAATTAAGCTAAATGATACTTTTACAATTTCTGGGGTTTATATTAACATAAAAACACTACTAAACCATACATTGGACAAAATAGATGTTCAAATAAGGGGATATAATTCATCCTTCAATACCCCAAACATCACAATCTATGGGGAGGTAGATTTAAATTATACTATAGCTGATGGTTGGAATTATCAGAACTTTCCATCACCTATAAGTCTCTCCAAGGGTAATTATTTCCTAGTAATGGAAGGATCTATACATGCCGCAGCAGAATATCATTGGTATTACAATGATCTCAATCCAAATAATCCAGATTTATACATATCAAAAAACTATGGATTTGGTTGGGTTAATGGTACTCAAGGATCACCATTTTTATATAAATTAGTTCAAGAGATCAAGACAATAGATGTGTACCCCGAAGAAGTCAATATGACTGCTGAAATAAACGGCCAATATCATAAAATCTTAAATGGTTCCCACGGCGGTTCAGGTTACCTTAAATTATCAGGTATTGAGTTTTCTCCTAACAACGAAATTTTGCATATTTTGATTAAAAATAATAGATTTCTCTTTAACTTAAGCTATTATCTTAAATTGAAAAATCAATTCCTTTCTAATGCTT
>JBHLKM010000045.1:0-7181 GCA_048886685.1 Candidatus Hodarchaeota archaeon
TCAACTGATGCTTGACTAATTGTCAGTTCTTTATTAGAAATTTTTTTTGTATATTTACGAACGATATCTGTTACATCCTTATTCCAAAACATCAAATTGCATACTGTATTTGCTTTTATTACTCTTGATAATGTTACTGGTTCTGGATGACCGATGTGGCATGCATATGCATCTTTAAAACCAGGAAATTGAAGCGGATCTGCTTCTGTAAGAGGTTTAATATTAATCATTTTTCCATCTCTGAATGTTGGAATTTCTTCTAATGTTTCATAAAATAGATGCATAGTAGCAGCGTTTGCAATTATAGGCATGTCTCTATATTTTTCATAAAAAGATCTTGGTACTAAGTAATATTTAGGTTTTTTTCCCTCTTTTGCAAATACACTATTACCCCACGCAGTAATAAGGTCATCAACTTTATCCAATTTTGAACAGGCAAGGACAGCCATTAAATTAGTAAGTCCCGGACTTGCACCTATACCAAGAAGAGCAGTAATTCCTGCTTCCTTAGCTCTTTCATTCATTGCTAATAAATCCAATGTGGGTTTTGCGTCATCATTAATATCAACATAATTCTTTTTTGCTTCAATGGTTGCTTCCATTATGGGTATTGCGAATTTGTAATAAGGTCCTACTGTATTCATTACTATATCATGAGATGAAATTAAATCGACCAGTTTGTTATGTTCGGTGACATCAATTTCAACAGCAGTTAACTTATCAGAACCAACTAAATCAATAAAATGTTGAGCCCTTTCAATGTTTTTATCTGCGACTGTAATTGACGATATATTAGGATGTTCAAGGAGTATTGCTACTGCCATTCTACCCATATCCCCCGATCCCCCTAACGCTAATACCTTCATTTTTATCGCCTACTTTTTTTTATTAAAATTTATATTTGTGTTCTTTACACTTTAGATTTTTAATATGACATGAAAATATAAAAAATTATGTAGAATTCTTTTTGTATAACCCATAGTAATTCGTCATTTGAAAAATTGATAAAAAAAATTTAGGTAATTTTATTTAAAATTCAAATTCATTAGAAAAATTATAATTCGACTTCCCTTTCAATCAATATATCCTTGCCTTTTAGATTTTTTCCGCAATATGGAGCAATTCTATTGAAAAATTCCATGGGATTATTTTTAAATACTTCTTCAGGAGTTAATACTCCTTTTTGAGTAATTTTTCCTTCAATAAACATAATTGTTGCTATTCCAAGTGGGATGCTTGTAACACCTGCCATTCCACCATATGGCACATAATTAAGTGCAACTCCTACTTTCTTTCTTTTTCCATCTTTAGTACCAGTTGTTATAACCGATAATGTTGGAGGCCCCCCTACATATTGATTCGCTAATTCTTGATCTTTTAGAGCTCGTTCACCTAACTCCCCCCATTCTTTTCCCAGGCCAATAGCAGCTTCTTCAATTGTAAGTTTTTTACTCTTTATTTGCTGGCTATATTTACGTGTAATCTCGGTTGCTGTTTCTCCAATATACATTATATTGGAAACTGTATTGGCTTTTAATGTTCTTGGTAAAGTCACGGGCTCTGGATGACCGATATGAACTGTATACACATCTTTAAAACCTGGAAAATCATATCGATTTTCTGTTTCGGTAAGTGGATCAATTTCTACAATTTTATTATCCATATAGGTAGGTATTTTTTCAATAGTTTCCTTTAGAAGATGCATTGTTGCCGCATTAGCTCTTTCCTCAGAACTAGTAACCTCCATAGCCTTTACTTCCCGATTTAATCTCTTCGCAAGTTTTTCTGGTCTTACAAAATATTTTGGCTTTTTTCCGACATTTGCATCGACACCCGCCCCCCAAGCAGTAACTAAATTATCTATATAATCCAATTTTGAACAAGCATGAACAGCCATGATATTAGTTATACCAGGGCTGGCCCCGATACCAATAATTGCAGTAATTCCCGCATCTTTTACTTCATCATCAAATTCAAGCGCATCTAGTGTAGGTTTCCAATCATCACAAATATCAAGATAGTTCTTTTTTGCTTCGATTACTGCTTCTAAAATCGGTACTTCAAATTTGTAAAATGGACCTACAGTATTCATAACCAAATCATGTTCTAAAATCATCTTAACTATGTTATCACGGTTTGTAACATCAATTTCCACAGCCTTTAATTTATCAGAGCCAACTAATTCTACAAAAACCTTTGACTGCTCCAAATCTTTATCAGCTACAGTTATCGATGAAATGAGATCAGGAAAATCAAGCAGTACTGCTACTGCCATTCTCCCCATATCTCCTGAGCCTCCCAATGCTAATACTTTCATTTCATACTACCTTCATTAATATTTAATTAAAATTAATATTAGTAATCAATAATTTTACACAATCCTTTATATAGTTTTTATTTAATTTCTCCTTAATACTTTTCCAGCAAGAATCTCAGGGTGATATTCGTTATTTTCAAGAACTATTTGTCCATTAATTAACACATATTCTATTCCTTCAGAATTCTGAAAATGTTTAGTGAAGGAAACCAGAGAATTAACAGTTTTAGGATTAAAAATTGTTATATCTGCGAAATTACCTTTTTTAATAATACCTCGATCTTTTATCTGCAAAAGTTTTGCCGGAAGTGATGTCATTTTACGAATAGCTTCTTCTTGAGACATTAGACCTTTATCTCGAGCCGTTTCACCTAAAACTTTGGTAAATGTCCCATAGGAGACGGGGAATGGATTTTTAAAGTCGACACCAATAACATCTGTTTCTATAGAACAATCTGGATCTTTAATAAGTTCATCATATAATTGCTCTGCTAAAGTGTGGTCAATTAAGCTTACAGTAAATTATATTAATAATAATTTGGTTTAATAGCAGAATATTGAATCAGGGCTTACATTCGGTTCATAATATCATTTAAGATTTTTTCCACTAATCCTGTATCTAAAGCCTCTGGAGCATATGCTCCACGACGTTCAATCTCGCCATGCACTATCGCTTCAGATACTACAGCAATAGGTACAGCAGTTGATCTTGTCATACCGTCTCCTCTAGCTTCGTTTTCCCCTGATAACGTTTCGATCTCTGTTTCTTCTTTACCATTACGGATACCAACAACTCTTACCTGAATTCCTCCAGGGATTTTAATACTTTCTAAATCATAGTACGAAGTAGCAAGATTAGAGGAAACATAAGCTGTGAGGAAATTGATAGGTGCTATTTTATGACCCATAACTTTTATTGTCTTATCTGAATTAAGACCTATCTCTACTGCCTTTTGAATAAGATTAGTAAGTCCATAAGGTACAACATTTCCCTTACAAGACACTGCGCGAATATTAGGAAAATAGCGAGGTATCGTTATTGGCTCACTATGACCAGAATGGTAAACTGTCACCGTATGCTCACCAAATCTAACTTCTTCTACCCCATCATAAAAACCTGTAACCATAATAAAACGTCCGTCAACATATGTAGGTATTTCTCCAAACTCCTCTCGAATAAAATCCTCTAATGTACCTGCTCCTTCCTCTCTATCTCCTGAATCACCTCCACCGGTGAACCATATAACATGGGCTTCCAACACCTCATCGAAACGAGATGCTAAGAGTTTAACCAATAGATTCGTTATACCAGGAGAAGCGCCCAAACCGGTCAACAGAGTAATATCAGCATTTTTCCACGTCTCATTTTTGGCAAGAAGTGTTTTAGTTATTTCTATATCTGCACAAGCGTCAGTATAGTGAATACCCGCTTCAAAGGCAGCGTCCGCAACATCTGTCCCATGACGGTAATAGGGTGCAACGATATTAACTACAAGATCAAGATCCTCTAGCTCTTTAACAAACGCATCTTTGTCATGGACATCGATTATCCTTTCTTCTACTCCTTTAATAGCACCAGTTGCTCTTAAGTCGAGAGAGATGACACGATCAACTCTTCCCCCTTCGATGAGTGCTGTACAAACTCCACGACCAATAAGTCCCTGCCCTCCGGCAACTCCTATTGAAATATTCATTAAATCAACTCATCTAATTGATTTTAATTAATTCGATTTTAATCAAATAATTATTTACAGAGAAATTTATTTATTCAGTTTTTCACCTTGAATTGACCATTAAAGATCAATTTCTCCTTCAGTTAATATTTCCTTAAATATTAAATTATGCTTCTTTGAACAAAGCTTTTTGTTAAATTTAAAAAAATGTTTAAAAATGATTTATTGTTCTGAAAACGATTTATTCATTGAGATAGGAGGATTAACACACCATATGTAATGACCTTCTTCAATTTCAATTTTATGAGGTAATTCATATTGACATTCTTTTGTTCGAGCATCTGAAGTACAACGTGGATGGAAGGTGCATCCTGGAGGAGGTGCTATAGGGCTTGGTACCTCGCCTGTGATAACAAAACTGATCTCTTGATTGGTTGGATCAATTTCTGATCTTGATGCGAGAAGTGCTTGAGTATATGGATGAGTAGGATTGGAGAAAATTTGTTCCGTACTTCCCCACTCTACAATTTTACCGAGATACATAACAGCAACGCGGTCAGCAATATGATTTACCACTGCTAAATTATGAGTAATAAACAAAAATCCATACCCATAGTCAGCTTGTAGATCTTTTAAAAGGTTAAGAATTTGTGCTTGTACGGATACATCGAGAGCCGAGGTCGGCTCATCAAGGATTATTAATTCTGGTTTACATGCAAGTGCCCTTGCAATAACAATTCTTTGCTTTTGACCTCCGGAAAACTCGTGAGGAAATCGATCCAGATGTTCTCGCTTCATTGAAACCTCGTCTAATAGTTGAAGAACATATTTTCTGATTTCGATTTTTTTGTTCATACCTAATAAATTATTAAGTGGTTCTGCGATTATGTCGACTATTTTCATTCGTGGATTTAACGACGCATCGGGATCCTGGTAAACAATTTGAATTTTTTGTCTTAAATATTTGGAGTATCGGTTAGGAATAGGTTTGTTATAGAACAATATTTCTCCTTCAGTTTTTTTAACTAAACCTAAAATAGCAAGAGCAACCGTGGTTTTTCCACAACCACTTTCTCCCACTAATCCGACAGTTTCACCTCTTCTTATTTCAAAGTCGATCCCATCAACAGCCTTGACACTCCCTAATTCTCTTTTAATTATTCCGCCAATAAGAGGGTAGTACACTTTTAAATTTTTAATTTGTAGCACTAGATCTTCTTGGCTCACTTTTCCAATCATTTTTTGTGCCTTTTGTACCTCTCGGTCCAAGCGTCTTTTAGCATATCTATAGGCAATGATTTTTGTTATAAAAGCAATTATAAATGATATTATAAAAGTGGTTATTAGAGGACGGCTAAATTCAAGTTGAAGAAAAAAAATGTAAGATAGGTATATAATCCCTGGAAAAAGACTTACTAAATAAACAAAATTCTTTTTCTCAACTAGTTGCATTTTAGCACCCCATTGCACATAAAATACAACAAATCCAATAAGAATCATAAGAAATAGAAAAAATAGATACCCAGGGGGATTGTAATCTTCACCAGCAAAAGATATTATAGCGGTTTTCAATAAGAGTTCAATACTAATTGCGATTACAAATAAGAAAATTTGGATTAAACCTACAAATCTTAAAGTTTCTCTATATTCATTGTTATAATTTCTCATTACAACAAGAATACCTATAATAACAAATAAACTTCTTTTAAGAAGATCAATTACAAAGTTATCCCAAGAAAATAACCCAACAAGAATTACGATTGGAAGATCTATTATAGTCCATATTAAATTTACAATGAGTACATTCTTAAATGGAATATCCCATCTTTCTTTTCTTACCATTTTTTTACTAATAAATATCCCAGTAATAAATACTAAAATTGAGATGCTAATCCCTATAATTATCTCGATCAGTGAACTTTCTAAAACTACTGGAAAAATCATATTATTTCCCTCATTTTTTTAAATCATCATTGAACATTTTAATTTACATCATTATAGATATTTTCCTTTTCCGCATTTTCTATAGAAATTTCGGCCAGACTTTTATATTGAGGATCATAAAGGTGACACGCCACGAAATACTCTTCCTCAACTTCTATACTTTTAGGTACTTTTGAAGCACATGGCTCAAAACAATATTGACACCGTGGATGAAATCTGCATCCTGAAGGTGGGTAAATTAAATTGGGAACTGTTCCAGGTATTATGTCTAATCGATATCTTTTCTTTCCCACAATGGGTACAGATGTTAGAAGTCCTCTTGTATATGGATGATATGGAGTTGAAAATAATTTTTTAATTTCACCATATTCAACGATATAACCACTATACATCACAGCAACACGATTACACATTTTCGAAATAATTCCTAAATCATGAGTGATAAATAAAATAGAAGTATTATATTTTTTTCTTAGTTCCTTCATTAATTTAAGGATTTGATTTTGAACGGTAACATCCAAAGCCGTTGTTGGTTCATCAGCTATTAAAAGTTTTGGATTACAGGCGAGACCCATAGCGATTTGAACTCTTTGGCGCATGCCACCACTTAATTCGTGGGGATATCTATCATATACTATTTTTGGGAAAGGAATATTTAGATCTTTTAATAAATTTTCACTCCATTCACGCGCAACACTGTATATACTTTTATCTGGATATTTGGATGCTTCTATAAGTAATTCTTTTTCCATGTGAATGAGAAATACTTCAGAGATTTGAGATCCTATCTTAAAAACAGGATTAATTGAATTTAAGGGATCTTGAAATATCATAGTAATATCTTTTCCACGGTGTTTTAACATCTCTTTTTCAGATTTTTGGAGCAAATCTTCTTCTCTAAATATTACTTCACCTGCTTGAATTTTCCCTGGAGGTCGCACAACTTGAAGTATAGATAATGCAGTAACCGATTTCCCACATCCAGTTTCTCCTACAAGACCAAGCACTTCTCCCTCGTAAATTTTAAAGGAAACCCCCTCAACTGCTCGTACAACACCTTCTTCTGTGTAAAAATAAGTAGTGAGATCTCTAACATCTAAAATGACTTCCCTATCCTCAAATATTTGTAGTTGAGTCGAATCTTCTTCAATTAGGCTTGATTCTACTGGTAACTTACTAACTTCAGGTATTTCTTGGAAAGGTTTCAATCTGAGAGAAATGAGAAAGGAGATTAGATATATTCCTGA
>JBHLKM010000046.1:0-4744 GCA_048886685.1 Candidatus Hodarchaeota archaeon
ATTCAGGTTTCATTAACCCAATATGGATTAATGGGGTATTGCAGTTCCATTTGTATACTTTTTGCTGTCCTTCAAAAATTTGTCCAAAGCATATGAGGTTGTTTTCACAATTATGATATATAAATCTACCATAAGAATATACTGCTTGACAATTAGAACATTTAATCATTATTAGTCAACCTTCCATAGAATATTTTTGTGAATTTTTTTGAATTTCATTTATTATTGAACCTTAATCCAAGGCTTCATACAAACGTGGTTTTCTGTCATAATATATTTTCATCTTTTCTGGCATGGTTTTCTTTATTCTTTTTATTACTTTTACTAAACCATTTGGGCTAGCATAGCCCATTGATTCTGACCAAACAGCTACTGAGCAAGTTCCAATTTCTTTTAATTTATCTAAACACATTTGTTCATATGTTCGATATTCTTTTTGTAATATCATGTAAATCCCTTATCTTTATAACCAATTAAATTTTTATTTTCAAATTTTATACATCTTAATCAAATTTCTGTTATTAGAGGTGGGAGATGTTTCCCACTTAATTTTATTATTAAAAAATAGCCTTTTCTCATATTTAAGTTTTTTGAAAATATTTGACATTTTTTGTGATATTTCTAAATAAAAAGATAAATAAATTTTTAAAATATTGAAGCTATTTCAGATTATATAAAATAATATTAAACGTTATTCTAATTTTTATTAAAAAACAATTTCATTGCCTAAACAATTTTTAATTTTATCCAAATTTAAATAAATAAAATTACAAGAAGTGATTTCCTACTCTTTTTAAAGTTTCATGAAATTAGAATGTTAAAAGTTCTCATAATAGCCAAAAATACAAAATCAACAAATTTTAAATACATAGATGTAATAATAACTCTAATAAATTCTATTACAATCAATGACAATATAGTATAAGTATGAATAAAAAAAGTATTAGATTTAGCTTATTTCTTACCGTAGTTTTTATACTAAATACAATTTTAATAGTATTTCTTCCTATTGTTCAAAATACTAATGATTTTAAAGAGAAAAGTTTCATTAAGTTAAGTTCCCCTGAAAATACACCAGTATGGAACTATACTACTGGAGGTTCTGTAAATCAGGTGGCAATATCCTCTGATGGGAGCTATATTGCTGCGGGAAGTAATGATAACCAAACATACTTATTTGATAAGGCAACTAGTTCACCAATTTGGAATTATACTGTGGGTGGTGAAGTAGAGTCAATTGCAATTTCATCCGATGGGAATTACTTAGCAGCTGGAACAGGCGGATCAGATAATAAAGTGTATTTATTTCAGCGATCCAGTAATATCCCTATTTGGAATTATTCAACATTGGGAAGAATAAATTCAATAGCAATATCTAGTAATGGTGATTATATTGCTGCTGCGAGTGAAGATTATAATATTTACTTCTTTAATAATTCGGCAACATCTCCAAAATTGCCAGTATGGAATTATTCTTTAATTGATGATGTTGCGAGTAAAGTATCAATATCTTCTGATGGGAATTATATTGCAGCTAGTTCCTATAACAGTATAATTTATTTATTTGATAGAGTACCCTCTGTAGCAAAAACACCAATATGGACTTATGAGACAGGAGATGAATCTTACGCAGTTGATATTTCTTCAAGTGGGAACTATATTGCTGGTGTAAGTGATGATCATCATGTTTATTTGTTTGATAACTCAATATCTACTCCAAAAAACCCATTATGGAATTTTACAACCGATATTGTAATGAACGATGTAAAAATCTCATCAAATGAAGGTTATATTGTTGCTGCTGATGATGCTGGAAAAATTTATTTTCTAAATACAATAGCAACTACCCCTAAAACATTATTATGGAATTATACTACTGGAGCTTCTGTTTGGTCTGTTGCAATATCATCTAATGGTAAATATATTGCTGTTGGATCGAATGACGACAATGTCTATTTGTTTAATAATTCAATATCAGTATTAAAAAAACCAATGTGGAATTATACAACTATGGGTAATGTCAATTCAGTTGCAATGTCTTTGAAAGGCGATTATATAGTAGCTGGAAGTGATGATTTCAATGTGTATCTATTCTTTCAAGAAGTTCCCCCGGAAGAAGTACCGGGGATTATACCATTCGGGAACTTTTATCTATTATTTATTATAATAGGATTAATTTCAGCTGTAGTTTTAACCAAGAGAAAACTAATATTATACCTTAAATCCTAACCTTTTTCCCCTTTTTCAATTAAATCAACAAAGGAACTAGACTCTTTAATAGTATTTAAAACTAAATGAGTATTAGTCCGTTCAACATAAGGAGAAGTATGGATGTCTTTTATCATTTTACTTAAATCTGCCCTATTTTTAAATCTTGCTAAAATTAATGCATCATATTCTCCAGTAATATCATAAACTGCGAAGGTATAAGGGATTTTAGCGATTTGATTTTCTACTTCAAGCATCTTTCCTTTAGAAATAATAAGTTCTATAATCGCTATTATGTCATACCCTAATTTGTCATAATCGATTTGAACACCATAACTCTTAATTATTTCCTTTTGTTCTAAATCCTCAACATGTTTTTTAATAGTAACAGGAGATTTATTGCCTAAATCTTTTGCTAGTTGTCGAAGAGAAATTCTTCCATCAATACTTAACTTCTTTAGGATCTCAGTATCTAAATCAAATTCTTTATTAATACCAGATTTTTCAGTCATATTGTTAGAAAGTCATATAATTGTTATAAAAGTAATGCACTTGTCCATAATAAAACTCATAATTGATCCAAATGATTATTTTTTCTTACGACAAAAACCGTTAAATAAATCATTCGATCACTTAGATCCATATAATAGTGATCACTTATAAGGTTTTCATTACATTTTTGTTAGCACTTGGACTAGAAAATATTAAGATTTTTATATATATGATCATAATTATAATTATAGAATTAAAAAAAGAGTACTTTTCCTTGTTATTTTATAATGTAATATTATAAAAATAAAAATAGACATAAAAAAAGATGGAAAATGATAGAAAAAAATAATCCTAAAAGAAAAGAGTTATGTGAAACTGTAATAGAAAAAATTAAGGAAGATGATATTAAGTATATATACCTCCAATTTACTGATATTCATGGAATTATCAAGTCATTTGAGGTAAATTCGAAAAGGATTGAAGAAATATTTGAGGTTGGAGAAAATTTTGATGGTAGCTCAATAACAGGTTATGGTGCGATAGAAGAGAGTGATAAAGTCGCACTTCCGGATCCTAGCACATTTTATCTTTTGCCATGGAGAAGGGAAAACAAGGTAGCAAGAGTAATATGTGATATCTATAAGCCTGATGGTCAACGATATGAAGGAGATCCAAGATATATTTTACAGCGTGCTGTAAAAAAGGTAGAAGATTGTGGTTATACCTACTATTGCGCTCCAGAAATGGAGTTTTTCATTCTTACTCCCGATACAAAACAAGAATTTAAACCATCAGATCTAAGAGGATATTTCGATTATGATCCTTATGATATTAGTGAAATGATAAGATATAAAATAGCAGACTATTGTGATGCTATGGGAATTAATGTGGAATGTGTTCATCATGAAGTAGCTTATGGTCAGCATGAAATAGACTTCCGCTATGATCAAGCTGTAAATACGGCTGATAATACAATTACAATAAAAACAATAGTTAAAACTGTTGCTGCGAATCAAAACCTTGTTGGAACGTTTATGGCTAAACCCTTCCATGGTATAAATGGTTCGGGGATGCATGTGCATCAATCTCTATGGAAGAATGGAAATAATGCATTTTACGATGAAAACGACAAAGATAATATTTCAATTTTAATGAAGAAATGGATCGCAGGACAATTAAAACATGCACGCTCTATGTGTGCTGTTTTAAGTAGTTGGCCTAATTCTTATAAGAGGCTTGTACCTGGGTATGAGGCACCTGTTTATCTTGCATGGGGTTTCAGAAATAGATCGCCCCTTATCAGAGTACCTGATTTTCATGAACGATCTAATGCTGCGAGATGTGAAATTAGGTGTCCAGATCCATCTGGAAATCCATATTTACAGTTTAGTGTATTGATAGCGACAGGATTGGAGGGAATATTATCAGATAATATTGAAATTACGGAACCTACAGATAGAAACGTCTATCATCTTTCATCTAAAGAGATGGAAAAAGAAGGAATAATTTCTTTACCAGGAAGTCTACATGAAGCATTAATAGAATTTAAAAATTCTGAACTAATGAAAGAAGTATTTGGGGAAACTGCATTTAAGAATTACTATTATGCAAAACTTGAAGAATACGATGCCTATAGAGTAGTTGTTTCTGAATGGGAAAGAAATCGCTATATACGGTTATAAATCCTCTAAATTGACTATTTTTTTATTTATGTTAAAATTATATAGCAGCAAAATTAGACTCTATTAGTATATTTATCAAACCAACGGTAAAAGATTTCGTGAGACTTGAATTTTTCAATATCGAAATTTTTCCCTACAATTAATAAATTTCGAAGAGAAGCTAATAAGGCCTGGAAAAATTTTTCATTCATCTCATTAAATTCAGTAACATTTCGATCATTATCTAAAAGCCCAAATTTATAATCATCCAAATTAATTCTTTCTGATTTGAAGTGATGATAAGTTTTTACGCAATAATTTAATTCTTGTAATATTCTTTGCTTAAAATCTATGAGATTATCGTTTTTTAATTTACCTGAGAT
>JBHLKM010000047.1:0-4004 GCA_048886685.1 Candidatus Hodarchaeota archaeon
AAACAAATTAAAAACAAATCTATTTAATAATAATTTTTCGATGTGGGCAAAGAAAATAATTTAAAAACTCAGAAGACAACTTATTAGCTCCATTACAAGCGATTGACTCTGATTTGATAAAATCTGTATCAACTACTGTTCAATTTACCTAATCCAATCGACAACAATTTTTAGATATTATAAATACAATAACTGTCGAAGCTAGAACAAGAAGCTTTGAAATGAAGGTTGTAGACCTTTTTGGTATATTTGATATGTGGGGAGGGGCAGCTGAAACTGACGAGACACAAGGAATAGGGGGTATTCGGTAGGGGTCTTCTCACCAGTCTTTCTCTCAGTTCCTATCTCTTGATGGGCTTTATATACTTGTTAAGAAAAAAGGTTAAACTACAAAAATAAGGATGATCTTTGTAAGTGAAATTATCATCGGAATTGTTTATCCTAAAGAAGAATTCTGGAATAAATTCTTGATAAAACTCAAAAAGAAACAAGAAAGATGGAATAATGAAGTCTTAGAGAAAGAAGTATTGGTAATATTAGATCCTTATTTTATAAAGAATAAAAATGTAATAGAAGGTCATATACTTTCCCATAGATGTAATTCAGATAAGCATTAAATGCCCAAACCTAAATTTTTATTTAAATTCAGTTTATCATTTCACTGGGAATTTAAATGAATAAAAGTTTTAGTAAAATGAAAAAAGGTAATCTGTTAGGGATTATAGTAACAACATCATTTCTACTTTCAGGTTGTACAATTCCAGAAAAGGATACCTATATCTTCCCTTTTACTTCTCCAGAAGAACAGGAAAGAAAATTTGAAATAAAAGAGGAATTTAGGAAGGATAATTTATGAAATTTGGAGTTTATATTAGAGCAGGAACAACTTACTCAGGTATGTTGGAGTTAGCAAAACAGGCTGAAAAATTAGACTATTTTGGAGTTTTTTTAAATGATCACGTTCATGGGTTTGCTAATAAGGGTAAGGAACCTTATCTTGAAGCTTGGACAACAATGACCGGGATAGGTGTCCAAACAAAGAAAATCCGTTTGGGACATAGCGTATTATTCAACTCATTAAGGAATCCTGCTTTTCTTGCAAAATCAATAGCAACATTAGATCAAATGACAAATGGACGGTATGAATTGTTAATAGGAGCAGGATGGAATAAACCAGAATATGAAGGATATGATCTAATGGAAAAAGGACGTGGAATGCCTTCAGCGAAAGAACGGGTTGATCGTTTTGAAGAAGCACTGCAAATTTTACGAGGAATGTTACACAATGAAACTTTTTCTTATGAAGGTAAGTATTGGAAATTAAATAATGCAATTAATATTCCTCAACCAATCCAAAATCCATTTAGAATATCAGTTGGAGCAGATAAGCCACGAATGATAAAAATTACTGCAAAATATGCTGATGGTTTCAATATTCCAAGAAATTTAAAATCACTAAAAGAAAAAATTGAATTATTAGAACCAGAATTAGAAAAAAACAATAAACGATTGAGTGATTTCTTCATTTCTGGTTTCTCGGCTATTCACATTGCAAAGAATAATGAAGAATATGATATGATAATTAAAGACCTGGTAACGAAAGGAAAAAAGCCTAAAGAGGAACTTAAGCAGTATGGATTTATTGGAACTCCAGAAGTTCTTGTTAATAAGTTTAGACAAGCAACAGACTTAGGAGTAAAGATGATGGTATCAAATCTGAGCCCTACGAATAATGTTTCTGAAATGAAGGATAAGTTAATTTCATTTAAGGATGAAGTTATTTCAAATTTGTAAAGAAGGTTATATAGAGATGAAAAACCTACCTTTCTTGGCAATTATTAGCTGATAGATAATTATCCAATTCGATTGTTATAAGATTTTTATTGAACAAAATAAAAAAATTTAAATTTCCAGAATATACTTAATTATAATTAGTTTTGAATTTTTTTCCCAGGAGAGGATGAAATGAGAAGGGAAGAAATAAAGCGATACTAATTATAGTAGGTTCAATTCTCATCTTACCTTGTTTTGCTAGTAGTAAGGCTAATCCAACAGTAATGACAGCCCAAAACCAGAATCCAATATTATTTCTTCATGGATGGACTAAAGGAGCTGGGGATTGGAAATACTTCATAAGGTGGTTCGAAGCTGATGGGTGGCCAAAGAGTTTTCTTTATGCTGATTGGTTTGATAATCCAAAAGCTGCTACTTGTCAAGATAATATCGACAATGCCAACAAGATAAAGCAATGGGTGGATGAGATTTTAGCGGAGACTGGTGCGGAAAAAATTGATCTTGTCGGACATAGTATGGGAGGGATTAGTAGTAGGTATTACATCAAATTTCTAGACGGAATAGATAAAGTTGATGACTATGTGAGTTTGGGGAGTCCACACCATAATTTTAATATGGAAGATTTAAACTTAAACGAAGGGGATGAAACTCCAGGGGGTATATTAAATGACACTATAGGGGAGCGAGCATCTCTTTATTCTGGTTATAGCTATAATGGTACTCATATTCCAGGAAATATCAGTTATACATCCATTTATAGTCCATCCGATGGGGTTGTCTCGCCTCTTTCTTCTCCTCTTGATGGTGCAAAAAACATTACTGTTGAGGATTTAACTCATGATCAATTATACGCGGATATGTACGTCTATACACTGGTTAGAAGCGCTGTTGATGATTTTAATACCACTTTTTTTCCGACACCACCAGTTTTATGGGCATTAGCAGGTGATGGGCAAGTTAAACTTGAATGGCAGGCACCAGTGGATGATGGTGGAGCACTAATTACCGAATACAAAATTTATCGGGCAGCAAGCAGTGGTGGCCCGTATTCCTTAATTGGGAGTTCGATTACTTTGAGCTATGTTGATCTGACAGTCATCAATGGAGAAACGTATTATTATGTGGTTACTGCTATCAATAGTCAAGGTGAAAGTGAATACTCAGGCGAAGTTGGCGCGATCCCCCAACTCTCGACTTCTACAACGACTGCTTCTACCCCTGGTTGGCAGGTTCTCTTTTTGCTTCTCTCTTTATTGACCCTGACTCAATTTCGCCAACTTAAGAAAAGACAATGAATTCTTTAAGCCAATTCCTTTATTCTTTACCTCAAAAAATACGAATCTAGCCTTTTATCTGCATTATGTTCTTGACATGTTTCCTCCCCCGTTTTTACTCATCATGCGACGTGTATTAAAATGTAATTAAATCTTTTTCTAAACGTTGGTTATTGCACATCTGTTATAGAAGAAAATTCCTAGTAGCAATTTAATATATGTAATAATTATAATGGATTTTATAGGAGTGTATAGATCGTGAAAGGAAATATTCCCTCTGATGTTTTAGAAGCTATGTTAGAAACAATTCCAATTGAATTTTCTATTTTAGATAAAAATGATAAGGTTTTGGTTTGGAATAAACATGAAACACGTTTATTTAAGAGATCGGAAAAAGTTTTAGGCCGTGATGTGAGAAAATGTCATCCTAATAAAAGTTTAGATAAAGTAGAACAGATTATTCAAGAAATGAAAGATAATATACGCAATAAAGCTCGGTTTTGGATTGATTTGAAAATTAATGACAATGTTGAAAAGATATTAATCGAATATTATGCATTGAGAAATCCGAAAGGAGAATATCTCGGATGCATGGAATCCAGTCAAGTGATTACAGAAATAATGGGTCTTAAAGGTGAAAAGCGTCTCTTAGAATAATATATAGAGAGACAAATTTGCTATTATTCCTAAATCAACTTTTTATAGGAACTGTTCGTTGGTATTACACACGAACCTCCGTATATACCGATAATATATCAAAATGGGAACTAATTTCTTTTTCCTGAGGCTTTAATTCAGCTTCCTAAGTATGATCCGCGAGAGTCCACCATGCGATAGTACCAATCAATCCAGAGATACTAGTTAGAAACAGAATAATATAACTAATAGCTTCTAGTTGTATGCTTTCTTCAGCTGCACCACTGTACAGTGCTGGAA